>NZ_LR733252.1:3842936-4385781 GCF_902506475.1 Pseudomonas sp. 8BK | reverse complement strand
GGTCTGGAAAGGCCCGCCAAAGAAGGTAACAGCCCTGTAACTGAAATGTTGTTCTCTCCAGAGTGGATCCTGAGTACGGCGGAACACGTGAAATTCCGTCGGAATCCGGGAGGACCATCTCCCAAGGCTAAATACTCCCTAGTGACCGATAGTGAACCAGTACCGTGAGGGAAAGGTGAAAAGCACCCCGGAAGGGGAGTGAAATAGATCCTGAAACCGTGTGCCTACAAGTAGTCAGAGCCCGTTAACGGGTGATGGCGTGCCTTTTGTAGAATGAACCGGCGAGTTACGATCCCGTGCAAGGTTAAGCAGAAGATGCGGAGCCGCAGCGAAAGCGAGTCTGAATAGGGCGCATGAGTACGTGGTCGTAGACCCGAAACCAGGTGATCTACCCATGTCCAGGGTGAAGTTCAGGTAACACTGAATGGAGGCCCGAACCCACGCACGTTGAAAAGTGCGGGGATGAGGTGTGGGTAGGGGTGAAATGCCAATCGAACCTGGAGATAGCTGGTTCTCTCCGAAATAGCTTTAGGGCTAGCCTCAAGGTAAGAGTCTCGGAGGTAGAGCACTGATTGGACTAGGGGCCCCTACCGGGTTACCGAATTCAGTCAAACTCCGAATGCCGATGACTTATCCTTGGGAGTCAGACTGCGAGTGATAAGATCCGTAGTCGAAAGGGAAACAGCCCAGACCGCCAGCTAAGGTCCCAAAGTATACGTTAAGTGGAAAAGGATGTGGAGTTGCTTAGACAACCAGGATGTTGGCTTAGAAGCAGCCACCATTTAAAGAGTGCGTAATAGCTCACTGGTCGAGTGACTCTGCGCCGAAAATGTACCGGGGCTAAACGTATCACCGAAGCTGCGGACTGTTCTTACGAACAGTGGTAGGAGAGCGTTCTAAGTGCAGTGAAGTCAGACCGGAAGGACTGGTGGAGCGCTTAGAAGTGAGAATGCCGGTATGAGTAGCGAAAGACGGGTGAGAATCCCGTCCACCGAATGCCTAAGGTTTCCTGAGGAAGGCTCGTCCGCTCAGGGTTAGTCGGGACCTAAGCCGAGGCCGAAAGGCGTAGGCGATGGACAACAGGTTGATATTCCTGTACCACCTCCTCACCATTTGAGCAATGGGGGGACGCAGGAGGATAGGGTAAGCGCGGTATTGGATATCCGCGTCCAAGCAGTTAGGCTGGGAAATAGGCAAATCCGTTTCCCGTGAAGGCTGAGCTGTGATGGCGAGCGAAATTTAGTAGCGAAGTTCCTGATTCCACACTGCCAAGAAAAGCCTCTAGCGAGGTGAGAGGTGCCCGTACCGCAAACCGACACAGGTAGGCGAGGAGAGAATCCTAAGGTGATCGAGAGAACTCTCGTTAAGGAACTCGGCAAAATGACCCCGTAACTTCGGGAGAAGGGGTGCTTCTTAGGGTGTTAAAGCCCCGAGAAGCCGCAGTGAATAGGCCCAGGCGACTGTTTAGCAAAAACACAGGTCTCTGCGAAGCCGTAAGGCGAAGTATAGGGGCTGACGCCTGCCCGGTGCTGGAAGGTTAAGAGGAGCGCTTAGCGTAAGCGAAGGTGCGAATTGAAGCCCCAGTAAACGGCGGCCGTAACTATAACGGTCCTAAGGTAGCGAAATTCCTTGTCGGGTAAGTTCCGACCCGCACGAAAGGCGCAACGATCTGGGCACTGTCTCAACGAGAGACTCGGTGAAATTATAGTACCTGTGAAGATGCAGGTTACCCGCGACAGGACGGAAAGACCCCGTGGAGCTTTACTGCAGCCTGATATTGAATGTTGGTACAGCTTGTACAGGATAGGTAGGAGCCTTAGAAACCGGAGCGCTAGCTTCGGTGGAGGCATCGGTGGGATACTACCCTGGCTGTATTGACCTTCTAACCCGCTGCCCTTATCGGGCAGGGAGACAGTGTCAGGTGGGCAGTTTGACTGGGGCGGTCGCCTCCTAAAATGTAACGGAGGCGCCCAAAGGTTCCCTCAGAATGGTTGGAAATCATTCGCAGAGTGTAAAGGCACAAGGGAGCTTGACTGCGAGACCTACAAGTCGAGCAGGGACGAAAGTCGGGCTTAGTGATCCGGTGGTTCCGCATGGAAGGGCCATCGCTCAACGGATAAAAGCTACCCCGGGGATAACAGGCTTATCTCCCCCAAGAGTCCACATCGACGGGGAGGTTTGGCACCTCGATGTCGGCTCATCGCATCCTGGGGCTGTAGTCGGTCCCAAGGGTTGGGCTGTTCGCCCATTAAAGCGGTACGCGAGCTGGGTTCAGAACGTCGTGAGACAGTTCGGTCCCTATCCGTCGCGGGCGCAGGAAATTTGAGAGGAGCTGTCCTTAGTACGAGAGGACCGGGATGGACGCACCGCTGGTGTACCAGTTGTTCTGCCAAGGGCATCGCTGGGTAGCTATGTGCGGACGGGATAAGTGCTGAAAGCATCTAAGCATGAAGCCCCCCTCAAGATGAGATTTCCCATTCCGCAAGGAAGTAAGATCCCTGAAAGATGATCAGGTTGATAGGTCTGAGGTGGAAGCGTGGTGACACGTGGAGCTGACAGATACTAATAGATCGAGGACTTAACCTATATTCTAATGTGAAAAATGAACATTGTTATCTAGTTTTGAGAGAACATTCTCTCCATCAGGTTTGGTGGCGATAGCGAAGAGGTCACACCCGTTCCCATACGAACTCAGTAGTGAAACGATGCATCGCCGATGGTAGTGTGGGGTTTCCCCATGTGAGAGTAGGTCATCGTCAAGCACCTATACCAAAACCCCCGATCAGGAAACTGGTCGGGGGTTTTACTTTGCGCCGTGAAAACAAACCAGGCGCAGGTGCGCCTCTGATAGGCAACTAAACGGCGCGTCGTTATTATGCGTGCCTTATTGCTAGGCGGGGCTCACATGCTTGCATTGTTAAGGCTTCTTCAGGACGGGCGCTTCCACTCCGGTGAGGCGCTCGGGGCTGCGCTGGGCGTCAGTCGCTCTGCTGTGTGGAAGCAACTGCAGGCTCTGCAGGCAGAGCTGTCGTTGCCGTTGCACAAGGTGCGCGGGCGAGGGTACCGACTGGCGACGCCACTGCAGTTGTTGGATGCGGATTGGCTGACTGCTCAAGTGGATGCGCCGCGCTGGCGTGCGTGTGTTATGCCCAGTGTGGACTCGACCAACGCAGAGGCGTTGCGGCTTTTGCCTGCGGCGCAATCGTTGCCGTACTACGTGCTTGCTGAGCGACAAACCAGTGGTCGGGGGCGGCGGGGGCGTAGCTGGGTAAGTCCTTTCGGCGAGAATCTGTATTACAGCCTGGTTGTTCGTGTTGAAGGCGGTATGCGTCAGCTTGAGGGCATGAGTCTTGCTGTCGGCTTGGCGCTGCTGCAGGTTATTCGCGGTTTTGGCGTGGTTGAAGCCGGGTTGAAGTGGCCTAATGATGTTCTGGTTGGCGAGCGCAAGTTGGCAGGCATCCTGTTAGAACTGTCTGGTGATCCCGCTGACGTGTGTCATGTGGTCATCGGGATTGGCTTGAATGTAAATATGCTCGCAGCAGAGCCTGGCGCTATCGGTCAGCCTTGGACTTCTATGCGTGCGGAGCTGGGTCGTCTGTTGAATCGCAATGAGCTGGCTGGTGAGTTGAACCGCCAGTTATCACGCTATCTGGATATACAGCTGCGTGAGGGGTTCGCTGCTTTGCAGGATGAGTGGCAGGCTTGTCACCTTTGGCAGGGGCGATCGGTTGCGTTAACGGCTGGCGGTGAGCCTATCGAGGGGGAGGTTTTAGGGGTGGATCATTCTGGCGCCATTCGTCTTCGTATGAATGGGCTTGAGCGAAGCTTTAGCGGTGGTGAGCTTAGTCTGAGGTTGCGTGATGATTCTTGAGCTCGACTGCGGTAATACCTTTATCAAGTGGCGTTTACTCAGTGATGACCAATCCTCCTCGAGCGTAGGTGGCGTCGTTGAATCGGATCAAGTGCTTATAGATGTTGTCCGCGAGCAAGCGGTGCAGTTGCGCGCCTGTCGGTTGGTGAGTGTGCGTAGTGATGATGAGACTGCGCAGCTGATTTCGCTGATTGAGCAGATGTTTGCTGTCCGGTGTCGTGTTGCTCGTCCTGCTGTGTCCTTGCTCGGCGTGCGTAACGGCTATGGGGAGTATGAGCGTCTTGGGCTTGATCGCTGGCTCGCAGTGGTGGCGGCTTACCAGCTATCGCGCAAGGCAGTGTTAGTTATCGACCTTGGCACTGCGGTAACTTCGGATTTCGTGATGGTGGATGGTGCGCATTTGGGCGGGTTTATCTGTCCTGGTGTGCCGTTGATGCGCACGCAGTTGCGAACCCATACGCGAAGAACGCGCTATGACCGGGATGAGGCGGCCAAGGCGTTGGAGAGCTTGGTGCCGGGGCGCGCTACTGCTGAGGCGGTTGAGCGGGGATGCTTGTTGATGCTGCGAGGGTTTGTCACCGCTCAGGTGGCCATGGCGGCTGAGCTGCTGGGGGGCGATATTGATGTTTTTCTCACGGGTGGGGATGCCCCTTTAGTGATGGATGTTATTCCGGGGGCGAGGGTTGTGCCGGATCTGGTATTCATCGGCTTGGCGATCGCTTGCCCCATAGATTGAGGTCATGCATGCGCTGGATGTTCTTGTGGTTGGTTGTGCTGAATCTGTTCTATTACGTCTGGCATCAGCAGCAGGCGCCGTTGCGGGTTACTGAAATTGCACCGCTGAATATGGCGCAAGATAGTAAGCGCGATATTCGCCTGCTCAGTGAGTCAAGTGCGCCGCCGCGGCGAGAGGCAGCAGAGGTTCAGTCTGTTGAAGCGGTTTGCCTGTTTCTTGGTAGTTTTGAGTTGAGGGCAGATGCGTCTGCCGTCGAGCAGCGTTTGCTGAGCCTGGATATTCAGTCGCGGGTGCAAAGTATGGACGCGGCGGCTGGGGTCGATTACTGGGTATACCTGCCGCCTTTGGCTTCTCGGCAAGCGTCGTTGCGCCAATTGCGTGAGCTGCAGGCGAGAAAAATTGATAGCTACATCATTACCCAGGGAGATTTGGCCAATGGGATTTCTTTGGGGATATTTCCGCGTAGTGATTCGGCGCAGAGTGTCATGCAGCGCTTGCGCGATGCTGGGTATGAGCCGTCTTTGCGTGAGCTAACGCGCGCACACCGCAGTTTCTGGGTGCGTATTTCGCCGCAAAGCCGACGTCTGGCAGATGATTCCTTGCTGCAGCGTTTGGCTTTTGACTTCAAAGGCTTACAACATCAATTAATGCCTTGTGAGGGGGTTGCAAGCCCTCAATAGAATGCATAGAATGGCGCCCGCTTCGCAGGCTGGCGCTAACAAGTGATCTGCGAAGTTGCTGTCAAAGTAGCTAACCTCAGGTTTTTTAATGAGAAATTGCTTGACAGTAGGTCGGCATAGAATGAGAATGCCGCCCCGTTTGGAGGGATTCCCGAGTGGCCAAAGGGATCAGACTGTAAATCTGACGTCATCGACTTCGAAGGTTCGAATCCTTCTCCCTCCACCAGATTTAGCGAGAGCTGCAGGCTCCGCGGGTATAGTTCAGTGGTAGAACCTCAGCCTTCCAAGCTGATGATGCGGGTTCGATTCCCGCTACCCGCTCCAGCATTGTTGTTCTTGCAGTGTGTTTCGCTCATGTAGCTCAGTTGGTAGAGCACACCCTTGGTAAGGGTGAGGTCAGCGGTTCAAGTCCGCTCATGAGCTCCATTTGATAAAGGCAGATATGCGAGTATCTGCCTTTGTTTTATGGCGGTGATACCTGGTCAATTCTTCTCTGGGAGGCAGTCAAAATGGCTAAAGAAAAGTTTGAGCGTAGCAAGCCGCACGTCAACGTAGGCACCATCGGTCACGTTGACCACGGTAAAACCACTCTGACCGCTGCTCTGACCCGCGTCTGCTCCGAAGTATTCGGTTCGGCCAAGGTTGACTTCGACAAGATCGACAGCGCCCCAGAAGAAAAAGCACGTGGTATCACCATCAACACCGCTCACGTTGAATACGATTCGTCCGTGCGTCACTACGCACACGTTGACTGCCCAGGTCACGCCGACTACGTAAAAAACATGATCACCGGTGCTGCGCAGATGGACGGCGCTATCCTGGTTTGCTCGGCCGCTGATGGTCCGATGCCGCAAACCCGTGAGCACATCCTGCTGTCCCGTCAGGTAGGTGTTCCGTACATCGTCGTGTTCCTGAACAAGGCTGACATGGTTGACGACGCCGAGCTGCTGGAGCTGGTGGAAATGGAAGTGCGTGACCTGCTCAGCACTTACGATTTCCCAGGTGACGACACTCCGATCATCATCGGTTCCGCTCTGATGGCGCTGAACGGCCAAGACGACAACGAAATGGGCACTAGCGCTGTTAAGAAGCTGGTTGAAACTCTGGATAGCTATATCCCAGAGCCGGTTCGTGCGATCGACAAGCCGTTCCTGATGCCAATCGAAGACGTATTCTCGATCTCCGGTCGTGGCACCGTGGTAACTGGCCGTATCGAGCGCGGTATCGTCAAGATCCAGGAAGAAATCGAGATCGTTGGTCTGCGTGACACCACCAAGACCACTTGTACTGGTGTTGAAATGTTCCGCAAGCTGCTCGACGAAGGTCGCGCTGGCGAGAACTGCGGCGTTCTGCTGCGTGGCACCAAGCGTGACGACGTAGAGCGTGGCCAGGTTCTGGTCAAGCCGGGTTCGGTTAAGCCGCACACTACTTTCACTGCAGAAGTGTACGTGCTGAGCAAAGAAGAAGGCGGTCGTCACACTCCGTTCTTCAAGGGCTACCGTCCTCAGTTCTACTTCCGTACGACTGACGTAACTGGTAACTGCGAACTGCCGGAAGGCGTTGAGATGGTAATGCCAGGTGACAACATCCAGATGACTGTCACTCTGATCAAGACCATTGCAATGGAGGAAGGCCTGCGTTTCGCCATTCGTGAAGGCGGTCGTACCGTCGGTGCCGGCGTCGTAGCCAAGATCATCGCGTAATCGATTGATCTGTTTTAATCGGGCCGGCATAATGGTCGGCCTGATTCTGTTTTTAGGTCAGTAGCTCAATTGGCAGAGCGACGGTCTCCAAAACCGTAGGTTGGGGGTTCGATTCCCTCCTGACCTGCCATTTTCCCTAGAATTTGGCGCGTCTTTTTACAGGATACTAGTAGATGAATGTTAAGGCTGAAGCCAAAGACTCTCGCTTCGATCTGCTTAAGTGGCTCGTAGTTGCTGCTCTGGTAATCGCAGGCGTAGTCGGTAATCAGTATTTCTCTGCTGAGCCTATTCTGTATCGCGTTCTGGCTTTGCTGGTTGTTGCAGCATTGGCAGGTGCGGTTGCCCTGCAAACCTCAAAAGGTCAGGCCTTTTGGGTGTTGGCAAAAGAAGCTCGCGTTGAAATTCGCAAGGTCGTTTGGCCAACTCGCCAGGAAACCACGCAGACAACGCTGATCGTTGTGGCTGTTGTTCTGGTTATGGCGCTGTTGTTGTGGGGTTTAGATTCCCTGCTTGGTTGGCTTGTTTCGTTGATTGTCGGCTAAGGGTGTCCCGTGGCTAAGCGTTGGTACGTTGTGCATGCTTACTCGGGTTACGAGAAGCATGTTATGCGCTCGTTGATAGAGCGCGTAAAGCTCGCAGGTATGGAAGATGTTTTTGGTGAGATTCTGGTTCCTACTGAAGAAGTAGTAGAGATGCGGAATGGCCAGAAGCGCAAGAGCGAGCGCAAGTTCTTCCCTGGCTATGTGCTGGTGCAGATGGAGATGAGCGAGGCGACTTGGCACTTGATCAAGAATACCCCGCGTGTCATGGGTTTCATTGGTGGTACTGCAGATAAGCCTGCGCCGATCACCGAGAAAGAAGCTGATGCCATTCTGCGTCGCGTTGCCGATAGTGGCGACAAGCCTAAGCCGAAGACATTGTTTGAGCCGGGCGAGATGGTGCGCGTGATCGATGGTCCGTTTGCCGATTTCAGCGGTGTTGTTGAAGAAGTGAATTACGAAAAGAGCCGCATTCAGGTTGCAGTGACTATCTTTGGTCGCTCTACACCGGTCGAGCTGGAGTTCAGTCAGGTCGAAAAGGCATAACTGACATAAGCATCCCTTACCCCGCAGCCTTGGGCTGCGGGGTTTTGTCGTCACTGGGATAAATAGGCAATAACTGGGGAGCCGCAAGGCGCTAGAACCCAAAACTGGAGTAGCTCATGGCTAAGAAAATTACGGCTTATATCAAGCTGCAAGTAAAGGCTGCACAAGCCAACCCGTCGCCACCCGTCGGCCCTGCTCTGGGTCAGCACGGCGTGAATATCATGGAATTCTGCAAGGCGTTCAACGCCAAGACTCAGGGCATGGAACCTGGTCTGCCGACTCCAGTGATCATCACTGTTTACAGCGACCGTAGCTTCACCTTCGAAACCAAAAGCACCCCTGCCTCGGTTCTGCTGAAGAAGGCTGCTGGCCTGACCAGCGGTTCGGCTCGTCCGAACACCGTTAAGGTCGGTACTGTGACTCGCGCTCAGCTTGAAGAGATCGCCAAAACCAAACAGGCTGATCTGACTGCCGCTGATCTGGATGCCGCTGTGCGCACCATCGCCGGCTCTGCTCGTAGCATGGGCCTCAACGTGGAGGGTGTGTAATGGCTAAGTTGACTAAGCGTCAAAAGGCAATCGCTGAGAAAGTTGAGGCTGGTAAGGCTTACAACTTTGTTGAAGCGGCCGCTCTGCTGGCTGAGCTGTCGGCAGTTAAGTTCTCTGAGTCGGTAGATATCGCCGTCAACCTCGGTGTTGATCCGCGTAAATCCGACCAGGTTGTACGTGGCGCCACCGTTCTGCCGAACGGCTCGGGCAAAAGCGTTCGCGTTGCCGTGTTCACTCAGGGGCCAGCTGCTGAAGCTGCTCTGGCTGCCGGCGCTGATCGCGTAGGTATGGACGATCTGGCTGCCGAAATGAAAGGCGGCGACCTGAACTATGACGTAGTTATTGCCTCCCCGGATGCAATGCGCGTTGTCGGTCAGCTGGGTCAAGTGCTCGGCCCGCGTGGCCTGATGCCTAACCCGAAAGTCGGTACCGTTACCCCTGACGTGGCTACTGCGGTGAAGAATGCCAAAGCTGGTCAGGTGCGTTTCCGTACTGACAAGAACGGCATCATCCACGGTTCTGTTGGCAAGGTTGGTTTTGACGCCGAGAAGCTGAAGCAGAACGTTGAAGCGCTGATTTCTGACCTAAAGCGTCTGAAGCCATCGACTTCGAAAGGTATCTACGTCAAGCGCGTAACCCTGAGCACCACTATGGGCCCAGGTCTGGTCATCGATCAAAGCTCGCTCGACGCGTAATACATAGAGGCAGCGCAAGCGATTGCGTTGTCTCGATACTTTGGGGTCCCTGCTTTGCGGGGGCTATCCAAGACCGTAGGTGGTGCAAGCCTTAAACCAACAGCCTACGCAGATGGTGCTCCCGGTTCCTTACCGAATCAGACACCAAAACGACATCCGGCTTCGGCCAGATGAAACGGTAACAAGCAGGAGTTAAACCCGTGGCAATTAAACTCGAAGACAAGAAGGCCATCGTCGCTGAAGTCAACGAGGCTGCCAAAGTCGCCCTGTCCGCTGTTGTGGCTGATGCCCGTGGCGTGACTGTAGGCGCTATGACCGGACTCCGTAAAGAGGCCCGCGAAGCTGGCGTATACGTACGTGTTGTACGTAATACCCTGCTCAAGCGCGCCGTTGAAGGCACCGAGTACTCGGTCCTCAATGACGTGTTCAAAGGCCCGACCCTGATTGCATTCTCCAAGGAACATCCGGGCGCTGCTGCTCGTATTTTCAAAGAGTTCGCCAAGGGTCAGGACAAGTTCGAGATCAAGGCAGCTGCGTTCGAGGGCAAGTTCCTCGCAGCAAACGAGATCGACGTGTTGGCTTCGCTGCCAACTCGCGACGAAGCCATTGCGAAACTGATGAGCGTGATCCAAGGCGCTACCAGCAAGCTGGCTCGTACTCTGGCGGCCATTCGCGACCAGAAAGAAGCTTCCGCTGCCTAAGGCATCGAAAACTCTTTCAAAATCATATGTTTAATTTGATGGCTGCGTAGGCTGTCACCCCAATACAGGATTTAAAGTCATGTCTCTGACTAACGAACAAATCATCGAAGCAATCGGCCAGAAAACTGTTCTGGAAGTTGTTGAACTGATCAAAGCAATGGAAGAAACCTTCGGCGTTACCGCTGCTGTTGCCGCTGCTGGCCCAGCTGCTGCTGCCGCTGTTGTTGAAGAGCAAACTGAATTCAACGTCATGCTGACCGACGCTGGCGAGAAGAAAGTTAACGTGATCAAGGCAGTTCGTGAACTGACCGGTCTGGGCCTGAAAGAAGCCAAGGCTGTGGTTGACGGCGCTCCTGCCATGGTTCTGGAAGCTGTTGCGAAAGACGCAGCTGACAAAGCCAAAGCTGCTTTGGAAGAAGCTGGCGCCAAAGTCGAGCTCAAGTAAGCGACGACCTTGCGTCTACAGCCGAAGCGACTCGCGTAAGGCTGATGGCTGGTGGCTTTTGCCACCGGCCTTTTTCCGTTCTAGGTCGGCGAATCATTCGTTGGCCTGGGGCGCGAAATACCCGCCCGATGTGGCGGCGCAAACCTAGGGTTTGCAAGAGTTTCTGGCAACTCCCGTCGGAGGGGCCAAATAAGCAGGTGACCAAGCTGGGGAACGCTGATGGCTTACTCATATACTGAGAAAAAACGTATCCGCAAGGACTTTAGCAAGTTGCCGGATGTCATGGATGTGCCTTATCTCCTGGCCATCCAGCTGGATTCGTATCGCGAATTCCTGCAGGCAGGGGCGACCAAGGACCAGTTCCGCGACATTGGCCTGCATGCGGCCTTCAAGTCTGTTTTCCCGATTATCAGCTATTCCGGCAATGCTGCTCTGGAGTATGTCGGTTATCGCCTGGGCGAGCCGGCTTTTGATGTCAAAGAATGCGTACTGCGCGGCGTGACCTTCGCCGTACCGCTGCGGGTAAAAGTCCGTCTGATCATTTTCGACAAAGAGTCGTCGAACAAAGCGATCAAGGACATCAAAGAGCAAGAAGTGTACATGGGCGAAATTCCGCTCATGACCGAGAACGGTACCTTCGTTATCAATGGTACCGAGCGCGTTATCGTTTCCCAGCTGCACCGTTCTCCGGGTGTGTTCTTCGACCACGACCGTGGCAAGACACACAGCTCGGGCAAGCTGCTGTACTCGGCGAGGATCATTCCTTACCGTGGTTCCTGGCTGGACTTCGAGTTCGATCCGAAGGACGCTGTGTTCGTGCGTATCGACCGTCGTCGCAAGCTGCCGGCGTCCGTACTGCTGCGCGCACTGGGTTACAGCACTGAAGAGGTGCTGGAGGCGTTCTATGCGACCAACGTTTTCCACGTTAAGGGCGAATCCCTCAACCTGGAACTGGTTCCGCAGCGTCTGCGTGGTGAAATTGCCGTCCTCGACATCAAGGACGACAAGGGCAAGGTCATCGTTGAGCAGGGCCGCCGTATCACTGCGCGCCACATCAACCAGCTGGACAAGGCCGGTATCAAAGAGCTGGAAGTGCCGATCGACTACCTGATTGGTCGCACCTCGGCCAAGGCCATCGTGCACCCGGCTACCGGCGAAATCATCGCTGAGTGCAACACTGAGCTGAACGTCGAGATCCTGGCCAAAGTGGTCAAGGCTCAGGTCGTACGCATCGAGACGCTGTACACCAACGACATCGATTGCGGTCCGTTCATCTCCGACACTCTGAAGATCGACAGCACCACCAATCAGTTGGAAGCGCTGGTCGAGATCTACCGCATGATGCGTCCTGGCGAGCCGCCAACCAAGGATGCCGCCGAGACCCTGTTCAACAACCTGTTCTTCAGCGCCGAGCGTTATGACCTGTCGGCCGTTGGTCGCATGAAGTTCAACCGTCGTATCGGTCGCACCGAAATCGAAGGTTCGGGCGTGCTGAGCAAGGAAGATATCGTCGAGGTGCTCAAGACTCTCGTTGATATCCGTAACGGCAAAGGCATCGTCGACGACATCGACCACCTGGGTAACCGTCGTGTTCGCTGCGTAGGCGAAATGGCCGAGAACCAGTTCCGCGTTGGCCTGGTACGTGTTGAGCGTGCGGTTAAAGAGCGTCTGTCGATGGCCGAAAGCGAAGGCCTGATGCCACAGGACCTGATCAACGCCAAGCCGGTAGCGGCGGCGGTGAAAGAGTTCTTCGGTTCCAGCCAGCTTTCGCAGTTTATGGACCAGAACAACCCGCTCTCCGAGATCACTCACAAGCGCCGTGTTTCGGCTCTTGGCCCGGGCGGTCTGACCCGTGAGCGTGCAGGCTTCGAAGTCCGTGACGTACACCCGACCCACTACGGCCGCGTGTGCCCGATCGAGACCCCTGAAGGTCCGAACATCGGTCTGATCAACTCGCTGGCAGCCTATGCGCGCACCAACCAGTACGGTTTTCTGGAAAGCCCGTACCGTGTGGTGAAAGACACTCTGGTTACCGACGAGATCGTGTTCCTGTCCGCCATCGAAGAGGCCGATCACGTAATCGCCCAGGCTTCGGCGACCATGAACGACAAAGGTCAGCTGGTCGACGAGCTGGTAGCCGTACGTCACCTGAACGAATTCACCGTTAAAGCGCCTGAAGACGTCACCCTGATGGACGTATCGCCGAAGCAGGTAGTTTCGGTTGCCGCTTCGTTGATTCCGTTCCTCGAGCACGACGACGCCAACCGCGCGTTGATGGGTTCGAACATGCAGCGTCAGGCTGTACCAACTCTGCGCGCTGACAAGCCGCTGGTCGGTACCGGTATGGAGCGCAACGTCGCCCGTGACTCCGGTGTCTGCGTCGTGGCTCGCCGCGGTGGTGTGATCGATTCCGTCGATGCCAGCCGTATCGTGGTTCGCGTCAATGATGACGAAGTAGAAACTGGCGAAGCCGGTGTCGACATCTACAACCTGACCAAGTACACCCGCTCCAACCAGAACACCTGCATCAACCAGCGTCCGCTGGTCAGCAAGGGTGACAAGGTTGAGCGCAGCGACATCCTGGCCGATGGTCCGTCCACCGATATGGGTGAGCTGGCTCTGGGTCAGAACATGCGCGTGGCGTTCATGCCGTGGAACGGTTTCAACTTCGAAGACTCCATCTGCCTCTCCGAGCGCGTGGTGCAAGAAGACCGCTTCACTACTATCCACATTCAGGAACTGACCTGTGTGGCCCGTGACACCAAGCTCGGCTCGGAAGAAATCACTTCCGACATCCCGAACGTCGGTGAATCGGCACTGAACAAGCTGGATGAAGCAGGTATCGTGTATGTCGGCGCTGAAGTCGGCCCTGGCGACATTCTGGTTGGCAAGGTCACGCCGAAAGGCGAAACCCAGCTGACTCCGGAAGAGAAGCTGCTGCGTGCGATCTTCGGTGAGAAGGCGTCTGACGTTAAAGACACCTCCCTGCGTGTGCCGACTGGCACCAAAGGTACCGTTATCGACGTGCAGGTCTTCACCCGTGACGGCGTAGAGCGCGATGCGCGTGCCCTGTCGATCGAGAAGAGCCAGCTCGACGAGATCCGCAAGGATCTCAACGAAGAGTTCCGCATCGTTGAAGGCGCAACCTTTGAGCGTCTGCGTTCCGCCCTGGTCGGCAAGAAAGCCGAAGGCGGCGCTGGCCTGAAGAAGGGCGCGGAAGTTACCGATGAGTTCCTCGACGGCCTCGAGCGCGGCCAGTGGTTCAAGCTGCGCATGGCTGACGATGCGCTGAACGAGCAGTTGGAGAAGGCTCAGGCCTATATCTCCGATCGCCGTCAGCTGCTCGACGACAAGTTCGAAGACAAGAAGCGCAAACTGCAGCAGGGCGATGACCTGGCTCCAGGCGTGCTGAAGATCGTCAAGGTCTACCTGGCAATCCGTCGCCGCATCCAGCCGGGCGACAAGATGGCCGGTCGTCACGGTAACAAGGGTGTGGTCTCGGTGATCATGCCGGTCGAAGACATGCCGCACGACATCCACGGCACGCCGGTGGACATCGTATTGAACCCGCTGGGCGTACCATCGCGTATGAACGTCGGGCAGATCCTCGAAACCCACCTGGGCCTCGCGGCCAAAGGTCTGGGCGAGAAGATCAACCGCATGCTCGAAGAGCAGCGCAAGGTCGCCGAACTGCGCAAGTTTATGCAGCAGATCTACAACGAGATCGGCGGTCGTCAGGAAAGCCTGGATGAGCTGAGCGATCAGGAAATCCTCAAGCTGGCGAACAACCTCAAAGGCGGTGTGCCGATGGCCACTCCGGTGTTCGACGGTGCCAAGGAAAGCGAGATCAAGGCCATGCTGAAACTGGCAGACCTGCCAGAAAGCGGCCAGATGCGCCTGATCGACGGTCGTACGGGTAACCAGTTCGAGCGTCCGACCACCGTTGGCTACATGTACATGCTGAAACTGAACCACCTGGTGGACGACAAGATGCACGCGCGTTCCACGGGTTCCTACAGCCTGGTTACCCAGCAGCCGCTGGGTGGTAAGGCGCAGTTCGGTGGTCAGCGCTTCGGTGAGATGGAGGTCTGGGCACTGGAAGCCTACGGCGCCGCCTACACCCTGCAGGAAATGCTGACCGTGAAGTCGGACGACGTGAACGGCCGTACCAAGATGTACAAAAACATCGTGGACGGTGATCACCGTATGGAGCCGGGCATGCCCGAGTCCTTCAACGTACTGATCAAAGAGATCCGTTCGCTGGGTATCGACATCGATCTGGAAACCGAATAACACGTGACGCGAATCGAGAGCGGGGCTGCCTAGCCCGCTCTCTGCTCCGCCAGGAGGAAAGGCCTTGAAAGACCTACTGAATTTGCTGAAAAACCAGGGTCAAGTTGAAGAGTTCGATGCCATTCGCATCGGTCTTGCTTCGCCTGAGATGATCCGTTCGTGGTCGTTCGGTGAAGTTAAAAAGCCGGAAACCATCAACTACCGTACGTTCAAACCTGAGCGTGACGGCCTGTTCTGCGCCAAGATCTTTGGCCCGGTAAAGGATTACGAGTGCCTGTGCGGTAAGTACAAGCGCTTGAAGCATCGCGGCGTGATCTGCGAGAAGTGTGGCGTTGAAGTTGCACTGGCCAAGGTTCGTCGTGAGCGCATGGCGCACATCGAACTGGCTTCGCCGGTTGCCCACATCTGGTTCCTCAAGTCGCTGCCAAGCCGTATCGGTTTGCTGATGGACATGACCCTGCGTGATATCGAGCGCGTTCTCTACTTCGAGAGCTATGTCGTTATCGACCCGGGCATGACCACGCTTGAAAAAGGCCAGCTGCTGAACGACGAGCAGTACTTCGAAGCCCTCGAAGAGTTTGGTGATGACTTCGACGCCCGCATGGGTGCTGAAGCCGTTCGCGAGTTGCTGCACGCGATCGACCTAGAGCACGAGATTGGCCGTCTGCGCGAAGAAATTCCGCAAACCAACTCGGAAACCAAGATCAAGAAGCTGTCCAAGCGTCTGAAGCTGATGGAAGCCTTCCTCGGTTCGGGCAACCTGCCTGAGTGGATGGTGTTGACCGTTCTGCCGGTTCTGCCGCCAGATCTGCGTCCGCTGGTTCCGCTCGACGGCGGCCGCTTCGCGACTTCGGATCTCAACGATCTGTATCGCCGCGTGATCAACCGTAACAACCGCCTCAAGCGCCTGCTCGATCTGTCGGCGCCGGACATCATCGTGCGCAACGAAAAGCGCATGTTGCAGGAAGCGGTCGATGCTCTGCTCGACAACGGTCGTCGCGGTCGCGCCATCACCGGCTCGAACAAGCGTCCGCTGAAATCCTTGGCTGACATGATCAAGGGTAAGCAAGGTCGTTTCCGTCAGAACCTGCTCGGTAAGCGCGTGGACTACTCCGGTCGTTCCGTTATTACCGTGGGCCCGACTCTGCGTCTGCACCAGTGCGGTCTGCCGAAGAAGATGGCTCTCGAGCTGTTCAAGCCGTTCATTTTCGGCAAGCTGGAAATGCGTGGTCTGGCGACCACCATCAAGGCCGCGAAGAAGATGGTCGAGCGCGAGCTGCCTGAGGTTTGGGACGTTCTCGCCGAAGTGATTCGCGAACACCCCGTGCTGCTCAACCGTGCACCAACCCTGCACCGTCTGGGCATCCAGGCGTTCGAGCCGGTACTGATCGAAGGTAAGGCGATTCAGCTGCACCCGCTGGTCTGCGCCGCGTATAACGCCGACTTCGACGGTGACCAGATGGCCGTGCACGTACCGCTGACGCTGGAAGCCCAGCTGGAAGCGCGCGCACTGATGATGTCGACCAACAACATCCTGTCGCCTGCCAACGGTGAGCCGATCATCGTTCCTTCGCAGGACGTGGTATTGGGTCTGTACTACATGACCCGTGAGGCCGTTAACGCCAAAGGTGAAGGCCGCGTATTCGCTGACCTGCAGGAAGTTGACCGGGTTTTCCGTGGTGGCGAAGCCTCGCTGCATGCTCGTGTAAAAGTGCGCATCAACGAAGTGATCAAAGACCGCGACGGTAGCATCACCAAGAACACTCGTATCGTCGACACCACTGTCGGCCGTGCGCTGCTGTTCCAGATCGTACCGGATGGCCTGTCGTACGACGTGGTCAACCAGTCGATGAAGAAGAAGGCGATCTCCAAGCTGATCAACCAGTGCTACCGCACCGTTGGTCTGAAGGACACCGTGATCTTCGCTGACCAGCTGATGTACACCGGTTTCGCCTATTCGACCATCTCCGGTGTGTCGATCGGTGTGAACGACTTTGTTATCCCGGATGAGAAGGCGCGCATCATTGACGCCGCCACCGAGGAAGTTAAAGAGATCGAATCGCAGTACGCCTCCGGCCTGGTAACCCAGGGCGAGAAGTACAACAAGGTGATCGACCTCTGGTCCAAGGCCAACGACGAAGTGTCCAAGGCGATGATGGCCAACCTCTCGAAAGAGAAAGTGGTCGATCGCGAAGGCAAGACCGTTGACCAAGAGTCCTTCAACTCGATGTACATGATGGCCGACTCCGGCGCGCGGGGTTCTGCTGCACAGATCCGTCAGCTGGCCGGTATGCGTGGTCTGATGGCCAAGCCGGACGGCTCGATCATTGAAACGCCGATCACTGCGAACTTCCGCGAAGGTCTGTCGGTTCTGCAGTACTTCATCTCGACGCACGGTGCTCGTAAGGGTCTTGCGGATACCGCGTTGAAAACTGCTAACTCCGGTTACCTGACTCGTCGTCTGGTCGACGTGGCGCAGGATCTAGTGGTTACCGCCATCGATTGCGGCACCGAACACGGCTTGCTGATGACGCCGCACATTGAAGGTGGTGACGTGGTTGAGCCGCTGGGTGAGCGCGTACTGGGTCGAGTCATCGCCCGTGACGTGTTCAAGCCAGGCACTGAAGAAGTCATCGTGCCTGCCGGTACGCTGGTTGACGAGCAGTGGGTTGAATTCATCGAGCTGAACAGCATCGACGAAGTGATCGTGCGTTCGCCGATCACTTGTGAAACCCGCTACGGCATCTGCGCCAAGTGCTACGGTCGCGACCTGGCCCGCGGTCACCAGATCAACATCGGTGAAGCGGTTGGTGTTATCGCAGCCCAGTCGATCGGTGAGCCGGGTACCCAGCTGACCATGCGTACGTTCCACATCGGTGGTGCGGCTAGCCGGACTTCGGCTGCTGACAGCGTGCAAGTGAAGAACGGCGGTGCGGTACGTTTGCACAACCTGAAGCACGTTGAACGTCTGGACGGCAACCTGATCGCGGTATCGCGTTCCGGTGAGCTGGCGATTGCCGACGAGTTCGGTCGTGAGCGTGAGCGCTACAAGCTGCCTTACGGTGCGGTAATTTCGGTGAAGGAAGGCGACAAGGTCGACGCTGGCGCCATCGTCGCCAAGTGGGATCCGCACACCCACCCGATCGTTACCGAAATGAAAGGTACCGTGACCTACGTGGGCATGGAAGAAGGCATCACCATCAAGCGTCAGACCGACGAGTTGACCGGTTTGACCAACATCGAAGTCCTCGATCCGAAGGATCGTCCGGCTGCCGGCAAGGACATCCGTCCTGCGGTGAAGATGGTTGGGGAAGATGGCAAGGATCTGCTGCTGCCAGGTACCGACGTACCGGCTCAGTACTTCCTGCCGGCTAACGCCCTGGTAGGCGTGGCGAACGGTGCTCAGGTGGGCGTGGGTGATGTTATCGCTCGTATCCCACAAGAGACCTCGAAGACCCGTGACATCACCGGTGGTCTGCCGCGCGTTGCTGACCTCTTCGAAGCGCGTCGCCCGAAAGAAGCGTCGATCCTCGCGGAAATCAGCGGCACCATCTCGTTCGGCAAGGAAACCAAAGGCAAGCGCCGCTTGGTTATCACTCCGACCGATGGCAGCGATCCGTACGAAGAGCTGATTCCGAAGTGGCGTCACCTGAACGTGTTCGAGGGTGAGCAGGTCAACAAGGGTGAAGTTATTTCCGACGGTCCGAGCGATCCGCACGACATCCTGCGTCTGCTGGGCGTCAGTGCGCTGGCTAAGTACATCGTCAACGAGATTCAGGACGTGTACCGCCTGCAGGGTGTGAAAATCAACGACAAGCACATCGAAACCATCCTGCGCCAGATGCTGCGCAAGGTTGAAGTGGCTGAGTCGGGCGACTCCAGCTTCATCAAGGGCGACCAGATGGAGCTGACCGCGGTACTGGGTGAAAACGAGCGTCTGGCTGCAGAAGACAAGTTCGTTGCCAAGTACACCCGTGTGTTGCTGGGTATCACCAAGGCGTCGTTGTCCACCGAGTCGTTTATCTCGGCGGCCTCCTTCCAGGAAACCACTCGCGTTCTCACCGAGGCGGCGGTTACTGGCAAGCGCGACTACCTGCGTGGCTTGAAAGAAAACGTGGTCGTGGGTCGTCTGATCCCGGCCGGTACCGGTCTGGCCTATCACAGCGAGCGCAAGCGCAAGCGTGATGCGGCTCAGCCAGTACGTGTCAGCGCCAGTGAAGTGGAAGCCGCACTGACCGAAGCGCTGAACTCCAGCAGCAATTGAGTACAAAGCCCCGCTAGCTTGCTAACGGGGCTTTGTCTTGACTGGGGCAGTGAGTCTCTTTAGACTCATGCACCCCTAAATTTGGCAGGGCATGTGCTCTGCCATTTTGTTTGTAGGGCAATAGCGTCGCAAGACAACAGTGGAGCTTAAGATGGCAACTATCAACCAGCTGGTACGTCAGCCGCGTAAGCGTATCGTCGAGAAATCCGACGTACCTGCGCTGCAGAACTGCCCGCAGCGTCGTGGTGTGTGCACTCGCGTGTATACCACTACGCCGAAAAAACCTAACTCGGCACTGCGTAAAGTATGCCGTGTACGCCTGACCAACGGTTTCGAGGTTTCCTCGTACATCGGTGGTGAAGGCCACAACCTGCAAGAGCACAGCGTCGTTCTGATTCGCGGCGGCCGTGTAAAAGACTTGCCAGGTGTGCGTTACCACACCGTGCGCGGCTCGCTGGATACCTCCGGCGTTAAAGACCGTAAGCAGGGTCGTTCGAAGTACGGTACCAAGCGTCCGAAGTAATCGGCGCTCTGTACTGAATTGCGAGTTTCTATTTTTCTGAGTCGATAAGAGTAAGGTCGGGCATCCATCTCACGATGTAGTCCCGGGCTAACCTGAAGACCGTTTGAGGGCTTATCAAATGCCAAGACGTCGTGTAGCAGCCAAGCGCGAAGTGCTTGACGATCCAAAATACGGAAGCCAAATCCTGGCCAAGTTCATGAACCACGTGATGGAGAGCGGCAAGAAAGCCGTTGCCGAGCGTATCGTTTATGGCGCCCTGGACAAGGTTAAAGAGCGTAAGAACAGCGATCCCCTGGAAATCTTCGAGAAAGCTCTCGACGCCATCGCTCCGCTGGTCGAAGTGAAGTCGCGCCGTGTAGGCGGTGCTACTTACCAGGTTCCGGTCGAAGTTCGTCCGTCCCGCCGTAATGCTCTTGCCATGCGCTGGCTGGTAGATTTCGCCCGTAAGCGTGGCGAGAAGTCTATGGCTCTGCGTTTGGCTGGTGAACTGCTGGATGCCGCTGAAGGCAAAGGTGCTGCAGTTAAGAAGCGTGAAGACGTGCACCGTATGGCTGAAGCCAACAAGGCTTTCTCGCACTACCGCTTCTAATTATCGCGCTTCTAAATTTGCGAGGGCTTTATGGCTCGTACTACACCGATTAACCGTTACCGTAACATCGGTATCGTGGCTCACGTGGACGCGGGTAAAACCACGACCACCGAGCGTGTGCTTTTCTATACTGGTAAAAGCCACAAGATGGGCGAGGTGCATGATGGCGCCGCGACCACGGACTGGATGGTGCAGGAGCAGGAGCGTGGTATTACCATTACTTCCGCTGCTATCACCGCCTTCTGGAAAGGTTCCGAGAAGCAGTACAAAGATGAGCATCGCTTCAACGTAATCGATACCCCCGGCCACGTTGACTTCACCATTGAAGTAGAGCGTTCGCTGCGTGTGCTCGATGGCGCGGTTGTTGTGTTCTGCGGTACTTCGGGCGTTGAGCCTCAGTCGGAAACCGTATGGCGTCAGGCCAACAAGTACGGTGTTCCGCGTCTTGTTTACGTCAACAAGATGGACCGTGCCGGTGCGGACTTCCTGCGCGTGATCGGTCAGATCAAGCAGCGTCTGGGTCACACTCCGGTGCCGATTCAGTTGGCTATCGGTTCTGAAGACAACTTCCAGGGTCAGATCGATCTGATCAACATGCAGGCTGTCTATTGGAACGATGCTGACAAAGGCATGGTCCCTGTGCGCAAGGACATTCCAGCTGAATTGCTGGAAGAGGCCGAGAAGTGGCGCAGCAACATGGTTGAGGCTGCGGCTGAAGCCAACGAAGAGCTGATGAACAAGTACCTGGAAGGCGAAGAGCTGACCATTGCTGAAATCAAGTCGGCCCTGCGTCAGCGTACTATTGCTGGCGAAATCGTTCTGGCTGTGTGCGGTTCTTCCTTCAAGAACAAGGGTGTTCCCCTGGTTCTCGACGCCGTTATCGACTTCCTGCCTGCTCCTACCGACATTCCTGCTATCAAGGGTTCCAACCCGGATAACGAGGAAGAGGAAATGGAGCGTCATGCAAGTGATGACGAGCCGTTCTCGGCGCTGGCGTTCAAGATCGCTACCGACCCATTCGTGGGTACCTTGACCTTTGTCCGCGTTTACTCGGGCGTGTTGGCCTCCGGCGACGGCGTGATCAACTCGGTTAAAGGTAAGAAAGAGCGCGTGGGTCGTATGGTGCAAATGCATGCAAACGCCCGCGAAGAGATCAAGGAAGTGCGCGCTGGCGACATCGCGGCCCTGATCGGCATGAAGGACGTCACCACTGGTGAGACTCTGTGCAACGCTGACAAGCCAATCATCCTTGTTCGCATGGACTTCCCGGAGCCGGTTATCTCGGTTGCCGTAGAGCCTAAGACCAAGGACGACCAGGAAAAAATGGGTATCGCGCTGGGCAAGCTTGCTCAGGAAGACCCGTCTTTCCGCGTCAAAACTGATGAAGAGACAGGTCAGACGATCATCTCCGGTATGGGCGAGTTGCACCTGGACATCCTGGTCGACCGCATGCGCCGCGAGTTCAACGTCGAAGCCAACATCGGTAAGCCTCAGGTTTCTTATCGTGAGCGCATCACGAAGAGCTGTGAAATCGAAGGCAAGTTCGTTCGTCAGTCCGGTGGTCGTGGTCAGTTCGGTCACTGCTGGGTTCGCTTTGCACCTGCTGACGAAGGTCAGGAGGGTCTGCAGTTCCTGAACGAAGTCGTGGGTGGTGTGATTCCGAAGGAGTACATCCCGGCGATCCAGAAAGGTATCGAAGAGCAGATGAAGAACGGCGTTGTTGCCGGTTATCCGCTGATCGGCCTGAAGGCTACCGTGTTTGATGGTTCCTACCACGACGTCGACTCCAACGAGATGGCGTTCAAGGTGGCTGCTTCCATGGCGACCAAGCAACTGGCCCAGAAGGGCGGTGGTGAGTTGCTCGAGCCGATCATGGCGGTAGAGGTTGTTACCCCAGAAGACTACATGGGTGATGTGATGGGCGACCTTAACCGTCGTCGTGGCATGATCCTGGGTATGGAAGACACGATCTCCGGCAAGGTGATTCGTGCTGAAGTTCCGCTGGGTGAGATGTTCGGTTATGCGACCGACGTCCGTTCCATGTCTCAGGGTCGCGCAAGCTACTCCATGGAATTCAAAAAATACAATACGGCTCCGTCGCACATCGTCGAGTCGGTAACCAAAAAGCAAGGCTGATTCAGCCCCTTTAAGCTAGGAGTTAATTGTCGTGGCTAAAGAAAAATTTGAACGTAGCAAACCGCACGTCAACGTAGGCACCATCGGTCACGTTGACCACGGTAAAACCACTCTGACCGCTGCTCTGACCCGCGTCTGCTCCGAAGTATTCGGTTCGGCCAAGGTTGACTTCGACAAGATCGACAGCGCCCCAGAAGAAAAAGCACGTGGTATCACCATCAACACCGCTCACGTTGAATACGATTCGTCCGTGCGTCACTACGCACACGTTGACTGCCCAGGTCACGCCGACTACGTAAAAAACATGATCACCGGTGCTGCGCAGATGGACGGCGCTATCCTGGTTTGCTCGGCCGCTGATGGTCCGATGCCGCAAACCCGTGAGCACATCCTGCTGTCCCGTCAGGTAGGTGTTCCGTACATCGTCGTGTTCCTGAACAAGGCTGACATGGTTGACGACGCCGAGCTGCTGGAGCTGGTGGAAATGGAAGTGCGTGACCTGCTCAGCACTTACGATTTCCCAGGTGACGACACTCCGATCATCATCGGTTCCGCTCTGATGGCGCTGAACGGCCAAGACGACAACGAAATGGGCACTAGCGCTGTTAAGAAGCTGGTTGAAACTCTGGATAGCTATATCCCAGAGCCGGTTCGTGCGATCGACAAGCCGTTCCTGATGCCAATCGAAGACGTATTCTCGATCTCCGGTCGTGGCACCGTGGTAACTGGCCGTATCGAGCGCGGTATCGTCAAGATCCAGGAAGAAATCGAGATCGTTGGTCTGCGTGATACCACCAAGACCACCTGTACTGGTGTTGAAATGTTCCGCAAGCTGCTCGACGAAGGTCGCGCTGGCGAGAACTGCGGCGTTCTGCTGCGTGGCACCAAGCGTGACGACGTAGAGCGTGGCCAGGTTCTGGTCAAGCCAGGTTCGGTTAAGCCGCACACCACCTTCACTGCAGAAGTGTACGTGCTGAGCAAAGAAGAAGGCGGTCGTCACACTCCGTTCTTCAAAGGCTACCGTCCTCAGTTCTACTTCCGTACTACTGACGTAACTGGTAACTGCGAACTGCCGGAAGGCGTTGAGATGGTAATGCCAGGTGACAACATCCAGATGACTGTCACTCTGATCAAGACCATCGCAATGGAAGAAGGTCTGCGTTTCGCCATTCGTGAAGGCGGTCGTACCGTCGGCGCCGGCGTCGTAGCCAAAATCATCGCGTAAGTGATGATTTGAGAAAAGCCCCCGCTTGCGGGGGCTTTTTTATTGGGTTGACACCTGCTAGGGGCGTCTATAGAATCACGCCTCCTTTTAACGGGCGTATTGCGTCCGTTGGGAATAGCAGCTTGGAATCTGAGGTCAAAATGCAAAACCAACAAATCCGTATTCGGTTGAAGGCTTTTGACCATCGCCTGATCGATCAATCAACCCAGGAAATCGTGGAAACCGCGAAACGTACTGGTGCTCAGGTGCGTGGTCCTATTCCTCTGCCTACCCGCAAAGAGCGGTTCACCGTGCTGACCTCGCCACACGTCAATAAAGACGCGCGTGATCAGTTCGAGATCCGTACTCATAAGCGTGTTCTGGACATCGTCCAGCCAACGGATAAAACCGTTGACGCGCTGATGAAGCTTGATCTTGCGGCTGGTGTGGAAGTGCAGATCAGCCTCGGCTAAGACCGTTTAGGTTTTAGTCGTGTAACGCTCTGAAATGGGCGGCCATAGCGGGTGAAAGCCCCGTACACTCATGAGGTTACAACATGACTATTGGTGTAGTCGGTCGTAAGTGCGGTATGACCCGCATTTTCACCGAAGAAGGTGTCTCCATTCCGGTCACGGTCATTGAGATCGAGCCGAATCGCGTCACTCAATTCAAAACTGAAGAGTCCGATGGCTATCGTGCAGTGCAAGTCACTGTCGGCGAGCGTCGTGCTTCACGTGTCAGCAAGGCGCAAGCCGGTCACTTCGCTAAGGCGAATGTCGCGGCAGGTCGCACTGTAATGGAGTTCCGTCTTGAAGAAGGCGAGTACCAGGCAGGTGATCTGATCAACGCTGAAATATTCCAAGCTGGTCAACTGGTGGATGTCACTGGTCAGTCCAAAGGTAAAGGCTTTGCCGGTACCATCAAGCGTTGGAACTTCCGCGGCCAAGACAACACTCACGGTAACTCCGTGTCCCACCGTGTTCCGGGTTCGATTGGCCAGTGCCAGACTCCGGGTCGCGTATTCAAGGGCAAAAAAATGTCCGGTCATATGGGCGCTGAGCGCGTGACCGTGCAGTCCCTGGAAGTAGTGCGGGTTGACGCTGAACGCAATCTGTTGCTGGTCAAGGGTGCTGTTCCTGGCGCTACTGGCGGCAACCTGGTTGTACGTCCAGCGGCCAAGGCTCGCGGTTAAGGGGAAGCTGACATGCAATTAAATGTAAATGGCGCTCAAGCAATCGAAGTATCCGAAGCCACTTTTGGCGGCGCATACAACGAGACCCTGGTTCACCAAGCAGTTGTGGCCTACATGGCCGGCGGCCGTCAGGGCAGCAAACAGCAGAAGACTCGTTCCGACGTGTCCGGTGGCGGTAAGCGCCCGTGGCGTCAGAAGGGTACCGGTCGTGCTCGTGCAGGTACCAGTCGTGGTCCGATCTGGCGTGGCGGTGGTGTGACCTTCGCGGCTCGCCCGCAGAATCACGATCAAAAGCTGAACAAGAAGATGTATCGCGCGGCCATCCGCTCGATTCTTGCTGAGCTGGTTCGTACTGATCGTCTGATCGTCGTCGAAGACTTCAGTGTTGAAGCTCCGAAGACCAAAGAACTGTTGGGCAAGTTGAATGGCATGGGTCTGACCGATGTGCTGATCGTGTCCGATGCTATTGATGAGAATCTGTACCTGGCTGCGCGTAACCTGCCACACGTTGATGTTCGTGACGTGCAGGGTTCCGATCCGGTCAGTCTGATCGCGTACGAAAAGGTGCTGGTCACCGTTTCTGCCGTGAAGAAATTCGAGGAGCTGCTGGGATGAACCAGGAACGCGTATTTAAAGTGCTGCTTGGCCCGCACATCTCCGAGAAGGCCACGGTTCTCGCTGACAAGAAAAGTCAGTTCGTTTTCAAGGTTGCAAGCGATGCAACCAAGCTGGAAATCAAGAAGGCTGTCGAAAGCCTGTTCGGCGTGAATGTTGCTGCTGTGAATACCGTGAATGTTCTCGGTAAGACCAAGCGCAACGCTCGCGGTCTGGGCAAGCGTAACGACTGGAAGAAAGCGATCATTTCGCTTCAGCCAGGCCAAGATCTCGATTTCGCCAGCAGTGCTGAGTAAGGAAGGGGTGCATCATGGCAATCGTTAAATGCAAGCCGACTTCCGCTGGCCGCCGTTTTGTGGTCAAGGTGGTCAATCAGGAGCTGCATAAAGGCGCTCCTTACGCTCCGCTGCTTGAGAAGAAGTCGAAGACTGGCGGTCGTAACAACAATGGTCGTATCACCACCCGTCATATCGGTGGTGGCCACAAGCAGCATTACCGTCTGGTCGATTTCCGTCGCAACGACAAAGATGGCATTCCAGCCACTGTCGAGCGTATTGAATACGATCCGAACCGTACCGCACACATCGCTCTGCTGATGTATGCAGACGGCGAGCGTCGCTACATCATCGCCCCTAAAGGCGTGAGTGCTGGCGATCAGCTGGTAGCTGGCATCATGGCTCCGATCAAGCCGGGCAACAGTCTGCAACTGCGCAACATTCCAGTTGGTAGCACTGTTCACGGTATCGAACTGAAGCCGGGCAAAGGTGCTCAGATCGCTCGTTCCGCTGGTGCTTCGGCCCAGCTGATTGCGCGTGAAGGCGTCTACGTGACCCTGCGTCTGCGTTCCGGTGAAATGCGTAAAGTTCTGGCTGAGTGCCGTGCGACCCTGGGTGAAGTCTCGAACTCCGAGCACAGCCTGCGTTCGCTGGGTAAAGCTGGTGCCAAGCGCTGGCGTGGCGTTCGCCCAACCGTTCGTGGTGTTGCCATGAACCCGGTTGACCACCCACACGGTGGTGGTGAAGGTCGTACCTCTGGTGGTCGTCATCCGGTGTCTCCATGGGGCTTCCCGACGAAGGGCGCGAAGACTCGTGGTAACAAACGCACCGACAACATGATCGTCCGTCGTCGCAAGTAAATAGAGGGATACGACAGTGCCACGTTCTCTGAAAAAAGGTCCTTTTATTGATCTTCACCTACTGAAGAAGATCGAAGTGGCGGTGGAAAAGAACGATCGCAAGCCGGTGAAAACCTGGTCGCGTCGTTCGATGATCCTGCCACAAATGGTCGGTCTGACCATCGCTGTACACAACGGTCGTCAACATGTCCCAGTTCTCGTGAACGAAGACATGGTCGGTCACAAACTGGGCGAATTTGCCGGCACTCGTACCTATCGTGGGCACGTGGCTGACAAGAAAGCCAAGCGTTAAGGGGTAAGGAAATGGAAGTAGCCGCTAAGTTGTCGGGCGCTCGCATCTCCGCCCAGAAAGCCCGCTTGGTCGCCGACCAGATCCGCGGGAAGAAGGTGGGCGAAGCGCTCAACCTCCTGGCTTTCAGCAGTAAGAAAGCCGCCGAGATCATCAAGAAAGTGCTGGAGTCGGCTGTAGCCAACGCCGAGCACAACGAAGGCGCAGACGTTGATGACTTGAAGGTCAGCACCGTTTTCGTCAACGAAGGGCGTTCGCTGAAGCGCATCATGCCGCGTGCCAAAGGCCGCGCTGATCGCATCGTCAAGCGGTCTTGCCATATCACTGTCAAGGTTGCGGACAAGTAACGGAGTCGATCAGATGGGTCAGAAAGTACATCCCATTGGCATTCGCCTGGGAATCGTCAAGGAGCACACCTCCGTCTGGTACGCCAGCGGTCGGACTTATGCGGACTATTTGTTCGCTGATCTGAAGGTGCGTGAGTATCTCCAAGACAAACTAAAAAGCGCGTCCGTAAGCCGTATCGACATTGCTCGTCCGGCTCAAACTGCACGTATCACCATCCACACCGCTCGTCCCGGTATCGTTATCGGTAAGAAAGGTGAAGATGTTGAGAAACTGCGTCAGGACCTGACCAAGCAAATGGGTGTGCCTGTGCACATCAATATCGAAGAGATCCGTAAGCCGGAGCTCGACGGTATGCTGGTTGCGCAGAGCGTAGCTCAGCAGCTGGAGCGTCGTGTGATGTTCCGTCGCGCCATGAAGCGCGCTGTACAGAACGCCATGCGTATTGGTGCCAAGGGCATCAAAATCCAAGTGAGCGGTCGTCTCGGCGGTGCTGAAATTGCACGTACCGAATGGTATCGCGAAGGTCGTGTGCCGTTGCACACCCTGCGTGCCGATATCGACTATGCCACGTACGAAGCGCACACCACCTACGGTGTGATCGGTGTCAAGGTTTGGATCTTCAAAGGCGAAGTAATCGGTGGCCTTAAAGAAGAACTGAAACCTCAAGCGCCTGCGCCTCGTAAAAAAGCTGCTAAGTAAGGAGTACGCAAAATGTTGCAACCAAAGCGTACGAAGTTCCGTAAGCAGATGACCGGCCACAACCGTGGTCTGGCTCAGCGCGGTAGCAAAGTCAGCTTCGGCGAGTTTGCGCTGAAGTCTGTTGCCCGTGGTCGTCTCACCGCCCGTCAGATTGAGTCCGCTCGTCGTGCTCTGACTCGTCACGTTAAGCGTGGCGGGAAAATCTGGATTCGCGTTTTCCCGGACAAGCCGATCTCCAAGAAGCCCCTTGAAGTGCGGATGGGTAAAGGGAAGGGTAGCGTTGAATATTGGGTAGCCCAGATCCAGCCAGGCAAAGTCCTGTATGAGATCGAAGGCGTTTCCGAAGAGTTGGCGCGTGAGGCTTTTGCCCTGGCTGCTGCAAAGCTGCCGCTCGCCACCACTTTTGTTAAGCGGACGGTGATGTGATGAAGGCGAATGAACTTCGTGAAAAATCAGCACAGCAGCTGAACGAGCAACTGCTCGGCCTGCTGCGCGACCAGTTCAATCTGCGTATGCAGAAAGCAACTGGCCAGTTGGGGCAGTCTCACCTGCTCTCGCAAGTTAAGCGCGACATCGCTCGTGTGAAAACTGTGCTCAACCAGCAGGCAGGTAAGTGATCATGGCTGAAGCCGAAAAAACAGTCCGTACGCTGACCGGCCGTGTCGTCAGCGACAAGATGGACAAGACCATCACCGTATTGATCGAGCGTCGCGTTAAGCACCCTATCTACGGCAAATATGTCAAGCGTTCGACCAAGCTGCACGCACACGACGAAACCAACCAGAGCAAGATCGGTGACAAAGTTTCCATTCGCGAAACTCGTCCTGTTGCCAAGACCAAGTCTTGGGCGCTGGTTGAGATCCTCGAACGCGCAGTGGACGTCTAAGGGCTAAGGGTCGGAGAAATTATATGATTCAGACTCAATCCATGCTCGACGTCGCTGACAACAGCGGTGCTCGTCGCGTTATGTGTATCAAGGTGCTGGGCGGTTCGCACCGCCGTTATGCTGGCATCGGCGACATCATCAAAGTCACCGTTAAGGAAGCAATTCCGCGCGGTAAAGTGAAGAAAGGCCAGGTGATGACTGCTGTTGTAGTCCGCACTCGTCACGGCGTTCGTCGTCCTGATGGCTCGATCATTCGCTTTGATGGCAACGCTGCTGTTCTGCTGAACAACAAGCAAGAGCCAATTGGCACTCGTATTTTTGGGCCAGTGACTCGTGAACTTCGTACTGAGAAGTTCATGAAGATCGTCTCGCTCGCCCCTGAAGTGCTCTAAGGAGATCCGACATGCAAAAGATTCGTCGTGACGACGAGATCATCGTGATCGCCGGTAAAGACAAAGGTAAGCGTGGCAAGGTGCTCAAGGTTCTCGCTGACGACCGTTTGGTCGTTGGTGGGATCAACCTGGTAAAGCGCCATACCAAGCCGAACCCGATGTCGGGCGTTCAGGGCGGTATCGTCGAGAAAGAAGCGCCATTGCACGCTTCTAACGTGGCCATCTTCAATGGCGAAACCAACAAGGCTGACCGTGTTGGTTTCAAAGTAGAAGACGGTAAAAAAATTCGTGTCTTCAAGTCGACCCAAAAAGCGGTTGATGCTTGAACACTGCTAGGTAGAAGACCATGGCACGACTAAAAGAGATTTACCGGAAAGAAATCGCTCCCAAGCTTAAGGAAGAACTTAAGCTTGCTAACGTGATGGAAGTTCCGCGCATCACCAAGATCACCCTGAACATGGGCCTGGGCGAAGCAATCGGTGACAAGAAAATCATCGAGCACGCTGTTGCCGACCTGGAAAAGATTACCGGTCAGAAAGTCGTTGTGACTCATGCCCGTAAGTCGATTGCAGGCTTCAAGGTTCGTGAGGGCTGGCCGATCGGCGTTAAAGTAACTCTGCGCCGTGAGCGTATGTACGAGTTCCTGGATCGTCTGCTGTCCATCTCCCTGCCGCGCGTGCGTGACTTCCGCGGCCTGAACGCCAAGTCCTTCGATGGTCGCGGCAACTACAGCATGGGCGTTAAAGAGCAGATCATCTTCCCGGAAATCGACTACGACAAGATCGATGCTCTGCGTGGTCTGGACATTACCCTGACCACCACTGCCCGTACGGATGATGAAGGTCGCGCCTTGCTGCGTGCTTTCAAATTCCCGTTCCGCAACTGATTGGAGTTGGATCATGGCCAAAACCAGCATGAAAAACCGCGAGCTGAAGCGTCAGCAAACGGTAGCCAAGTACGCTAAGAAGCGTGCTGAGCTGAAAGCTACCATCGCCGATCTGAACGCCAGTCCAGAAGCGCGTTGGGCAGCTCAAGTTGCACTGCAGAAGCAGCCGCGTGACGCTAGCGCCTCGCGCCTGCGTAACCGCTGCCGCGTTACCGGTCGTCCGCACGGCGTTTATCGCAAGTTCGGTCTGTCGCGTATCAAGCTGCGTGAAGCTGCAATGCGTGGTGATGTACCAGGTCTGGTTAAAGCCAGCTGGTAAAAACAAAGCCGGCCTAGTGCCGGCTTTGTCTTATCTGTGAATCAGGCCCCTTTGGGGCTTGATTCATTTTTGATCAGTCTCTAGAATGCTCGGCTCGCCTGAGCCTGGGTTCAATTTTTCTCAGAATTCTCAGCGACTGTAGCCGCAAGGCTAATTCTTTTTGTATCAGGAGCGTCTAGCCCATGAGTATGCAGGACCCGTTAGCGGACATGCTAACTCGTATCCGTAATGCCCAGATGGCTGAAAAGTCCGTCGTAAGCATGCCGTCTTCCACGTTGAAGGTGGCTGTAGCCAAAGTTCTGAAAGACGAAGGTTATATTGCGGGTTATCAGATCAGCGGTGAAGTTAAGCCGCAGCTGTCCATCGAGCTGAAATACTTCGAAGGCCGTCCGGTTATCGAAGAAGTTAAGCGCGTGAGCCGTCCAGGCCTTCGCCAATACAAATCCGTCGATGATCTGCCGAAAGTTCGTGGCGGTCTCGGTGTATCCATCGTCTCCACCAACAAGGGTGTGATGACGGACCGCGCTGCGCGCGCTGCCGGTGTCGGCGGCGAAGTGCTTTGCACAGTGTTCTAAGGGGGGATAAGCATGTCTCGCGTTGCTAAGAACCCCGTAAAGCTGCCCGCTGGTGTTGAGATCAAACTCGCCGGCCAACAGCTTTCGGTAAAGGGTGCCAAGGGCACTCTCGAACTGAACGTTCACTCGTCCGTTGAAGTCCTGCAAGAAGCTGGTGAGCTGCGTTTCGCTGCTCGCAATGGCGATCAGCAGACTCGTGCAATGGCCGGTACCACTCGCGCCCTGGTCAACAATATGGTGATCGGTGTTAGCGCTGGCTTCGAGCGCAAGCTGCAGCTGGTTGGTGTTGGTTACAAAGCGCAAGCCAAAGGTCAGGTGCTGAACCTCGCTCTCGGCTTCTCCCATCCGATCGACTATGAGTTGCCGGACGGTGTAGTTGCTGAAACCCCGAACCAGACCGAGATCCTGATCAAGGGTGTCGACAAACAACTGGTTGGTCAGGTCGCTGCGGAGATTCGTGACTTCCGTCGTCCTGAACCTTACAAGGGCAAAGGTGTTCGTTACGCTGACGAAGTCGTCCGCCGTAAAGAAGCCAAGAAGAAGTAGGGCATAGCAAATGACCGACAAAAAAGTTACTCGACTGCGTCGCGCTCGCAAAGCACGCCTGAAAATGCACGAGCTCGAAGCCGTGCGTCTCTGCGTGTATCGCTCTTCGCAGCACATCTATGCCCAGGTCATTTCGGCCGACGGCAGCAAGGTTCTGGCCAGCGCCTCTACCTTGGACAAAGCACTGCGTGACGGCGCCACTGGCAACGTCGACGCGGCCAAGAAAGTTGGTGAGCTGGTTGCCGAGCGTGCGAAAGCCGCTGGTGTAACTCAGGTTGCATTCGACCGTTCTGGCTTCAAGTACCACGGCCGCGTCAAGGCGCTGGCTGATGCTGCTCGTGAAGGCGGGCTGGAGTTCTAAGTTATGGCAAATAACGACCAAAAGCGCGACGAAGGCTATATCGAGAAGCTGGTACAGGTTAACCGCGTTGCCAAGACCGTTAAGGGTGGCCGTATCTTCACTTTCACCGCGTTGACCGTGGTGGGTGATGGTAAGGGTCGCGTCGGTTTCGGCCGTGGCAAGTCCCGTGAAGTGCCTGCTGCCATCCAGAAAGCGATGGAAGCTGCTCGTCGCAACATGATCCAGGTTGATCTGAACGGCACCACTCTGCAGTACGCAATGAAGTCTGCTCATGGCGCCTCCAAGGTGTACATGCAGCCTGCTTCTGAAGGTACCGGCATCATCGCTGGCGGCGCTATGCGTGCCGTTCTGGAAGTGGCTGGCGTGCAGAACGTTCTGGCTAAGTGCTACGGCTCGACTAACCCAGTGAACGTGGTGTACGCCACTTTCAAAGGTTTGAAAGCTATGCAGTCGCCAGGTTCTGTTGCGGCTAAGCGTGGCAAGAGCGTCGAGGAGATTCTCTAATCATGGCTAATACCGTAAAAGTCACGCTGATCAAAAGCATGACCGGCCGTATCCCCAACCATAAGCTCTGCGTTAAGGGTCTGGGTCTGCGTCGCATCGGTCACACCGTAGAAGTGCTGGATACTCCCGAGAATCGCGGGATGATCAACAAGGCTTACTACATGCTGCGAGTCGAGGGTTAATTCATGTACCTGAACGATTTGAGTCCTGCGCCGGGTTCCCGTCGCGAGAAGCACCGTCCGGGCCGTGGTATCGGTAGCGGTTTGGGTAAGACTGGTGGCCGTGGCCACAAAGGTCAGACCTCCCGTTCCGGTGGCACTATTGCTCCGGGTTTCGAAGGCGGCCAGCAGCCTCTGCACCGCCGTCTGCCTAAGTTCGGTTTCGTTTCTTTGAAGGCTATGGATCGCGCTGAAGTGCGTACTTCCGAGCTGAATAAAATCGAAGGCGGCATTGTTACTCTGCAGTCGCTGAAGGATGCCAACCTGATCAACCAAAACGTACAGCGTGTGAAAGTCATGCTGTCCGGTGAAGTTACTCAGGCAGTCACCCTTAAAGGTATCGCCGCCACCAAAGGTGCGCGCGCGGCTATCGAAGCAGCTGGCGGTAAGTTCGAGGAATAAATGGCTAAGCAAGGTGCTCTCTCAGCGCTCAGCAATGGCGGGTTATCCGAGCTCTGGGCTCGTTTGCGCTTTCTGTTCATGGCGATCATCGTCTATCGGATAGGTGCACACATCCCGGTTCCTGGTATCAACCCTGATCGGCTGGCGGACCTGTTTCGACAGAATGAGGGGACCATTCTTAGCTTGTTCAACATGTTTTCCGGCGGCGCGCTGGAGCGTATGAGTATTTTTGCGCTGGGGATCATGCCGTACATTTCGGCGTCGATCATCATGCAGCTCATGACCGCTGTCAGCCCGCAGCTGGAGCAGTTGAAGAAGGAAGGTGAGGCTGGCCGTCGCAAGATTAGCCAGTACACCCGCTACGGCACCCTCGTCCTGGCTATTGTCCAAGCAGTCGGCATGTCCGTCGGCCTGGCTAGTCAGGGCGTAGCGTTTACAGTTGATTTCGGCTTCCACTTCGTTGCAGTCACCACCTTTGTGGCGGGTGCAATGTTCATGATGTGGCTGGGCGAGCAAATCACTGAGCGTGGTGTTGGCAACGGTATTTCGATGCTGATCTTTGCAGGCATCGTGGCCGGTCTGCCGTCGGCGATTGGGCAGTCTTTCGAGTCTGCTCGTCAGGGTGATATCAATATCTTTGCCCTGATTGCCATCGGTTTGCTGGCAGTAGCGATTATCGGTTTCGTGGTGTTCATTGAGCGTGGTCAGCGTCGCATTGCGGTGCACTACGCCAAGCGTCAGCAGGGTCGCAAGGTCTTTGCTGCGCAGACCAGCCACTTGCCGTTGAAGGTGAATATGGCGGGGGTTATCCCGGCTATTTTCGCCAGCAGCCTTCTGTTATTCCCGGCCTCGCTGGGTGCCTGGTTTGGTCAGTCTGAAGGTATGGGCTGGCTGCAGGATATTTCACAGGCTATCGCTCCTGGTCAGCCGTTGAACATTTTGCTGTTTAGTGCAGGGATCGTTTTCTTCTGCTTCTTCTATACAGCGCTGATGTTCAACCCGAAAGACGTAGCGGAGAACCTGAAGAAGTCCGGTGCCTTTATTCCGGGTATCCGTCCCGGTGAGCAATCGGCGCGCTATATCGATGGCGTGTTGACTCGCTTGACCATGTTCGGTGCTCTGTACATGACGGCCGTATGCTTGTTGCCCCAGTTCCTGGTGGTGGCTGCCAACGTACCGTTCTATCTTGGCGGGACCTCGTTGCTGATCGTGGTAGTGGTTGTGATGGACTTTATGTCGCAAGTACAATCGCACCTCGTTTCGCACCAGTACGAATCCCTGATGAAGAAAGCCAACCTGAAGGGCTACGGCAGCGGCATGCTGCGCTGAAGTCCATAAGGTTCGAGGAGTTGGTGATGAAAGTTCGTGCATCGGTGAAAAAGCTGTGCCGCAACTGCAAGATTATTCGTCGCGAAGGTGTTGTTCGCGTCATTTGCAGCGCGGAGCCGCGTCACAAACAGCGCCAAGGCTGAGTGTGAGTGAAGTGACAAGCCCGGCAGCTAGTGCGCTGCCGGGTTGATTATTTGTTTTTACAGCGTTAATATCTTGCGCCCTATTTCTTGGCTTCCGGGGCGTAGGTAGCTGTCAATTGGAGTTCCACTGAATGGCCCGTATTGCAGGCGTTAACATTCCGGATAACAAGCACACTGTTATCTCGTTGACCTACATCTATGGTGTTGGTCGCACAACTGCACAGAAAGTCTGTGCTGCCGCCGGCGTTAATCCGGCTGCAAAGATCAAAGATCTCTCTGACGAGCAGATCGAGCAGCTGCGTGGCGAAGTAGCCAAGGTGAATACCGAAGGCGACCTGCGTCGTGAAGTGAACATGAAAATCAAGCGCTTGATGGACCTGGGTTGCTACCGCGGCCTGCGTCATCGTCGTGGTCTGCCGGTTCGCGGTCAGCGTACCAAGACCAACGCGCGTACCCGTAAGGGCCCGCGTAAGCCGATCCGCAAGTAATCGCATTCGCGCATCGACAGGAATCTAGTCATGGCAAAACCTGCTGCTCGTACTCGTAAGAAAGTCAAAAAGACGGTGGTTGATGGCATCGCCCACATCCACGCCTCTTTCAACAACACAATCGTGACCATTACTGACCGTCAGGGCAATGCTCTGTCCTGGGCTACCTCTGGTGGTTCGGGTTTCCGCGGCTCGCGTAAAAGCACCCCGTTCGCTGCCCAGGTGGCTGCAGAACGTGCTGGTCAAGCTGCGCTGGAATATGGTCTGAAGAACCTCGACGTTAACGTTAAGGGTCCAGGTCCAGGTCGTGAGTCCGCTGTCCGTGCATTGAACGGCTGTGGCTATAAGATCGCCAGCATCACCGATGTGACGCCAATCCCGCATAACGGGTGCCGTCCTTCGAAGAAGCGTCGCGTGTAATCAGGAGACAGTGAGAAATGGCTCGTTACATTGGTCCCAAATGCAAACTGTCTCGTCGTGAAGGCACAGATCTTTTCCTGAAAAGCGGTGTACGCGCTCTGGAATCGAAGTGCAACATCGAAGCAGCCCCAGGTATTCACGGTCAGCGCCGTGGCCGTCAGTCCGACTACGGCACCCAGCTGCGTGAAAAGCAAAAAGTTCGTCGCATCTATGGTGTGCTTGAGCGTCAATTCAGCGGTTATTACAAAGAAGCTGCCGGCAAGAAAGGCGCTACTGGTGAGAATCTGCTGCAACTGCTCGAATGCCGCCTGGATAACGTGGTTTACCGCATGGGCTACGGCGCTACTCGCGCTGAATCCCGTCAGCTGGTATCGCACAAGTCGATCAGCGTAAACGGTAAAACTGTCAACGTACCGTCCTACCAGGTTAAAGCTGGTGACGTTGTTGCAGTTCGCGAGAAATCGAAGAATCAGCTGCGCATTGTTCAAGCTCTTGAGCTGTGTGCCCAGCGTGGCCGCGTTGAATGGGTAGAAGTAGACACTGAGAAGAAGTCTGGCGTGTTCAAAAACGTCCCGGCGCGCAGTGATCTCTCCGCTGACATCAACGAAAGCCTGATTGTCGAGCTCTACTCCAAGTAAGGGCTAGAAAATAGGTGCATCCATGCAGATTTCGGTAAATGAGTTCCTGACCCCCCGCCACATTGATGTGCAGGTGGTCAGTTCGACCCGCGCCAAGATCACTCTCGAGCCTCTCGAGCGTGGCTTTGGCCATACCCTGGGCAACGCGCTGCGTCGCATCCTGTTGTCCTCCATGCCTGGCTGTGCAGTAGTCGAGGCCGAGATTGACGGTGTACTCCATGAGTACAGCGCCATCGAAGGTGTTCAGGAAGACGTCATTGAAATCCTGCTCAACCTGAAAGGTCTGGCTGTCAAACTGCACGGTCGTGACGAAGTGACGTTGACTCTGGCGAAGAAGGGCTCGGGCGTAGTTACCGCTGCCGATATTCAGCTGGATCACGATGTCGAAATCGTCAATGGCGACCACGTAATTGCCAACCTGGCTTCCACTGGCGCGCTGAACATGAAGCTCACCATAGCTCGTGGTCGCGGCTATGAGCCGGCTGACGCGCGTCAGAGCGATGAAGATGAAAGCCGCAGCATTGGTCGCTTGCAGCTGGATGCTTCGTTTAGCCCGGTACGCCGTGTGTCGTACGTGGTGGAAAACGCTCGTGTTGAGCAGCGTACTAACCTGGATAAACTGGTTATCGACCTGGAGACCAACGGTACTCTGGATCCTGAAGAGGCTATTCGCCGCGCCGCGACCATTCTGCAACAGCAGTTGGCCGCGTTCGTCGACCTCAAGGGTGACAGTGAGCCTGTTGTTATCGAGCAGGAAGATGAGATCGATCCGATCCTCCTCCGTCCGGTTGATGACCTGGAGCTGACTGTACGTTCGGCCAACTGCCTCAAGGCAGAGAACATTTACTACATCGGCGATCTGATTCAGCGCACCGAAGTAGAACTGTTGAAAACGCCGAACCTGGGCAAGAAATCCCTGACTGAAATCAAGGATGTTCTGGCTTCTCGCGGTCTGTCCCTCGGTATGCGCCTCGACAACTGGCCGCCGGCAAGTCTGAAGAAAGACGATAAGGCGACTGCCTGATCGTCATCATCACCGAACGTGAGTTTGGTAAGGAATTGAACCATGCGTCATCGTAAAAGTGGCCGTCACCTCAGCCGCACCAGCGCACACCGCAAGGCCATGTTCCAGAACATGGCGGTATCGCTGTTCGAGCATGAGCTGATCAAAACTACTCTGCCGAAAGCCAAAGAGCTGCGTCGCGTTGCCGAGCCGCTGATTACTCTGGCTAAAGAAGACAGCGTTGCCAATCGTCGTCTGGCCTTCGACCGTACTCGTTCGAAAGCCATCGTCGGCAAGCTGTTCAACGACCTGGGCAAGCGCTACGCCACCCGTCAGGGCGGTTACCTGCGTATCCTCAAGTGCGGCTTCCGCACTGGCGACAATGCTCCAATGGCTTATGTTGAGCTGGTTGACCGTCCGGTCGCTGGTGCAGCTGTAGACGCTGAGTAAGTCGTAGGTTGTATAAAAAACCGGGCCTGGCCCGGTTTTTTTATGGCTGGAATAAGCCCCATTTTGACGTTGTCATGCGCCGTCTGTGCGCTGTGCTTGATCCGTCGGCTGTGGGCCGCCAGCATTGTTCATGTTTGCCGCTTGCTAAGGAAAATACCCATGAAAGGCCATATAGAAGTCATCGATTATCTGAAGGTGCTGCTCAAGGGCGAGCTTGCCGCCCGTGATCAGTACTTCGTGCATTCGCGCCTGTATGAGGATTGGGGTTTCAGCAAGCTGTACGAGCGGATCAACCATGAAATGGAAGAGGAAACCCAGCATGCCGATGCGATCCTCAAGCGCATTCTGTTTCTTGAGGGCTCGCCGGATATGGTTCCTGACAGCTTCCGCTTCGGCCAGAGCGTGCCGGAGATGCTCAAGCTTGACCTTGCGCTGGAGTATCACGTGCGTGCGGCCCTGAGCAAAGGCATCGCGCTGTGCGAGCAGCATCAGGATTACCAGACTCGCGACATCCTGCTGGTGCAGCTGAAGGACACCGAAGAGGATCATGCCTACTGGCTGGAGGTTCAGCTTGGGCTGATCGATAGGCTGGGCCTGGAGAACTACCTGCAGACGCAGATGTAAGTATTCTTCAGCCAAGAAAAAGCCCCGCTCATGCGGGGCTTTTTCTTGTGCGCGGTCTTAGTCGCGGTCACGTTCCAGCAGCGGCTTGAGGAAGTAGCCAGTGTGCGACTGCGGCATTTCGGCGACTTCCTCCGGCGTGCCGACGGCGATGATCTGCCCTCCTTTGGAGCCACCTTCCGGGCCGAGATCCACCAACCAGTCGGCCGTCTTGATCACGTCCAGATTATGCTCGATCACCACCACGGTGTTGCCATGGTCGCGCAGACGGTGCAGCACGTCGAGCAGCTGCTGGATATCGGCGAAGTGCAGGCCGGTGGTCGGTTCGTCGAGGATATACAGGGTCTTGCCGGTGTCGCGTTTGCTCAGCTCGCGGGAGAGCTTGACCCGCTGCGCCTCTCCGCCGGACAGCGTCGTCGCGCTTTGCCCCAGCTTGATATAGGACAGGCCGACATCCATCAGCGTCTGCAGCTTGCGCGCCAGAGCTGGCACAGCATCGAAGAACTCGCGGGCCTCTTCGATGGTCATGTCGAGGACTTCGGTGATGCTCTTGCCCTTGTACTTCACTTCCAGAGTTTCGCGGTTGTAGCGCTTGCTCTTGCACACGTCGCAGGGCACGTAGATATCCGGCAGAAAGTGCATTTCTACCTTGATCAAACCGTCGCCCTGGCAGGCTTCGCAGCGACCGCCCTTGACGTTGAAGCTGAAGCGCCCAGGGCCGTAACCGCGCGAGCGTGATTCCGGGACGCCGGCGAACAGTTCACGGATCGGTGTAAATAGCCCGGTGTAGGTTGCCGGGTTCGAGCGCGGTGTGCGGCCAATCGGGCTCTGGTCGATGTCCACCACCTTGTCCAGGTGCTGCAGGCCGTCGATGCTGTCGTGGGCTGCGGCTTCCAGGGTGGTGACACCATTCAGTGCGGTGGCGCTGAGCGGGAACAGGGTGTTGTTGATCAGCGTCGACTTGCCCGAACCGGACACACCGGTGACGCAGGTGAGCAGGCCGATCGGGATTTCCAGGTCGACATTGCGCAGGTTGTTGCCGCGCGCGCCCTTGATCTTCAGTGAGAGTTTCTTGTCTCGTGGCGTGCGCTTGGCTGGCACTTTGATCTTCACCCGGCCGGAGAGGTATTTGCCAGTCAGCGAATCGGGGTGGGCCATGACTTCGGCAGCGGTGCCCTGGGCGACAATCTGTCCGCCATGCACGCCGGCGCCTGGGCCTATATCCACCACGTAATCGGCCAGGCGGATGGCATCTTCGTCATGCTCGACCACGATCACCGTATTGCCGATGTCGCGCAGGTGTTTCAGGGTGCCGAGCAGGCGTTCGTTGTCGCGCTGATGCAGGCCGATACTCGGCTCGTCGAGGATATACATCACCCCGACCAGGCCTGCGCCGATCTGGCTGGCCAGGCGAATACGCTGCGCCTCGCCGCCGGACAGGGTGTCGGCGCTGCGATCCAGGGTCAGGTAGTCGAGGCCGACGTTGACCAGAAACTGCAGACGCTCACGGATTTCCTTGAGGATCTTCTCGGCGATTTCACCTCGGCGACCAGGTAGTGTCAGGCTGCCGAAATATTCGGTTGCGTCGCCAATCGGCAGGCCGCTGACCGCCGGCAGGGTCTTCTCGCCGACCCATACATGGCGTGCTTCGCGGCGCAGGCGGGTGCCGCGGCAATCCTGGCAGGCCTGAGTGCTGAGAAACTTGGCCAGCTCCTCACGCACGCTGGTGGATTCGGTCTCGCGGTAGCGTCGCTCCAGGTTGGGCACGATGCCTTCGAAGGGGTGTGAGCGTTTGACGATATCGCCACGGTCATTCAGGTACTTGAAGTCAACGTTCTGCGTGCCGCTGCCGAACAGGATGCACTTCTGGTGCTCGGCGCTGAGGTCGTCGAAAGGCACTTCCAGGCTGAAGCCGTAATGCGCGGCCAAAGAGCCGAGCATCTGGAAGTAATAGACATTGCGCCGGTCCCAGCCGCGAATCGCGCCCTCGGCCAGGGTCAGTTCGCCATTGACCAGGCGCTTGGTGTCGAAGAACTGCTTCACGCCCAGGCCGTCGCAGGTCGGGCAGGCGCCGGCCGGGTTGTTGAAGGAGAACAGCTTGGGCTCCAGCTCGCTGATCGAGTGGCCGCACACCGGGCAGGCGAAACGCGCGGAGAAGATGATTTCTTCACCTTCCTCGCCTTCCATTGGTGCGATCAGGGCCAGGCCGTCGGCCAGCTTCAGTGCGGTCTCGAACGATTCGGCCAGGCGCTGCTGTAGATCGCCGCGGGCTTTGAAGCGGTCGACCACGGCATCGATGCTGTGCTTTTTCTGCTTGTCGAGCTTCGGCAGTTCGTCCAGCTCGTAAATCTTGCCGTTGACCCGTACGCGAACGAAACCTTGGGCGCGCAGCTCGTCGAAGATCGCCAGATGCTCGCCTTTGCGTTCGCGAATCACCGGGGCCAGCAGCATCAGCTTGCTGCCTTCGGGCAGGGCCAGAACTTGGTCAACCATCTGGCTGACGGTCTGCGCTTCCAGCGGCAGATCGTGGTCTGGGCAGCGTGGAATACCAGCGCGGGCGTAGAGCAGGCGCAGGTAGTCGTAGATCTCGGTGATGGTACCGACAGTGGAGCGCGGATTGTGTGAGGTGGATTTCTGCTCGATGGAGATCGCCGGCGACAGGCCTTCGATGGTGTCGACATCGGGCTTTTCCATCATCGACAGGAACTGTCGGGCGTAGGCCGACAGGGATTCGACATAACGGCGCTGGCCCTCGGCGTAGAGAGTGTCGAAGGCCAGGGATGACTTGCCGGAACCGGACAGGCCTGTGATCACGATCAGCTTGTCGCGCGGCAGGGTCAGGTCGATGTTTTTCAGGTTATGGGTGCGTGCACCCCGGATCAGAATCTTGTCCACAAACAACGGCCTCGCATGGCGGGCGGAAAACCACCGAGTATACGGCTCGGGAGGCGGGCGCGGCAAAGCGTCACTGCTGTGCCGCATGGTTTGAGTGCTGCTAGAATCGCCGCCTATTTCGACAGGGCCTTTTCCATGCATGATCTGCACAGCGAGCGCATGAGCGGCAGCGAAACCCGTGCGGCCGGTGGCCTGGCGCTGGTGTTCGCGTTCCGCATGCTCGGTATGTTTATGGTGCTGCCGGTGCTGGCCACCTATGGCATGGAGTTGCAGGGCAGCACGCCGGCGTTGATCGGCCTGGCGATAGGCGCCTACGGTTTGACCCAGGCGTTTCTGCAGATTCCATTTGGCATGCTCAGTGACCGCATCGGCCGACGGCCGGTGATCTATGTCGGTCTGTTGATCTTCGCTGCCGGCAGCCTGCTGGCGGCCAATGCCGACTCGATCTACGGGGTAATTGCCGGACGCATTCTTCAGGGCGCCGGGGCGATTTCCGCCGCGGTAATGGCGCTGCTCTCCGACCTGACCCGCGAACAGCATCGCACCAAGGCCATGGCCATGATCGGCATGAGCATCGGTCTGTCGTTTGCCGTAGCCATGGTGGTTGGCCCGTTGTTGACACGTGCTTTTGGCCTTTCTGGTCTGTTTCTCGCTACTGCGGCTATGGCGCTGCTGGGCGTCGTTATCGTCGCCGGTCTGGTGCCGAGCTCTGCCGGGCCGTTGCAGCATCGTGAGTCCGGGGTGAACCAACAGGCATTGCTGCCGACCCTCAAGCATGCGGACCTGCTGCGTCTGGATTTCGGCATTCTGGTGTTGCACGCGATCCTCATGGCCAGCTTTATTGCCTTGCCGTTGGCGCTGGTGGAGCAGGGCGGCCTGGCCAAGGAGGAGCACTGGTGGGTCTATCTCACTGCACTGCTGGTGGGCTTCTTCGGCATGGTGCCATTCATTATTTATGGCGAGAAAAAACGCAGGATGAAGCAGATGCTGCTTGGCGCGGTCAGTGTGCTGCTGCTGTGTGAGCTGTTCTTCTGGTGGTTCGGCAGCAGCCTGCGTGCGCTGGTGCTTGGCACTGTGGTGTTCTTTACCGCATTCAACTTGCTGGAGGCCTCGCTGCCGTCGCTGATCAGCAAGGTGGCTCCGGCTGGTGGCAAAGGCACGGCGATGGGCGTGTATTCAACCAGCCAATTCCTCGGTGCGGCCATCGGCGGCATCTTGGGTGGCTGGTTGTATCAGCACTACAGCCTGTCGGGTGTGTTTGCGGGCTGTGCCTTGCTGGCGCTTTTTTGGCTGGCCTTTGCTGTTACTATGCGCGAACCGCCGTATGTCACCAGCCTGCGTCTGCCGCTTTCAGCTGCGGCATTGCAAGAGGCGGGATTGGCCGAGCGTTTACAGGCTGTGCCCGGAGTGGCGGATGCCGTAGTGGTGCGCGACGAAGCGGCCATCTATATCAAAGTGGATACCCAACAATTGGACCGCACGTCCCTTGAGCGCCTCATAGAGCCGGCGCCGGTGGCGTGCTGAAAGCCTAGGAGAACGTTATGGCCCGTGGGGTTAACAAAGTCATTCTGGTCGGTACCTGCGGACAGGACCCGGAAACCCGTTACCTGCCGAGCGGCAACGCGGTCACCAACCTGAGCCTGGCGACCAGCGAGCAGTGGACCGACAAGCAGACCGGTCAGAAGGTCGAGAAAACCGAATGGCACCGTGTGTCGCTGTTCGGCAAGGTGGCCGAGATTGCCGGCGAATACCTGCGCAAAGGTTCGCAGGTGTACATCGAAGGCAAGCTGCAGACCCGTGAGTGGGAAAAAGACGGCATCAAGCGCTACACCACCGAGATCATCGTCGACATGCAGGGCACCATGCAGCTGCTTGGCGGTCGTCCGGATAACGCCGGTGGCGGCGACTCCGCTCCGCGTCAGCAGCGTCCTGCGCCGCAGCGCGAGCCACAGCAGTCAGCTCCGCGCCCGGCACCGCAACAAGCACCTCAGCCTGCTGCGGATTTCGACAGCTTCGATGATGACATCCCGTTCTAGGGCAGACATATTTGAGATCTGTTAGCTTAATGAACGTAATGCTCTGAGGCTAAAAGAGTTTTCAAAAATACAACCCCAGAAAGTGTAAAGCTTTCTGGGGTTTTTTTTGCGTGCGACTTTGCTTTTCTGGGGTGGTTAATATTAATTAATATATATTGACAAGTTGTGAGAAGTGTAAAAATAGTTGCTCTTCGTGTTGACGTAGTTGTTGTGGGTGGCTACACCTTTACTCATTGATGGTTAACGATGGGTCATCAACTATGAACATTGTAAAGGTTCAACTTAAAAATGGTGAAAGATTGCCAATGCTCTTGGATAGTCAAGGTTTGCCTGTCGTGGCGGTTAATGAGTGGATTTTGACCAGAAGAAATAGGTCTTTAAATACCTTAAATAATTATGTGCAAGAACTGACCCCGCTATATGTTTGGTTGGAGAGTAGAGGGGAGGATTTGTTTGAGTTGATTCGGTCAGGCCGTTTTTGGACAGAGGCTTTCACGAGTAGTCTGATAGAGTATTTGCGTCGCGGTCAGCGTAAAGGCAAGAAGATTGTTAAGTTGGCAGTTAGGCCGGACACTTTCAACAAGCGTCTTTCAACGGTGCTGCGCTTCCTCAACTGGTGTTTTTATGCGGTGCTAAGTGATCAAGAGTTGGGGGAGGCACGAAGGGAAGCAATCAGTAAAGTGCAGGAAAAGGTGAGTTATACCCTTAACGATGGGTATCACAGCAAAGAGCCTTCGAATAACGAAGTAAAAAAGGGACTAACTGTTATGCAGGCGCGCTTTCTGCAAGATGTGTTAGACCCAGAAAGTACTATGTTGGTTTCGAGTCCACAGACGAAACTGCGGAACTATTTAATCGTTACTTTAATGCTGTTGCTAGGCCTGCGGCCAGGCGAAGTGCTGAGCCTTCGTCTGTGCGATGTGGAATTTGGCGCTCTGACTAATGTGCGCGTGCGGCGTCGTAGGCTTTGCGCAGAGGACACCCGCTCTTGCCCCGCTTCGGTGAAGCGCGCTGGCCGGATATTGGTGCTCGATTATCCCCGGCTCGAAAAACTGCTGAATAGCTATGCAATGAAGGCCAGGGAGATTGCCGTCCGGAGAGCAAGCGGCAAAACCAACAGCTTTTTCTTTCTAAGTCGGGACGGAAAGCCGCTTTCCGAGTCCAGCGTGCAGGCCATCTTTAAGCGGGTCAGGAGGGCCTATCCAGGCAAGCTACCAGGCAATCTCAGTGCTAAATCACTGCGGCACACCTTCACGGATGGTGTCCATCGTGAGCTGAAGTTCCAAGGGCGTAGCGAAGATGAAATTCGGGCTATTTTGATGTACTTGCGCGGCGACACGGGGCGTGAGTCTCAGGATACCTATATCGACTACCAAGGCCAAAGCGAAGAGGCACAGAGGTCGTATTGGTTAAAAGTGGCGGGTTCAAGGGGGGCAGACGATGTCCCCGTTTAACTCTCCACACGTCCAAGACTTGATTTTCGACAATGGCTGGGAAGCGCTTCCGGAGTCGTTTATCACGCGTGAAGGACGTAAAGCGCTCATGGATGAGCGTGAAGGGCGACTGTACTTGCCGATAGAGTCGGCGAGAGGGGTTATTAATCTCAGGCAAGTGTTGTGTCCAATTCTGAATTGGGTAGTTGTTAAGTTTGTTGTGCATCAGGTTAGGTGTGTTTCCTCAATAGCGGGATTTAATGCGTGGAACGATATTGTCCGTATTCTAAAATTTCGAGAATTTTTGTCGAAATCCTCAAGGTGTGAATATCCCGAGATTTTAGAGGAGGCGCTGATCTCACAAGTCGAATGGGTTATGGCTCATTACACTCAAGCGGGTTCGCTCTGGAATATTTATCGATTTGTACAGTTTTATATTTGGGCTGCCGAACATTATCCTGAACTCGGTTTTAGTGCCGCGTATGCCGATGAGTTGCAGGAGATGACGATCCCTGGTAACCCCAAAGGTGAGGCGGTTCGTCAGGAGTTCTCACACGGAGGAGCCTTGCACCCCGACTTTGAAACTCCGTTAATTTCGCGAGCGCTGGAAAATGACTCAGGGAGTGAATATTCGCATTACCAGCAACGGGCTGCGGTCGCACTGTCGTTAAGTTACGGTCGAAATGCAGCTAACTACACGGCCTTGAATGAAGAAGATCTATTTGATGCGCTGGATATGCCGGATAGCCCACTGTGGACACTGAATATCCCGCGAATCAAAAAACGTTATATCAGCCACCGCTCAGATTTTATGGCTGAGTCTGTGGAGTCGAATACGCTACACCATGTCAAGGCGTTGATTGAACAGAATCAGGAGTTGAGTAACCAAGTAGAAGTCAATGGCGAACTGATCAGCACTGATCGACCGCTCTTCCGTCGTGCACGGGCTAATAGCGTGTTTTTACGAGTGGGTATGTATGCCCCTGTGTATCGGCTGTACGGTTGTCAGTTTAGTCGGCTGCTTTCGGATTTTGCTGAGCGGGTCAAGTTAGTCTCGCCGTTGACCGGCGAGATCATGCACCTCACGCCAAGGCGTTTCCGCTACACGGTCGGCTGTATCTACGCCGCCATGGGTGTATCGCGCAAGGAACTGGCGGTACGACTTGATCATTCGGATGTACAAAATGTTGAGGTGTACTTCACGCTGCTAACCAACATGCGGACAACATTGGATAAAGCTGCCGCGATTCACTTCGCATCCAAGGTCAACGCATTTCTTGGTGCAAATCCGGTCGATGAACACCTGATCGCTTCGGATCGCCGGGTTATCGCCCAGTTTGAAAAGTCGGGTGCTGTGGAAGCGATGGGCGGTTGTGGGTTGGAGTCGGCGTGTCACCGCTTCCCGCCATGGAGCTGCTATCTCTGCCCCAAGTTTGTGCCGTTCAGATCCACGGTTCATGAGCGCGTGCTGGAGCAGTTACTGCGCATGCAAAAGGCAATCCGTAGCCCGGAAGGGGTAGGAGTGGGATTGGCAGACGTGATTATGGCGGTTGCCCAGGTGGTGTCCATGTGCGATAGGGGCACCCTAGATGGCCCGCACCACTCATCTTAGCCGACGCGCTAAGGCTGCCGCCGCTAGATCAGGACATTTATCCCCAGGTGGGCTTGAGGCTCTGATCGAGAAAGCCAAGCTGTGTCTCGCAACCGTTGGCGTTGAACTGGAGCAGTGGTCATCTTCGACGTGGCGTGTTTCCGAATCAGTTTTTAATTTGACTGGCCGAAATGTAGTTACAGCGTCTATGAGCTTTCTAGAGGCGGATACCCCAGCAGGTGTAGTGGGGGAGCAGTGGGAGGAGGCGGCAAAGGCCATCTTTGTGCTGCGACAACATCAAAAAGCTCGGGCCATTACATCACACCGGACGTTCATGTCTGCCATGAGATATGTCGCCCGTTGCGCCAACACGCGTGCACTTTCTGCTGTTACTCCGGAGGTGCTAGATGAGGCTTGCGAGCTTATCAAAGGGGCTACTGACTCTGAAAGTCAACAGTACAAGATGTGTTGCATGGTCGGTGAATTTGCTCGCAAATGGTGCGCGCGCTATGGGCTTTGCCACGTAGATCTTTCGGGCTATAGATTCTGGAATGTGGAACGGCCAGATGCCTATGGAGGATCCAGTAATCTCCGCTTGGATAGTGTGGCTGCGCTGGAAACAGAATCCAGTAGGGTACTCAGCGAGAGATCCTTGGCTTTACTCGGGGAACTATATGAAAAATTCCCAAAGAATCATGTCCATCGTATCTATATCCTGCTATTGGTTCTCTTGTTTTGCGTCGGTAGGCGTTTCTCTGAAATCGCTTACTTGCCTAAGAAGTGTATTGTCAAGCGCGCGGATGGCGACTATTTGCGCTATGTGCAAACAAAGATTGTAGGAGTTAAAGAGCAGCATAAGTATTTGCTGATCCCGATCCCATCTTTAACTCGTAAGTTGTTGCGCGATGTGGTTGCTGAGATAAAGTGGTCTTCTAGGTCGGAATATTCCACTGCTAAAGAAATGCTAAAAAGGCATGGCCCTGATTTGAGGTTTTTGGCGGGGATTCCAGATGCTAAGCCATTGTTAAAGAAAGATCTAGTGGCGTTAGGTCTTCCTAAGCAATGTTTGTCAAGTTAAGGCTGGTTTGCTAAGAATGACAAAGTTAAGCTTTGCGCATCGTTACAGGGCGGTCGCCCTCATAATTACGTTTCAAAGCAAGATGTTGTCGAATATTGCCAAGTCTACTACCGTCCATCGATGTTCGCGCCATTGTTTATTGTTGAGGATCGCAAGTATGGCTTTGCGGATATATTGTTCCTTCGGCAATATGGTGTTAGTAGTGGTTTTTACGCGCACTGGATCGTTCGACCTATCTCGCATGCGATGCTGACAACTACTATGCGCAATATAGATAAAATAACGACCGAGTTTTGCTCGGGTTGTTTTGATCAAAATTTCACGTCGCATGATTTTAGACACACGCTCAACGATGCGCTGGATAAAGGTGGTCTGTCTGACTTAATGCAGACAGAGTATTTTGGAAGGAAATATGCCGCAGACACCAAGAGCTATCAGCATAGTTCGCCGCAGTATCGCGCGCTCCAAGTGCGCGAAAAAATAAAATTGGGAGAAGTCGGCGGTGCAATACCAGAGCGGGCTAAGAACTTGCCGGTAGACAAGCGTGAAATTTATTTAAACTCCGAAGTTCGTGCTGTGCATGACCTTGGCCTCGGAATCTGCCTGCATGTCTGGTCGCATGGGCCGTGTCCAAGACACCTAGAGTGCTCTAGTGGCTGTGGGAAATTTTCTTGGCTCACAAATCTTGACGGTGAGCCTCAAGCTGCGCAGGTTGCTGAGGCAAAACGGCAGATTTGCTCAAATCTTCTTGTGTTATGTAATGCCTTTGATGCCCATGCGGGAAAAGTGGGTGGCGTTGAGTCTTGGGTTTCGCACCTGTTCACTAAAATTAAAAATTTAAAGCAGCTTCTTCGCGAAACAGATGAGCGTGAAGCGGATTTTGATCAGTATGGAATTTACTGGGAAAGTATTGTTCCAGAGGCGCATAAGCTAGACCGGATTAAAATTGATAAGGCCTATGAATATTACCTTGCTAATCACGAACGGTATTTGTCACTGATAGAGGTTGGTCATGGCTAATTTTAATAACCTCGGTGGCAGAAAACGTATTTCAGGCCATGATGTTGCGAGAATAGTTAAGTACCTTGCTGCCTTGCCCCACAATCGAAGGGTATTCAAAGTGACGTGGGCCATGATTGCTGAGTATTCAGGGCTATCACGGCAGTCGCTTCAAGCTAATTCAGAAATTAAGAAAGCCTATGTTTTGGCTAAGCAAGCATTTATCGCGCGCTCTAATCCACTGCATCTTAAGCTGTCGAGGAGTAAGGCTAGTCAGGAACTTGTCAATGAGAATATCGCCCTTCGAAATCGGCTTGAGCAATTAGAAGCCCGTGAAAATGCATGGAAGCTGCGTTGGTATACTATTGCTTACAATATACGGCTGCATGGTCTGCAAATGGAGCGTATTGATCGTGTTGTGCCTTTCACTGGGGAGGCTATGAAACAGCAAGAGATCCAGAAGATTCTTGATGATTGGGACGAGCCTATTCCTCCAGTGAGTTCGTGATTGTGATCCAGCCCCTCAGAAGCTTTAAACTATCTAAAGGTGTGTCTGTCTAGTAGTTTGGTGGAAAGCCATATGGAGTTTTAAAAAATCATGATCTCTGCATATATTGTTTCAACCGGGTACGATCAACCCAAGCCTGTTGATGGTGAGTATGTCGCAAAGATTTTTGAATCGCATGCAGAATTTAATTATGCGGGTCGTAAAGTTATAGCAAAGTCCGTCAAAGGTTCTATGGCTGCTGGCGGGGTTTCTGGAAAAGTGTTGGTAACAGGCTTTAGCGCCAATATCGTATGTGATTTTGATGTTCCTCGTAAGGGATTTCAGTGCTCTCGTTCCAATGATAGAAAAATTAGTTATGAAAAAGTTCTGGCAGCAACTTTGGTGCCTACTGGCTTTGATCAGCCTTATCCGTTTTATGGTGGTAAAATTGAGTACAAAAGCCGAATCCGGAAGGCTGAAGTAGAATTTGGTTGCTTTGAAAAATATCGAGCTGTGTTGGATGGTAATGTCCAATTCGCTGTTTTGGACGCGCCGTGTACTATCCTGCCCTTCTATGATGACCCAATGAGATGTCGAGTTATCTTTGATGATGCGACCATATATTTGGCCAGGAAATATGGCCAGGGAGTACATGACAAATTAGTGGCGGATGCAGTTAATGAGCTTCAACAACTTCTCGCCATAACATGATGTCGGCCAAGTAGAGGGCTGTAATGAAGTCAGCAATATTCTAACGACATTTCATACGTCAGCATCTGGATATACTGCTGACAACCGAGCAATTTGGCGAGCAACCGGACGCTGGTCAGCGCGGAGGGGATACTCAGCTAGACGGTTTTTTGTTGGCCATCATCCAGTCTGGAGAGCGGCCACTGCTCTGCCCTCACCGTGTCATGAATCGGCTGCACTTTCGTGTGCTGCGGCAAGCTAAGATGCAACAGGAGTGTCTTTTTTTTGCCGGCCTCCTTATTCAGCTTGTCCCAGCGGAATTGCTCAGCTTGATCGGAGTGTTTGAGCGCCAGGAGAGCGTTCTACTGGTCTCCAGCCAGTCGGACACCATCAAGCTTGCGGTGAACCAGTGACACCAGTGAGAAGATGTCTAGCGCGTCCTGTTCAGACATAGGCCAATTGGTTTTTGTCGCATGGGCTAGCGGGTTACGAACTGCCCCGAACAAACCAATCAGCAGGTTGGCAAAGCCTCTTTGCTCGCTTTTCTCGGATTCGGTGTTCAGCGGCCCTAGTGCCAATACGGGGGACTGACCAGTGAAGGCCTTATTGACTAGGTCAGCGCCATCACCGCCCAATCCAGAAAGATCGCGGATCCTTTGTGCGACCCCCTTGGTCGCCTCAAATACGGCGTGAAAATAGTTCTCATCCAGTAGCTCAGAGCGGCAGTACTTATAGACTTCCTCGTGTACAGATCGGTTTTCCAAGGCCGATTTGAGTTTGCCTGCGCGGGCGAGAGCGGCGTCTAGGGTCGCTGCCCGATTAGCATGGCCAACCTTGCCGTCGTCGCGTACATAAAAGCCTGAAAACGCCAGAACCACATTGAGTTCGTTGCGTCGCCAGATGAAGGATTCACGGTCTCTGGCATAGCTCACTGGGTTCATCGCTGCGTTGATGAACTGAATGAGATGATTGCCGACCTGGTGCTTGTTTTGGACGGCGGCGAGGGCGTTGTAGAGGCGCTTCCATTTGGTATTGCCGGGGTCTACATCCTCAGCCCGGATATCTTGCAGCAGCCAGCCGATCTGGGATCCGCTAAGGCCTCTTGCAGTATCGGCCAGTACGCGGGAGGCAGCCTCAAGGTCTTGAGAGCTGAAAGGTAGTATCCGATTACACAAGGCCGGTCTCCGTGAGGCTATTCATGCACTTTGCTTGCAAGATAAGGTCAAGCAGAGGTCGAAAGGGCAGGCTCTTGGCTCTGTATTGGTGACTGCTTGCGAATGGTTCGGATAACCATGGCCGTCCCGCGCATCTCAACATCGAACAGCTCAGATGTACGAATGAGGTCGCCCAGTTTCTGGTAGCCATAGTTCACCACAGAGAACGAACTGTTGTTATGGATGTAGTCTGATGCCCTACTGAGAAGCGACCAGCCATCATCGCCCGCTGTTTGGTCTGCCGCGTTTCGAAGCAAGCGCACTAGGGATGTGTCGCAACGCAGCTCATTTCGAGACTTCTTTCTGGGTTGTTCGTCCTGGGAAACCTTGCCGTCGTCTGTGTCCCGCACAAGGTTCTCCACGTAGATGAACGAGGTGCATGCATGTACGAAAGCCGAAGGGGTCTTTTTCTCACCAAAGCCATACACCGGAAAACCACTTTCTTGCAGGCGTAGAGCCAGTGGCGTGAAATCGCTGTCACTGGTCATCAGAGCAAAGGCATCGATATTTTTGCTGTAGAGCAAATCCATCGCGTCGATGATCATTGCTGCATCAGTCGCGTTCTTGCCCTTGGTATAGGCGAACTGTTGCATGGGCCGAATGGCGAACGGATGCAGTCGATCCACCCACCCAGATAGCCCATCACTCTTCCAGTCACCATGGGCATGTCGTACGTTCACCATGCCGTACTTGGCAAGCTCTTCCAGTACGCCCTCAATGGCGCTGTGGCTAACGTTGTCGCAGTCAATGAGTAGAGCAATTCGTTTCTGGTGCATCAAGTGACGTCCTTGTGAAGCTGTGCTTGCTTGAACGTTGCCATCGTGGCCAGGGGCAAAGCAAGCGCGGTAACTGGTTTGGCGGTTCTGAGAGGTGCTTACCCCGGAACGCCCCATCAGCCTGTTATCAAGTGCATGTTCAATTGGAACAGTTAACATAACTTTATTACCGCCTTCTCTCCCTGAACGCAAACTCTATAGTTCCTTGCCGTTAAGCAACCATCCAGTCAATATGTCGATTTCCTGAATGATCAAACGATTCTTTCCAGGGAGATTGAACTTAGGTAGAAGTGTTTCGGGATCTCGGGTGGAACCAGGGGTGTACCCTAGTAGGCCTGCATATTTTGCGGCCTCGTCTCCCAGCGAATCATAAAACCGGTCAAATATCTCTTCCTCACCATTGCGAGATAGCAGTTTAAACTGCGACTTGCAGAATGCGCATATTTGTACATAAAAAGGAATAAACAGAGGGCCTGCTGAATACTTAGCCTTTTCAAGTGCCTGCTTGAAATATTTCAGCGCGCTTTCACTAGAGCCGGTTAGCATGAAGCCGCTAGCCAATGACCAGTCTTCAATCCACGATGGCCTGTTTGTTAAGTTAGTTTGCCATTCCCCATCAAAAAACTTCAGATAATCCTTTCTGTATAGAATTGCAAGAGCGTCAGGTATGGTGGTGTCGCAGGAAAGAAATTCCCCTGTTGATCTAAGTCTTGTCAAAAGCTCATGGTACGCTCCAAACGCAGCACCCAGTAAGTTCTGATCGACTACACAATCATGCAGTATTTGATCAATGCAGTCGCTGATTGGAGTGGCACTGTCTAGAGCTTTAGTCTTTGGGTATTGGGGTTGAGTGCTGGGGGCAAAGTCGCCTATCTCAGCGGCATGCATATATAGGTTGTGGGAAACAAAGGCACAAAAGGCTTTGTTGGCAAAATCCTGCTTTTCTTCCTCTACCGGCACAAGGGAGGCAAGTGGTTTGAGAAATGGATGAATAACTTCCCATTTAATTTTTCCTCCCTTACTCATTCGCTCAAATAGCTGTTTTGACTGCGTGCTAACTGGTTTTGACGTGAAGTCTAGCGTCCACAACTCATCATCAGTCAGCCTATTGTTAATAGTATTCTTACGGAGTGCGTGAAATTGATGCAGTTTGTACGGCGTTACCCCGTATTCCTTGCAGGCGTTTTCAATAAAATCGCGCAGAGGCCATCTACTTGTCTCTGTATTATTACCAAGTTTATTAATTGGCCTTGGATCCACGTCGGCAATAGCTCTGACTAGGTCGATCATTGTGCCTGCAAGAAAACCTTGGTAGGCGTCAATACAGTCTTCAGATGTCGCCGAGTACTCCCTTATGAACTCTCTGTAGTGTAGTAACGCTGACGTGTAGAGTTTTGCAGCAAGATCGGAAACTTTTGAGGTGCCGTATTTCTCATGGGTGAGAATCTCAATATAGCCTGTTAACTCCTTGAGTTCCTCATATGAGGAGTAATCCTCTTTGGCTAGATAGGACACATAGGATTGAATGGTCTTGCTCTTTTTTACTTCCTGTTTTGATTCTGGTGCGATTTGAGTCGTGACCGATACAAGCTCGTCGAGAGATCCATAGGTGCCATCTCCTCTCTTAATTGCCTCGAATGCAGATCTCAATGCTACCCGCCTAGCCTGTTCGCTGGCGGGCACATGAAATTCGACACTCTTACTATCGCTGCTCCATAGTCCCAGGCAGTCACACAGAACTTTGTTGAAGTGACCAAGCGTGGGGAATTGAAAATCAGTAGGTGACATTTTGGCTCTCGCGGAATCGAATTTCCGCCACTTTAAAGTGATTCCATGGGGTGACTAGGTATCAAAGTGTCGATGGCACTGCCGTGGGGCTCACATGCCCCAATGTGGCTTCTGCGTTGCGCTACGGGTACAGGCCTGCTTGTGATTACTGCCGATCACAAGGACTTTAAAGCTGGAGCTAAGACTGTGGACATCTGCACCTGGGTTTCGAGGAGGTTCGGTGACTTCGTGCGGCAAGCTCTCTCGAAGAGGATGGCTTGACTCCAGCGACAGTCGGTTTAGGGCGTCATTAGAGTTTGTTTGGCCGAGCACTGCCGGTTTAGTACGGCAGTGCTCGGCCAGAAGTGGACTATCAAAGCGCAGCGACTGATGACTGTTCGCCTTGCGAATAGGTTGTTCTCAATGCCTATTCGCATATTTATACGAGTTGCTCGTGGTGCACTTTCTGCAACTAAGGGTGCGATGTCTGTTTGCTAATGAGCTTCAGCTTCGTCTTCTCCCTCATAATGGTAGTCAACCAAGCTTCCTGTCACCTCACCAACCTCAAACTCCCCCAAAGCCTTTGTGCCAAGCAATAAGGTATTTTTAATCTCGACGCTAAACTCAATATCGCGGCCAGGTATATCGTCATCTTTTCTATGAGTACCACTTGCCGAGCCAGAAAAAACAACTTTAAACCCAGCATCAAACTCAATGGATTCTAAGTCACTAATCTCGATTTCATCGTATATAGTATCTGACTCTGCGATGGGCCCGGATAATTCATCGCTATGCAGTAAGTCATACTGATTTTTTTCGCAGATATCTCTACACAACTCTTCTACTTGGTCATCGGTAATTAATTTATATTCTAAGCCTTCAAAGACAGAGATGACATGATCGTATAGTAGATCCGCCTCTAGGCTCTCATTATCCGACCCTTCATCTTGAACGATACTTTCAAGACTTGAAGCAAGTTCTTTAGGGTCGTAGATAATATATATAACCTGTGATAGTTTTTCGTTGTTGAAGCTCTCGTCAAAAATTAATGACTGGAAGTCTTTATAGCCAAATATTGTTGCTACAACTTCACCTAATCCGGCCAGGGATAATTGAATACCGTCCGCTTTCAGGCTTTCCTCGATGGCAAGCATGAAGCTATAAGATGAGGGAAAACGATTTGATGCCTGTGCTGACTTTAACCTAGCACTCGCCACAGTAAATCGTTGTCTTTCGATTAGTGCATGCTGTTGTTTTTTCTCCTCGTCCAATTGAACTTGATTTGCTCGGCTTTTGGCTTCGGTCGCTGCGGCTAATGCTGCCTCAGATGCAGCCGCAGCCGCTTCAGCGTTTTCTTTAAATTTTGCGCTTCTTAATTTTAATTGTTCAATTAATTCTTTTCGTCGGTCAATATCTAATTGAACATTTTGCTCCAGAAATTTCTTATCTGGATCTGCTAGCAGCTTTTGCCTATTCAATGCTTCCTGTTGCTTAGTCTTACTCACCTCAATTAATATTGCTTGCTGGTGCAGTCGATCATTTGCAAACTTCTGCATCGATTTCAAAAATAATGACAGCCAAGGGAAAGCAAACAAAAATAGAATTGTCATAAATAAAGGAATAACAAATATCGTGTTGAACGCTATTACATCGGTTTCTTTTAGGTATTTACTGAGGGCGTCAATCCTTTCTGTAGTAGTCCCGTCGCCCCAAATTAAGATTGCCAAGTGACTCCAATTACAGATAATCCATGACCCTATGAACGCGCCGATGAAAGGGTCGTTGACCTTTGTTCTGGTATTTCCGGAGATTGACTGCAATATATCGTCGAGAAACTTCATTTCGTATGACCTGTGTTCCTATGTTCAAGATGAGTCATCACATGCCGTCAAGACACTGACGAATATGGCGACTCTGGGGACGATTCAGCCTTGGGTATCAGTGAGGAGGCGTACGCCCAATATTCTTCTTCGCGCTGCTCTGTCGGATTTGGTCAGAACAGCAATCTTCTCTGCTTCAAGCTGAACAAGCTTTTGTGAAATAAAGTCATCCAACGCGATCATGCACTGGGCACCATTGCAGAACGTGAAAGATTTTCCCCACCCTAGGATAATTTTGTCGATGCGGTAAAGGGCGGATGAGTACGAGTACTTTCCATCGCCGTCTTGGTACTGGGCGTTGTAGCGCAGGGCGTGTGACGCTGCTGCGAATTCGGCGTCTAGTTTTGCCCTGAATCGCCTACGCGTCGCTTCGCTAGGCTGAACCAGACCGGGAGAGACATTACACCCCAAGAAATCGAACCCAGTTTGGGTGGCCCCACGGGAGGCCTTTTCTTTGTCTGTCCGTGGGTCGTAAGCCTTCAGCCCGATCTTGCCCAGCTCCTTCAGCGATCTATTGAATGCTTTGTCTACATCACTAAGGCTTGCCCCGAGGAGCAGGAAGTCATCTATGTAACGAAGACATGTGATGCCGTTCGCGTTCATTGCTAGGTCGAAGTCGGCAAGGTAGATGTTGGCTATCAGCGGGGACAGTGGAGACCCTTGAGCAACACCCTCGATTCCGATTGGAAATATCGCGTCGAGCCCCTTTCGCCTGAGGTCGTCGATATTGGCCAAATCCGTTTTGATGGCTGCCTCAAAAAGCTTGAGGGTAGCCTCACAGTTAAGATGTGGTCGAAGAAGTCCAAGAACCAGGTCTTTGTTGATCTTGGTGAAAAAGCCGGGGATGTCAGACCGAACGTGGAATCGTGCACCCGCGCGCATTGCTTCCCGTGCATCCGAGATGGCCATGGCTACGCGTTTTTCGGGAATGCCGCCGTAGCTTGTGGGAGTACCCAGAACTCGCTTAACGAAGCGGACACGACGCTGCAACACGTCGAGCATGGCGCGCTGGACAACACGATTCGGGATGGGGGCCAACACCAAGGGCCTGGATTTCCCACCTGGCTTCTTCTGTGCGACGCCAGTTTGCTGGAGAAATATGAATGTCTGCTTCGATAGGGCGCGCTGAATATCTATCAAGGAGTCGGGGAGGCGACTTTCGAACTCTTCAGCCTCTCGCCTGATTTCATCGGAAGAGGAGAAGAAGGCGCTACTGCGTACCTTCCGCCAGGCACCATAGAGCGTTCGTTGGCTGCAAATATCCTTATATAGCCTACTCACAGATATTCCTTGTGTTGTTGGGCATCACCAGTTCGCTCTCACCCAACTGCTACAGGGACTCACTACCTACNGCTGCAAATATCCTTATATAGCCTACTCACAGATATTCCTTGTGTTGTTGGGCATCACCAGTTCGCTCTCACCCAACTGCTACAGGGACTCACTACCTACGGGAGACCCAGATACCAGAACGGCTATCTTGGTCGCGACCCGAACAGCTCCCTCCGAAGAGAGATCGCTGCCGTCTGGCAAACTGGGTTCACCGCCGCGTGGCGGCTCGACCAGCAAGCAAACGAAGCAGAGGGCAGCTAGAAACAGCCTGGCTGCCGCTCGCGCCGGATTGGCACGTTTTTGCATGGGCGCATCTTGGCCTCCTGGACGTGTGGGGCACGATGAATCGTACCTTTTTCGGCCCCTCGGTCAACCGCGCCTCACGCGGCTGGACAACGAGCGCCGCACTGAAAATAAAGCTGCCAACCGCCTGGTGTGCCCAATGAAAGGACAGAGATACGGTCGTTGAAGCAGCAGTCGGGCGACACTCACTACCTACGGGAGACCCAGATACCAGAACGGCTATCTTGGTCGCGACCCGAACAGCTCCCTCCGAAGAGAGATCGCTGCCGTCTGGCAAACTGGGTTCACCGCCGCGTGGCGGCTCGACCAGCAAGCAAACGAAGTATCGTCACAATAGCCATCTCGCGGGTTTCAAGCAATGAGTACCTTCTGCATATGATTGGGATTGAAATCTATGCTTAACCGAGTTTCGCTTTTGGCCCAGAGTGTGTAAAAACGCCTCGGTAAACCCTTGCTATGGGTTCCGAGAATCTCATCGCTGGGGCAACCCATGAAACGGTTTATCTGCTGTTTAATGTATGCATTCACATACATTAAACGGTGAAACTCCAATCAATGTATGGAAAGGCATACATTGACGGTACTGCGCACCGTAGCAATAGAATCGATAAGGCATGCCCTCATAAAAGCATAAGCGATTGATTTATAAGGCCTTGTGCCTGTCATGCATAATCGCTTTCATGGACTCTTGTCCCTTCAGCGTGAATCTGGCTGATTCGGGCACTTACAGGCCGATGCCACCGGACTTCGGCTTAGAGCAAAGAGGCGCCGATTTGAGCTTCGGGGTACGGCCCACGGTAATGGCACCATGGCATTCCGCCGAATAGGTCAGATTATAAATCCCGCTCTTCAAACCAAAGTGGGGATGCTTGCCTTGCTCGATGTCGATCCAGAGTGAAGCCGTGCGCTTGTGTCCTGGGAAGGCGTGCGAGAAGAAGAATATCCAGCCGTTGTCAGACCGCTTGGGGTGCTTAAGGCGATAGTCATCGAACTGGAATCGTTCAAAGGCCTTGGCGTTGAAAATCACTACTGGTTTGAGGCCGCGCTGAGCGGATGCGTCGATGAACGCCTTGAGTGCAATCAGATCCAGTTTGTGAGCAAGCATCAGGGAGAGCCGCTTTTCGGGATGGATTCCATCAAAATCGACTCCGCTTACGCTGGTCTCCATCTCCCATTCACCCGAAGCATGATAGTGACGTATCCAGCCGTACTGCCAGAAGGTCGCCGTCTTTCGATAGCTGCAAGCCTGACCAGGCTTATGGCTCCAATGCCACTCGTAGATATCGCCCAGCTTGGGAGTCAGCGGCTCGTTGCAGCTTGGGCAATAGCCGCTCTCATCTCGGGTTGCAGGTATGCGCCTGCCGTCAGTGTTGCGTGCTAGATACATCCGGGCAATCTATCCCTGAGCCGAGTAACAACTTCAATCTAACATCAGTGTGGGCCATAGCCCAAAGCCCCATCGCCTCCCTTTCTGCTGGTGCCAACCGGCTCGAATAATATTTTTCAACTGCCTGGTGACACGCCAAAAGGTGTGCATTGCCGCTAATCTCAGTTCCTAGTACTGGAGCTGAGGAAATTTTCGCGCGTGGTCGTGACACGCGGAAAGTGGCCATTAAATGGGTGTCCCTTAAATCAAGCGGGACACCTCAAATGCGCAATCTAGTGAAAGAGATTTTCCTGTCCGTTGTATGTGGCCTAGCAGGCAACCTGTTGTTCCAGTGGATCGAGGTAGACCGCAGTCCAGCGGCTCCGTCTTTCCACCACTACTCCATTGTGATGCCTGACCAACCTCTAGTTGCTGTGCTCAGGAGTAACAGGGAGCGACCTGTAGCAGCCGAACGGGCATGGTCGTTCTGACTTAGCCACGGTTGGTGGCCAAGGGAGAGTGGTTCGCAGCGTTGCTGCTCGTATTGGCCACCATAACATCCCTGCGCCTCAGGCCCGCTCTGTAAAAGCCTACGTGGGGGCTGTCCCAAGATGAGGCCTGATCTGCATTTCTGATACTCTCGCCCCATCCTTTCGGCAGGGACGCGGACGGGGCCTTGCCCGCTGCTACCTGCCATATACGTAATGCAAGGTAGTACGCCCGATGGCCATCAAGAAATCCGAACTCTACTCATCCCTGTGGAAATCCTGCGACGAGCTCCGTGGCGGAATGGATGCCTCGCAGTACAAGGACTACGTCCTGGTGCTGTTGTTCGTGAAGTACGTTTCGGACAAATACGCAGGCGATCCCAACTCGCTGATCGAGGTGCCGGAAGGCGGCAGCTTCGCCGATATGGTGGCGCTCAAGGGCGACAAGGAGATCGGCGACAAGATCAACCAGATCATCGCCCGCCTGGCCGAGGCCAACAACCTTACCGGCGTCATCGACGTGGCAGACTTTAACGACCAGGAGAAGCTCGGCAAGGGTAAGGAGATGGTCGACCGCCTGTCCAACCTAGTTAGCATCTTCAATACGCCAGGGTTGGATTTCCGCAGCAACCGCGCCCAGGGCGACGACATCCTTGGCGATGCCTACGAATACCTGATGCGCCACTTCGCCACCGAGTCCGGCAAGAGCAAGGGGCAGTTCTATACCCCTGCCGAAGTGTCGCGAATCATGGCTCAGGTCATAGGATTGGCCGGTGCCACCGACAGCAAGCAGAGCATTTACGACCCAACCTGCGGCTCCGGCTCGCTGCTGCTCAAAGCTCACGATGAAGCCAAGAGTACCACCGGCCTCGACTTGGCCATTTACGGCCAGGAGATGGACAACGCCACCAGCGCGTTGGCCAAGATGAACATGATCCTGCACGACTGCCCCACGGCAGAAATCTGGAAGGACAACACCCTGTCTGCCCCACATTTCAAAGACCCGATGGGTAACCTCAAGCTGTTCGACTTCATCGTCGCCAACCCGCCGTTCTCCACCAAGGCCTGGAGCAATGGTTTCAATCCAGCCGAAGACGATTACAACCGCTTCAGCTACGGCACTCCACCAGACAAAAACGGTGACTATGCCTTCCTCCTACACATGCTCACCTCGCTGAAGAGCACCGGCAAGGCGGCGGTGATTCTGCCCCACGGCGTGTTGTTCCGTGGTGGTGCTGAAGGTGTGATCCGCAAACGCATCCTCCAGCAGGGCTATATCAAGGCCATTATCGGCCTGCCGGCCAACCTGTTTTTCGGCACCGGCATTCCCGCCTGCATCATCATTCTCGACAAAGCCGGCAGTGCCGGGCGCAAGGGGCTGTTCCTGATCGACGCCAGCAAGGGTTTTATCAAGGACGGCAACAAGAACCGCCTGCGCGAGCAGGACATCCACAAGATCGTCGATGCCTGCACCCAGCAGCGCGAATTGCCCAAATTCTCACGTCTGGTGCCACTGGCCGAGATTGAGGCCAACGATTTCAACCTGAATATCCCGCGCTATATCGACACCAGCGAAGCGGAAGACCTGCAAGATATCGACGCCCACCTGCACGGCGGCATCCCCGAACGCGATGTGGATGCCCTGCAAGCCTACTGGGATGTAATGCCTAACCTGCGCAGTGCGCTGTTCGCCCCGCAGCGCCCCGGCTACCTGCAACTCAAGGTGCCGCAGGCGGATATCAAGCCCAGCATCTTTGCCCACCCCGAGTTCACCGCCTTTAACCAGACCATCAGCGGCCTGTTCGATGCCTGGCGTAATGAGCACCACCCACGCCTGCAAGGCATCGCCATTGGCGACCGGCCCAAGGCACTGCTCAATGCCATGGCCGAAGACTTGCTGCATCGCTTCGAGGCCGCGCCGCTGTTGGATGCCTACGACGTCTACCAGCACCTCCAGGACTACTGGTACGCCACCATGCAGGACGATGTGTACCAACTAGTGATCGATGGCTGGCAAGCGCTGATCGCCAGCGGCCCGAGCAAAGGCGATCCGAACACCGACCTGCTTCCGCCTGAGCTAATCGTGCGCCGCTACTACGTCGCCGAAGCAGCCGCCATCTCCGAGCTGGAAGCCAAGCGCGACGCCATCAGCCGCGAGCTGGAAGAACTGGACGAGGAACAGGGCGGCGAAGATGGCCCGCTCGCCGAAGGCAAAACCGACAAGGGCAAGCTCACCGCCGCCAGCGTCAAGGCTCGCCTGAAAGCCATCAAGCACGACCGCAATGCCGATGAAGAGCGTCAGGCGTTGGAGCAATGCCTAGCACTGATCGAGCGCGAAGCCGAGGCAAGTAAGAAGATCAAAACCGAGCAAAAGGCCATGGATGCCAAGGTGCAGGCCCACTATGCCCAGCTCAGCGAAGATGAGCTGATAACCCTGGTGGTAGACGATAAGTGGCTGGCCACCCTGCAAGCCGATGTCCAGACCGAGCTGGATCGGGTATCCCAGGCCATTAGTGGACGTATTCGCCAACTGGCCGAACGCTATGCCACGCCGCTGCCGGCGCTGAATGCCGAAGTGGAAGCATTGGCGGCCAAGGTTAACGCGCATCTGGCGAAGATGGGGTTCGCGGTATGAGTGCGGAGGTAAAACCGGGCTATAAGCAGACTGAGGCAGGGGTGATTCCTGAGGATTGGGATGCAAAAGTTATTGGGCACGATATTGATCTACTAACTGGCTTTCCTTTTCCCAGCTCAGGATATTCAGATTCAGGGATACGCCTACTTCGCGGCTCTAACGTAAAGCGGGGTAAGACGGTCTGGACGGATGACATCACTCAGTATTGGCCATCAGTCACGCCGGAAATCTCACGTTATGAATTGAGAGATGGTGATTTGGTCATAGCTATGGACGGCTCACTTGTTGGCCGTAGCTCCGCCCAGCTAACGAGCGAAGACTTGCCGGCACTGCTTCTTCAACGTGTCGCTCGAATTCGCTCTAGTAAGACATATGATGTGGGTTATCTGGCGGCATTTGTTAAGAGTGATTGGTTCATCAAGCATTCCGACGCAGTGAAGACAGTAACGGCTATCCCACATATCAGTCCCGCTGATATTCGCACCTTCATGATCCCTGCCCCACCGACAATAAATGAACAACGTGCCATCGCTATCGCTCTGTCAGATATGGAAACCCTAATCAACGGCCTGGATCAACTAATCGCCAAAAAACGCGACATCCAGCAAGCCGCCATGCAACAACTACTCACCGGCCAACGCCGCCTGCCGGGGTTTAGTGGGGAGTGGGGGGTTAAGCGACTGGGCGAAATTGGCACGTTTATGAAAGGCAGTGGAGTCACCCGCGATCAATCGAGCAGCGGGCTGCTACCTTGCGTGCGATACGGAGAAATTTACACAGCACATCACAATCTTGTCCGAGCTTTCCAATCGTTGATTTCAAAAGAGGTAGCAGCTAGTGCCACCCTTTTGAAAATGGGTGATCTCTTGTTCGCAGGATCAGGGGAAACCAAAGCCGAGATCGGGAAGTGTGTCGCTTTTGTAAATAACTTCGAAGCATATGCAGGCGGAGATATAGTGATTCTGCGCCCAATTAGCTCCGACTCAACTTTCCTTGGTTACGCTTTGAACACACAGGAAATATGCCGGCAAAAAGCGAGTAGGGGGCAAGGAGATGCTGTTGTCCATATCAGTGCCAATGCACTGAGCACGGTCGAAATCAAACTGCCACCCAAGGATGAGCAGACCGCCATAGCCACCATCCTGACCGAAATGGACACCGAACTCGCCACCCTCGAAGCCCGTCGCGAAAAAGCCCATCAGCTCAAGCAGGGTATGATGCAGGAACTCTTAACCGGTCGAATTCGACTTGCCTGATAGAGGGTGCAGGGATGCTGAATCAGTTCGCTAAAGGATTACTGGTAGCCACATCCATGGCCCCCATTCTCGGTGCTGTGGCAGTCAATCAGATTGCCCAGGATCAGCCATACAGCACCTGGGCTCCTTGGCTAGCTGTTGCAATCCTTTTAGGTCTAATTTGCTGGCTGATGCTGCTGTTGGTTACCCGAAGGGGCGAGCAGCATCGCCTGACAGTGCGGGAGTTCGAAAATAGCGACAAAGAAATCGTCGTGTTTCTACTCACCTATCTGCTGCCATTCCTTGCAACAGATAAGCTCGACTTCACTGGTGAGTGGATTACTGGCGTCTACATCTTCGCGGTCATCTTCTTCACGGTGGCCCACGCCGGTGCCTTTCATTTCAATCCAGTCATGGGCCTACTGGGCTACCACTTCTATGCGGTCAAGGATGACTCGGGAGCCTCCTGCCTGCTGATCAGTAAAAAAATAGTCCGCCGCCCAGGCGAAGCACTCAATGTTGTTGAGCTGACCGATGGAATCTATCTGCAAAGGACATAACGAATGCTTGAACACTTGCACCTCGTAGCTCTGCTGAAAGAACGCAAACAGCTCACCCTGCGCCGCATTCCATTGGTAGCTGAGCTACAAGAGCTGCTTGCTGAGAAATGGCAGCGCCAGATGGATGATTTCCTGCTTGAGGCTCAGGAGGTTGACTTCGACCCTGGCTATACACCGGAGGCACACGAGCGGTTCCGCTTAGAAGACTTCGCCCTTCCTGAGGTGGTGGCCGCTGAGCACTCAGGCAGTGTTCGCCATCTCGATCCGATAGATATGCAGGGAGCAGAGCCCTCGCAAATCAAAGCCATCCTTGGCTTCGCGCGGCAGGATGATGGCAATGAAGTTTTGCTGATTCAGAGCTTCAGCAAATCGCACATCATCAACCCAGGCCAATTCCTGTTCTTCAATAGAAACAACTTCGAAAGCTCGGAAACACCGGCCCTTTCTCTTAGTGATCAACTGACCGCCGTCTATTACCCAGCGCAACAAAAACTGCTGTTCAAGAACTACCGAGCAGCCAATGCCATTTTCAACCTCGTTGACTTCTATAAGGAAGCCACCGAGGAGGACATCAAGGCCATTTTGGGTCACGAAAAGCTTGCCCCTGTTAACGTCGATGCGCTGGCCAAAGGCGCAAGCCAATGGTTCTGCAAGCGGTTCGCATTGCTTAAAGACTCGGAAATCCTTGATAAATACACGGTCGCTCAGATTATTCAGCACTCCAATGGCTACGATCTCGACATACAGATCGACCTTGCCGCCGGGCAAGAGCGCATCGTATTCCCCGCAGAAAAGGCACCGGCCAAGAAGCTGCTTCAGTTCCTTAATGAAGAGCTTTTCATAGGCGCTATCACCGAGCAGTTATTTGAGACCAACTCGAAGCGCGTTGCGGATTAATTGCGCTAACTCTCGCTAGTTAAAGGAAGCGGCCTCAATGAGCACCGTCGGTCAGATCGAAAAGAAGACCCAGCAACGCGTGGTCAACCTGTTCCAACAGCAGTTGGGCTATGAGCACCTCGGCGACTGGGCCGAACGCCCGAATAACACCAATATCGAGCCGGAGATGTTGCGTAGCTGGCTGCTTGCGCAGGGCGTGGAGGCCAATCTGGCCAGCCGAGCTATCTTCGAACTGAACAAGGCTGCCAATGACGCCAGCAAGGGCCTGTATGACCGCAACAAGGCGGTGTACGAGCTGCTGCGCTACGGGGTGAAGATCAAGCCCGAGGTCGGTGAAAACACCCAGACGGTTTGGCTGATCGACTGGAAGCAGCCTGAGCGAAACGACTTCGCGATTGCCGAGGAAGTCACCATCAAGGGCGCTGATGCCAAAGCCAATACCAAGCGCCCGGATATCGTGCTCTATGTAAATGGCATTGCCATGGGCGTAGTGGAACTCAAGCGCTCCAAGGTCGCGGTGAACGAAGGTATCCGGCAGAACCTGGATAACCAGAAGGCTGAATTTATCCAGCCGTTCTTTTCCACCATGCAGTACGTGATGGCCGGCAACGATACCCAGGGTCTGCGCTACGGCACCATCCAGACGGGAGAGAAGTACTACCTGACCTGGAAAGAGGAAAACGCAGACTTCTCCGCTGTCGATAATCTGCTGGATCGGCACCTGTTGCAGCTGTGCAACAAGACGCGCTTTCTGGAGCTGATACACGACTACATTGTGTTCGACAGCGGGGTGAAAAAGCTCTGCCGGCATAACCAGTATTTCGGCATCCGCGAGGCGCAGCGCTACCTGCGTCGGCGCGAGGGCGGGATCATCTGGCATACCCAAGGCTCGGGTAAATCCCTGACCATGGTCTGGCTGACCAAATGGATTCGAGAAAACATTCAGGACTCGCGAGTGCTGATCATTACCGACCGCACCGAGCTGGATGAGCAGATCGAGAAGGTGTTTACCGGCGTTAACGAGCAGATCGTGCGTACCACCAGCGGTGCTGATCTGATCGACAAACTCAACCAGCCTTCACCCTGGCTGCTGTGTTCACTGATCCACAAGTTTGGTGCTCGTGAAGATGCCGACGTGGAAGGTTTTGTGGAAGAACTACGCAAAAGCCTACCGCCAGACTTCCGCGCCAAGGGCGATCTCTATGTGTTCGTCGATGAGTGCCACCGCACCCAGTCCGGCGAACTGCACAAAGCCATGAAGATGATCCTGCCCAATGCGGTATTTATCGGCTTCACCGGCACTCCGCTGCTCAAGGCCGATAAACAGAAGAGCATTGAGGTGTTTGGCCGCTACATCCACACCTACAAATTCAATGAAGCCGTAGCCGATGGCGTGGTGCTCGACCTGCGCTACGAGGCCCGCGACATTGACCAGAACATCACGTCACAGAAGAAGATCGATCAGTGGTTTGAGGCCAAAACCAAAGGCCTGAACGACCTGGCCAAGGCTCAGCTTAAGCAGCGCTGGGGCACCTTGCAGAAGGTACTGTCGAGCCAGTCGCGGCTGGAGAAAATCGTCGCCGACATCCTGCTGGATATGGCCACCAAGCAGCGCCTGGCCGATGGACGAGGCAATGCCATGCTGGTAACCAGCAGTATCTTCGAAGCCTGTAAGTGCTACGAGCTATTCAGCAAAGCGGGCATGGGTGACAAGTGCGCCATCGTCACCAGCTACAAACCATCGCCTGCCGACATCAAAGGCGAGGCCACCGGTGAAGGGCTGACCGAGAAGCTGCGTCAGTACGCCATCTACAACCAGATGCTGGGCGACAAAGACCCAGAGACCTTCGAAAAAGAGGTCAAGCAAACGTTCATCAAAGATCCAGGGCAGATGCGCCTGCTCATAGTGGTGGACAAGCTGCTGACTGGCTTCGACGCGCCTTCAGCGACCTACCTCTACATCGACAAGCAGATGCGCGACCACGGCCTGTTCCAGGCCATCTGCCGGGTCAACCGCCTCGATGGAGAGGACAAACAGTACGGTTACATCATCGACTACAAAGACTTATTCAAGCAGTTGGAAGGCGCCATTGGCGACTACACCAGCGGCGCGCTGGACGGCTACGATGAGGCCGATGTGGCCGGTCTATTAGGCGACCGTCTAAGCAAGGCAGAAGAAGATCTCGAAGATGCCCGCGAGGCGATCAAAGCGCTTTGCGAGCCTGTAGAGCAACCGAAAAATACCCCAGCTTATCTGCGCTTCTTCTGTGGCACCGACTCAGGCAACGCCGAGCAGCTCAAGGCTAATGAGCCCAAGCGCCTGAACCTGTACAAAATGACCTCGGCGCTGATCCGCTGCTTCGGCAATATAGCCAACGAGCTGGAAGAGGCGGGCTACAGCAGCAAGGAAATTGCCGAGATCCAGGCCGAGGTCGATCATTTCGCCAAGGTACGCGATGAAGTGAAGCTCGCCAGCGGCGACTACATCGACCTCAAGGCCTATGAGCCGGACATGCGCTTTTTGATCGACACCTACATCCGCGCTGAAGATAGCGAGAAGATTTCCGCTTTCGACGATATGTCGCTGATTGAGCTGATCGTCGAGCGCGGCGTGGGTGCTATCGACGCTCTGCCCAAGGGTATCCGCGAAAGCCAGGAGGCTGTGGCCGAAACCATCGAGAACAACGTGCGCAAGTTGATCATCGACGAATCACCGATCAACCCGAAGTACTACGAGACCATGTCCTCTCTGCTCGATGCCCTGATCGCCAAGCGCAAGGAAGACGCCATCAGCTACCAGCAATACCTGGCCGAGGTTGTGGAGCTGACCAAACAAGCGAAGAACCCCACCAGCGCCAACAGCTACCCTGGCTCGATCAACAGCAATGCCCGTAAGGCGCTGTATGACAACCTTGGGCAGAACGCTGGCCTAGCTTTGGCTGTAGACGCCGCCGTGCTGGATAGCAGGCAGGACGACTGGCGCGGCAATGCCATGAAGATCAAACGTGTTCGCCTTGCGATCAAGAACGTGCTGGATCAATGGGGTAAAGACTCCGCCGAATCGCAGGCAAGCTACTCGGCAGGACAAGACAACGAGCGGCTGGAGGCCTTGCTGGAACTGGTCAAGCATCAGCATGAATACTGAGTCGCGCAATATCACGGTCAGCGGTTTGACCGTGGAGGTCGTGCGCAAGCCGATCAAAAACCTGCACCTTGGCGTTTATCCGCCGCAGGGCCGTGTGCGTGTGGCAGCTCCGTTGGCGGTAGATGACGAAGCTGTGCGCCTGGCAGTGGTCGGTAAGCTTGGCTGGATCAAACGCCAGCGCGCGAAGTTCCAGGCCCAGCCCAGGCAATCCCTGCGACGCATGGTCAGTGGTGAAAGCCATTACTTTCTGGGTCGTCGCTACCGCCTGCGCGTTCACGAAACCACTGGTGCGTTACGCATCGCCCTGCGCGGCACAGCCACCATGGATCTGTTTGTGCGCCCTGACACCACAGTCGAACGCCGCGAACAGGTGCTGCACGACTTCTACCGGGCCGAGCTGAAACGTCTGCTGCCAGAGCTGCTGGAGAAATGGCAGCCGAAGTTAGGGGTTGAAGCGCGGGCCTGGGGCATCAAGCGGATGAAGACCAAGTGGGGCACCTGCAACATCGAAGCCCGGCGCATATGGCTCAACCTGGAGCTGGCCAAGAAGCCCGTGCAATGCCTGGAATACATCCTCGTGCACGAGCTGGCCCACCTGCATGAGCGGCATCACAACGAGCGTTTCACAGGTCTGCTTGATCAGCATCTGCCGCAATGGCGAACGCTGCGAGAGGAGCTGAATAGTTCAGTGCTGACAGAGTTTTAAGTCCTGACACATCGATCCAGTCATGGCCGACTCTTCTCACTCGATTGACCTCTCCGTATCGCGCCTCTGCGCCCCAATTTGAGATCGCAAAACCCCTTGGCTTATCGATAGATCGCCGTGACGGCCTTCGGCTACTATGCGGAAAGCTGTGAGGCAGGCTGTTTGGGAATATCACGTGCAAGGGATCACGATGTCGACGTCAACGATTTTCAGAGAGTTCTTAGGCAATCTGCGCATCACTAACCACGCCACCATTGAAGACCGATATACAGAGATAACACGGTCACTGAATAAGTATTTCCGGGATTTTGATTCAACAAGCAACAACCTTCAGGTTGGCTCTTATGGGCGCTGGACTGCTATCGAAGGCGTTTCAGACCTGGACATGCTCTATATCATGCCCGACAGCGCGTGGGAGTCCTACAACAAGGATGGGGGGCAGTCAGCGCTGTTGTCAGACGCCCGCGATGCAATTCTAAAGCGCTATCCCGCCACCAAGATCACCGTGGATCGCCTGGTGGTATGTGTCACGTTCCACAATTTCAACGTTGAGGTTCAGCCGGTCTTCAGGCAGGGCGACGGCAGCTTCATATACCCCGACACCTATAATGGTGGCGCTTGGAAAATCACCAAGCCCAAGGATGAAATCGAGGCTACCAAGACGGTTGATGATGACCAAAATGGGAACCTGCGGCGACTGTGCAAAATGCTTCGTGCATGGAAGAACAAGCACGGCATTGGTATCGGCGGTCTGCTAATCGATACCCTGGCGCATAATTTCCTCACGTCGACTGATGCTTATGCCAATGCAAGCTTCGGCTCATACGACTGCATGGTTAGGGATTTCTTCGAATACGCCAAGAACCTTCCCCAGCAAGACCGGTACGCAGCCCTGGGTAGCCGTCAGCATGTGAAGGTCAAACAGAAATTCCAAAAGCCTGCTAAGCGCGCTTATGAACTCTGCGTCAAAGCCATCGAGGCGCAGGGAGAGGAGTATGAGGGCGACCGCTGGAAGAAGATTTTTGGGCGCAGCTTTCCTTCAACCCGTACAACCAAGCGCAGCGCCACGGAGTCTTTGGGTTCTGCCTATAGCTTCAGGAACACAGAGCAGTTCATCGAGGATTTGTATCCTGTTGATATTCGCTTTCCTCTGTCGGTCGATTGCGATGTTGAGCAGGACGGCTTCAGGGAGCGTCTGCTCAGTGAGCTGATTCAGCTTGGCCTACCGTTACGGGCACGCAAGACCCTCAAATTCAGGGTTATCCATAACGGTGTTCCTAGACCCTACAGTGTGAAGTGGAAAGTGCTGAACACCGGGGATGAGGCTGAAAGGCGCGACTGTATTCGCGGCAACATTGTGAGCGATTCAGGGCATGAGTCCATCCAAGAGGCCACGAACTTCAAAGGTGAGCACATGGTCGAGTGCTATATCATCAAGGATGGGGTGGTTGTAGCCCGCAGCCCAATTCCAGTACCGATTAGTGAGAACACATGAGCCAGGCCGCACTACTCAAGAACATTGCCGAGACAGGCTACAACGTTGGCTTTGGTGGTCGAAAGCACTGGGCCACCTATGACATCGTGGAGAAAGTCCCAGGCTTCATTGGCTTCTTGGGAACAGCCGTAGGTATTTTTGCTTTGGTATACGACTCGCTTTCTGCGAAAAATATATCCGCAACTATGGCTGTGATTGGGATTGTTGGCATCTATATCTCTGTATATGACTCCAAAAAGTCCGAATATGAAAAGTCTGCCGTAGAACTCACTCAGATATATAACGGCCTGAGAGACCTCTATCGGAAGGTGCAGTCACTTCCGGCTGATGCGGACTTTACTGCATACCAGAGTGAGCTTTCTGGCTTAGAGGCGCGCTACTATAATGCGTCTATTAGTAAGCAAATTCTTTTTAGCGACTGGTATGCGCATTACAAGTTCTTTTGGCAATACCAGATTGATTGGGTTAATGAGCAGAAGCATTTTTCGTTGGTCAGGGATAAGGTTCCGCTGACTGCATGGCTGGCTCTGGCGGCATTGCTGATATTTGCCGGTGCTTCTTTTATTTCGCGCATAGATACCATTAAGGCTTGCCTCGGGATAGTTTGACCGTCGAGCAGGATTCGGATTCCTCTGGCTGCTGTTTGTCGTTCCGGTGAGTAAATTTTAGTTGGTGGCACAGCAGGAGTAGGCGAAATGACTATGGATGTATTGCTACATGAGGTGCTCCGCAAGATTCATTCGGGAGCTAAGTCCTTCGAGCCAGATAGTTCCTCATCCGACGATATTAAAAGCTTCCAGAGCCTTGCCAAGACAATAGTTCATGCCCACAGTCTAGGTTACATAGAGCAAATGATATCCAGAAAGGAGCACTATTCTGGTAATGGGTATTATGCCGTCATACTTGTGAGAGGAGGGCTCACCTACAAGGGCGAGCAACTTTTACAGCAGTTCTCAGGTAAGCCAACGCCAGTGGATGAGTCTTTGGCTGACCTATTTGGGAGAATCCCAAGCCATAGCATTCGAGAGAAGTGGGACAAAGCTCTCCATCGACGAATTACAGACCCAAGCGGCGCTATTACTGCTGCAAGAGCCCTGCTTGAGTCGACGCTGAAGTGGATCATTGAGCAGCGCGGCGGGAAACCGACTGATAGTAATAAAGCGCTTTTCAGCAAGGCCATTGATGCTCTTGGGTTAGAGGTAAAAGGAAAGCCCATTGAAAAAACTATCGAGGGTTTGAGCTCGCTCATCTGGGGCATAGGTGATATGAGAAACAAGCATGGTGATGCACATGGAGCAGCATCGGACGCTATCCCTCCGACAAAATATGAAGCTGGATTGTGTGTAAACCTGGCCGGCTCAGTGGCTTTGTACCTTCTGGAAGAATTCGAAGCCGGTGCATGATCCTTGTTGATAGGCCGAAGGTTGGTCAGGAAGAGGGATTAGTGCAGTAGGCGTAGGGGTAAGCGAAGTTTGGCTTGCCCAGAAGACTTGAACTGCATCAGCGAATACCAGCCATATGTCCGCTCAAACGTCACGGTAACGTAGAAGCTGCCGCTCGTTGTGTGTAGTACCCAGAATCTCCCTTCGCAGTAAAGGTGTATTACATCTGATGTTCGATTTGTAGCTCCCTCCCTGAAGCGCTTTCGTGAGCCTTGGTGGCTAAAAACGCAACCTATGCCAGATCTGGTGCAGATGTATGTGTCTATTAGGTATCCGGTTACAGGCCATGAAAATTGGGTGTTCTGCGCTTTTATCAGGCGTATCTTAGTTCGTCGCGATAATACAGTAACTGGCATCAAAAAATATGCCCAATAACTTCTAGGGCCGCTCTTTTTCTCACGCCATTACCAACGAGTATGTAAATCGAATTTAGCGTCTTAAATATGAAGCCGTCTTCGAATTTATGAAGGAAGCTTGTGCGTACGAAGTCGCCGACATCCCATCGACGACTGCTATCGTAGATCACGGTATCTGCGTAGATAACTGTGGGCTTTCGATTTGTTCTGGCTAGCTCTTCGAATTGTGCAGGTGTGACATCTAAGTCTATCCATCGCCAATCAGTAACGATGCAGTATTCAGCGTATGGGTAGCGCTCACGGACAATCCGCACAGCCTCATCCTGATCGACCTTGGATCCAGACATTGGTATTCCATCGCCGTAGAGCAGATCGGTTATCTCATGCAATTCTTTCATCGCTTAGCCCCCGTAATAGCGGCGCTCCGCAGATTCGGCGGTATAGAGCACTACATTAGACCCCACCTGAACTTGACTGGACATGATCTTGGAAGGGCCGCCGAATTGATAGCAACCAAACTTGGTATGTACGAGGTGTAATAACTCGCCGCGTTTAGTTCGCTCTTCGATGAATTTCAGAACATCCGCGACGGCAATTCCTTTGTTGTCGGGAAAGTTGCAGCTAACGACCGCCTGGAAGCTTCGGATATAAAGCCCTTCGCCAGGGGCATTAAGGGCTCGCTTGATGATCTCTGGATCATTTGTAGCGATAGTGTTTACAACGCCATTGGTTTCGACACTGGCCAGCGTAATGCTCATCCAGCGTTCGCTACCTTTTTTGTTAAGGCACCAGAGCCCTGCGCTTTCTGACTTGAACTCAAAGTCTACATGTCCGGCTTGAGCAGTCATGGTGTTCCTCCGCTTCAAATATCTATTCAGTTTCTATTTCGTCCGGCAGGCAGATCGGAATCACTGGCGCAGGAGTAGTGATTGGGCATTGTTCATGTTGGGCTCGGCTGCCTTGGGCTTGGAATCCCGCTAGATGTCATGACGGCTGTTGCCAGGCGTCGATAATTTCAAATGGCATTTATTGACGGAGTTCTCTGATATGATCAGTGCCACATCATTATCGTAAGCGGTAACGATGTGGCACGTCAAAGCTGGTCTGATGCTCAGATTTGGGCTCAAAGAAAAATGCCGTACGAAAAGGTTTTGGGGCGGGTGCTTCGAGACATTCGATTGCAGGCCGGTATTACGCGCAGCGAATGCGTTGAAGTCCTCACCATCGCGAATTTGAGTCAGGTCGAAAACGGCTTGGCGGCAATCAGAGTCGACACCCTGGTTGGCCTTTGTGAGGTGCTGGGGGTGGCGCTAGCCGATGTGGTTCTGGTTGTTGAGGCGCGCCTGTCTGGCCTGAGAGTTGAAGAACAGCTTGCAGTAAGAAATGAGAGGATTGGGGTGTTGCTGGAAGCTGGCAGACTTGAACCGGTTGCTGAAGAATATGTAATTCGAGGGGTCAAGGGGCAGAGGGCCGATAGCACACGTGACGCCGTGATTCGCCTGCAAGGTGAGGGGCTGAGCAAGGAAGAGATTGCTCGGAAGCTGGGTGTGGGCCGTCGAACGGTTTATCGGTATTGGTTGAAGGGCGGGTAAGGGTGAGCTATTCGTGCGGGTAGCGCAGAAATCACTTCTAGGTTGCGCAGTTTCACTGGTGCTCGACACTCCCCGAGCGTAGGGGCAGGCCCTAGAGTGCCTGCCCTGTCTGTGGGCACTCCTTCTTCGTGCGCTGATTCGTCTGCAAAGGTAAGATATGGAGCGCTCCTGTTTGGGGGGGCGAAATCTGAGAGCAAGGCTTTCCGGATCAATGTATCCCTGGTTTCGGCTCCTTTACAGAAATAGCTATTTTTTGGGGAAAATCCTTATGAAACAATTAGATATTCGTATTTCATCCGCACTCCCGTTCTGATCTGCTGAGTTAGCATTCGATCATGCGTATGCGGCTGATGCTGCTGGGTGGCGGTAATGCGCTGGGGCAGGCGTTGATTCGCCTTGGCGCCGAGGAGGACATTGGCTTTCTCGCGCCGCGTCCACCGGAGTCAGGCTGGGACCCCGCCAGCCTGACCCAGTTGCTCGACGACACTCGCCCCGATGCCCTGATCAACCTTGCGTACTACTTCGACTGGTTCCAGGCCGAAGTGGTCAGAGAGGTGCAGTTTGCTGCCCAGGAGCGTTCTGTCGAACGCCTGGCCGAGCTCTGTCAGCATCACCAGATCCGTCTGTTGCAACCCTCCAGCTACCGCGTCTTCGATGGTTCGCGAGCGACTGCCTACAGCGAGAAGGAAGAGCCGGTGCCGCTGGGCGTGCGTGGTCAGGCGCTGTGGCGCTTCGAGCAGCGCGTGCGGGCGATCTGCCCGCGGCATGTGTTGCTGCGTTTCGGCTGGTTGTTGGATGACAGCGCCAATGGCCTGCTCGGGCGCTTTCTTACCCGCGCCGCGCATGATGAGCCGCTGCTGCTGGCCGATGATCGGCGCGGCAACCCGACGCCTGTCGATGATGCGGCGCGGGTGATTCTCGCCGTGCTCAAGCAACTGGATTGCCAGACGCCACTGTGGGGCACCTACCATTACGGCGGGCATGAGGCGACCACTTCGCTGGCGCTGGGGCAGGCGGTGTTGAGTGAAGCGCGCAACTTCCGCAGCAATCTGGTCGATGAGGTGAGTCCGCAGGCGCACAGCGCGCGTCCGGATGCGGCTGAAGAACCGCAGCATGCGGTGCTGTCCTGCAAGAAGATTCTTCACACCTTCGGAATCAAGCCGCGCGCCTGGCGCTCGGGGTTGCCGAGCCTACTGGATCGTTATTACCGCCATGTCTGATTTGCGCCCTGTTCTGGTGACCGGCGGTGCCGGCTTTATTGGCTCGCATCTGGTCGATGCGCTGCTGGCGCAGGGTTATCCCGTACGGGTGTTGGACAACCTGTCGATGGGCAAACTGGCAAATCTGCCGCTGGATAATCCGCAGTTGCGGTTTATTGAGGGCGATGTGGCCGATGCCGCTGTGGTCGCGCAGGCGGTGGCCGGTTGTGCGGCGGTTGCGCACCTGGCAGCGGTGGCCTCGGTGCAGGCCTCGGTGGATGATCCGGTGGCGACTCATCAGAGTAATTTTGTCGGCACCTTGAATGTTTGTGAGGCGATGCGCCTGCATGGCGTCAAGCGTGTGCTGTTTGCCTCCAGTGCAGCGGTGTATGGCAACAATGGCGAAGGCTACGCGATTGATGAGGCCACCCCTAAGGCACCGCTGACGCCCTATGCCGCAGACAAACTGGCCAGTGAGCAGTACCTGGATTTCTATCGCCGCGAGCATGCTCTGGAACCGGCGATCTTCCGCTTCTTCAATATCTTCGGGCCGCGGCAGGATCCGTCCTCGCCGTACTCCGGGGTGATCAGTATCTTCACCCAGCGCGTCCAGCAGGGCTTGCCGATCAGCGTATTCGGCGATGGTGAGCAGACCCGCGACTTCTTCTATATCGAAGATTTAGTCGTGTTGCTGACCCAGGCGTTGACTGCTCCGCAGGTGGTGGAGGGGGCGGTGAACGTCGGCTGGAATCAGGCTGTGAGCCTGAATCAGCTGCTGGCGCAGATCGGCGAGCTGTGCGGTGGTTTGCCAGCGGTGAGTTACCAAGCGCCGCGTGCCGGCGATATTCGTCATTCGCGGGCGGATAACCAGCGCTTGCAGGCGCACTACCAATTACCCGTTGCGACGCCGATGGGCGAAGGGTTGCGCCGCCTGCTGGCGCAAGGATGAATCTGTTGAACCATAAGAAACCGGCCACAAAGGCCGGTTTTTTATGGCGGGCGCTTAGAACTTGTAGCCCAGGCCGACCATATAAACGAACGGATCTACGTCTACATCGACTTTCACCTTGTCACCCAGGATGTGGGTGGTACCGGTGGTTTCGATATCGATGTAGCGCACCTGGGCGTTGAGCATGATGTTGTCGGTCAGCATGTAGTCCATGCCTACCTGCGCGGCCAGGCCCCAGGAGTCCTTCATGTCCAGGCCGCTAAAGCCTTTGCCTTCCGCCTCGCTGCTCAGCTTGGTGTCGAAGAACCAGGTGTAGTTGATGCCCGCACCAACATAGGGCTGGAAGGCCGAGCTGGCGTCCAGCGGGTAATAGACAACGCTCAGGGTCGGCGGTAGGTGCTTGAGTTCGCCGAGTTTGCCGTTCAGGCCAGCAAAACCGCCCGGCATGCCTTTTACGCCGACGTTATGGCTGAACGGGGTGGCTGCCAGCAGCTCGATGCCGATGTTATTGGTCAGCATATAAGCGAAGTTCAGGCCTAGTTGGGTGTCGCTGTCCAGGGTCGCTTTGGTGCCGGCTACATCAGTGCCGAGTGCGCCAACCCAGATGTCACTGCTACTTTCCTGCGGATCAACGGTGATGGCACCGGCGCGCACGATGATGTCGCCAGCCTGGTGCGCGTGCGCCAGTGGGGCGGCAATGGCCAGGGCCAGCAGTGAAGCGGTAAACAGTGAAGTACGCATGATGTGCTCCCATAAAGCATCGGTTCGTATTGGCTGAGTACGATGTTAGGGGTGCGGATAAAACGACTGTTGATCCAGCTCAATAAAATAGCTAGCTATCTAAATATTCTTTTGCAGGCCATGAGAGGCGTGGTGTGCCGCGCTTTTGCCCTCACTGAGGGCTTCACACGGGTTGCTTGAGATGTGTGAGGCAGTTGATAATGGTTCTCTTTTTGCACGTTCTCTTAACAAGGAATGCCCCATGATCCCTCTGCCGAAGCGCCTGCTGGCAGTCGCTCTGGTTCTGGCCAGTGCGCCGCTCGCAGCGACTCCTCTGGATGCCGCGCTGGATGAAAGTCAGCAACTGGCCGCCGATGCCAAGGCCTCGCAGGCGCGCGTCGAGCAACTCGATGACGCCAGCCGGGAAATGCTTACCGAGTACCGCAATGCCTTGCAGCAGGCTGAGGCTTTGCAAGGTTATAACGCTCAGTTACGCGAACTGGTGGCAGCGCAGCGCAAAGAGCTGGCTGGCTATCAGCAGCAACTCGATGGCATCGAGCGCACTCAGGAGGCGGTGACGCCACAGATGCGCCGCATGGTCGAAGTGCTGGGTGAGTTTATTGCCGCTGACCTGCCGTTCCTGCCGGATGAGCGCAGTGATCGCCTGGCCCAGTTGCAGGACTTGCTGCCGCGTGCGGATGTCAGCCTGGCCGAGAAATACCGACGCATCCTCGAGGCTTATCAGGTGGAGAGCGACTACGGCCGCACCCTGGAAGCCTGGCGCGGTGAGCTGCCGAGTGAAGGCTCGTCGCGTAGCGTCGAGTTCCTCCGTCTGGGCCGGGTGATGCTGTATTTCCAGACCCTCGATGGTCATGAAAGTGGCTGGTGGAACCCGCAAACCCGCAGCTGGCAGCTGCTCGACGGCAGCGCCCGCCGCCCGTTGCGCCAAGCCATTGCGATTGCCCGCCAGGAGCAGGCCCCGGCCGTGCTTGACCTGCCCGTGAAGACCCTGGCGCTGGAGGCCAAGCCATGAATCGTCGTGTTCTCGCCTTTACCTTGGCCCTGCTACCCATCCTGGCTGGCGCTGCCGAGCCGCTGAGTCCGGATCAACTGCTGCAACGTATTCGCAGTGAGCGCGCGGCTGAAGTCAGCGCCATGCAAAGCCGCGAGCAGGCCTTTATTGCCGAGCGCGGCGAGCGTGCCCAACTGCTGGCCACTGCGCGCAGCGCCCTGGCCACACAGAAGGCCGAAGCCGAGCGACTGAAGGCCGAATTCGATCGTCAGGAAGCCGAATTGGCCGAACAGGAAAAACTCCTCAGCCAGCGCGCCGGTCACCTCGGTGAGTTGTTTGGCGTGGTCCGTCAGAGCGCCGGTGATGTCGCCGGCCAGTGGCAGGACAGCCTGCTCAATGCCCAGTACCCCGAGCGCCTGGCGCGTCTCAACGCGCTGGCCGAAAGCCGCACGCTGCCGTCTGCCGCCGACCTCGATGGCTACTGGATGCTGCTGCTCGAAGACCTGACCGCCAGCGGCCGGGTTGAACAGCTGCAATTGCCGGTGGTCGCTGCCGACGGCACGCGCAATGCGCAGGATGTGCTGCGGGTCGGCGCGTTTTCCGCCTACGGCGCCGATGCCTTCCTGCGGTATGACGCCGATGCCGGCGAGCTGCTGGCGCCGCCGCGTCAGCCGTCCGGCTTGGGTCAGGTCGCGGACTATCTGGACAGCGGCGCCGCAGTGGCCAGCCTGCCGGTTGACCCCAGTCGCGGCACCTTGCTGGCGCAGTTGCAGCGCGAGCCTGGTCTGTGGGATCGCGTACAACAGGGCGGGCTGGTCGGCTGGGTGATTCTGCTGCTCGGTGCGTTCGGTCTGCTTTTGGCTGTTTGGCGCATGGTCTACCTGACCCGCGTAGGCCGTGGCGTCAGTGCGCAGATGCATGACCTGAGTGCGCCGCGTGCCGACAACCCGCTGGGTCGGATCATCGGTGTACTCGGGCCGAAACCGCAGCTTTCTGATCTGGAAACCCTGGAGCTGAAACTCGACGAGGCGATCCTGCAGGAAACCCCGCCGCTGGAAAAAGGCCAGGGCCTGCTCAAGCTGCTCAGCGCCGTGGCGCCGCTGCTCGGTCTGCTCGGCACCGTGACCGGGATGATCGTCACTTTCCAGGCGATTACCCAGGGCGGTGGTGGCGATTCGCGGCTGATGGCCGACGGTATCTCGCAAGCGCTGGTGACCACTGTGCTGGGGCTGGTGGTGGCGATTCCGCTGCTATTCCTGCACACCCTGCTGGCCAGCCGCAGCAAGGGCCTGATACAGCTGCTTGAACAGCAAAGCGCCGGGCTGATTGCCCTGCACCTGTCCGGGGCGCCGCGCCGTGACTGATTGGCTGGCGCTGTGGTTGCGCCTGGTCGACAGCGGCCATGCCTTGCTCGACTTCATGAGCGCCGGTGGCGTGGTGATGTGGGCGTTGGCTGGCCTGTGCGTGGTGTTCTGGACCCTGGTATTCGAGCGCTTCTGGTACATGCGCCGGGTGTTCCCGGAGTGGGTCAGCGAGCGCCGTCAGGCCTGGCAGCAGGTGCTGAGCGACGACACTGGCAATTGGCAGCGTGCGGTGCGCAGTGCCTGGCTGGCCCAGGCGCAGCAACACCTGCTTGGCCCGCTGCGCCTGAGCAAGACTCTGGTGGCGATGTATCCGCTGCTGGGCTTGCTCGGCACGGTCAGCGGCATGGTCGCGGTGTTCGACGTGCTGGCCATCAACGGCACCGGTAACCCGCGCGGCATGGCGGCCGGGGTCTGGCAGGCGACCCTGCCGACCATGGCCGGCATGGTCTTGGCGATTAGTGGATTGTTCAGCCTGGCGCGCCTCGAACGCGATGCCCGCCGGGCTTTAGAGCGGCTGGCTGACCAGCTGCGTCACGACTGAGATTCGACACATGAGAATGCGCCGTCACCACCAGCAAGACGAAGACACCGGCATCGACCTGACGCCGATGCTCGACGTGGTCTTTATCATGCTGATCTTCTTTATCGTCACCAGCTCCTTTATCAAGGAAGCTGGCGTCGAAGTGCAGCGGCCCCAGGCGGAAACCGCCAGCCCGCAGGACAAAGGCAATATCCTTATCGCCATCACTGCTGATGGGCAGGTGTGGATGGACAAGAAAGTCGTCGATGTGCGCAGCGTGCGCGCCCACGTCGAGCGCATGCGCGTCGACCAGCCGGACGGCGCCGTGGTGGTTCAGGCCGATCAGGACGCGCGTACCGGCCTGGTGGTGCAGGTGATGGATCAGGCGCGCCTGGCCGGTGTGCAGGACGTGGCCTTGGCCGCTACGGCGGGAGCGCTTTGATGCGTTTGCCACTGTCTTTTGTCGCGGCCTGTGTGATGGCGCTGGCGCTGTTCGGCCTGATGCTCTACATGGTCGCGCCGCCCAGCAGCAAGCCGAGTGAGGAACCGTTGACGGTGGCCAATTTTGTCCGTCTCGACGGCGACTCCAGCGACACCGCGACGCGTACCCGCCAGCAGGCACCGCAACCGCCGCAAGCGCAAACGCCGCAAACCCCGACACCACCGACGCCGATGGCAGCGACCCCGAGCGCCAACCTGCCGGCCCTGGATCTGCCGGTGCCGAGCCTGAGCAGCGGCATTGCCGTGAACAGCGCGCCGACCCCGAGTTTGACGGGGCTGGCAGCAGGTGCCTCGGCGCCCAGTGCGCCAGCCCCGAGCGATGCCGGTGGTCAGCCCGGCGGCCCGGAAAGTGAAGTGATACCGCTCAACGATGTCAGCCCGGAATACCCGAGCTACGCAGTGGATCGAGGTATTGAGGGGCATGTGAAGCTGGCTTTCACCATCAACCGCACAGGAACCGTCGAAAATGTGCGGGTTATCGAAGCCAGTCCGCAGAACGTGTTTGAACGCGAAGCCCGCCGCGCCGCCGTGCGTTGGCGTTTTGCGCCGCGTACCGAAGGTGGCCTGGCGGTGGCCCGCGAAGCGGTGAAAACCCTACACTTCCGCCTGGAGAGAGGTCGCTGATATGTATCGTCTACTGTTGCTGATTGCGCTGTGTAGCGCTGGTGCCGCGCAGGCGGCTGGACAGAGTGTTGATCCGGGCGTGTTTCGCGCGCTGGATACCGCGCAGACCGCACAGAAGAAGGGCGACTACGCGGCCGCGCGCCGCGCTTTAGATGCCGCCAAGGGCACGCCGGGTAGCCTGGAAGAGGCGCTGCTGTGGCGCAGCCGCGGTTATCTGGCCTGGGCCGAAGGGCAGAATGCCCAGGCCATCGAGTTGCTGGAAAAGGTACTGAAGAGCGGCAAGCTGGATGCCGAGCTGCAGGCCGCCGAAGAGCTGAACCTGGCCCGCCTGAATCTGGTCGAGCGCCGCTACGCCCGCGTCGTGACCCTGCTCGCGCCGGGGCAGGCCAACGCCAATGAAGAGGTGCTGCAGATGCTGGTGCAGGCCTATCAGGGCCTCGGCCAGCCGGCCAAGGCGCTGCCGCTGGCCGAGCGCTATGTGCAAGCCAATCCGCAGGCCGCCGACAGCTGGTTGCAGTTCTTAGTCGCAATAAATGCGGACGTTAAACGCTATCCAGCCGCCGAGCGCTGGCAGCGCCAGTTGCTCGCACGCCAGCCGAATAACAGCCAGGGCTGGCGTCAGCTGGCGGCGCTGCAGCAGTTGAGCGGCAGCCATGACAAGTCGTTGGCGACCTTGCGCGCCGCCTACCAGAAGGGCCTGCGCTTCAATGAAAGCGAGCTGGATAACCTGGTGCTGCTGGCCGGCGCGGCCGATCAACCCTGGCAGGGCGCCAAGCTGCTCGCCGGCATGCTCGATCAGGGCCTGTTGCCGCGCACCAGTGCCCGTGAGGAACGATTGGGGCTGCTCTGGTGGCAAGCCCGTGAGCGGGCTCAGGCCGCGCTGGTGTTCCGTGACCTGGCGCAACGCTCGGGCGCGGCCAAGCATTGGCTGCACCTGGCCCAGCTGGAACTGGAGCAGGCGCGCTGGCAAGCCGGACTCGACGCCCTGGCCAAGGCCGAACGTGCCGGTGCCGAACGCAGCAAGGTGCGCGCCTGGCGCCAGTGGGCGGAAAGTGAGCTGAGTTATCAGCGTGACAAGCGCATCGCCAGCGCCGGCTAGTTGCTACCGACTGGTTACGCCCAATAAAAAGCCAGACATCAGGTCTGGCTTTTTATTGGCTGACGGCTACGCGGCGTGTTAGCTGTCCGGCAGCTCATAGGCGTAAATCTTTTCTGCTTCCATCTGATAACCGGCCTCGGCCAGCTCGCTACTGGTTTGTTCGACCTTGAGCGGGCCTTCGATCCAGAACGGCTGATACAGCGCATCGAGTAGCACGCCCAGTTCGCTGGTGACATGCACGATCTGGTTCGACGGCGGTGGTGGCACATGGATACACGCGCCGAAGTATGGCACCAGCAGGAACTCAGTCACTCGGCCTTCATCGGTGACATCCAGCGGCACGATATAGCCCGGCAATTTGACTGATTGGCCATCCAGCGCCTGCACCACCGGCGCGGCAGGCGATTGCTGCATGGCCGCCGGGCCTGCTTCATTCTGTGAGCCGGCGAGGGCGTCGGCCAGCTGCGAGAGGTCGTGGATCGGTGCCGGTTCAGTGACTTGTGGCGGTGCGTCGGCCGGGACCATTTCCGACCAAGTCAGCTCGCGCACCTCGGCGGCAGCCAGCGGCAGGGCCAGGGTAAGCAGCAGAGTGGCGAGCAGGGAACGGTGCATGTAAAGCCTCATAAACGGATCGATAAGCCATCGGCCAGGGATTGGCGATACGCGCGCCAGGCCGGTACACAGCCCATCAGCAGGGCGGCGCTCAGGATAGCGCCGAGCAGCGTCCACTCATAGCGGCTTGGCAAATTCAGCGGCAGGTACAGGCCGTAATTCGCCTGCACATAGCTCTGCGCTCCGGCAATGCCCAGGTACAGCAACAGCAAACCGATCAGCACCCCGGCCAGGGCCAGGGCAAAAGCTTCGACGATCAGCAGGCTGGCGATATGCCAGGGCCGTGCGCCGACCGAGCGCAGAATCGCCATCTCGCGGCGGCGCTCGTTCAGGCTGGTGAGAATCGCCGTAAGCATGCCGATCAGCCCGGTTAGCACCACAAACAGTGAAACCACAAACAGCGCCTTCTCGGCGGTACCCATCAGACTCCACAACTCCTGCAGCGCCACGCCAGGGAGGATTGCCAGCAGCGGCTCACCGCGAAATTCGTTGATCTCCCGTTGCAGGCTGAAGGTGGCAATCTTGCTATTGAGGCCTAGCAGAAAGGCGGTGATCTGCTTGGGTTGCAGGTCCATGGCCCGCGCCTGCTCGGCACTGACTTTGGCCGCGCCGCGTGCCGGCATGCCGTTCTGCCAGTCGACGTGCAGGGCTTCCATTCCGGCCAGGGAAATATGCAGGGTGCGGTCCACTGGGGTGCCGGTGCGTTTGAGGATGCCGACCACCTTGAACGGTTTGTCGTCATGCTTGACCAGGCTGATGGTGGCCACGCCGTGGGCCAGCACCAGTTCCTGATTGAGCTGGTAGTTGAGCGCTTGCGCCACTTCCGCGCCGAGCACCACTTCAAATGGATCATCGGCAAAGGCGCGGCCGCTGCTCAGCTGCAGTTGTTGGCTGCGGGCATAACGATAGTGTTCGAAGTACGCCGGGCTGGTGCCCATTACCCGATAGCCACGGTGCGAGTCGCCCAACGAGATCGGGATGGCCCATTTGACCTGACGGTGCTTGGCAAACTGCTCGAAGCTGTCCCAGCGAATATTGTTGGTGGCATTGCCGATACGAAACACCGAATAAAGCAGCAGGTTCACGCTGCCCGAGCGCGCGCCAACAATCAGGTCGGTTCCGCTGATGGTATTGGCAAAGCTGGCGCGGGCTTCGGTACGTACCCGCTCGACCGCGAGCAACAGGCATACAGAGAGCGCGATGGCGAACACCGTCAGCCAGGCGGTAAAGCGGCGGTTGCCCAGGCTGGCGAGGGCGAGGCGCAGTAGATACATCCTTAAATCTCCGTGAGCAGGCCGTTGAGAACCGTAGGCGAGGCAGCCGAGACAAGGCAAAAACAGGGGAGAAAGCGGAGTTTACTGGTGTAAATGAGCATTTCGAGTCTGTTTTAACGCCGTATCGACAACGTAGGTAGTTTCTCAATGGTCTGCGGGGCGAGTGGCTTTGTTCAGCTCGGCGAGCGACAGGCTGCGGTCGAATAAGCGCGCCAGGCTCTGGTCGTGGCTGACAAACAGCAGGCTGGAGCCCGCTTCGCGGCATTCGGCGAACAGCAGTTCGAGAAAGGCTTCGCGGGCATCCGCATCCAGCGCCGAGGTGGGTTCATCGGCGATCACCAACTCAGGCTGGCCGATCAGCGCACGCGCCGCCGCCACGCGCTGTTGCTGGCCGATCGACAGGTCACCGGCGCGGCGCTGCAGCAACTCCGGCTGGTGCAAGCCCAGATGGGCGAGCAGGGCGTTGGTGGCCTTGGCCACACTGCCATGGCGCTGCGCGGCGCGGCTGGTGCGCAGTTTGGAAAAATGGCAAGGCAGCTCGACGTTCTCACGCACCGAGAGAAACGGCAGCAAGTTGAACTGCTGGAAGATGTAGCCGGTGTGATCGACGCGGAAACGGTCGCGGGCGCTGGCGGACAGTGCGCTGAGGTCCTGATCGAGCAGGCGGATGCTGCCGCGATTGGGCTTCTGTACGCCGCCGAGCAGGCCGAGCAAGGTGGTCTTGCCGCTGCCGCTGGGGCCTTTGAGAAACAGGCTTTCGCCGCGTTGCAGGGTGAACGTGTCAATGTCCAGCAGCTCGGGCTGGCCGGGCCAGGCAAAGCCGAGGTGGGACAGTTGGATCAGGGCTGAACTCATAAAGTAAGCGGCCGGGTTACCCCGGCCGTTCTGCTGCAAAAAGGTGGTTAGAAACTCAGGGTCGGCTGTGCGGGCGTCAGCTCCAGACCCTGTTGGCCATTCGGGCCGATCAGTTGTACCTGAATTTTCTCGGTGGCGGGGAAGCGCTTGAACAGCTCGTCCAGGTCGAGTTGTTTCAGCTCTTCAGGCTTCTGGCAGTCGAGGCTGTAGTGCGCGTGGATCTCGCTGTGCTCGCTGCCATGGTCGTGCTCATGGTGTTCTTCGTGCTTATGCTCAGCAAAAAGTGGGCTTTCCAGCTCCTGTTTGCTGATATTGCAGTCGCCAGCGTTCACGCCGAACAGCGCCTGCGGTTGTTCCAGTTGGCTGCGCGCAGCTGCAACCTTGGCTTTGTCGGCGTCACTCTTGGCGGCATGCTCGAAGCCCACCAGGTTCATCGCCGGGCTATCCAGCTGCAAGTGCAGCATCTTGCCGTCAAGCACCACATTCAGCTGTGCCGCGCCATGTTCATGGGCATCCAGGCTGCCGTGCTCGGCGTGATCATGCTCGTGGTCGTGTTCATGGCTGTGTTCAGCAGCAAGGGCGGCAAAGGGCAGTAGGGCGAAAGGCAGGGCAAGCAGCAAGCGGCGCATGGCGGTCTCCGGTCGGAAATAATCACTTGTTACGTTATAACAACTTTGTGGTGTGCATGGCCAGCCTTGCTTGGCGACCTGCAGTGGACGTGGGAGCATGGCGATTGATCAATTGAGGGTAGAGTGATGGTGCGAATTCGTGGGCAAATCGGTGCCTGGCCGGTGGACCTGACGGTTGAGCTGGATGCGCAGGATTGGGCGCAGCTGGCCCAGCATGTGAGCCTTGAACCGCCCGCTGCGCCGGCAGCCGCTGCCGCGCCAGTGGGCAATGATGCGCTGTGGCAAACCACCCTGGAACTGTTGCGCCAGGCGGGGCAGATCGACGGGCCGCAGTTGCTTGGGCAGCTGGCCGGTCTGGCGGGTGGTGAGGCGGCGGGCAAGCGCCTGCTGGTGCGGTTGCGCCACTGCGCGCAGGTGCGCATGGAAACCGGTGTCGATGCGCCGATCTATCACTGGGTGGGTTAATAGGTGCTGACGCAGCGCCGGGGTAGGTGATCGAGCACCTGGTCTGTCGCGGCACAAAACGGTGTGCCGCCCAGCCCCTCCCACAGGTCTCGCTGTTCTCGTGGGAGGGGCCTTAGCCGCGAGGGGCTGTCTAGTAAATGGCCTGGTACAGCTTGCGACGGTAGGCCGTGACCAGCGGGTGGTCATTGCCCAGCAGGTCGAAGACTTGCAGCAGGGTCTTGTGTGGCAGGCCGTCTGCGTAGCTGCGGTTGCGGATAAACAGCTTGAGCAGGGCGTCCAGCGCCGGTTCGTAGTGCTGACGCGCCAGTTGCTGGATCGCGAGCTGGTAGCTCGCTTCATCATCATCGGTGTTCTGCGCCAGGCGGGTTTTCAGACTGGCGACGTCCGGCAGCTCGCTGGCCTGGCGCAGAAAGGTCAGCTGCGCACGGGCACCGGCCAGCGCCTGTTTATGTTCATCGCCTTTGACTGCGCCCAGCACCGCTTCGGCTTCGCCCAGCTCGCCGCGCTCAGCCAGGCAGCGCGCATAGAGAATCAGTGCGGCAGCGTGTTCATTGTTTTCTGTCAGGAGCACCTTGAGCAGCGCTTCGGCGTCGGCAAAGCGGCCTTCGCTGAACAGCGCCTGCGCCGCTTCCATCGGGTCGGCAGCCGCAGGAGCTGGTTCGGCCACATGCGGCTTGAGCATCTCGCGAATCGCCGACTCCGGTTGCGCGCCCGCAAAGCCGTCGACCGGCTGGCCATTCTTGAACAGCACCACGGTCGGCAGGCTGCGGATGCCAAAGCGGGCAACGATGTCCTGTTCGATATCGCAGTTGACCTTGGCCAGCAGCAATTCGCCGTTGTATTCCTCGGTGATCTTCGCCAGCAGCGGCATCAGCGCCTTGCACGGCGCGCACCAGTCGGCCCAGAAATCCACCAGCACCGGCTTCTGGAAGGAGTTCTCGATCACCAGCTGTTCGAAGCTGGCGCTGCCTGCGATATCAAAGATGTATGGGGAGTCGCTCATGGTCGGTCTCGGCGCTGCGAAAAATGGAATGGACTATAAATGTGTGCTGGGGCTGACGGATACAAGGGCTGCTAACTGCGTTCGGCGTGGTAAAGGCTGACATGGCGAAACTCCGCCGGCTCGGCCAGATCCGGCCAGGTGCAGGCTTCGAGGATGCCCAGGCGCTGATACAGCGGGTGTTGGAAATCGCGCACCCGCGAATCTGCCACCAGCGCTTCACGGCCACGGCTGAGAAACTGGTCGAGTAGCGGCAGGTTGGCGCGATCGTAGAGTACGTCGGCGACAATAATCAGGTCGAAGCGGTCGGTCTCGGCAAAGAAGTCCGTCGAGTAGCTCAGTTGCACCTCATTTAGCGCGGCATTGGCCTGGCAGGACGCAATCGCCAATGGATCAAGGTCGCAGGCTACCACTTCCAGGGCGCCGGCCTTGGCTGCGGCAATCGCCGCTACGCCGGAGCCCGCACCGAAATCCAGCACGCGTTTACCGCGCACCCATTCGGGGTGCTCGGCCAGCCAGCGCACCAGGACCAGGCCGCTGGCCCAGCAGAAGCACCAGTAGGGCGGTTCTTCGAGGATCAGCCGGGTTTCTTCCGGGCTGAAGCAGCGATTCATATTCGCTGGATCGATCAGCCATAACTTGATCGCGGTGCCGGGCAGGGTTTGCGCACTGAGTTGGGCGTCACCCAGCAGTTCGCTGAGTGCAGCCTGCAATTCGGCCGGTGCGGTCATGGTGCGGGCACCAGGCGCAGCTCGCCGAGTGCCTGGGTTTCGCCGCGCGCAATCGGTTGCGCGGGCAGGCGCAGAATCAGCCGGCCAGCCTGATTGGCGCGGCCGTGTAGCTCGATGCGACTGTGCTTGTTGAAGGTTTCCGGATTGAACGGCAGGCGAAATGCCAGCGGATTACCTGTGCCGCGCAGCTGGATATTGCCCAGCAGCGCTTGCGGCCGGCCGCGTTGATCGACGGCCAGCAGGGCCAGCTCGACATCCGCTGCGTTGGGTACATTCATCAGGCTGCCGCTCAGTTCGCGCTGATAGGCCGGCAGTGGCACCACGTCCGCAGGGGCTTGAACGGGGGCGGGCAAGGTGGGTTTTACGGGCGGCGGGCTGTCGCTGGCGCAGGCCGCCAGCAGCGCGGTCAGACTCACAGAAATCAGCGGTTGCAACGGCTTAGGGGCTTTCATGGTAGGCATCAACTTCGCTGGTTTGCATGGGCGCCTGTATACCGCAAAGCCCTCGGCTTGTCTTGCCCGCGGGATGCGCTACCATGGCCTCTTTCGTCCTAAGGCTAGCTTTATTTATGCACTGTCCCTTCTGCGGTGCCAATGACACCAAAGTGATCGACTCGCGCCTGGTTGCCGAGGGTGAGCAGGTGCGTCGTCGGCGTGAATGCCTGGCCTGTGAAGAGCGTTTCACCACGTTTGAAACCGCCGAACTGGTGATGCCCCGTTTGATCAAGCAGGACGGCAGTCGCCAACCCTTCGATGAAGACAAGCTGCGCGCCGGTATGCAGCGTGCGCTGGAGAAGCGTCCGGTGAGTATCGAGCGCCTGGAAGCGGCCATCGCCCATATCAAACACAAGCTGCGCGCCACCGGCGAGCGCGAGATCAAATCGCTGGTGCTCGGTGAGCTGGTCATGGGTGAGCTGCAGAAGCTCGATGAAGTCGCCTATATCCGCTTTGCCTCGGTGTACAAACGCTTTCAAGACCTCAACGAGTTCCGTGAGGAAATCGACCGTCTTTCCCGCGAACCTGTCAAAGGTTGACGATGAATTCAGATCACGCCTTTATGGCTCGCGCGCTGGAGCTGGCCCGTAAAGGCCTGTACTCCACCCACCCCAATCCGCGCGTTGGCTGCGTGATCGTGCGTGATGGGCGCATTGTTGGCGAAGGCTGGCATGCCCGCGCGGGCGAGCCTCACGCCGAAGTACACGCGCTGCGCCAGGCCGGCGACAAGGCCCGTGGCGCGACGGCCTACGTCACCCTGGAGCCCTGCAGCCATCACGGGCGCACGCCACCGTGCGCCGATGCGCTGATCAATGCCGGTATCACCCGCGTCGTAGCCGCCATGCAGGACCCTAATCCGCAGGTCGGTGGTGATGGCCTGCTGCGCTTGATGCACGCCGGTGTTGCGGTGCAGAGCGGCGTACTCGAGGTGGAAGCGCGGGCGCTGAATGCCGGCTTTATCAAACGAATGGAACAAGGCCTGCCGTTTGTGCGGGTCAAGCTGGCGATGAGCCTGGATGGGCGCACTGCCATGGCCAGCGGCGAAAGCCAGTGGATTACCGGCCCGGCCGCGCGTGCTGCGGTGCAGCGCCTGCGCGCCCGTTCCAGCGCGGTGTTGACCGGTGCCGACACGGTGCTGGCCGATGATGCGCGCCTGACTGTGCGTCCTGACGAGTTGGGCCTGGGAGCCGAGCTCAGTGCCTTGGCCCAGGCTCGGCCACCGCTGCGAGTGCTGGTTGATGGGCGTTTGCGCGTGCCGCTCAGTGTGCCGTTCTTCCAGGCTGGTGCCGCCATGGTGGCGACCTGCGCAGCCGCCTCGGCGCGTGATCGCTATCTGGACGATGGACATGAACTATTGGCCGTGCCCGGCAGCAACGGGCATGTTGACCTGCGCCGGCTGTTGGTCGAACTGGCCAGCCGTGGCGCCAATGAGGTGTTGGTTGAAGCCGGGCCGCGTCTGGCTGGGGCGTTTGCCCGCCTGGGCCTGGTGGATGAGTACCAGCTGTTTGTGGCGCCCAAACTGCTTGGCTCCAGTGCACGGCCGCTGCTCGACCTGCCGTTGGCGCGGATGGCTGATGCGCCGGCGCTGAAAATTGTCGAGATGCGCGCAGTCGGTGATGACTGGCGGATTATTGCGGTGCCGCAGTCGGCTGTTTGATGGGCAGCCATTAGCAATGACGAGTCATTAGCGATGGCACACCATTCAGGCTGTCGTTTGTCGATGCAGGGCGTCGGCAATTTGTGGTAAAACGCGTCTCGGCTGCGCAAGTAGTCGTAACGTTCTCAGGGCGGGGTGTGATTCCCCACCGGCGGTAATGGCCTCTAGCGCCTAGCCCGCGAGCGCTTGCAGCGGTTATGTGAATAGCTGGGGCAAGGTCAGCAGACCCGGTGTGATTCCGGGGCCGACGGTTAAAGTCCGGATAAAGAGAGAGCGGGATTGCCTCAACAAGGCGCGCCTAGGCGTGCCTCGAAATCCCTATCGATCAAACGCGCCCTGTTTTTTATAAAACAGGAGTTGGTTTAGATGTCTGATTTTTATTCCGTGCCCCGGGCTTCTGGTGTTATCCGCCAGTGCTTTGCCGTGGGCACGACGCAGGGGGTGGCATGTTTACCGGAATAGTCGAAGCCATAGGCAGCATCCGCGCACTGACGCCCAAGGGTGGCGATGTGCGGGTCTATGTGGAAACCGGCAAGCTGGATCTTGGTGACGTCAAGCTCGGTGACAGTATTGCGGTCAATGGCGTATGTCTGACAGCCGTGGAGCTGCCGGGTGACGGTTTCTGGGCCGATGTCAGTCGCGAAACTCTGGCGCATACCGCCTTTATCAGCTTGAAAGCTGGTAGCAAGGTCAATCTGGAGAAGGCGCTGACGCCTACCAGTCGCCTTGGTGGTCACTTGGTCAGCGGCCATGTGGATGGCGTGGGTGAAGTCATTGCCCGCGCCGATAACGCCCGCGCCGTGCAGTTCACCATTCGCGCGCCGCGCGAGCTGGCCAAGTACATCGCCCACAAGGGCTCGATCACCGTTGATGGCACCAGCCTGACGGTCAATGCGGTCAATGGCGCCGAGTTCGAGTTGACCATCGTGCCGCATACCCTGGCCGAGACCATCATGGTCGATTATCGCCCTGGTAGTCAGGTCAACCTTGAAGTCGACCTGCTGGCCCGTTACCTGGAGCGTCTGCTGCTCGGTGACAAGGCTGCCGAGCCGAAAGCCTCGGGCATGACTGCAAGTTTTCTCGCCGAACACGGCTACCTGAACAAATAAGGAATCGCCAGCATGGCTCTTAACAGTATCGAAGAACTGGTCGAAGACATCCGCGCCGGCAAGATGGTCATCCTGATGGATGACGAGGACCGCGAGAATGAAGGCGATCTGATCATCGCCTCCGAGTGCGTCACCGCCGAACATATCAATTTCATGGCGCGCTTTGCCCGTGGCCTGATCTGCATGCCGATGACCCGCGAGCGCTGCGAAACCCTCAAGCTGCCGCTGATGGCGCCGCGCAACGGTTCCGGTTTTGGCACCAAGTTCACTGTCTCCATCGAGGCCGCAGAAGGCGTGACCACCGGCATCTCTGCTGCCGACCGCGCGCGTACCGTGCAGGCCGCCGCCGCCAAGCACGCCAAAGCCGATGACATCGTCAGCCCTGGCCATATCTTCCCGCTGATGGCCCAGCCAGGTGGCGTGCTGGCCCGTGCCGGCCACACCGAAGCGGCCTGTGACCTGGCGCGCATGGGCGGTTTCGAGCCGAGTGGGGTGATCTGCGAAATCATGAACGACGACGGCACCATGTCGCGTCGCCCTGAGCTGGAAGTCTTCGCTGCCGAGCACGGCATCAAGATCGGCACCATTGCTGACCTGATCCACTACCGCTTGATCCACGAACGTACCGTTGAGCGCGTCAGCGAACAGGTGCTCGACAGCGAGCTGGGCCAGTTCAATCTGGTGACCTATCGTGACTCGGTGGAGAACGACGTGCACATGGCCCTGACCCTGGGCGAAATCTGCGCGGAAGAGCCAACGCTGGTACGGGTGCATAACATGGACCCGCTGCGCGACCTGTTTATGGTCAACCAGCCGGGTCGCTGGAGTCTGCGTGCAGCCATGGCCGAAGTGGCCAAGGATGGCAGCGGCGTGGTGCTGTTGTTGGGCAACCCGCTGACCGGCCCAGATCTGCTGGCTCACCTGGAGCGCCAGTTGGGTGGTGAGGCGAAAGTCGCCAATCCGACCACCTACAGCACCGTCGGTGCCGGTTCGCAGATTCTGCGCGACCTCGGCGTGCGCAAGATGCGCCTGATGAGTTCGCCGATGAAGTTCAATGCAATATCCGGTTTCGATCTGGAAGTTGTAGAATACCTGCCCTCCAAATAATCCCAAGGGTCGCCACTGGCGGCCCGGCTCTTTAAATAGACGAGACGCGTTATGACCCTGAAGACCATCGAAGGTACTTTTATCGCCCCCAAGGGCCGCTTTGCACTGGTCGTCGGCCGCTTTAACAGCTTCGTTGTCGAAAGCCTGGTAAGCGGCGCAGTTGACGCCCTGGTGCGCCATGGCGTGAGCGAAAGCGACATCACCATCATCCGCGCGCCGGGTGCCTTCGAAATCCCGCTGGTGGCACAGAAAGTCGCCCAGCGTGGTGATTTCGACGCCATCATCGCCCTCGGTGCCGTGATCCGTGGCGGCACTCCGCACTTCGAATACGTCGCTGGCGAATGCACCAAGGGCCTGGCCCAGGTGTCCATGGAGTTCGGCGTACCGGTTGCCTTTGGCGTGCTGACTGTCGATTCTATCGAGCAAGCCATTGAGCGTTCCGGCACCAAGGCCGGCAACAAAGGTGCGGAAGCTGCTTTGTCCGCCCTGGAAATGGTCAGCCTGCTGGCGCAGTTGGAGGCCAAGTGAGCCAGAACGACGGTAACGGGCAGCAGCCACAAGCGCCGAAGAAAGGCCCTAGCAACAAGACCCTCGCGCGCCGTCAGGCGCGCACTCTGGCTATGCAGGCGCTGTACTCCTGGCATATGGCTGGGCAGTCGCTGAACGAGATCGAAGCGCAGTTCCGCGTCGATAACGATTTCACTGCCGTGGACGGTGCCTACTTCCACGAGATTCTGCACGGTGTGCCGCGGCAGAAGACCGAGATTGATGGCGCGTTCGAATCGCTGCTCGACCGTCCGCTGGATGAGATCGACCCGGTGGAGTTGTCGATCCTGCGTCTGTCGACCTACGAGCTGAAAAACCGCATCGATATCCCTTATCGCGTGGTGATCAACGAAGGCATCGAACTGGCCAAGGTGTTTGGCGCCACCGACGGGCACAAGTTCGTCAATGGCGTGCTGGACAAGCTGGCACCGCGTCTACGCGCGGATGAAGTTCGCGCTAACAAGCGTTAAGGTTTGTTTGGATGCTTGATTTACGATCTTGCGAGCTAGAGTCCTGCAAGGCGCTACGTAGTAACAGCCTCCGGCTGGTCAAAGCAGTCGAGGAGGCGGAGTGTGCTGTAGCACATGAGCATTCCGAGTCTGCTTTGACTCGCTTCGCTCGCCCTTCGGGCCAGCCTTCGGCTGTTACTCCCGTTGGTCGTTGCAACACAGCAGGGCCGGCGCGCAGCAGATCGTTGCCACCTCATGGGTGAGTTCGAGCTGATCCGTCAGTTCTTCGCCGCTGCGTCCTGTGCGCAGGCTGGCGAAGGCGTGGCATTGGGCATCGGCGACGACTGCGCCCTGCTGCAGGTACCCGCTGGCGAGCAGTTGGCCATTTCTACCGACACCCTGGTCGCTGGGGTGCATTTCCCTGAATCGCCCGACCCGTTTCTGTTGGCGCAACGTGCGCTCGGCGTTTCGGTCAGTGATCTGGCCGCCATGGGCGCTACTCCTGTCGGTTTTACCCTGGCTTTGAGCCTGCCCAGTGCCGAGCCGAATTGGCTGCAGGCATTCGCCTCTGGTCTGGATCAGATGGCGCAGCACTGTGCGATTCGCCTGATCGGAGGCGACACCACCCGCGGTCCCTTGAGTCTCACCTTGACCGTGTTCGGCCGCGTGCCGACTGGCATGGCGCTGACTCGCAAGGGTGCGCAAATCGGTGATCTGCTCTGCGTCGGTGGTGAGTTGGGCGATGCTGCTGGTGCCTTGCCGCTGGTGCTCGGGCAGCGCCAAACCGAGCCCGCAGTGGCCGAGCCGTTGCTGGCGCGCTACTGGTCGCCCATGCCGCAGCTCGGTTTGGGCCTGGCGCTGCGCGGTAAGGCCACGGCCGCGCTGGATATCTCCGATGGCTTGTTGGCTGACTGTGGCCATATCGCCGCAGCGTCCGGCGTTGAATTGCTGATTGAGCAGGCGCAGGTGCCGATGTCCGCAGCTTTGCTGGCGTTTGCCGGGGCGCCGGCGGCGCGTCAGTGCGCATTAAGTGGTGGCGATGATTACCGCTTGGCATTCACTCTGCCTAAGCAGTATCTGGCAGATTTGCAGCAGGCAGGCTGGCCTGTGCGAGTTATTGGTCGTGTTGTGGCCGGCCAGGGCGTTACTCTGCTGGACTCGCAAGGCCAGCCCGTGCAGCAGCCACACAGCGGCTATCAACATTTTGGAAGTGCCAGTGACTGATCATCCCAAGCAAGTCCCCGCCGAGTTCGTGCCGCCTTCGGTCTGGCGTAACCCCTGGCATTTCCTGGCCTTCGGCTTTGGCTCCGGCACCTTGCCGAAAGCCCCAGGCACCTGGGGTTCGTTGGTAGCGTTGCCGTTTATTCCGCTGTTGCAGATGCTGCCTGACTGGGGTTACTGGCTGATGCTTGGCATCACCATGCTGTTTGGCTTCTGGCTATGCGGCAAGGTAGCCGATGACCTGCGCGTGCACGACCACGAAGGCATCGTCTGGGACGAGATGGTCGGCATGTGGATCACCCTCTGGCTGGTGCCGGACGGCTGGGGCTGGCTGCTGCTAGGCTTTCTATTGTTCCGTGTGTTCGACATCCTCAAACCCTGGCCGATCCGTTGGATCGATCGGCACGTGCACGGCGGTGTCGGCATCATGCTCGATGACGTGCTTGCCGGAGTGTTCGCCTGGATGGCCCTGCAGTTGATCGTCTGGGGCTGGGCCAATGGGCTGGCTGCGGCGCTGGGTTGGTAATCAAAAGGGATAGCGAATGGGCGGCTGCTGTCGGTGGTTGCTGTGGCTGGTGATAAGCGTTGTCAGCGGGCCACTGTGCGCCGTTGAGCCTGCGCAGATCCGTATTGCCAGCGAAACCTGGGAAGGGCATACCCATGCCGATGGCAGCGGGATGGCCTGGGAGATTTTTCGCGCTGTATTCGAGCCTGCTGGCGTGCAGTTGGATATCCAAAGCGTGCCTTACACCCGCTCCATCGGCCTGGTGCAGCGCGGCGCTGCCGATGCTTGGGCGGGCTCTTACCTGAATGAAGTCGAGCAGGGCGTGTTCTATCCGCGCTGGAACTACGACTTTGATCAGATTGCTGCATTGGGCTTGCGGGATAAGCCCATCCCTAGCCTGGATTCCCTTGGCGAATACCGCTTAGCCTGGATGCGTGGCTATGAATACCAGCGTTATCTGCCAAATTTGCGCCAGTACCGCGAAGTGCTCCGCCGTAGCGGTATCCTCGGCATGCTGGAAATCGGCCATGTGGATTTCTATCTCGATGCCCTGACCGAAGTTGAGGATGTGCTGAGCGCGGCCAGTCAGCCCGAGCGCTACCGTGTTACCCAGCTGACCAAACTACCGGTCTACCTGGGTTTTGCCGATACCCCGCGTGGCCGAACGCTGGCCGAACTGTTTGACACGCGCATGGATAGTTTGGTGGCGGACGGCAGCCTGCGGCCGATTTTTCAGCGTTGGCAGCAACCTTATCCATTTGACTAACCTGCGCGAGACGCTCCATGTACGCCTTAAAAATACTGTTATTGAGCTTGTCGCTGCTAACTTGCAGTGAGGTGATGGCGGCCACCCAGGTACGGGTTGTCGGCCTGTTCCCTGGCGCGGCGGTGTTGAATGTCGATGGCCAGCGCAAGCTGGTCAAGGTCGGCCAGGTTGGCCCTGGCGGCGTAGTGGTGGTCAGCGCCGACAGCCGTGGCGCGGTGTTGCGTGTCGATGGTGTCGAACGCAGTTACAGCCTGAGCCGCGAGTACAGTGACGGTTTTGCCGAAGCGCAGAAAAAGCAGCTCAGTGTGGCGAAAGGCATCGGTGGGCATTACTGGATCGCTGGCTCGGTCAATGGTCAGTCCATCCAGTTTCTGGTGGATACCGGCGCCACTTCAGTCGCCTTGAATGATGAGCATGCGCGCCGCCTCGGGATCGATTACCGAGTGATTGGTGCGCCCTTGCAGGTCAACACCGCCAGCGGTACTGCGCGTGGTTGGCGCGTAACGCTGGATCGGGTGAAGGTCGGTGAGCTGGAGGTGTTGGGTGTCGAGGCCGTGGTGCTGGAAGGTGGTTCGCCTACCGAGGCCTTGCTTGGCATGAGCTTCCTTAGCCGGGTTGGCTGGAAGGTTGAACAGGATGTACTGGTGCTGGAGTCCAAATACTAGCGCGTTGGTCATCTCGCGTTGGCTCGATTCTTATCATCAGTAATTCAGGCTAAGCGGCTGCCAAGGCCTGCTGTTACAATGCCGGCCTGATTATTCCTGCCCATTTTCTTTAGGAGCATCCGGTGTCCGTCGTGTTTGTCGCCGCCTCCCAGCTGCCTACGCCCTTTGGCGTATTCACCATGCATGGCTTCCTCGAAGAGGCCACTGGCAAGGAGCATGTAGCCCTGACCTTTGGTGATGTGGGCGATGGCGCGCCCGTACTGGGCCGTTTGCATTCCGAATGCCTGACCGGCGATGCGCTGTTCAGCTTGCGTTGCGACTGCGGTTTTCAGCTCGAAGCGGCGCTGCGTGCGATTGCTAGTGAAGGCCGCGGCGTTCTGCTCTATCTGCGTCAGGAAGGCCGTGGCATCGGTCTGCTGAACAAAATCCGCGCCTATGAGTTGCAGGACGGCGGTGCCGATACCGTTGAGGCCAATGAACGTCTGGGTTTCGGTGCCGATCAGCGAGACTACGCGATCTGCCTGCCGATGCTCGATCACCTGGGCATCACCCAGCTCAAGCTGATGACCAACAACCCGCGTAAGGTCAAGGCGCTGGGCGATATGGGTATCAATGTGGCGACCCGCGTGCCGCTGCAGATCGATCACAACCCGCACAACAAAAAATACCTCGCTACCAAGGCCGGCAAACTCGGACATATGCTCGGCAGCCTGCACCAGGGCGAGGTTGAGGAAAGCCTGTGACGCGCGGCGAAGTGCGCCGTCGATTGGCGCTGGAGTGGTGGCGGCAACTGGCCGTGACCCTGTTGCCGCTGTTCGTGCTCAACCTGCTGTTTGGTGCCGAGCAGAAAACCGGCCTGCTGACCATGCCACTGTTTATCGCCGGCCTTGCCTCGATGTTTGTCAGCCTGCCGCTGTTCAGTGCCTACAAGCGCGCGTTGGTGTCCACGGAAAAAGCCCTCGATACCACCGATGAGCACGATGCCTGGCTTGAGCTGGCACGTGTGCGTCGCCTGGCCTTTCTCGGTGCGGCGCTGCCGGCCTGGATTGCCGCCATCGCGGTATTCGCTGGCCTGGAAGCCATCCCGTTGATCCTTCTGGCGATTTCTAGCATCGTTCTGCTGTATCTCTACCGTATTCCCCGTCAACTCGGCTGATGCGCACCACCACTCTCTGTTTGCTGCTGTTGCTGGCCTTGCCCGCCGCAGCGGTCGAGCGGGTGGTGACCCTGGCACCCTCCCTGACTGAAATCATGCTGGAGCTGGACGCGGGCGAGCTGCTGGTCGGCCTGCTCGATGGTGGTGAGCGGCCGGCAGCGGTGGCGCAGCTGCCTTCGGTGGGTCGGTATGGCCAGCTTGAACTGGAAAGCCTGCTCGAGCTGCAACCCGATCTGGTGCTGCTCTGGCCCGACAGCATCAGTGGCGCGCAACGCCAGCAGCTGCAACGTATGGGGATTCCCCTGCTGATTGCCGAACCGCGCAAACTGGCTGAGCTGGCGGAGAACTTCGTCGAAATCGGCGCGCGTGTCGGTCGCGCCGAGCAGGGTCAGCAACTGCACCGGCAATTCAACAACGGCCTGGCTGCGCTGCGTCAGCGCTATCAGCGTGAACAGCCATTGCGTCTGTTCTATCAGGTCTGGGACACGCCGCTGTACACCATTGGCGGCCAGCAAATTATCAGCGATGCCCTGCGTATCTGCGGGGCCGAGAATATCTTTGCCGAACTCACCTTGCCCGCACCACAGGTCAGCGTGGAGGCAGTGCTGCAGCGTAATCCCGAGGTGATTCTGGCGGGCGTGCAGGGGCAGCTGGATGCCTGGCGCATCTGGCCGGGGGTAGCCGCAGTTAAGCGTAAACAGCTGTGGTTGGTGCCGGATGCTGGCCTGGAGCGGCCGAGCTTTCAGATGCTGGGGGCGGTGCAGCGGTTGTGCGAGGTGTTGAGCGAGGCGCACTAAGAAAAGCCCCGCACTATGGCGGGGCTCTCTTTGGGCAGCACTATTGAGCGCCTAGCTGATAGCTCAAAGCTGAGGTGTCCAGGTCACGGCAAACAGTGCGGTGCGGCCTTCGTTGTTGTAGCCGAAGCGTCCGTTGGTTGTGCTGTAGGTCGCTTCGGCATAGTCCTGATCGAGCAGGTTGTTCAGTTTCAGATCGAAGGCCACTTCATTGCTGGCTTGCCATGTGCCGCGCAGGCTAAACAGGCCGTAACCACTCAGCTCACGGGTGTTTTCGGCGTCGTCATAGCGGCCGCTGACTGCGCGCCAGCTGGCACCCACTGCAAACTCCCCGAAGGGGCGATCCAGGTCCAGGCTCAGCGTGCGTTTTGCGCGGCGGGCGAGAGTGTGGCCAGTATCGCGGTCCCGTGGGTCGATCAGCGCGAGGGCTAGGTTGCCCTGCCAGCCGAACAGCTCCTGTTTGACGGTAGCCTCGAAGCCATTGATGCGGGCGGTCTGCACGTTCTGCGGAATAAAATTCTGGTCGAGAACGATCGCGTCTTGCAGATCAATGCGGTACAGCGACAGCTCCAGTGCACCGCTTTCGCTGTAGCGGCTGCGCCATTGGACTTCGTAGCTTTCCGACGTTTCCGGTTTGAGGTCCGGGTTGGCGCTCTCGGAGCAAAAGCCGCCGAAACAGAAGTCGGGGTAGTACAGGTCGTTGAACGTCGGTGCGCGGAAACCTTCGCTGTAAGACAGGATCAAGTCGTTGTCCTGGTTGAACGGCACAGTCAATGCGGCATTCCAGCTGTTTTCGCTGCCGAATTGCTGGTTCTTGTCATGGCGCAGACCCAGTTCGGTCGAGAAGTGTTCGGCGTTGTAGCGGTGCTGAATAAAGGCCGCCTGATTCCAGCGCGAGTCCTCGACGAAGTCCGTGTCGCTGTGCAGGCGATCCTCGTACCAATCGGCACCCAGCAGCACTTGGTGGCGCTCGTTGAGGGTCAGGGTGTTTACCCAATTAACCGAGTCACGGTAGGTGTTGAAGCTGTAGAACGCGTCGGCACTGGCCTGTGGCTGGTCGTTGCCAGTGTCGCGCTTGTCTTCGCTGTGGCCGATTTCCAGGCGACTGTTCCAGGCTTCGCTGAGGCTGGCATCAATGTAGCTGGACAGGCTGCTGAGTTGAAAGTCGGTGGTGGGCAGTGAGGTGCTGAAAACATCTTCAAATTCGTTCTGGCCGCGTTGGTCGAGGGCACTGAAGCCGACTTTCAGATCGTCATTGAAGCGGTGCGAGAGATTCAGGCTCAGCGATCTATTGCGGTAGGCGTCGTCATCGCCATTGGCACCGAAGTTATCGCGTGTGGCGTCGATCCCCTGAGTTTCATCAAGCGCGGCACCCAGGTTGAAGCGGGTCTGCGCGTCGCCGCCAGACATACCCAGGCTGCGCTCGAAGGTCTGATTGCTGCCGACGCCAAAGCGTACGTAGGGCTTGAGCCCGTCGCCACTGCCTTGGCGAGTGAAAATCTGTACGACGCCGCCGATAGCATCGGAGCCATACAGCGCCGAGCGCGCGCCGCGTACCACTTCAACGCGTTCGATCTGCTCCGGGCTGAGGAACTCCAGGCTGCTGGTGCCGCTGGATGCAGCAGAAATACGTTGGCCGTCGACCAGAACCAGGGTCTGCGCGGTCGAGGTGCCGCGCAGGAACAGGCCGGTCTGACTGCCCGCGCCGCCGGTACGGCTGACGCTGACGCCGGGCACGCGTTCAAGCAACTCTGCCACGCTGCGCACTTGCAGGCGTTCGATGTCCTTGCGGGTAAATACCGTGGTTGCAGCTGTAGTCTGCTGGATGGGCTCGGCGTGCCGCCCGGAGGTCACAACCAGTGGTTGCAGTTCGAGTGGGTCAGCATGAGCAGCCAGCGGCAGCAGCGCTACAGCCAGGGCAAGACGGGACAATTTCACGTAGAGAATCCTCAAAAGGTCGAACGACTTTTGAGAAGGGCAGGGGCAAGAACGGGCGCGCGGGCGCAGCCTGAGCTTGACGGTGATGCCCTCCGCAACACCAGTCACATCCAGCAAGGCCGGTCTCCGGGCTCTCGACGTGCGCCGCCTCGCCTTCCCGGGATAATCCAGTGGCGTTGAGGTGACGTGCAGAACGGCTCTGCGGTCGATTACCGTTGCGGGGGCAGCGCCGGGATGGTTCGTCAGAACGCACCGGCTTCCCGTTTAACGCCGTTTCACTGTGGAAGGGCGCACCTTGATGGAAGTAAAACGCCGCGCACCTTAATGCGCGGGTGGATGAATTACAAGCAAGCCTGGCTCCGCTCTGGATGAGCGGTGCTCATGCAGAAAGGCTGGCGAGGCGCACGCGGATGGCGGCTTCGATACCGGTGGCATCCAACCCGCATTCGGCAAGCATCTGCGCCGGTTTGGCGTGCTCGACGTAGTAGTCGGGCAGACCCAGGTGCAGCACTGGCTTGAGGATGTCCGCGTGGGCGAGGAACTCGCTGACTGCGCTGCCAGCACCGCCCATGATGCTGTTCTCTTCGATGGTTACCAGCAGTTCGTGGCTGGTCGCCAACTGGCGTACCAGGGCCTCGTCCAGCGGTTTGACAAAACGCATGTCGACCACAGTGGCGTCGAGTGCATCGCCCACCTTGAGCGCCTCACTCAGCTGCACGCCGAATACCAGCAAGGCTGCTTTGCTGCCTTGGCGACGAACGACGCCCTTGCCGATTTCCAGTGGCTCCAGACCTGGCTCGATGGTGGCATTCGGGCCGCTGCCGCGTGGGTAGCGCACCGCTGCCGGGCCGTTGAACAGGTGGCCGGTGGTCAGCATGCGGCGCAGTTCGTTTTCATCGCTCGGGGTCATCACCAGCATGCCGGGGATGCAGCGCAGGTAGGAAATATCGAAGCTGCCGGCGTGGGTCGGGCCGTCTTCGCCGACCAGACCGGCGCGGTCGATGGCGAACAGCACGTCGAGGTGCTGCACGGCCACATCGTGAATCAGCTGGTCATAGGCGCGTTGCAGGAAAGTGGAGTAGATCGCCACCACCGGCTTGGCACCATCGCAGGCCATGCCGGCGGCCAGGGTTACGGCGTGCTGTTCGGCGATGGCCACGTCGAAATAGCGCTCGGGATAGCGCTCGCTGAACGCCACCAGATCTGAGCCTTCCTTCATCGCTGGGGTAATGCCGACCAGGCGCGGGTCCTGCGCGGCCATATCACACAGCCATTGGCCAAAGACGCTGGAATATTTCGGCCCGGCGGCTTGCTTGGGTTGTGCTGCTGGCGCGTTGATCGGCTCCAGCTTGGTAATCGCGTGGTAGCCGATTGGGTCGGCTTCGGCCGGGGCGAAGCCCTTGCCCTTCTTGGTCACCACATGGAGGAACTGCGGGCCATCGAGGTCGCGCATATTGCGCAGGGTGGCGAGCAGGGTCGGCAGGTCGTGGCCGTCGATCGGGCCGATATAGTTCCAGCCCAGCTCCTCGAACAGGGTGCCGGGCACCAGCATGCCCTTGGCATGTTCTTCGGTCTTGCGCGCGATCTCCCAGGCGCCTGGCAGGCGCGAGAGGATCTTCTTGCTGCCCTCGCGCATGCTGGCGTAGGTGCGGCTGGAGAGGATCTTGGCCAGGTAGTTGGACAGACCGCCAACGTTCTTGGAGATCGACATATCGTTGTCGTTGAGGATCACCAGCATATTGGCGTTGACGTCGCTGGCGTGGTTCAGCGCCTCGAAGGCCATGCCGGCGGTCAGGGCGCCGTCGCCGATGACTGCCACGCTCTTGCGTTTGCTGCCTTGGATGCGCGCAGCGATGGCCATGCCGAGGGCGGCGCTGATGCTGGTGCTGGAGTGGCCAACGCCAAAGGTGTCGTATTCGCTTTCCGAGCGGCGCGGGAAGGCGGCGATACCGTCCTTCTGCCGTAGGCTGCCCATCTGTTCGCGGCGGCCAGTGAGGATCTTGTGCGGGTAGGCCTGATGGCCGACATCCCACACCAGGCGATCATCCGGGGTGTCGAAGACGTAATGCAGGGCCACGGTCAGCTCGATCACCCCGAGGCCAGCGCCGAAATGCCCGCCCGTCTGCCCGACCGTATACAACAGGTACTGACGCAGCTCGTCGGCCAGGGTTTCCAGCTCGGCTTCGCCCAAACGGCGCAGCTCGTCCGGCGTATTGGCGCGGTCTAGAAGGGGCGTCAGCGGGCGCTCACGGGGAATCTCGTGGAAGGTCGTCGGCATCAGGCAGATCGTTATAGGTGTAAAAGATGCGGCAGTTTACCCGAAAAAGCGGCTGCAAGCGGCAAGCCTCAAGCTGCAAACCAGGGCAAGCACATGAAACCAGGCGACCCCAAAGCTCGCCGCTGAGGCGCCTCCCACGCATGGGGGCGTCGCTGATCTGGCCAGCGGTGTCACACCTGGCGCTAAAACGTGGGAGGGGCTTCAGCCGCGACACGTGAGTCACCCATATGCGCTAGCCCTGAGCTGCAAGCGCCATCCACTTGCAGCTCAGGGCTTGTAGCTACCAGGTATCGACGCTGCGCTTTTTGCCTTCGCGTGGCGCGGGTCTGGGCGCGGCATTGAGGCCGCGCAGCACCCAGGCGCGGGTTTCCACGGGGTCGATCACTGCATCGATCTCCAGAAAGCTGGCCATATTGATGCCCTTGCCGTTCTCGTAGGCCTTGGCCACCAGCTTGTCGAACAGCTGCTGGCGCGCGGCGGGCTCCTCGACGGCGGCCAGCTCCTTGGCAAAGCCCAGGCGCACCGCGCCTTCCAGGCCCATGGCGCCGAACTCGGCGCTGGGCCAGGCGATGGTAAACAGCGGCGAATGGAAGCTGCCGGCGGCCATGGCCTGGGCACCGAGGCCGTAGCCCTTGCGCAGCACCACGGTAAAGAACGGCACGGTCAGGCTGGCGGCGGCGACAAACATGCGCGACACATGGCGCACCGTGGCCTGCTTCTCCGCCTCCGGGCCGACCATAAAGCCGGGGGTGTCGCACAGCGACAGCAACGGAATATCGAAGGCATCGCACAGCTGCATAAAGCGCGCGGCCTTGTCGCCGGCGACCGCATCGATGGCCCCGCCGAGGTGCGCCGGGTTGTTGGCCAGCAAGCCGAATGGCTTACCTTCGATGCGAATAAAGGCCGTGATCAGCCCTGGCGCAAACTCGCGGCGCAGCTCCAGCACAGAGTCCGTGTCCGCGAGCGTACTGATGACCTGGCGGATATCGTAGACGCGCAGGCGGTTTTCCGGGATCAAGTGGCGCAGCTCGCGCTGATCGGCGCAGGCCCATTCGCTGAGGGCCCCCTGAAAGTAGCTCAGGTACTGCTTGGCCACCTGCACCGCTGCGGCTTCGTCGGCCACCCGCACGTCGATAACGCCATTGGGGCCCTGCACGCTGACCGGGCCGACCTGTTCCGGTTTGAAGCTGCCCAGGCCGCCGCCTTCGATCATCGCCGGGCCGGCCATGCCGATGGTGGCGTCGTCGGTGGCGATAATTACATCGCAGCAGCCGAGCAGGGCGGCATTGCCGGCAAAGCAGCGCCCGGACACCACACCCACCAACGGCACCAGCCCGGAGAGCTTGGCCATGCCGACAAAGGTGTGGCAGTCCAGCCCGGCCACGCCGACAAAATCGGTATCGCCCGGCCGGCCGCCACCACCTTCGGCAAACAGCACCACCGGCAAGCGCCACTGCGCGGCGAGGCCGAGCATGCGGTCGGTCTTCTTGTGGTTCATCACGCCCTGGGTGCCGGCGAATACCGTGTAGTCGTAGGCGATGGCCATGCAGCGCGCCGCCTGGCTGCCGAATGCCTCGGCGTTGACCGTACCGGTGCCGGCCACCAGGCCATCGGCTGGGCTCTGCTCGATCAGCTCGGCCAGCGAGCGCCGGCGCCGTTGCGCAGCAATCGCCAGTGCGCCGTACTCGTTAAAGCTGCCGTCATCAAGCAGGTCTGCCAGGTTTTCGCGCACCGTACGCTGGCCAGTCTTGCGCCGCTTGGCCACGGCGGCAGGACGGCGTACATCGGTGAGGAGCGCGTGGCGTTCGAGGACTTCAGCCAAGTCCGCACGGATATGCTCGAGGTCCAGGCTCTGTTCACTCTGGCTAGCAGCGGCGTCGACTTCGGCAGGTTCGATAAACAGCAGCGCCTGGCCTTCATTAAGTGCGCTGCCGACCTGCACGGCCAGTTGGCGGACGATGCCACTGTGGCTGGCGGTGACGACAAACTCCATCTTCATCGCCTCCAGCACGGCGATGCTCTGGCCGACCGCCACCGCATCGCCTTCGGCCACCTCCAGGCTGACCACCAAGCCGGTGCTATGGGTCAGCAGCGGCAGGCAACCCGTGGGCGCATCCTGTACCGGCTTGGCGCTTTGGCTGGCCGCCTGCGCGCCGGCAAAGAAGTGATGCGGATGGGCCTGGGCTTGCGCGGCCAGCAGTTCACTTAGCTGGCTTTCGACAAAGCGCGTGGTCAGCTGATAGCTCGCCACTTGCGGTAGGCGCAGCAGGTTCTGCAGCAGGTGCAGATTGCTCGCCACGCCTTCCAGACGAAACTCGCAGAGCGCACGGTAGGCACGGTGCAGGGCGCTGGGGTAGTCCGGCGCATGGGCGATCAGCTTGGCCAGCATCGAGTCGTAGCTGGGGCTGACCGGGTAGCCGGCGTAGCCATAGCCGTCTACGCGCAGGCCGGGGCCGCTGGGCGGCTGGTAGGCGGTCAGGGTACCCGCGGCCGGGCGGGTGCTGCCATCGCTGCTCATGCTTTCCAGATTGATGCGCAGCTGTACGGCGCAGCCATTGAGGGCCGGCGGCGTGAGCAAACCCAGCTCGCGCAGGGAGATGCCTGCGGCCAGTTTAAGCTGGGTGTGCAGCAGATCGACACCGGTGACCTGCTCGGTCACGGTGTGCTCGACCTGAATCCTTGGGTTGGCTTCCATAAAGTAGAAGCGCTCGGGCTGCTCGGCATCCAGCAGAAATTCGAAGGTGCCCAGGCCCTGGTAGCGGGCCGCGCCGGCCAGTTGCAGCGCCGCCTCGATCATCCGTTCGCGGGTGGCAGCGGGGAGGTCCGGGCTGGGGGCGATTTCCACCAGCTTCTGCTGGCGACGTTGCAGGCTGCAGTCGCGCTCCCACAGATGGCTGACCGCGCCTGTGCTGTCGCCCAGTACCTGAATTTCGATATGCCGGGCGCTGCGCACCAGCTGCTCGATATACAGCGCGTTATTACCGAAGGCGCTTTGTGCCTCCGATTGGCAACGGGCAAAGGCTTCATCCAGCTCACTGGCAGCGAATACCGGACGCATGCCACGGCCGCCGCCGCCAGCCAGGGCCTTGAGCATGACCGCGCCATGCTCGGCGAGAAAACCATGGGCTTCGTCCAGGCTGATCGGCCGATTGATCCCCGCCACCAGCGGCACCCCACAGCGTTCGGCTAACTCCCGCGCGGCGGCCTTGTCGCCAAACAGTTGCAGCACCTCGGCGCTGGGGCCGACAAAGCACAGCCCGGCGGCCTGGCAGCGGCGGGCGAATTCGGCGTTCTCCGCGAGAAAGCCGTAGCCCGGATGCACGGCATCGCAGCCCTGCTCCTTAGCAATCTCGATCAGCTGCTGCATATCTAGGTAAGCCGCCACGCCCCTACCCTTGAGGGCTACTGCGCTATCGGCCTGGCGCACATGCAGGGAGGCAGCATCGTCTTCGGCGTATACGGCGACCGAGCGGATACCCAACTCACTGGCAGCGCGGGCGATGCGGATGGCGATTTCGCCGCGGTTGGCGATCAGCAGGGCGGCGAAGGGCGCGGATGTAGAGGGCATGGTGGCTCCAGATTTTTATTCTGCAGCCATCTTAGGCGCTCTGTGGGCGAGGTAAACCAAGCCTTAGCGGGTAAGTGTTGAGCTATTGATATGGGTGATAAGGGAGATTGCGGCCATCTGGCGTATGCACAATTTGTAGGAAGGGCTTTCGGCTCTGGCTCCTGCTTCGCTCTACCTCCTGCATCCATGCAGTCGTAGCCGCGACAATAGCGGTACAGCTCGCCGCTAAAGCGCCTCCCACATCGTTACGTGGAGCGGTTTAGCTGCGCCGTTCGACGATATAGCGCGCCAGATCACGCAGCGGCTCGGCGGCCTGGTCGAATGGGCGCAGGGCGTGCAGGGCCTGGTCGCGCAGTTCCAGGGCATAGGCCTTGGCGGCGTCGAGGCCGAGCAGGGCAGGGTAGGTGGGTTTGTCGTGGGCCTGGTCCTTGCCCTGGGTCTTGCCCAGGGTGGCGGTGTCGCTTTCCACGTCGAGGATGTCGTCTTGTACCTGGAACGCCAGGCCGACAGCCCGCGCATAGGTGTGCAGGGCTTTTAGTGCGTGGTCATCGGCCTTGCCACTGGCCAATGCGCCGAGCTGCACACTGGCTTCGATCAATGCGCCGGTCTTGTGTCGATGCATGATTTCCAAGGCGTTCTGGTCGAGAGTCTGACCGACTGAGCCGAGGTCGATGGCCTGTCCGCCGACCATGCCGGCCGGGCCAGCAGCGCGCGCCAGGGTGCTGAGCATGGCCAGACGCAACTCGGCGTCATGCGGGTTGTGTGTGGCATCGCTGAGCACTTCAAACGCCAGGCTCTGCAGGCCGTCACCGGCGAGAATCGCACAGGCTTCATCGAAGGCTATGTGGGTAGTCGGCTGGCCGCGGCGCAGGTCGTCATCGTCCATTGCCGGCAGGTCATCATGCACCAGGGAATAGGCGTGGATCAGCTCCACTGCGCAGGCTGCCGCGTTGGCCCGCTCAGGTTCGCCGCCGAGGGCTTCGCAGGCTGCGTAGGCGAGCAGCGGGCGTACGCGTTTGCCGCCATTGAACAGGCTGTAGCGCATGGCGGCGTAAAGACGTTCCAGTTCCGGACGTGGGCTGCTCAGGAGGTTTTCCAGGGCGGCATCGACGCGGCGTTGGCAGCTGCTCTGGTAGGCCGCAATCATGCCTGCTGGTCCGCGTCGAAGGGGGCTTCCTCCAGCTCGCCGTCGCGCTCCATGAGGATCTGCACTTTCTGTTCGGCCTGAGCCAGGGCAGTCTGGCAATCGCGGGTCAGGCGCACGCCCTGTTCGAAGGCGGTCAGCGAGTCTTCCAGCGACAGCTCGCCGTTTTCCAGACGCTCGACCAGGTTCTGCAGATCGGTCAGGGATTGCTCGAAGTCGAGCGCGGCTTTTTTGCGGGCGGCCATGGCGGATATCTCGGGGTAGATCGGGGAATCGGAACCGGCGCGACACTAGCAGAGCCATGCCGTGCGGGCAAATCAGCGGGCGCTTTCTGGGCTTGTGGGAGGGGCTTTAGCCGCGACATCCGTTTGCCGCTAAAGCGCCTCCCACAGGCTTGCTGGTCTGCTCAGGTGTCAGCCGATCACGCCATAACCGCGTGCCATCAGCACCGCCAGTAATGGGATGGCCAGTAGCAGCAACAGTTCCAGGCGAATCACCATGATCACCATCCGCGCCTTGGCGGGGCTGACCTGCGGCACTTCGCCGGCCTTGAGGCTGTTGCGCCAGTTGAGGAAGACGAAGGTCGGCACCACGGAGATCAGCCCGACCAGGATAAACAGGCCGACTTTGGCGTGAAACAGGCTGTTGCCCAGGTAGTAGTCCAGGCCCTTGCCGTACCAGAGTACGCGCGCCAGACCGGTGAACAGCACCAGGCCGGCGCAGATGCCGTAGGCGATGTCGGTGATAATCAGGCTGCGCGCGCGGCGCAGGTCCAGCGGCAGTTTGAATTGCACATGCTCGATGCTGAGCAGGGCGAACAGCAGGAAGATCGACAGATAATGCAGGTAGGCAGCAAGCGCTTGGCCCATAGGGTTTCCCTTGTCTGGTGTGGAGGGTCAGTTGGCGAGTTCGACTCGGTTGCGGCCATTGCCCTTGGCCTGATACAGCGCCTGGTCGGCGCGGTTCATGGTGGCAGTTGGTGGTTCCTGGGGGCTGCGCAGGGCTGCGCCGATGCTGATGGTCAGGTTGAGCTGCAACTCGTCGATGCTCACCGGCTCCTTATTCAGGGCGCTGCGAATGCGCTCGGCGATCAGCAGCAATTCATGCTGGTCGTGCACCTGCAGCAGCACCACGAACTCCTCGCCGCCGCTGCGCGTCACTACATCCTGAGGGCGTACGGCGGCGCTGATGCGCCGGGCGGTTTCCCACAGCACCTGATCGCCAGCGGCGTGGCCGTGGTTGTCGTTGACCTTCTTGAAGTAATCCAGGTCGCAGAACAGCACGCCGAGTTGCAAGCCCAGGTCGTCGGCCTGTGCCTGCTGCCTGGGCAGAAAGTGGTTGAGGCCGGCGCGGTTCCATAGCTGGGTCAGCGGGTCGAGCATGGTCTTGCGCTGTTCACGGCTCAGCGCCGCGCGCAGCTGCGCGGTCTGCTCGCTGACGTGGCGCAGCTTCAGGTAGCCCTCGACCAGGGTCGCCATGTCGATAAACAGGCGCACCTGCTTGCCCGTCAGCTGCCGTGGGGCTGGGTCGATCAGGCACAGGGTGCCCAGCGGCTGGCCTTCCTGGGAAAACAGCGGTTGCCCGGCATAGAAGCGGATCTGCGGGTTGTTGATCACCACCGGGTTGTCGTGAAAACGCAGGTCGTTATGGGTGTCTTCGACGATCAGTGGCTGGGTGCCGAGAATCGCGTGGGCGCAGAAGGAGATGGTCCGTGGAGTTTCGCTGATCTCCAGGCCGATGCGCGATTTGAACCACTGGCGGTCATGGTCGATCAGGCTGATCAGCACGGTTTTTACCGCGAAGACTTCGCGCACCACCCGCACCAGGGTATCCAGATAGGGGTCGGCAGGGGTATCGATCAACTCGTTGTCATCGAGGATCTGCTGGCGCAAGACTTCATCGCAGGGCATTTCAGGGCTGAGCATAAGGGGCTCCTGATTGGCTAGGGGCGAACCAGTGGTCGGCACGGGTCAGGCGGTAAGCATAGCCACCCAGGCACAGGCTGCGCAGTCCCATAAAGCTCAGGAAGGCCAGCCACAAGCCCTGATTGCCCAGTGGCTGCAGGGCCCAGGCCAGCGGCAGGCTGAGCAGCAGTGCCAGGAGCATGGCGTCGCGCATCTCGCGGGCGCGGGTGGCGCCGATAAATAGACCGTCGAGCAGGTAGCTCCAGACTGCGATCAGCGGCAGCAGGGCGAGGTACGGTAGGTAGACGAATGCGGTTTCGCGCACCGCCGCGATATTGGTCTGCAGGCTGATAAACCAGTGCCCGCCGAGTAGAAAGAACAGCGCAAAACCCAGGCTGGCGAACAGCGACCAGCCGCCGGCGACAATCAGCGTTCGGCGCAGTGCGCTGCGATCACGGGCGCCGAGGGCATGTCCGCACAGCGCCTCCAGTGCGTGGGCCAAGCCATCGAGGGCATGCGCGGCGAGGAGCAGGCCGTTGAGCAGCAGGGCGTTGGCAGCCACCGTGGCATCGCCCAGGCGGGTGCCTTGTACGGTGATCAGAAAGAACACCGCCTGCAGTGCCAGGGTGCGAATAAAGATGTCGCGGTTTACCGCCAGTAGCGGTCGCCAGTTCAACCAGCGACGCAGCGCCGCCCAGTCCAGCGTGCCGGCATAGGCACGCAAGGCGCGGCGGGCCAGGTACAGACCGAGCATCGCACCGCTCCATTCGGCAATCACCGAGGCCCAGGCCGCGCCGGCCACGCCCCAGTGCAGGCTGAGGACAAACAGCAGATCGAGGGCAACATTCAGCAGATTGGTGGTCAGCAGAATGGCCAGCGGCCCGCGCGCGTTCTGCGTACCCAGCAGCCAGCCAATCAGGGCATAGGTGGCCAGCGCTGCGGGTAGCCCGAGCAGGCGGATATACAGATAGCTACGCGCCATCTCATCGAGTTGCGCCGAGGGCTGCATCAGCGCCAATGCGGCACTGCTCAAGGGGATGGCCAGGCTGATCAAAACGAACGCCAGCAGCACGCCGAGCAGCAAACCCTGCAGCAGCACCTGACGCAGCGCGCCGCCATCAGCGCGCCCCGCCGCCTGGGCGCTGAAACCGGTGGTGCCCATGCGCAGAAAACCCACTGCCCAGGTCAGCAGGGTGTACAGGCTGCCGCCTACGGCCACGGCGGCCAATTGGTGGGCGTGCGGTAGATGGCCGATCACCGCACTGTCGACCAGCGCCACCAGCGGCACCGAAAGGTTGCAGAGGATCATTGGCGCAGCCAGTGCCCACACCCGTTTATGGGTAGGCGTGTGCTGCCAGGCATCGCGTACGGCGTTTATCAAATGTGCTCTCAAACTTGATTGGCGATGGTTGCAACGAAATGCGCGGGCGCATGTCACAGGCGGGTTATTAAACACTGATCGACTGGCGTGCGCTGCCCAGCAATTTTGCAGCTGCACACTTAGTGGTCGGTTAGCGCCTCGACTATAGTGTCAGGCCTCTGCACCTACCCTTGTTGGAGCCCGCAATGCCGAAGAATGGACTGCTTCTGGCACTTGTCCTGAGCCTGCTCAGCGCCTGTGATTCATCCACCTCTGGGCCCGCCGAAGTAACGGCGACCCAAGCCACCCCTGTCAGCAGCGAGACGGCCAAACCGACGGTTGACCGCAAGGCGCTGGCCGAGCGTTACGCCGGCCGCGAACTGACTGTGGTGGATGTCTCGGAAGTGCAGCTCGAAGGCGCCAGCACGCTGTCGATCAGCTTCTCGGTGCCGCTTGATCCCGAGCAGAAGCTCGCCGAGCGCATGCACCTGGTCGATAGCAAAAGCGGCAAGGTCGACGGTGCCTGGGAACTGAGCGACAACCTGATGGAGGTGCGCCTGCGCCATCTGGAGCCGCAGCGCAAGCTGGTGCTGACGGTGGATGCCGGGCTGCTCGGGCTGAATGGCAAAAGCCTCGCCGCCGAGCAGGTTACCCGCCTGGAAACCCGCGACCTGCAAGCCAGCGTCGGCTTCGCCAGCCGTGGCTCCTTGCTGCCCACGCGCCTCGCCGAAGGCCTGCCGGTAATCGCGCTGAACGTGGACAAGATCAATGTCGAGTTCTTCCGCATCAAGCCCGAGTCGCTACCGGCCTTCCTTAACCGCTGGGGCCGCTCGAGCAATCTGGATAACTGGGAAGCCCGCAGTCTGCTGCCGATGGCGGACCTGGTCTATGGCGGCCGCTTTGATCTGAACCCGGCGCGCAATACCCGCGAAACCCTGCTGCTGCCAATTGCTGGCCTGGAACCGTTCAAGCAGCCCGGCGTGTACCTGGCGGTGATGCGTGAAGCCGGCAGCTACAACTATTCACAGCCGGCCACGCTGTTCACCCTGAGTGATATAGGTCTGTCCGTACGGCGTTATCAGAACCGTATCGATGTGTTCACCCAGGCCCTGGCCGGGGGGGCAGCGCTGGGTGATGTGCGCCTGGAAGTCCTCAACGCAGAAGGCCAGGTGCTGGCCGAAGGCAAAACCGATGGTGCCGGCCATGGTGAACTGCCGCTGCCGCCCAAGGCCGAAATGCTGCTGGCCCACCAGGGTGAACAGACCAGCCTGCTGCGCCTGAACACCGCGGCGCTGGACCTGGCTGAATTCGACATTGCCGGGCCTGTCGCCCACCCGTTGCAGTTCTTCGTATTTGGCCCGCGTGATCTTTATCGCCCCGGCGAGACCGTGCTGCTCAACGGCCTGCTGCGCGATGCCGATGGCCGCGCGGTAAAAGCCCAGCCGGTAAATGTCGAAGTGCGCCGTCCGGATGAGCAGGTCAGCCGCAAGTTCGTCTGGCAGGCCGATGACGCCGGCCTGTATCAGTACCAGCTGCAACTGGCCGACGAAGCGCCGACCGGGCGCTGGCAGCTGCTGTTCGACCTCGGCGATGGTCGCCAGCAGCTGTATGAATTCTCTGTGGAAGACTTTCTGCCGGAACGTATGGCGCTGGAACTCAAGGGCAGTGAAGAGCCCTATACACCTGCGGAGAACGCCCAGTTCGAGGTCATCGGGCGCTATCTGTATGGCGCTCCGGCAGCCGGCAATCGCCTTAGCGGGCAACTCTATGTCCGTCCGCTGCGTGAGGCGGTGGCCAGCCTGCCGGGCTATCAGTTCGGTTCGGTTACCGAAGAAGAGCTGAGCGAGGACATCGAGCTGGATGAAACCAGCCTGGACGAGCAGGGCAAGGCCAGCCTGGATATCGAAAGCCGCTGGGCCGATGCCAAATCGCCGCTGCGTCTGATTCTGCAAGCCAGCCTGCAGGAGTCCGGTGGTCGGGCGATTACCCGGCGGGTTGTTCAGCCGGTGTGGCCGGCCGAGCGTCTGCCAGGTGTGCGCGGGCTGTTTGACGGCGAAGAAGAAGTGGACGCCGACAGCCTGGCCGAGTTCGAAGTGCTGGTGGCCGATGCCGAGGGTAACAAGCTGGCCGCCGATCAGCTCAGCGTGCGCCTGATTCGTGAACGCCGTGACTACTTCTGGAACTTCTCCGAGAGCGATGGCTGGAGCCATAACTACACCGAGAAATTCCTTACCCTCAACGAGGAAAACCTCAAGGTCGCTGCCGGCGGTACTGCCAAGATCAGTTTCCCGGTGGAGTGGGGCCCGTATCGCATCGAGGTAATCGACGGCCAGACCGGCCTGCTCAGCAGCATGCGCTTCTGGGCCGGCTACCGCTGGCAGGACAACGCCGACGGCGGCGCCGTGCGCCCGGATCAGGTCAAACTGGCGCTGGATAAACCGGCTTATATCGATGGCGACACCGCCCAGGTCACCGTTACCCCGCCTTCTGCGGGCAAGGGCTACCTGATGGTGGAATCCAGCGAGGGACCGCTGTGGTGGCAGGAAATCGAAGTGCCGGCCGAGGGCAAGAGCTTCGATATCCCGATTGCCAAGGACTGGGCACGCCATGACCTGTATGTCAGCGCCCTGGTGATCCGTCCCGGCGAGCGCAAGAACAATGCCACGCCAAAACGTGCGGTCGGCCTGCTGCACCTGCCGCTGGAACGTGCTCCGCGCAAACTGGCGCTAACCCTCACCGCTGCGGAAAAGATGCGCCCCAATCAGCCTCTGAAGGTCAAGGTGCAGGCGCGCAACGCCGACGGCAGCATCCCGAAACAGGCGCAGGTGCTGGTGGCCGCCGTGGATGTCGGCATTCTCAATATCACCGAGTACGCCACGCCCGATCCATTCGCCAACTTCTTTGGCCGTAAGGCCTACGGCGCGGATCAGCTGGATATCTACGGGCAACTGATCGAGGCAGGGCAAGGTCGGGTGGCCAAACTGGCCTTCGGTGGTGACGCGGCGCTGGCCGGTGGCGGCAAGCGCCCGGATACCAGCGTGCTGATCGTCGCCCTGCAGAGTGAGCCGCTGAAACTGAATGAGCAGGGTGAAGGCGAAGTCAGCCTGGCTATCCCCGACTTCAACGGCGAACTACGGCTGATGGCGCAAGCCTGGACCGATGAGCATTACGGTATGGGCGAAGGCAAGACGGTGGTCGCTGCGCCACTGATTGCAGAGCTGTCCGCGCCACGCTTCCTCGCCGGGGGCGATGAAACCACCCTGGCCCTGGACCTGAGCAACCTGTCCGGGCGTGAACAGAAACTCGATGTGCAATTGAGTGCCGAAGGTCAGCTGCGCCTTGCGCAGAACCCCGGTGCAGCGGTAGCACCAATTACCCTGGCCGATGGTCAGCGCACCATCCTGCGCATTCCGGTCACCGCCTTGGGCGGTTACGGCCAAGGGCGTGTCAAGGTCAGTGTCAGCGGCCTGGCCCTGCCCGGTGAGGATCTGCCGCCGTTCAGCCGAGAGTGGACCCTGGGCATTCGCCCGGCCTACCCGGCGCAGCTGCAGCATTTCCGCGCGGTGCTAAAAGGTGACAGCTGGCTGCTGCCGGCTGATGCCCTGAGCCGTTTCGAGGCTGCCGGTCTGGAAGCACGGTTGGCGATTTCCAGCAGGCCGCCGCTGAATCTTGGCGAGCAGATTCGCGCACTCAAGGCCTATCCGTACGGCTGTCTGGAGCAGACCACCAGTGGTCTGTATCCGTCGCTGTACGCCGATGCGGCCACGCTCAAGCGCCTGGGCGTGGAAGCTGAGCCGGATGAGCAACGCAAGCGCTCCATCGAACTGGGCATCGAGCGCCTGCTGAGCATGCAGCGCTACAACGGCAGCTTCGGTCTGTGGGGCGCGGACAGCGATGAGGAGTACTGGCTGACTGCCTACGTCAGCGACTTCCTCCTGCGCGCCCGCGAGCAGGGTTTCGGCGTGCCGGAAGAGGCGCTGAAAAAGGCCAACGAACGCCTGCTGCGCTACCTGCAGGAGCGTCACCTGATCGAGGTCAACTACAGCGACAACGCCAACCACAGCCGCTTTGCCGTGCAGGCCTACGCCGGTTACGTGCTGGCGCGCAGCCAACAGGCGCCGCTGGGTGCCTTGCGTAGCCTGTATGAACGGCGCAGCGATGCACTGTCCGGCTTGCCGCTGGTGCACCTGGCCGTGGCGCTGCAGAAAATGGGCGATCAGCCGCGTGCCGATGAACTGTTGAGCGCCGGCCTGGCCCGTGGTCGTGAGAGCAATAACTGGCTGGCCGACTACGGCAGCCCGCTGCGCGATCAGGCGCTGATTCTGGCGCTGCTCGAAGAGCATGATCTGGCGAAAAATCGCCGTGAAGAGCGGTTGTTCAACCTGGCTGACGAAGTGGCCGGGCAGCAGTGGTTGTCGACCCAGGAACGCAATTCGCTGTACCTGGCTGGGCGCAATCTGCTGAGCAAACCAGAGCCGAGCTGGAGCGCCGCGCTGCAAAGCGGCAGCCTGGCCTTCGAACTGAGCAATGCCCAGCCGGGCCTCAAGCTCGATGGCAGTGATCTGGCGGCGCCGCTGAGCATCAGCAATTCGGCGGAAAAACCGGGCGACACGCCGCTGTATCAGCAGCTGACGCTGTCCGGGTACCCGCGTCAGGCCCCTGCAGCCGGTGGCGAGAATCTCAGCATCTACCGCGAGTACCTGGGCATGGATGGCCAGCCGCTGGATCTGAGCAATCTGCAGAGTGGCGAGCTGGTGCTGGTGCACCTGGCCGTATCCGCCAAGCAGCGCGTACCGGATGCTCTGGTGGTCGACCTGTTGCCGGCGGGCCTGGAGCTTGAAAACCAGAACCTGGCGCAAAGTTCGGCCAGCCTGGACGATGCCAGCAGCGCGGTGAAAGCGTGGCGTGAGTCGATGCAGAACGCGGCGATCAAGCACCAGGAGTTCCGGGGGGATCGCTACGTCGCGGCGCTGGATGTAAACGGCTACGACACCACCCATCTGCTGTACCTGGCCCGCGCCGTTACCCCCGGCAGCTACCGCGTGCCGCCACCGCAAGTGGAGTCGATGTACCGGCCGAACTGGCAGGCCCTGGGTACCACGCCAGGGCGTCTGGTAGTTAAGGAGCGCTAGAACCAGTCTCGGATCTGCTGCGCGTCGGCGATACTGCGTTAAAAATGGCCTCGGAATGCACATTTACAGCACGTAAACTCCGCTTCCTCGGCCATTTTGCCTTGTCTCGCTCTAGCTCGCGGGATCCGAAACAGGTTCTTAGAGAGCACAAGGCCCGCCAAATTGGCGGGCCTTGTTGTTTCGCCTGAGTGACTTAGCTGATCAGACCGCTCAGCAACCATAAGCCGAGCACCAGCCAGATCACCCCGGCAATGATCGAACGGCGGATAAAGGCGCGCACCGCCAGGTACAGCAGCCACAGACCTGCCAACAGAACCACGATGCTGAGCAATGATGGCGTAACCCCCAAGGCCTTGGACATGCCTGTGATAAAGCTGCTGACCGCGCCGCCGAGCATGCCGAAGAAGCCGCTCAAGCCTTCGACGATAAAGCGGATCACCGAACCAACCGCCTCGCCCAGGGATTCAAAAAAACCTTCTACACCCATAGTTCTCGTTCCACTCGACTCTGCGTTGATTGCTGCTGCGCGCCAGTGTGCCAGTCATTGGGCGGAATGACAGCGCTACAGAGCATGAGCTACCAGCGCCGGGCATAGAAAAGCCCCTGCCTCAGCGAGACAGGGGCTTGTGGTGTAGCCCGTTTCAGTTCAGCAGGGTTGGGCAGCTGACACCCACTGCAGCAAAGGCGGCAATGGCATCGGCAGAGCCGTAGCTGCGGTTCTGCGCCGACTGGATCACGCCGCAGGCGCCGCGGTTGAAGTCGCTGGTTTCCGTCCAATAGAAACGGTTGGCGTCGACAAACACTTCAAACGCTTTGCGGGTATTCCAGCCGATTTTCTGGCTGAGCAGGTAGAACGCGCGGTTATACACTCCGCTTGAGTGGTGGACATCCATACCGGCACGGTACTTGTCGGCGTGGTCAATGGAGCGGCCATCACGGCTGGGTTGGTCCATATAGCGCAAGGCGCCGTCACCTTTGAAGATGTCGTAGCCGACCTTCCAGTCATTCTTGCCTTTCATAAAGTATTCGGCCGCTTCGCCAGCCATATCGGAGAACGCCTCATTGATGCCGCCGGACTGGTTGCTGTAGACCAATCCCGAATGCAGCTCGGTAAAGCCATGGCTGACTTCGTGGGCGGAAACGTCCAGCGATACCAATGGGTAGAAGCGATTGCGACCATCGCCGAAGGTCATCGCTTGACCGTCCCAGAAGGCATTTTCATAACCGTTGCCGTAATGCACTTTCATATACAGCTTGCGGTTGAGCAGCGGACGCAGGCCGCCAAACCAGTTGCCATACATCTGGAACACCACGTTGCCGAAATAGTGCGCGTCGTTCAGCGGCGAGAACGCGCCGTTGATGCTCTTGAAGTCGTTGAACGAACAGGCGAACTGGAAGGGCGTGGTGCTGCTGTTGTTCAGGCTGTGGTTGAGGTTGACGGTGATGACATTGCCGCTGTCCATCTGGCATTTTTTGTTGACCGAAAGATGTCCGTAGTCCGTGCCATACAGGTAGCGGCCACTTTTCAGGTTGCCGCCTGGGCCGGTTGCCTGCGCGTGATTGAGGCCTTCCCATTGATCGAGCAGCTCGCCGCTGTTGGCTTCGATCATAAAGAACGGGCGTGAAGGTTTGGTTCCAGGGACAAAGAACGACACCACGTATGCCAGCTGTGCGCGTTGCTGCGCATCGAGCCGCACAACCAGTTCGCTCTGTTCGTTCTCGCTCGGCAGGCCGCTGGCTTTCAGGCTTTTGGCCATTTCCAGGGCTTGTTTGGCGCTGAGCGTTGGCGTTGCATCGCGTACCAGGTCGCTGCTGATGTCACTCACCAGGCGGCCGCTGCGCAGGGGCTGGCTACCGTCGGTAAACTCGGTGATGGCTTCGCCCCACACCCGGATGCCCTTATAGAACTGCTGGTAGCGCACGACCTGGGCACCACCAGGCAGTTGCGCACTCAGGGTGGCGTTCAGCTCATCCGGCTGCAGCCCAAGGTCATCATGGATGTCGCCGGCACCGGCTATACCGGGGCGGATTGGCAGGGTTGAGAGATCAATCAGTTCTGCGGCGAAGGTGCCGGCGGGGGAAACCAGTGCGGCGAGTAGCAAGGTTTTCGGGAAGATCTTCCTGTGCATTGATGTAGCTCCATTGGGTAAGCGGAGGATGGCTCCGTGAATAGCCCGTTGCCTTATGGCGATAACGGTTTTTCACTGTTTTCGGTGCGGCGGGTAGCCAAGCGTTAACAGCGAACCCAAGGTATAGGCGTCAAAAATACGAATATCAAAAAAATGACGCAAAAAGATAACAATGGGCGCAAACAGCTCTAGCACGGTACTTTTGCTCGTATGTTCTGGCGGATATGGCCTGTTCTCCCGGGTGTTGTGCATCTGCGCGTTAGGTCGCGAGTTGCCAGCGGTGGCCAGAAATATTGGGCATTGCCGCGTATAGTGCGGCGCTTCAGGGATGTGTGTTGAGAGAGGCGCTATGCGTTCTGGGCAGGGTCGGTTGATAGCAGCGCGCGCTGTCGTGCTGAGGTGTTTGCGCCGTCCCTGGCTGGCTATTGCGCTGTGCCTGCTGCTGATTCTGCTAGTGGCCGACCGGCTGTTTCCACTGCCTTTGCCAGGCGATGATCTGGCCCGCGTGGTGCTGGCCGAGGACGGTGCGCCGCTGTGGCGTTTTGCTGACCATGACGGCGTGTGGCGTTATCCGGTCAGCCCCAGTGAGGTGTCACCCTATTACCTGGACGCGCTGCTGACCTATGAGGATCGCTGGTTCTATCAGCACCCTGGGGTCAACCCGTTGGCGCTGGGCCGCGCGGCCTGGCAGAACCTCAGTGGCGGGCGCGTGCTCTCGGGCGGCAGCACGCTGTCGATGCAGGTAGCGCGCCTGCTTGATCCGCATGCGCGCAGTTACAGCGGCAAGCTCAAGCAACTGTGGCGCACGCTGCAGCTGGAGTGGCACCTGTCAAAGGATGAAGTCCTCACCCTTTATCTCAACCGCGCGCCGTTTGGCGGCACGCTGCAGGGGGTGGCGGCCGCCAGTTGGGCTTATCTGGGTAAGGCGCCGAGTCAGCTAACCCGCGCCGAAGCCGCGCTGCTCGCGGTGCTGCCGCAGGCGCCCAGCCGTTTGCGTCCGGATCGTCATCCCGAGCGGGCCCAGGCCGCGCGCGACAAAGTGCTCAAGCGTCTGGCCAGTTTCCAGGTGTGGCCGCAATCGGCGATCAATGATGCGCTGGAGGAACCAGTGCTGCTGGCGCCGCGTCAGGAACCACGCCTGGCGCCGCTGCTGGCGCGACGGTTGAACTCCCGCAGCAGTCCGCCGCTGATTCGCACCACTATCGATGCCGGCTTGCAGCGCCGCCTGGAAGACCTGCTGCTGGGTTGGCGTGCACGGCTGCCGGAGCGCACCTCGGCGGCGATTCTGGTGGTCGAGCAGCCAAGCATGGCGGTGCGTGCCTACCTTGGATCGGTGGATATCGGCGATGCCAAACGCTTTGGTCATGTCGACATGATCAACGCCGTGCGCTCGCCCGGCTCGACGCTGAAACCCTTTCTCTACGGGATGGCGCTGGACGAGGGGCTGATCCATTCCGAATCTCTGCTGCAGGATGTGCCACGGCGTTATGGCGATTACCGCCCAGGCAACTTTGCCGCCGGCTTCAGCGGCGCAGTATCCGCCAGTGAGGCGCTGGCCACCTCACTCAATCTGCCTGCCGTGCAACTGCTGGAAGCCTATGGGCCGAAGCGCTTTGCCGGAGAACTGCGCAGCGCTGGGGTGCCCTTGCTGCTGCCACCGCTGGCCGAGCCCAACCTGGCGCTGATTCTCGGCGGGGCCGGCAGCCGGCTGGAGGAACTGGTCAGCGGATACAGCGCATTTGCTCGCGGCGGCATGGCCGCACGCCTGCGTTTTCAGCCACAGGATGGCTTGCATGAACGGCGCTTGCTGTCGCCCGGCTCGGCGTGGATCGTGCGGCGCATTCTCAGCGGTCAGGCGCGCCCGGACCGTGACCCGCGTGCGCAGTTGGTGCAGCGCCCGAGCCTGGCCTGGAAGACCGGCACCAGCTATGGCTTTCGTGATGCCTGGGCGATTGGCGTGGCGCCGCGTTACCTGATTGGCATCTGGATTGGCCGCCCCGATGGCACCCCGGTGTCTGGGCAGTTTGGCTTGGCGTCGGCCGCGCCACTGCTGCTGCAGGTGCATGATCTGTTGGTCAACCGCGACAGCCAGCGCGGTATTGCGCTGCCGATAGACCCGCAGCCGACCTCGGTCGGCGTGGCTGCGATCTGCTGGCCGCTGGGCCAACCGCTGGACAGTCGCGACCCCAACTGCCGACGCCAGCGCTTTGCCTGGACCCTTGACGGCACCACGCCACCGACCTTGCCAGCGCAGGATCAACCGCTGGGTTTGGGGCTGCAGGAGAGCATCTGGGTGAATGCCGCTGGGCTGCGCGTGGATGCCAGTTGCCCGGGGGCGACGGCACAAAGCCTGGCCTTGTGGCCTGCGCCGCTGGAACCCTGGTTGCCGCGCCGCGAACGTCGCAGTGCGCGCTTGCCGGCGGCTGATCCGCAGTGCCCGCCGCGGCATGCGCCAGTCGTTGCGCCGCTGTCGATTGTCGGCGTGCGTGAGGGTGATCATCTGCGTCGCCCGGCCGGCAGTAGCGAAGCGCTGCGCTTGCGCCTGTCGGCACTGGGCGGCAGCGGCCGGCGCTGGTGGTTTGTCGACGGTCAGCCGATTGCCGAAACCAGCGCCGATGCGCTGTTCAATCACGCCTTCGCGCGCAACGGGCAGTATCAGCTCAGTGTGCTGGACGAAAGCGGGCAGACCGCGCGTGTTGAGTTCAGTCTGTCGGACTGAAACGCGCGGCAGGGTGTCCTGGCCATGAGTGACTACGCTGTTAGGTGAAGGTTGGCACAGTCGTCTGCCGACCGGTCGCGCAGGGATATGCGATGGCGAGATATAGATACGCAGCCGCTATCTGCCTTAGTGGGCTGTTGTTCAGTGCACTGCTGATTGCGAGTGAGTGGGCCGGGCCGACACAGGCGCCGCCCGCACGCAGCGGCATGCAGGTGAGTTTTATTGCGGCGGATTTCCGCAACGGTGGGGTCGTCGGCGTGTACCGCAGCTTTGAACGCGCGGCCAAGTTGCTGGGTTGGCGGGTGCATGCGGTGGATGGCCGTGGCGATGTGGTGGAGATCAAGCGGCTGGCCGCTGAGGTGCTTGAGCGTAACCCCGATGGCGTAGTGCTCGGTGGCTTCGAGCCGGGTTACCTGGGGGAGTTGCATCAAGCCTTTCAAGACCGCGAGATCGCTTTGGTCGGTTGGCACGCCGGGGATCGGCCGGGGCCGACAGACAAGCTGTTCAGCAATATCACCAGCGACCCCCTGCAGGTGGCCGACCTGGCTGTCGAGTACGCCATGCGTGACGGCCAGATCGGTGTGGTGCTGTTCACCGACAGCCAGTTCGCCATTGCCACCGCCAAGACCCAACGCATGGTGCAACGTCTGGAAGAGTGCGTGCAGTGCAAGGTGCTGAGCGTCGAAGACCTGCCGATTGCTAGTGCCGGCAAGGGCATGGATGAGCGTGTGCGCTCGTTGCAGCGCCGCTTCGGTGCTGAGTGGAGCCATACCCTGGCAATCAACGATGTCTATTTCGACCATATCAACGTGCCGCTCAATGCCCTCGGGCGTAAGGACATCCGCAATATTTCCGCTGGCGATGGCTCGGCCAAGGCGCTGGGGCGCATCCACTCAGGGTTGTCCCAGCAGGTCGCCACCGTCGCCGAGCCGTTGGGCATGCAGGGCTGGCAGCTGGTGGATGAACTGAACCGAGCCTTTGCCGACCAGCCGCCGAGCCTGTTTGTCACACCGCCTCTGCTGATCACCCCGCAGGTGCTGCAGGAGTCGGACGACCTCAGCATAGAACTGGACTTCAGCCATGAAGATGCTTATCTGCGGCTTTGGCGGCAGGTGGACTGAGTTGTTCCCGGCGCTAGTTAAAGTCAGCAGCCGGTGCAGCCGATAGCGGTTATACGTCGCCGGATAATTGAGTTTGTATACAAAATTGTATTCAATCTGTGGTTTCAAATAATAACTAGAAGGTAATCTCCATGGGCTTGTGGAAACGCAGCATCCAGTGGCAGCTAATTCTCAGCATGGGCGCCGCCCTGCTCGCCAGCATTCTGATCGTGGTAGGCGTCTACTCCGCAGTGGTCAATCGCCTGACCGAGCGCTTCCTGGTCGAAGAGGCCTTGCCGGCGCGGGTGCTGGCGATTCGTAACGATCTGGAGCGGGTGCTGACCGCACCAATCACCGCCAATGCCGGAATTGCCGGCAACGCCTTTATCCAGGACTGGTTGGCGGCCGGCGAAGAGGAAGGCCAGCGCGATGCCGTGGCACGTTACCTGGAGGGCGTGCGCGAGCAGCAGAACGCCCTGACCACTTCGATTGCCGTGCTGGACAGCGGCAACTATTTCACCGGTGCGGGCCTGGCTCGGGTGATCAGCCGTGATCAGCCGGAGAACCAGTGGTTCTACAAACTGGTCGACAGCAGCCGCGACCAGGTGCTGGAAATCGACATCGACAAGGGCACGCGCCTGCCGACCCTGTTTATCAACCAGCGGATCAAGCAGGGCGGCAAAACCCTCGGCGTTTCCGGATTGGGCTTCAGCCTCAAGGCCATGTCGGAAATGATCCGCGACTTTCGTTTTGGTGAGCGCGGTCAGGTGTTTCTGATTGATGCCCAGGGCGAGGTCAAGGTGCACCCACAGGCTGACCTGAGCGGCAGTGGCCGCCTCGCCGAGCTGTTTGGCAAGGCGCCGGCTGATGAGCTGTTGGGCAGCGGTGGCAAGGCGGTACGCTTCGAGCGTGATGGTGAAACCTATCTGGCGGTGGCGCAGAAGCTCTCCAGTTTGGACTGGCTGTTGGTCAGCGAGGTGCCGGAAGCGGAAATCTATGCCGAGGCTCGCCAGGCGCTGCTGATGACCAGTGCTATCGGGGTGGGCGTGGCCTTGCTGTTCCTCGGCTTGGTGGTGCTACTGGCGCGTGGTCTGGTTCGGCCGATTCGTCAGGTGACCGCTGCACTGGTGGAGATTGGCGGTGGCGGTGGCGATCTGACCCGTCGCCTGGATGAGTCCCGCGAGGATGAACTGGGCGATCTGGCCCGTGGCTTCAACCGTTTTATCGGTGGTCAGCGCAGCCTGATCAGCGATGTGCTGGCGACCAGTGAGCGTTTGCGCGCGTCGGTCAGTCAGGTGGCGCAGGTGGTCGACAACACCGCCGGGCGCTCCAGTCAGCAACAGGAAATGACCGATATGGTCGCCACGGCGGTGCACGAGATGGGCCTGACCGTGCAGGAAATCGCCCGGAATGCCAGCAGTGCCGCACATGCCTCGCAGTCGGCGCGTGATGAAGCGCAGCAGGCGCGCAAGGTGGTTGGCCAGTCGATCAGCCATATCGAGAGTATGTCCGCCGATATCGGCGGTGCGGCGGCGGCGGTCAGCGAGCTGGCCGAGCAGGTGGCCTCGATTGATCAGGTGCTGGCGGTGATTCGCGGGATTTCCGAGCAGACCAACCTGCTGGCACTCAACGCCGCCATCGAAGCGGCGCGGGCCGGTGAGATGGGCCGTGGTTTTGCCGTGGTAGCCGATGAGGTGCGCACCCTGGCCAGTCGCACGCAGAGCTCCACCGATGAAATCCAGCAGATGATTCAGCGCCTTAAACAAGGCGCGGAAACGGCCGTGAGCTCCATGCACGCCGGGCAGAGCGCCACTGGCACCGGGGTCGAGGCCAGTCAGCGCACCGGGCACTCACTCAGTGCGATTACCGAGCAGGTTGAGCGTATCAGCGATATGAACACCCAGGTGGCCGCTGCTACCGAGGAACAATCGTCGGTGACCGAGGAAATCAACCGCAACGTGCAGGGTATTGCCGACCTGGCGCATGCCACTGCCGGTGAGGTACAGGTGTGTAAAGAGGACTGCCAGACCCTGCGCGGCCTGGCCGATGACCTGGCCAAGCAGATGAGCAGCTTCCGCCTTTAGGTGTTATCCGGCGGCACGTTTGTGCCGCCGCATTCAGGCCAGTTCCAGGCGATTGCGCCCGGCCGCCTTGGCCTGATACAGCGCATCGTCGACCCGCTTGAAGAACGCTTCGGCACTGCCGTCGCGCAGCATGTCATAGCAACCCACCCCCAGGCTCGCGGTCAGCGGCAGAATCGCTCCCGGTACATTGAAGCCTTCACGTTCCAGCTCCAGACGAAACTGCTCGGCCAGCAGACGTGCCTGTTCCAGTGGGGTGTTGGGCATCAGAATGCCGAACTCTTCGCCGCCCAGGCGCAGCAGCGCGTCGCTGTCGCGGCGGAAGTTCTGGCGCATGCGTTCGGCAAAGTCGCTCAGGCAGCTGTCACCGCAGGCATGCCCGTACTCGTCGTTGATCCGCTTGAAGAAGTCGATATCCAGCAGTACCAGCGACAACGGCTGGCTCTGCCGCTGGGCGTTGGCCACCATCACCGGGAACAGGCTGTTGAACTGATAGCGGTTACCCAGCTGGGTCAGGCTGTCGGTGCGGCTGAGGTGTTCGAGGCGTTCCTGCTGGTCGAGCAGCTGCAGTTCCATGGCCAGGGTGTTGTGGTACTCGCGGTGGCTGCGGTTCAGCACCAGCAGCAGGTAGCTCAAATAGAAACTCAGGGTGATCAGGATGGCGTACTGCTCGCGCCATGTCAGTGCCAGGGTCAGCAGCCCCGGCAGATAAATCAGCAGCAGAGCGAGCATTGCACGCTTTTTGCGCATAGCGAAGTTGAAGACCAGTGCGGTACTGAAGGCAATGGTGCTGAGGGTGGCGATGATCACCGAGCTGCTGAACAGCGGATTGTGCTGCGCCAGGGCGTGGGCCAGCCCCCAACCCAGCGCGGTGATCAGAATCAGGCTCCAGTGCAGGTTAAGCCAGCGACTGAGTGCTTCGTTGCTCTGCTCCTGAGGCAGGCGATGTAGCACGCGCAAGGCCAGCAGCAGGGCAAACAGAGCGATGCCGACAACGCCCGGCAGCACCAGTGCGCCTGGAGCATCGCTGAACATCCAGGTCAGCAGCCACGCCAGCAGGTAATAAATACCGCCAAGTGGCGAGCGGATGCGTGTGTCCTGCGCTTCGCGCCAGAGGGCGAAGGCGTCTGGCTGGCGGGGGACTTGGGCTTCAGTCATGGTCTGTGATCACAAAATAACGGCTTGATCGCAGCATAACCCTTTGCTTTTGAAAAAGCTGTCAGATTGCTATCGCGCCCCTGTGGGCTAAAACCATAGAACGGGGTTACAGCTTTTGCGACCTGCGTGCGGTATTGCCAGGTGTGGAGGTGGTGGTGATGAATAGACGCAGTTGTTGGGCGGTGTTGTGTATGTTTTTGGCTTTGAACAGCCAGGCATCGACCTTCCCTGAGCGGCCGCTGACCATGATCATTGGCTATGCCGCTGGTGGCAGCACCGATATTCAGGGGCGGGTGCTGGCCGACGTGCTGGCGGAGCAATTGGGGCAGCCGGTCAGGGTGAACAACCTGCCTGGTGCTGGCGGGGCGGTGGCGGCAGCCATGCTGGCCAGTAGCGCCGAGCAGGGTTATGTCTTCCAGTACGGTATTTCTTCGACCATCAGCTTTTCCCCATTGCTCGCGCCGACCTCCTACGATCTCGACAGCTTTACCTATGTAGCCGGCTTGTCACTGGATCAATCAGCCTATGTCACGGGAGGACAGAGCGGTTTTACCGATTGGCCGAGCCTGCTCCAGCACCTGCGTGATAACCCTGGCCAGGTGTATGTCACGCAAACTGCCGAGGACCGCTTGTTGACCCGCGCCATTGCCAAACGCGAGGGGTTGCAGCTGCGCATTGTGCCCACCTCTGGCGGTGCGGGCATGGCCCCGCTGGTGATTTCCGGCGAGGTGTTCTTTGCCTACAGCGGGGGCACTCATACCGGCTATACCGAATCGGGACAGATGCGGGTGCTGGCCAGCCTGGCCGAAGAGCGTCTGCTGGGCTATCCCGATGCACCAACCCTGCGCGAACTGGGCTATGACCTGGCCTTGCATGCGGTGCGAATTGTCACCGTACCGGCCGACACACCAGCGGAACAGGTGAGCATCCTGTTCAATGCTCTGGCGGCGGCGGTACGTGACCCGCGCTTTATCGAGGTGACCGAAACACGCATCCGCCAGCCTATTCGCTTTATGCCGGGCGGCGAGGTCAAGACCATGCTGAGTCAACAGGTGCAGGCTTATCGGCAATTGATCGAGGAGGTCGGTGCTCAGTAAAAGCCTGGCTGATGGGCGCGCAAGTTGCATCGCCTGGCGTACTGATCGTGCACCAACGGGCCTGCGGGTTGCTGGCCGATGTAAGGGCTGCAGGGTGCACCAAAAAGGTGCTGGGCGTGTTCCTGGCTGAGCGGGTGGTTGTTGATCAGTGCACGAGGTGAACCATGGCATTACTGCGTTTTCTGTTGTTGAGCGGCTGCCTGGGGTTGTTGCCGTGGCAGGTTCAGGCGGCAAGTTTTCCGGAGCGACCGCTGACCATGATCATCGGTTATGCCGCAGGTGGCAGCACCGATTTGCAGGGGCGGGTGCTGGCCACCGTGCTGGAAGAGCAGTTGGGGCAGAAGATCACCGTCAGCAACATTCCCGGTGCCGGCGGCGCGGCCTCGGCGTCGATGCTGGCCAGCAGTATTGAGCAGGGCTATGTGTTCCAGTTCGGCGGCTCGTCGGTGGTCAGCATTGCGCCGCTGCTGTCGCCAGCCTCTTATGATCCGGACAGTTTTACCTACGTGGCAGGGCTTTCGCTGGAGCAGCCGGCTTTTGTCACCGGTTCTAAGCGTGGCATCCAGGATTGGCCTGGGCTGCTGGCCTATCTGCGCGCCACGCCGGGGCAGATCTATGTCAGCCAGGCCGCGGAAGATCGTCTGATTATCCGCGCCCTGGCCAAGCGCGAAGGGCTGGAGTTACGCACTGTGCCGACCTCGGGCGGCGCTGGGATGGCACCCTTGGTGCTTTCCGGCGATGCCGTGTTTGCCTACAGCGGCGGCACCCATACGGGTTACACCGAGTCTGGCGAAATGCGGGTACTGGCCAGCCTGGCCGATACCCGCCTGCTGGGCTACCCCGATGCGCCGACTCTGCGCGAGCTGGGTTACGACCTGGGCCTGCATACCATGCGCATCGTTATGGTGCCGGCCAATACCCCGGCCGAGCAGGTTGAGATACTGGCCGATGCCCTGGCGGTCGCGGCCAAGGACCCGCGTTTTATTGAAGTCACCGAGCAACGCATTCGCCAGCCGGTGCTGTTTATGCGCGGCGATGAGATCAAGCCTATGCTGGTTAGGCAGATGCAAGAGTACCGAACACTGATTGATGACATCGGATTGCAGTAGGCACCGACAGGGATTAGCTGACTGTGTTGTGACCCTGAGGCGCGGATGCAGATGAGTAGTCGCAAGAATCACATGCCGAAAGCGGCACGTTGGGAGCTGAAGTTCTCGACGCGGATTGCCTTGCTGTTTGGCATGCTCGGCATGGTGGCGATCACGGTGGTGATGGTTTACGCGCTGCGCACGGCCGAGGCCAACCTGCAGAGTGAAATCCGCAATAGCTTGGCGCAATACCAGCGCACCACTGTCAGCCTGATCAATAACCGCCTGCAGCTGCTTGAGGTGTATCTGCACAGCGCTTCGGCGCGGCGTACCGTCAGCGCCTTGTCCGAGCAGGTTATGCCGGTTGAGAAAATCGCCGCAGACGTGGCCTTTATGTTTCAGGACGCCAACATTGATGCGCGCCTGGAGGTGTTCTTCCTGCTTGATCCGACCGGCAAGCTGGTGATGGATGCCGGCCTACCGCTGCATGACATCAAACCTTTGGTGGCGTCGTTACGCTCGCCGATTCATTACGCCCACGGCTGGACACTGGTGCAGGCCGGGGAGCAGAGCGCCTTGATCAAGGCCACGCCGATCTTCGATCCGGCCACCGTGCAGCTGCGCGGCTATCTGTTCGTCGGCCTGGCCCTAGGGCAGAACCGCACGTTTATTCGCGAGCTGAGTGCCAGCACCAAGCTCGATCTGCTAGTGCTCGGGCACGCCCAGCAGCCGTTGGTCTGGCAGGGCGACAGCGAGCTTGGGCTCACTGGTGATAAAGCCCTGGATGATCTGGCGCGCGATGGCCAGGGGCTTTATGTGCAGCGGTTTCCTATCCGCCTGGCGGGTGTCGAAGAGCCGTTCTGGCTGGTGCTGGGGGTTTCCGACAGCCGCTTTGCTTCGATCTACGACAGCTACCTGCAATCGTTTCTAATCCTCAGTGGCGGTTTTCTACTGCTGCTGCTGGCGGCCGCCTGGCTGCTGCGCATCAGCCATGATCGGGCGATCAACCAGTTGCTCGGCTTTATCGAAGCCACCCAGGCCGGCGGCCGGGGGTTGCGCTTTCAACCGACCGGCATCTATGAATACAACCGCGTTGGTGTGGCGATGCAGCACATGGTCGAAGACCTGCACGTCGCTGCCACGGTGTTCGAATCGGCCGAAGGCATGGTGGTCACCGATGCCGAGCATGTGGTGCTGCGCGCCAACCCGGCGTTCACCCGCATGACTGGCTACAGCGAACGTGAGGTGGTCGGCAGCACCCTGGATTACATGCTGGCGCAGGGCAGTTTCGACATCGTGCGTGATGCCATGCTCGCCGCGTTGGCGCATGACGGCGCCTGGCAGGGGGAAATGCCCGGGCGGCGCAAGAATGGCCAGGAATACCCGCAGTGGGTGAGCATTGCCGCGGTGCGCTGCGGCGCCGATGGGCAGCTGATCAACTACGTGATCACCCTGACCGATACCACCCAACGCAAAGCCGCCGAGCAGCGCATCGAACAGTTGGCCTATTACGATCCGCTGACCCATCTGCCCAACCGCCGTTTGCAACGCGAGCGCCTGGAGTACGCCTTGCTGGCCAGCCAGGACAGCGAGCAGCGCGGGGCGGTGCTGTTTATCGACCTGGACGACTTCAAAACGCTGAACGATGCTCGTGGCCACGATATTGGTGACCAGTTGTTGCAGCAGGTCGCCGAGCGCCTGACCAGCTGCGTGCGGCAAAGCGACAGTGTGGCGCGCATCGGCGGTGATGAGTTTGTCATCCTGCTGGAAAACCTCGGGCAGGAGCCGGTGCATGCGGCGCAGCAGGCCGAGGCGATTGCCAGCAAGATTCTGCTGGCCTTGCGGCAGCCGTTCCGCATGGGTGAGATCGAGCATTTCAGCACCCTGAGTATCGGCATCGCCATGTTCAACGGCACCGGCGAACCCTTGGATGACCTGCTGAAACAGGCTGACCTGGCCATGTACCAGGCCAAGGCGCAGGGGCGTAACACCTGCTGTTTCTTTGAACCGCAGATGCAGCTGCGGGTGGTGCAGCGCGCCAGCCTGGAAAGTGACCTGCGCCAGGGGCTGCTGAAAAGCGAGTTTGTGCTCTATTACCAGGCGCAGATCGATCAGCGTGAGGGGTTGCAGGGCGCGGAAGTGCTGCTGCGTTGGCAACACCCGGAGCGCGGCCTGTTGGCGCCGGGGGAAATCATTCCGGTGGCCGAGGGCAGCGGTCTGATTCTGCCGTTGGGCGAATGGGTGCTGGAAACTGCCTGCGCGACGCTGGCGCAGTGGGGGCGACGGGCGCAAACCCGGCACCTCAGTCTGTCGGTGAATGTCAGTACCAAACAGCTGCAGCAGGCTGATTTTGTCGAGCAGGTGTTGCATATCGTGCAGCGCAGCGGCTGCGACCCGAGCCGGCTAAAGCTGGAAATTACCGAGAGCATGCTGCTCGACGGTCGCGCGGCGGTGATCGCCAAAATGGCCCGACTCAAGGCTCACGGCGTGCGCTTTTCCCTGGACGACTTCGGTACCGGCTACTCGTCGCTGTCCTACCTCAAGACCCTGCCGCTGGATCAGCTGAAGATCGACCGTTCGTTTGTCTGCGACCTGTTGAGTGACCCGCTGGATGCGGATATTGCCCGCACCATCGTCTCGCTGGCCCATGCGCTGAAACTGGATGTGATTGCCGAGGGGGTGGAAACCCTGGAGCAGTCCGAGCGCCTGAGCAGCTTTGGCTGCACGCGCTTTCAGGGTTACTACTTCGGTCGTCCAGTGCCGCTGGAACAGTTGTTTGCAGGGCAGCCGGTCAACGCCAGCTAGGCGACTGGAAGCGGCCGCCCATTGCGCAACACCTAGCGCAGAATCAGCAGCGCGCTGTTGCTGGTGCGCAGTAGGGTACTGGTGGTGCTGCCGACCAGGAACTGGCGAATCCGCGAGTGGCCATAGGCGCCCATGGCCAATAGATCAATGCCTTGCTCGAGCTGGTAGGTGTGCAGGGTGGGTTCTACCTCTCCGGCGCGAATCGCCAGATACACTGCGCTGGCCGAGCCTTGCACGACACGTTCAGCGGCCTTGAGTTGTTCCCAGGCATCGCTGGTATCCGCGCCGATCATCACCAGATGGCACGGCAGGCCTTTGAGCAGCGGGCTGGCGGCAATCATTTCCAGGCTCTTGCGCGCGGTGGCGCTGCCGTCATAAGCCAGCATATAGCTTTGCGGTGCCTTGAATTCGCCGCAGCTGACCAGAATTGGTCGGTGCAGGGTTCGGATAACGTTCTCCAGATTGCTGCCGACCAGCTGGCTGAGGCTGTCGCTGGTCTTGCCTTGGCGGCCGATCACCAGCAGGCGGATATCGCTCTCCAGCTCGTGCAGGCAGTCGACCAGATCGCCATGGCGCTGGCGCAGTTGTGCCGGCTCCACACCATCGGCCTGCACTCGCTCGTGGGCTGCTTCGAGCATCAGCCGGCCTTGTTCCATGGCCAGCTTGTGACGTTGCTGATCAAGCTTGGCCAGCTCCTCGAGCAGGTGCTCGCGGCTGCCCAGGCCGATGTTGCCGGACAGGTCCGGGTTGGTTGGGTACTGCACCTCATCCAGCACGTGCAGCAGAGTCAGTGGCGCACTCAGACGCTGGCTGGCCCAGGCGGCGTAATCGCATACCGCGCGGGTGGATTGCGAACCATCAATGCATGCCATTACTTGGGTCATTGCTGTTCTCCTTGATTAGAGGGATTTAGAACCGTAGCGCGATGGTCAGGCAAGGCGAAATCAGCCGTAAAAGCGGAGTGTACGCGTCGTACATGAGCATTTTGAGACGCCGTGTCTCGGGCTGATTCCAACGCGGCATGGCCGAGCGCAGTCGCTTGTAAACCCCTCTTAGTGGCCGGACAGCAGGTCGGTGGCGTTGTCTTTGTCATGCACGCCGAAGCGGTCGATGATGGTCGCGCTGGCTTCGTTCAGGCCCAGCACTTCGACTTCGGTGCCCTCGCGGCGCAGCTTGAGTACGACCTTGTCCAGGGCGGCGACGGCGGTGATGTCCCAGAAGTGTGCGCGCGACAGGTCGATGATCACCTTAGCCACTGCCTCCTTGAAGTCAAAGGCGGCGATGAACTTGTCGGCGGAGCTGAAGAACACCTGACCGATCACCTTGTAGGTGCGCTGGCTGCCATCACTGTCAGCTTCGGAATTGATATAGAGGAAGTGGCCGATCTTGTTGGCAAAGAACATCGCCGCCAGCAGCACGCCGACAAACACGCCGTACGCCAGGTTGTGGGTATAGACGGTGACCGCCACGGTGGCGAGCATGACGATATTGGTCGAGAGCGGGTATTGCTTCAGGTTGCGCAGCGAGTCCCAGCTGAAGGTGCCGATCGACACCATGATCATCACCGCTACCAGCGCGGCCATGGGGATCTGGCGGACCCAGTCGCTGAGGAACACCACCATCAGCAACAGCACCACGCCGGCCACCAGGCACGACAGCCGGCCACGGCCACCGGATTTCACGTTGATCACCGATTGACCGATCATCGCGCAGCCCGCCATGCCGCCCATCAGGCCAGCGGCGATATTGGCTACGCCCTGGCCTTTGCATTCGCGGTTCTTGTCGCTGTTGGTGTCGGTCAGGTCATCGATGATGGTGGCGGTCATCATCGATTCCAGTAGACCAACCACGGCCAGGGCGGCGGCGTAGGGGAAGATGATCGCCAGGGTTTCAAACGTCAGCGGCACATCCGGCCAGAGGAAGATCGGCAGGGTATCTGGCAACTCGCCCATGTCGCCGACGGTGCGGATATCCAGGCCGAAATACATGGCCACTGCGGTCATCGACAGGATGCACACCAGCGGCGAGGGAATGACCTTGCCCAGCTTCGGCACGTAGGGGAACAGGTAGATGATGCCCAGGCCGGCGGCGCACATGGCGTAGACCTGCCAGGTGACGTTGGTCAGCTCCGGCAGCTGGGCCATAAAGATCAGAATCGCCAGGGCGTTGACGAAACCGGTGACCACCGAGCGCGAGACAAAGCGCATCAGCGAACCCAGCTTCAGGTAGCCGGCGCCGATCTGCAGCACGCCGGTGAGCAGGGTGGCGGCCAGCAGGTATTCCAGACCGTGGTTTTTCACCAGGGTGACCATGACCAGAGCCATGGCCCCGGTGGCAGCACTGATCATGCCTGGGCGGCCGCCGACAAAGGCGATTACCACGGCGATACAGAAGGAGGCATACAGGCCGACCTTGGGATCGACGCCGGCGATGATCGAGAAAGCGATGGCTTCCGGGATCAGCGCCAACGCCACCACCAGACCGGCGAGCACATCGCCGCGGATGTTAAAGAGCCAGGTGTTTTTCAGGCTTTGCAGCATGGTCAATTCCAAAGGCTGGGGCGCAGTGGCTAGCCAATAGGCACAACCGCGCCGGACGATGAGTCGGGCACATGACGGTTGGTATAGGCAGGGCAGGCAAGGCGCAGGGTAAAAACGCCGCGCACTTTAGCACAGCCGGTCCGCGCCCACGGCGCGCGGCGCTGGGCGGCTAGCTGCGGTGGATCAGCCAGATGCCGGCGACGATCAGCAACAGGCCGCCGATTTTGCCCGCGGTAATCGGTGCTTCGCGAAAGCCGGCCCAGCCGAAGTGGTCCAGGGTCAGGGCCATGCTCAGCTGTCCGGCGATCACCAGCACCATAAACAGCAGGGCGCCGACGCGTGGGCCAGCAAAGGCGGCAGTGGCGATAAACATCACGCCCAGCAGGCCGCCACTCCAGTGCCACCAGGTCAAACCTTTCAGCGCGCCGAAGCTGGGGAACTCGCGCTGCACCAGCACCAGAATCAGCAGCGCCAGGGTGCCGACGGCAAAGGACACCAGTGCGGCGGCCAGCACGCTGGACACCTGCTTGGCCAGTTGCCCGTTGATCCCGGCCTGCAACGGCAGGCAGGCGCCGGCAACGAAGGGCAGGGCCATCAACCACCAGATCGGGGCAGGCATGGGCGTATCTCCAGGCGGGCAGGGCGGGCGATTATGCCGCAAATGCGCAGCGCGCCGTCAGCCTTACCAGGGCAAGGTCTGGCCTTGGTAATCGAGGAATGTGCAGCGTCGGCGACCCAGCTCAGCGGTGATCACCTGATACAGCCCCGCGGCACTGTCCGCCACACTCAAGGGGGCATCCGCGCCGCCCATGGCTGTGCGCACCCAGCCCGGATGCAGAGCCAGCAGGCTCCAGGGCAGCTCGGCATAGTGGCTGCTCCAGCTCAGCAGCAGGCTGTTCAGCGCGGCCTTGCTGGCACCGTACAGCGGCATGTCGAGAGCGCGGTTGAGCTGCAGGCTGGCCATCTGCGAGCTGATAAAGGCCATCACGCCTCCGGCCTCGACTCGCCCGGCCAATTGTTGCGCCAGGCTGATCGGCGCGACCGCATTGGCCAGAAACAGCTGGCCGACCTCTGCGCTGTTGGCCTGGCGCGGATCCTGATGCATTGGGCCGTAGATGCCCGCATTGAACAGGGCGCAGGTCAGCGGTTGGTCACCCAGCGCGCGGTCGATCAGTTGGCCAGCCTCGCGCTGTAGCAAATCGCACTCAATCAGCTGCAGGCGTTGGCCATGTTGCGTGGCCAGCGTCCGCAGTTCGTGGCTGCTGGCCAAGTTGCGGCTCACGGCGTGCACTTGCCAGCCCGCCTGCACAAAGGCCTGGGTCAGACCCAGGCCAATGCCGCGTGAGGCGCCGGTGATCAGGATGCGGCGGCTTAGGGCCACTGCATTTCACCCTTGAGCACCTTGGCGCTCAGTTCCAGGCTGCTGGCGTCGAGCAGCTGCGGGTACTTGGCGTTCATGCTGTCGATCAGCGCCTGACTGTTCTGGGCGTTGGGCAGGGCCGCTTCCAGGTCATTGAGGTAGTTGCGGGTAAAGCGCAGGTCGTCCAGGTTCAGCGCCGGTTGGCCCATAAAGTGCCCAGGCACCAGGGTTTTCGGTTGCAGCGCTTGCAGCTCATCCAGCGATTTCAGCCAGGATTTACGTGCCTCTGCGGTTTGCGCATCGGCAATCCAGGGGTGGATGTTGGCGTAGGTCAGCACGCCGCCGACCACCGCCTTGATGCTCGGAATCCACAGGCTGGTGTGCTTGGGATCATGGCCGACCAGCTCGATGCGCTGGCCTTCCAGGCTCAAATGGTCGCCTTGCAGGGCGTGTGGCACCACTGTGCGGGCCGGGGCGCTGTCCTTGAGGATCGGGCCCCAGTAGGCCAGCTTCGGTGCGCGGCTTTTCTCGATATAGGCGATGGTCTGCGGCGTGGCCAGCACCTTGGCCTTGGGGAAGGCGCGGGTCAGGGTGTCCAGGCCAAAGTAGAAGTCCGGGTCGCCGTGGCTGATAAAGATGGTGGTCAGGGTCTTGCCGCTGGCCTGGATACGCTCGACCAGTTCATGCGCTTCACGGGTGGAGAACTGCGCATCGACCAGGATGGCCTCGCGTTCGCCACTGATCAGCGTTGAAGTTACCGAGAAGATGGCCTTGTCACCTGGGTTGTAGACGTCCAGGGTCAGCGGTTGGGCAAGGGCGGTGGTGGCCAGGGTCAGCAGGCTGGCGCTGGCGAGCAGGCCGCGCAGATGAGTGATGATCGACATGGGGAGCTCCTGTTGAGTGATTGAGCCCATCTTAGTTGCTTTAAATCGATCAAAAAGCCCCGTAATCTGCGCATATTTGTTGCATTAAGTGGGCTAATCATGGATCGCCTGACGGCAACTAGGGTCTTTGTCGAAGTGGTGGAGCGCGGCAGTCAGACCGCCGCCGCTGATGCGCTGGAGATGTCGCGGGCGATGGTGTCGCGTTACCTCGGCGAGCTGGAAACCTGGGTCGGCGCGCGCCTGCTGCACCGCACCACGCGCAAGCTGAGCCTGACCGGTGCCGGCGAGCAGTTGCTCGGTCAGTGCCGCGAGATGCTGGCCATGGCCGATGCCATGCAAAGTGTCAGCCGTACGGACGAGGCTGCGCCGCGTGGCACCCTGCGTATCGCCTGCAGCCAGTCGCTGGCCCAGGCCTGGCTGGTTTACGCGCTGGATGACTTCACCCGGCTGTATCCGCAGGTCAGTATCGACCTGCTGGTGGGCAGCCAGGCGGTCAATCTGGTGGAGGCGCGCATCGACCTGGCGCTGCGCATCACCAATCAGCTCGACCCCAACCTGATCGCCCGGCAGTTGGCGGTGTGTCGCTCGGTGGTGTGCGCCACCCCTGCGTATCTGGCCAGGCATGGCACGCCACTGCGGCCCGATGAGCTGGCGCAGCACAACTGCCTGAGTTACGCCTATTTTGGCCGTAGCATCTGGGAATTTACCCGCGCCGGTGAGCCGCATGCCGTGGCGGTCAGCGGCAACCTCAGCGCCAATGAATCCATGGTGCTGCTGGAAGCCGGGCTGGCCGATATGGGCATCAGCCTGCAGCCGCGCTATTCAGTCGGCGCGCATTTGCGTTCCGGGGCGCTGGTGCAGTTGCTGCCTGACTACGAGCCGCAGCAATTGGGTATTCACGCCCTGTATGGCACGCGCCGGCAAATGCCGCCGGCACTGCGCGCGTTGCTGGATTTTCTGATTGAGCGGTTTGCGGACCGGCCGGACTGGGATCTGTAAGCCGGCCTACAGCGGTTTGTTGAACTGGATCAGCGCAACGCGCTGGCCCTTGGGGTCGCGGCGCTCGACCACGCCACTTAGGGTATAGCCGAGCTTTGGGTAGAGCAGCAGGCCGGCACTGTTGGCGTTGAAGCACGATACCTGCATGCGTTTGGCGTGGTAATGCTCGCGCGCCAGCTGCTCCATCACCGCCACCAGATAGTGCGCCACGCCGTGGCCACGGGCCCAGGGGGCGACCATCAGATTGCCGAGGGCGCAGTGGTCGTCGTAGTGCCACTGGTAGAAGTTGGCAAAGCCAGCCACTCGGCCATCGAGCAGCACCACCGTGCTGTCTCGGCGTTCGGCCATGGCGGCGGCCAATTGACCGACACTCAGCGGCCAGTCGGCCTTGGGATAGCAGAAGAACAGCTCATCGGCGTTTTGTGGAAAGCCGACGATCTCGGCCAGGTCAGCCGCCGCTGCGGGGCGATGGCTGAGGTGTGGGGTGGGGTTCATGCAACATCCTTGTCGGTCAGCGGGGCGGGTATTGGCTTAATACGTCGGCGACTGTACGGCGTATTGCAGTCTCGCGCTCGCTGGGGCTGGGTTGGCGGCTGCGCAGGACCTGTTCGGCACTGCCACGCCAGACCAGTTTGCCGTCCTTGCCGTCGAGCAGGTCGATCTGCAGGGTGCCGACCTGATAGTCCAAAGTGCGGGTTTCCACATAACTCGGGCCGCCCCAGAAGCCACCGCCCCATGGGTCACCCCAGGTGCCGCCAAAGTGGGTGCTGACCTGCTGCTGGCGATTGTCGACGATCATCCACACCTGCACCTTGAGATCGCCTGTGTTGTTCGCTGGCGCGGGGCGCAAGCCGCGCTGGTCGAGCTGCTCGCTGACCGCGCTGCGAATGCGCTGGCCGGTGAGGTCGCTGTTGATGCGTGGGTCGTCGGGCTTGTATTGCACGGCCGGTTCCTGCCAGCTCCAGCTGCGGTAAGCAGCAAAGTCCCGATTGGGGTCGAAGTCGCGCTCCAGCTGCGGCGTCTGGCATGCGCTGAGGATCAGCAGCAGAGGCAGTAATAGCAGTGATGCACGCATGGGTGCTCTCCTCGGGTTCAGCAATCAGTGTGGCGGGTACGCCGCCAGGGCCTGTTGTAGCGCATTGCGTAATGCGGCGGCGCGTTCACTCTGGCTGCCGCTGCTGAGGGTTTCGGCGCTGGCGCTCCAGACCGGCTGACCATCCTGACCATCGAACAACTCGATGCGCACCACCATGACTTCTTCGGTATAGCTGCGCACCAGCGGCGCGCTACCCCACATGCCGTACTCATCGCCATAGCGACTATGACCGTAATGGCTGCCGTAGCGTTCGGTAACCTGGCGCAGGCGTTGCTCCAGGCGCAGCTCGGCGCTGACCTTCAGGTCGCTGGTTTTGCCGGCGCGATGTGGGCGCAGGCCACGTTGGTCGAGGGCATTGCTCAGGGCTTCCTGCACCTGCTCGGAACTGGCCCAGGCGCTGCCAGCCGGTAGCTGCTGCCAGCTCCAGGTGCGGTAGCGGCCATAGTCGCGTGGCGCGGCCGGGTAGGCGCTGCGATCCAGCTGTTGTGGCGAGTGCGCAGGTGCCGGCGGCAGCGGTTTGCTGTCGGCGACATAAGGATTCTGGCTCTGGCAGGCCGCGAGGGTGGCCAGTAGCAGTAAAATCCAGAGCTGTTTCATGCACTACTCCTGCTACTCGAATAGGGGCATGGCAGGCCGTTGAGAAACGTAGGCGAGGCCGGCAAGACAAGGCAAAAACAGGCGAGGAAGCGGAGTTTACTGTTGTAAATGAGCATTCCGAGCCTGTTTTTAACGCAGTATTGCCAACGCAGGTAGTTTTTCAACGGTCTGTCAGCGTGGCCGGCAGATCCAGTGTAAATAACGGCCCAGCCCGGCAAAGCTGGGGTGGCGACGGTAGGCCAGTTCCATTTCCAGCAGGTCGAGCAACTCGGCCTTGGCCTGGAAGGGTTGCGGCATATAGTCGTGAAATACCCGTACGCCACTCTGGCTTTCGACCTGCCAATTGGCTTCAAGTTGCGCCGCCAGCTCGCGCGGATCAAGCGGCATCTGTGGGGTCAGGCTCTGTTTTTCCCCAGCGAATTCGGCCTTGCGCAGTTTGCGGAAGTGGCCCTTGAGCAAATTGCGGTAGATCAGCGCATCCTTGTTGTAGAACGCCAGCGACAGCCAGCCGCCGGGCGCGCACAGCTGGTGCAGCACGGGCAGGATGCTGTGCGGCTCGGCCAGCCATTCCAGCACCGCGTGGCAGATCACCAGATCAAAGGGCTGCTCCAGCTGGCCGAGTAGGTCCTGCCAGGGCGCCTGGATAAAGGTGGCGTGTTGCCCTGCGGCGGCAAAGCGCTCGCGGGCGCCGGTGAGCATCGGCTCGGCGGGTTCGGTCAGGGTCACCTGGTGGCCACGTTCGGCCAGCCACAGCGACATATGGCCAAGGCCTGCACCAATATCCAGCACCCGCAGCGAGCGCTCGGGTAGCGCTTCGGCCAGGTCGGCCTGAAGCACGGCCAGGCGAATTGCGCCTTTGGCGCCGCCATAGATCTTCTCGGCAAAGCGCGTGGCCAGCTCATCGAAGTGCCGATCACTCATGGGCTGCGCTCCCGAGAAAGCGCTGTTCGTTGTCGGCCAGCTTGGCGCGCACCACCTGTTCCATGTCCAGGCCCAGCTCGCCGCACAGCAGTACCAGATAGAGGATCACGTCGCCGATTTCCTGGCCGGCATGGGTCAGTTTTTCCGGCGGCAATTGGTGTGATTGGGCCTCAGTCAGCCACTGGAATATTTCCACCAGCTCGGCCATTTCCACGCTGGCCGCCATGGCCAGGTTCTTCGGGCTGTGGAATGGCCGCCAATCGTTGTGGTCACGAATGGCGTGCATGCGGGTGGTCAGTTCGGCGAGGTTCATCAGGCGCTCCAGCAAAGAGGAGCATAGCATCGGGGGTTCATCTGCACTGTGCAAGCGGCTGCCGGACAGTTACCGGCAGCCGTCTGCTTTATTTCCGACGAGATTTCACTCCAGTGGCCGCCAGCTGCCGCTCATATGCACCAGCTCATCCTGGCCAAGCAGGCTGAACTGGCCATGGCTGCCGGGCTCGCTGGCCAGCAGGCGCACCTCGGCCGGCAGCAGCACCGGTTTCTGAAAGCGCACACTTACCGCATAACCGGCTGCGGGCAGGCGCGTGCCGAGTTCAGCCAGCGCGCGGCCCTTGTTCCACAGACCGTGAGCAATAGCGCGGGGAAAACCGAACAGCTTGGCCGTGGCGGCAAACAGATGGATCGGGTTGTAGTCACCGGCGATGCGCGCATAACGGCGGCCGATATCTGCCGGGGCGCGCCAGTGCACCAGGGTGGTTTGCGCAAGTGCGGTTTCGGCTTCGCGTTCGGTCGGCTTGCCGTCCAGGCGCAGGGCACGGCAGAGGATGCGGCTGTCGCCTTCCCAGAGCAGGCCGAGCTGGTCGTGCAGCTGGGTGATCAGGCTAAAGGTCACGCCCTTGTCATGGGGCTGCAGGTTCTGCACCTGCACGCTGACGGTAAACGGCCCGAGGCCGCCGAGCGGGCGCAGCACGCGAATATGGTTTTCCAGATGCACCAGGCCGAGCAGCGGAAAGGGGAAGCGTTTGTCGGTGAGCAACTGCATCTGCAGGGCAAACGCCAGAATATGCGGGTAGGTCGCGGGTAGCAGGTGATCATCGGCAAAGCCGCAGATCTGCCGATAGCGCGCCAGGTGTTTGGGGTCAACCGTAACCTGGCAGCGCACGCCCAGCTCAGGCAGGCTGCGGCCGGTCACACGGCGGCGCAACGCCGCGCGGGCAAACAGGCCAGGCAAGGCAGGTGGGGCGGGCAGGTCGAGCCAGTCGGTGGCCATGGGTAAACTCCTCAGAACGGTGGCAGCAGCTTAGTCGGCCACTCGCCTGGTGCATTGGCCGGCTCGCCTGGCTGTGCGGCAGGCCAGTCAATAGACCCGCGCAACACTGATTCACGCCTTGAGCGCAGAGCCCAAAGCTGCCTAAGATGGCCGCGCCTCGCGGATAACAAGAAACCAGAAGAATATGCGTGATCTAACCGACGACGTGGCGCTGATGCGCCCGGTGATCGACGCCTTGCGTGCCAGCGGTAACGACCCCGATCGGGTGCTGGCGCGTGTTGGCCTACCGCCCGGTGGTTTGCCTGCCGGACGCTTTCCCCATGCGGCCCAGGCCATGTTCTGGAAGGCCGCTATCGATGAATGCGGCGAGGAGCATGTCGGCCTCTATCTGGCCCAGCACCTGCCGGCCTTCCACGGCCTGTTGTTGGAATACCTGTTTCTCTCCAGTGAAACCTTTGGCGATGGGCTGCGTCATGTGCTGCGCTACGTACGGCTGCTCTCCGATACCCTGAATGCCAAACTGGACCTGCAGGGCGAGCGCGCGGTGCTGGTGCTTGGGTTGATTCCCGGAACGCCGCGGCACTTTCCGGAGATGCTTGCCGGTGCAGTGATCCGCCTGTTCGATGCGCTGACCGAGGGCGATTTCACGCCTTTTGAAGTGCAGTTTATGCATGCTTCTGGCGCGCCCGCCGAGTTGTATCAGCAGGTCTATGGCTGCCCCGCTCAGTTGGGTGGCGAGCGTTACGCGCTGGTATTCAATGCCTCGGTACTGGAGAAAACCTCGCGGCATGCCGCGCCAGAATTGCTGCGCATGCATGAGTCGCTGGCGCGTCGGCAACTGGCCGAAGTCGAGCGGCTGGACCTGGTGCGCAAGGTGCGTGAGTTGATCGGCGAGTTACTGGTCGACAGCGGTGCCACCCTGGAACAGGTGGCGGCACGGCTGAATATGCCGGCGCGGCGGCTGCGTGAGCGGCTGGCCATGGCCGGGGTGCGCTTCAATGATCTGGTCACCGACTACCGCTGCCGATTGGCCAAGGACCTGCTGCTCAACACCGATGAGCGCATCGAGGTCATCGTCGAGCGCACCGGTTTCTCAGAGCCGAGCACTTTCTATCGCGCCTTCAAGCGCTGGGTCGGCGAAACGCCCGTGGAGTTTCGCAAGCGCGGCAAAAACTGAGGGTCATCAATGCTTGTTGGCGCAGGTTGGGCACATCGTCGTTGATTCCGTTGGGCTTCGTCGCAAGCTCCTCAACGCCAACCTACAGCTGAAAGCCATTCGTAGGTTGGTGTTGAGCGTAGCGAAGCCCAACAGACGTTACATATGTGTCTGATTCGTCCGGTTCACTCACCGCCTGAGCAGGCTACTGGGCGAAATAAGTCGCCCAGAAGTAATACAGCGTCATGCCGCTGCCCACGCTGATCACTAGCAGACGCAGGAACTTGGCCGGCAAACGCTGGCCCAGCGCGCCGCCGACATAGCCGCCCAGGGTGGCACCCACCAACAGAATCACCAGCTCATACCAGCTGACTCGGCCGGCGATGATAAAAGTCGCCGTGGCGACGCTGTAGATCACCGCTGAAATCAGGTTCTTCAGGGCATTGGCGCGGGCCAGCGGGTGGCCTTCGATGGAGAACGCCGCCAATTGCAGGATGCCCATGCCGGCGCCGAAGTAGCCGCCATAGATCGATACGCCGATATGTGCACCCAGCGACAGCGGGCTGTGCGGTGGTTGTGCCGCCTCGGCGCGGCGCGCGGCCAGCCAGCGACTGAGCCAGGGGCTGGCGGCAAACAGCGCGGTGGCGGCCAGCAGCAGCCAGGGAATCAGCTTGGCAAACACCGCATCACCGCCAACCAGCAGCAATAGCCCGCCCAGCAAACCACCGGCCAGCCCCGCGGCCAACAACGGCAGCAGATAACGCCCCAGCGGCCGCAGCGAATCCCGCGCCGCCCAGGCGCCAGCCAGGCTGGCCGGCCACAGCGCCACGGCATTGGTGGCGTTGGCCGTCACCGGCGGCAGGCCTGCCGTGAGCAAGGCCGGAAAGGAGAAAAACGTGCCGCCGCCGGCCAGGGCATTCATTCCGCCGGCAGCAAAACCGGCGAGTACCAGCAGCAGAATCTCGAACACAGGCATGGCAAAGGCTCGGGCAAAAGGTCAGCAGCTTAACCAGCGCGCGCGGTGGGGCCAAGTCGACCAAGGTCGCTCGTCTACGGGTTTTGCCGTGTTGGCCCCTGGTACAGGTATTTCTGGAAGCCAAAGAACAGGTTTTTGATCAGATCGGGTTTGCCCAGGTCAGCGACCGCATCGGCGATGGCGTTGTTGTACTTGAGCTTGAGCAGGGGCGAGAGCTTTTCGCCATCCAGCTCGTCCACGCCTTCCTTCACGTAATGCGCCAGCACGAAGTCGATAAAGGCCTCCTGCTTGCTGCTGAACTGACCATGCAGACTGCTGCTGGCTTTGCTCGCGCGCTCTTCGCGGGTCAGTGGGTCACTGGCGAAGGCGGCATAGCTCAGCACGTCGAACAGATCGCTGTTCTCTGCGTCGATAATGCGCTGCATCTCCACCAGCACCTCGCGGCTAAAACCTCGCTCGGCCAAGCCTTGCAGCAGCGCCTTGCGCGTATCCGGCGCACTCCAGATGCTGCGCAGCTCGTCCTCGTCCTTGAAAAATTCAGGCAGGTTGCCAAACAGGTTTTCGAGGAACTGCGCCGCCGACATCGGCCTGCCATCGGCGCCGAGAAACAGGGTCGCCATCATGTTGCGGATACGCCGTACCGAGCCATTGCTCAGCTTGATCTCGACCACCTCGGGGCGTGGCGGACGCGGTGGCTTTGGCTCCTGCGGGTCGCCCTCATAGCCACCACGTTCTTCGCCAGTGCCAACACCGCCGGGTGTGGCGGGGTCTTCCGGTTCGCCATCCCACTCCGGGTCACTGAACAGGTGATGGGCTTTGACGAAGTCGTAGACGGTGAAATAGTCCTTGCCGTCGAACAGCCGCGTACCGCGCCCGATGATCTGCTTGAACTCGATCATATTGGTCACCGGGCGCAGCAGCACGATATTGCGCACGTTGCGCGCATCCACCCCGGTGGAGAGCTTCTGCGAGGTGGTGAGGATGGTCGGGATGTGCTTCTCGTTGTCCTGGAAGTAGCGCAGATATTCCTCGCCGCGCGCGCCATCGGCGGCCGTTACCCGCACGCAGTAATCCGGCTCGCGACTGCGCTTGTTCTGGTTGATCAGGTCGCGAATTTCCAGCGCATGCTGCTGGTTGGCGCAGAACACCAGGGTTTTATCGTTTGGGTTGATCTGCTGCATAAACAGCCGAACCCGATAGGCCTCGCGCTCGGGGATTTTGATCACGCGGTTAAAGTCGCCTTCAAGGTAGCGCCGGCCCGCTTCCACCTCGCCCTTGACCACCACACCATCGCCCGGCACATGCAGGTACTCGTCCAGCGTGGTGGCGATCTGCTTGACCTTGAACGGGGTCAGAAAGCCATCGTTGATGCCTTCCTTGAGTGAGTACACATACACCGGCTCGCCAAAGTAGGCGTAGGTGTCGACGTTATCCTTGCGCTTGGGCGTGGCGGTCAGGCCCAGCTGAACTGCCGGCGCGAAGTAATCGAGGATGCCGCGCCAGTTGCCTTCATCGTTGGCGCCGCCACGGTGGCATTCGTCGATGATGATGAAGTCAAAGAAATCCGCCGGGTACTCGCCGAAGTAGGGCGTATCGTTCGGCCCGCTCATAAAGGTCTGGAAGATGGTGAAGAAGATGCTGCCGTTCTTCGGCACCTTGCCCTTCTTGCGAATATCGGCCGGGTCGATGCGTACCAGGGCGTCTTCCGGGAAGGCGGAAAACGAGTTGTAAGCCTGGTCGGCGAGGATATTGCGGTCGGCGAGAAACAGAATACGTGGCTGGCGCTGGGCATCACGCTTGAGGTTCCAGCGGCTTTTGAACAGCTTCCAGGCCAGCTGGAAGGCGATAAAGGTTTTGCCGGTGCCGGTAGCCAGGGTTAACAGGATGCGTTGGCGCTCGGCGGCGATGGCCTCCAGCACGCGGCTGATGGCGATGTCCTGGTAGTAACGCGCGCCCCAGGTGCCGCCCTTGTCCTCGAAGGGGATCGCGGCGAAGCGCTCGCGCCACTCATTCTGCTCGCTAAAGGTCTGCTCCCAGAGCTGCTCGGGGCTGGGGAAGCTGGCCACATCGCCTTCGGCGCCACTGCGCATATCGATGGCGTAGATCGCCTGGCCGTTGGTTGAGTAGGTAAAACGCACCGCCAGCTTTTGCGCATAGCCTTTGGCCTGCGCCACACCTTCGCTGTAATGCTTGCCCAGGGCCTTGGCTTCGATCACCGCCAGCTTGGTGTTGCGGTACACCAGCACATAGTCGGCAATCTCCGCCTTGCCGCGCTTGCCAGCCCCCTGGATACGTCCATGGGTGATCGGATATTCGCGCTGGATACGGCTGCCCTCGACCATGCCCCAACCTGCTGCGCGCAAGGCCGGGTCGATCAGTTCGGCACGGGTTTCAGCTTCGTTCACGGCAATATCCTTTTGGCATCATGGCCGGATAGTAACCGTTGCCGCTGCGCGAGTAGAAGGCCAAAGCGCAGCCACGACGCAACGGCCGCAGGCCCTAGATAAACCGCCGATGCAGATCGGGGAAAATTTCCTGGGCAAACCATACCGGCAGGCCGGGCTCCACGTCCCGTGACTTGGGTGTTGGGCTAAGCACAATGCCCAGCTCGATCAGGCGCTTGAGTTCTTCAATCGCCAGGCGCTCGCTCAGGCCGAGAAAGGTCTTGAAGGTCGCGCGCGGCATGCTGCCCATACTCAGCAATGCATGCACCGCCGCCGCCGAGCCGGGGCGGATTTTCGCGGCGCTGATGCGCTCATGGTGTTTAAACAACCGCTCGATGCGTTCGCGCATATTGGCTGGGTCAACCGCCTCGGTCATATAGTCGATCTGGTCGATACACACATCCAGCATAAAGCGGATAAAGCCTAGGTAATGCTTGAGCGAGAGCTGGCCGCGACCGTCCAGATCGCCTTCGCGCGGCCGGTCGGCATTAGCCATCACCGCGTAATACTCGGTTTGCCGCCGCGCCAGGCCCCGTGACAGCGACCACAGGTTGGGCCGCAAATCCAGATACACCAGTTGCAGATGGGTAATCAGCCGTACCAGCCGGCCATTGCCATCCATAAAGGGGTGAACCCAGGCCAGGCGATGGTGGTAGGCCAGGGAGGCAATCAGTCGGGTGCGCGGGTCGTTGTAGCTGCCCAGCTGCTGTTGCAGTAACTCCAGCATGGGTTGCACCACCTGGGCGTCGGGTGCCAGATGGTTGCCTACCACTACCTGCTCGTCCGGCTCCGTGCGTAATTTGCCTGGCACTAAATAGCGCTCACTGTTATGCAGTTTGAGCTGCTCTACAGGCGCGTATTTGAACAAGGCCCGATGCGCCTGCTGGGCGAGCCAGGGGGAAAGCATCGCCGGCCATGCAATATCCGCATCCCAGCGCTGCATAAGGCGTTCAAAGCTGGTTTGCACGCCGAGCTGCTGCATAGCCAGATCGGCCAGCTGTTTGCGCTCGCGTTTCGGCGCTGCCTGGGCGCGCTGCATATCGGCTGGGGCCGAATACTGCCCTTCGATCAGATTGGAGTAATAGGTATTGGTCACCTCCAGCAGTGCGGCCAGCCTGGCTCGGGTGGACGGTGCCAAACGGCCATCGAGAAACGCCGCCTTGGCCGGCAGCAGCGAGGCCTTTTGCAAAATATCCGCTGGCAGCTCGCCGGGTAGTGCCGGGAGCAGGTAGTTCTTGTCGCTAATCATCGCTGCCTTCTGCACATTTTTCTGCAGATTGTGATAACCCGCAGAAGCCTTGCAAAGACTAGCCTAAAGCAGAAAGTGCGGGCTTTGTTTTAAGCTGTTTTTGCACATTTTTCTGCAGATTATGTCGAGTTTGCCTGGCGCGGCTAGGCAAGGGCCATTGGCAGCGGCGCTGTTCGGGGAAGTGGATGCTGGATTATGTGGGCGGGGTTTTAGCCGCGGCGGCCTGGAATGCCCTGCAAGGATCGCGACTAAAGCCCCTCACACTTAGCCCTGAGGCGGCTTAGCGGCGATCTGCCTATTACCAGAAGATCGAGTGGCGGGCATTTTGTAGGCGCACGCCATGCGTGCGAAATCTCGCGGGCATGGCCCGCTCCTACGCCAAGCGACAGTGCGACGGTAATGCTGCGCTAGAGATTACCGCTAAAGGCCTGGTGCAGCAGGGACTGCTTTAGCTCGTCTAGGGCGTCGAGTTTTTGTTGGTAGATGGATTCGAGGCGTTGGACCTCGGCATTCAAGTCACTCAACTGGCCAACAATCTGTTTTTGCACAGTTAAATCAGGGAAGTAGAAGGGTTCGTTTTCAAAGGTGGCGAGATTGATATTGTCCTGTGCGCTGCCTTTACCTTTGGCTTTCAAACTGGCTTTTACCGACTGCAATAGGTATTCAAGAAAGCTATTGCTGGTCTGTTTCGGATCAACCACAACACCAATGACGCTGTCTGGAAAACAACTGTCAAAACCCAAAATGCCAGTCTCAGCAATATTCGCTGCGATGGTTATGCACAGTGTGCCCTTTGGCCACAGTTTGCTTTGGGCAAGGCCGGCCTCACTGTAGGTCTGGTTGAACTCGGTGATCAGATGTTCACATCCGCGAACATCTCCAGTTTGAATAAATGGGTAAGGTCCACCATAAAGTTTCGGATCATTACGAGGGCGATGCTTTGATTTCCCACGGCCAAAGTCCAGAGAAACCTGTCTGAGTGTTTTTCCTTCCCAGCCGGGCTGCTTGGCAAGTTTTGATTGCAGGTGGCTTTCAAACAAGGTACGGGCGTTCTGGAGGTTCTTTTCGGCGATGGTGCGGGCCTTGGCTATGCCATCGAAGGCTTTGTTGAGGATGGCTACGATACGGTGCTGTTCAGGAAGCGAGTCAGGGAACTCTATAACGAACTCCTGAAGCTGAGCCTTTGTAATCGCCTGACGGGTTGATCCACCTTCTTCGCCTGTGTGCAAGAGGCGGCCCTTGTAGATATTTGATATCAGAAGGTAGTGGAGAAAATCAGGGTCGAGCTTCTCTTTAATGGGGCGGATGATTGAAACGTGCTGATTCACGCGGGCAGGCAAGAAGTCAGCTGGCACACGGCAGCATCGGGCAATTGATGCTCCAGTGATGTTCAATAGCACGTCGTGTGATTCGACAACGACATTGGAGAGATCGGCGGCTTGTTCATCATCGATACGCGCCAGCTTCGCTTCGCGGAAGCCGCCGTCATAGACATTCAAGCTGCGGATTAGTGAGATGCCCTCTGCTTTGTAAGACTCGCCACCTCCACGAGGAGTAGCGCCACTACCGATTTTTGTAGTCACCTCGCAGAGGCGCCTTGTCAGCCACCCCTTCTTCATAACAACGCCCTGATAGTCGCCAGTACTTCCGTACTTTCAGCATCCAGTACTACGATCTCGTCCATGATCTCCTGTGGACGGCGATGGATGACTTCTTCGCCCCCCTTCGGGTTCTTCACAGAAAGGTCGTAGGTCGCTGTATCGATCGTGGCTATATCAACGATCCAGCTTTTATCGGTATCAGCCCTAGTCTTTTGCAGCTCGATAAATTCGGCCAGATCGGCGTCATTAAGTGGGTTGGTTTTACCCATATTGCGGCCGGGGTCGAGCTGGTAATACCAGACCTGTCGCGTCGGCGCGCCCTTGGTAAAGAACAGCACCACGGTTTTAACCCCGGCGCCTTGAAAGGTGCCGCCGGGGCAGTCAAGCACGGTATGCAGGTTGCAGCTTTCCAGCAGTTGCTTGCGCAGGCTGACTGCTGCGTTATCGCCGTTGCCGTTACTGAGAAAGGTGTTCTTGATCACGATGGCGGCTTGGCCGCCGGCCTTGAGCATCTTTATAAAGTGCTGGAGGAACAGAAAGGCGGTTTCCCCGGTTTTGATCGGGAAATTCTGCTGCACCTCTTTGCGTTCCTTGCCGCCAAAGGGCGGGTTGGCCAGCACGATGTCGTAACGGTCCTTGTCCTGAATATCCGCCAGGTTTTCGGTCAGGGTATTGGTGTGGATGATATTGGGCGCTTCGATGCCATGCAGAATCATATTCATGATGGCGATCACGTAGGCCAGGCTCTTTTTCTCCTTGCCGTAGAAGGTGTGCTTTTGCAGGGTTTCCTGCTGGCGTGTGCTAAGGCCGGGTTGGCTGCTGAGGTAGTCGAAGGCTTCACACAAGAAGCCGGCCGAGCCTACTGCGCCGTCATAAATACGCTGGCCAATCTGCGGTTGCACCACCTGGATCATGGCGCGGATCAGCGGGCGCGGGGTGTAGTACTCGCCGCCGTTGCGCCCGGCGTTGCCCATATTCTTGATCTTGGCTTCGTAGAGGTGGGACAGCTCATGCTTCTCGGTCTGCGAGCGAAAGCGCAGGCCGTCGACGATTTCCAGCACTTCGCGCAGGTTGTAGCCGCTCTGGATCTTGTTGCTGATCTCGCCAAAGATCTCGCCGATCTTGTACTGGATGGTGTCCGGGCCTTCGGCCTTTTCTTTGAAACCCTTCAGGTAGGGAAATAGCTTGAGGTTGACGAAGGCCTTGAGGTCATCGCCGGTCAGGGCGTTGTCATGGTCGAAGTTGCCATCGGCCTTCTTCGGCGCGGCCCAGCGTTCCCAGCGGTAGGCCGGGTCGAGGATATACAGGTAGTACTTGCCTTCCAGCTCGGCCTCCATGGCCTTGTCCTGCTCCAGGGCATCGAGGTATTTGAGAAACAGCAGCCAGGAGGTTTGCTCGGTGTAATCCAGCTCGCTGCTGGCACCGGCATCCTTGTGCAGGATGTCGTCGATGTTTTTGAAGGCTTGTTCAAACATGGCGGACTTCTTATCCCTGGCGCGGGCGGCTAAATGGTTTGGCGGGCGGCATTATGCTTTTTTGCGCGGGCTGGCGCACGCGGCGCATGGTGGTTGTCTGCGCCGGGTGTGCTGCGGCGTTTTATATGCGGGTTGCCTTAAAAAGACGATGCCCGGTTGGCTGCTCGCCCCTGTAGGAGCGGGCTTGCCCGCGAATCGCGGTCAGCAGAAAAGCATCGCGGACAAGTCCGCTCCTACGGGTTTCGTAGAGCCAGCAAGCGCGGTTGTAGGCACGCAATTAAGACTTAGCCATAAATCGCAGACATAAAAAAACCGGCTTGTGGCCGGTTTTTAGGGGGTGGGCACTACTTATTTTTGGTAAGCAGCGACCGCCTTGTTAATCAGGTTGCGGGCCTCGTCGGCGCCAGCCCAGCCTTCAACCTTGACCCACTTGCCCTTCTCAAGATCCTTGTAGTTCTCGAAGAAGTGCTTGATCTGCTCGATCAACAGCGGGGGCAGGTCGGTGTATTCCTGTACGTCTTTGTACAGCACGGTGAGTTTGTCGTGCGGTACGGCAACCAGCTTGGCGTCGCCGCCGGCTTCGTCGCTCATCAACAGTACGCCAACTGGACGGGCGCGGATAACCGAGCCTGGTGCCACTGGGTATGGAGTGACAACCAGCACGTCGAGGGGGTCACCGTCGTCAGCCAGAGTGTGCGGGATAAAACCATAGTTGGCCGGGTAGAACATCGGGGTGGCCATGAAACGGTCGACCATCAGGCAATCGCTGTCGTGGTCGATTTCGTATTTGATCGGCGCGTGGTTGGCCGGGATCTCGATGGCGACGTAGATGTCGTTCGGCAGGTCTTTACCGGCTGGGATCTTGCTGTAGCTCATGGGGCGACTCCCGAGGGGTGGGCCAAAAAAGTGGCGCGATTATAGGCATATTCCCCTGGTGTTGCTACGGCGGGATGCCTAGCCATTGGTCGCGAACTCACGGTCTTCGGTTCTGACCTGATAGTCCGGGTTGCTCGCCTGCAACTGCTGCAGGCGGGCCAGCGGGTCCTGCCGATAGAACAGCGCCAGTTGCGCGTACACCGCCGGGAAGGCGCCGGCGAGCAGGTCCGGGGCGCTGAAGAAGTATTCGCTGGTGACGGCGAAGAATTCTGCCGGATTTTCCGCCGCATAAGGGTCGATGGCGGTTTCGGCCTCGGGGTTGGCATCCAGTTCTGCGTTCAGCTGATCGAAGGCGCTCTGCATGGCCTTGGCCCACTCCTGCACGGCCATGTTGCTGTGCAGCGGCGGCAGGCCGTTGGCGTCGCCGTTAAGCATGTCCAGCTTGTGCGCCAGCTCGTGGATCACCAGGTTATAGCCATCCCATTGGCCGCTGGCCTGCACGCCGGGCCAGGCGAGGATCACCGGGCCTTGCTGCCAGGCTTCGCCGCTGTGCTCGGCGTCCCATTCGTGCACTACGCCGCTGGCGTCACGGTGGCGCTGCGGGCTGACGAAGTCATCCGGGTAGAGGACGATTTCATGAAAGCCCTGATACCAGTTGAGGTCGGCCAGGTGCAGCAGCGGCAGTTCGGCCTGTACCCCCAGCAGCAGACGCTCCTGGGTGTCCAGCTCCACACCGGGCAGGGCGCTGAGGTGTTTGTGATGCAGAAACAGCACGGCACGTTCGCGCAGGCGCTGCTGTTCGGCGTCATTCAGGCCGTCGAGGATCGGCAAGTGCTGCAACACCGCCTGCCATTGGGCACTGCTGACGGGATGACGGGCAAGGATGCGCTGGCGACGCCAGGCGCGGAGCGACCACATGGACTCTGCTCGGACGGTGGAAAGCGCCCACCATAAGCCGGGTGTCAGTGCTGGGCAAGTCGGCACAAAGGCTGCAACGGCATGCTTATCCTCGACCTGGGAGGGCTGCCAATGTCGATCGAACGTCTGCATCATCCCACCGTGCAATTGCTTTGCGGTCATGGCCTCGACCTGCCAAGCCAGGCCGCACGGGCCCGCGCGACCTGGCTGCCGGGGCGGGAAGGACGGCCGGCGGTGCTCCTGGTAGCGCTGCTCTGGGCGCGTGAATGCACCGATGTGGTGCGCACCCTGGACTCCTACCTGGATGGCCTGCTGGCCGATTGTTGTTGCACGCCTGGTTGCTGGAGCGAAGCTCAGGCGGCGCGGCAGGTGCTGGCAGCATTCAACCAGCAGTTGTTTCGTCAACGTCAGGCTGGACGCAGCATTGCGCAACTGAATGCCGGCTTGTTACTGCTGCAGAACGGCGAGGCGCAGTTTCTTCAGGCTGGGGCCATCGGTTTGCGGCGCTACCAAGGCGGCACCACGCAGAACCTGATCGGTCGCGATGGCTTGCAGTTGGGGGCGCAAGCCGAACTGGCGCTGGTGCAGCACAGCCTGACCCTGAGCCCTGGTGAGCTGTTGCTGCTGGCTCCACAGCCGCTGCTGGATGTGGCGGACTTGCAGGGCTTTCACGGTGCGGGAGATGGGGCGGGAAGTGATCCATTACCGGTGCTGCTTGCACCCTTGCTGCAAGCCCCCGGCGCAGCTGTTTTATTGCTGCCGGGCGAGGTGGATAGCGCGCCTGAATTGGCCCCGCGCAAGCCCTGGCGCGCGGTGGTCAATCCGCAACCTGGTTTGCAGCTGGATGGCTGGGTACTGCTCTCGGCCTGTCCCTACGGCCCGCCGGGGCGGGTGTTTCGCGCCACCGATGCGCGGGGGCGTGAGGCCATGCTGTGGCTGGCCGAACAGGATGCCGACGAAGCTTTCTGGCAGCGCGAGTGGGTGCTGCGGCGCAGTTCGCTGACCAGCCTGGCGCAGGTGATGTCTTCGCATCAGCCGCGTGAGCATGCCTTCTGGCTGTTCGAGCCTGCGGGCAAGGGCATGCGCAGCCTGATTGACTGGGTGGCGGCCCACGGCCCGGTCGATGGTTTGACGGTACTGGCCGTGCTCGAACAGTTGATCGCCGCCGTGCGCGGTTTGCAACGGCGCGGCATGCAAGGGCTGTGGCTGGACCCACGGAATATCCTGGTAAGTGACGGCGGCCGTGTGCTGCTGTTGCCTGAGCATGCTGCGCTGATTCCCGGTGTCGCGCAGCAGGCGCTGCCGGCTCAGGCCGTGCCGCTGGCCCCCGAGGCGCGTGCTGGGAGGGTGGTGGATGGTCGCGCCGATCAGTTCGCTTTAGCGGCGCTGGCTTACTGGCTGCTTTGTGGGCGCTGGCCTGAGGCGGCGCAGGCGGATGCCGACGGTCATAGCCGTTATGTGCCGTTGGCGCAGTTCAGTGTGCAGGTGCCAACCGGCTGGGATGGTGTGCTGGCACGGGCGCTGGCGCCGAGGCCTGACGCGCGCTTCGAGGCACTGTCGGAGTTTGCGCAGGCGCTGCGTCAGCCGTTACTGCATCAGCCGGCCCCCTTGCGTCGCACACGGCACTATCGGCAGAGCTGGCATCTGGCGGCGCTGGCTCTGCTGGTGCTGCAACTGGGCTTGGGTTTGTGGCTTAGCCTGGAAGGCTGAGGGGCTGAGCCAGCGACGCGCTGTGCGTTGCTGGCTGGGCAGGTTACGGCGCGGTGAAATCTTCGGTGATCGGCAGGACAAAGCTCTTGAACTCGGTGTCTTCCTTGAAACCGATGGACTCGTAGAGCTTGTGGGCCACCTCGTTATCAACGCTGGAGGCCACGCGCAGGCGTACGGCGTTGGTTTCCTTGGCCATCTGCTTGGCGGTCTGGATCAGGCGGTCGGCCACCAGCTGGCGGCGTGCGTCCTGGCAGACGTAGATGTCGTTGAGAATCCACACGCGCTTGAGCGACAGCGAGGAGAAACTCGAGTAGAGCTGGCAGAAGCCGAGAATCTTGTCCTCGTCATCGGCCATGGCCAGGTAGATCACCGACTCCTTGCGGCTGATGCGCTTTTCCAGAAAGGCACGCGAGGAATCAGGGTAGGGCAGCTGGCCGAAGTGTTCGCGGTAATTGACGAACAGGGGGGTCAGTTGATCCAGATGCTCCAGGGTCGCTTGGACGATGCGCATGGTGAGCCTCTACTTAAAAGTCATGTGGATGGCTTCGGCAACACGGCAGCGCTGCCTGCGAACGATCCCGATGCTGCCTAAAGCTTTTGGAAAGTGCAATCCAAACAAGCGTTTGCCCGTAATGCCGCGTCGCACTTAGCCCAGCAGGAAGTTTTCGCGCTGCGCGCCACCTGTTAGCAGCGGCACTTCGGCTTCATCCTTGAGGTTGACCCCCGACAGCTGGCGGCGGCAGGCCTCGCGCATCAGATACAGCAGGCGGTGGCTGGCCATGGCGTAGCTCAGGCCTTCCTGGCGCACGTTGGAGATGCAGTTGCGGTAGGCATCGGTCAGGCCGACCCTGGGAGCGTAGGTGAAATACAGGCCCAGGCTGTCCGGTGAGCTCAGGCCTGGGCGTTCACCAATCAGGATCACCACCATGCGTGCGCCGAGCAATTCGGCCACTTCATCGGCCACCGCCACGCGGCCCTGGCTGACCAGGGCGATGGGCGCCACGCTCCAGCCTTCGGCAGCAGCGTGTTCCTCGATATGCGCCACCATGGGCAGGGCATTGCGGTGTACGGCCAGGGCCGACAGGCCGTCGGCGATGACGATGGCCAGGTCGTAGCCATCCGGGTTGTTTTCGCGGTGCTGGCCCAGCAGCTCGGCAGATTCGTGACTTAAGCGCCGACCCAGATCCGGGCGTTGCAGGTAGGTGTCGCGGTCCTTGGCGGCGCTGTGCAGCAACAGGCTTTGCCGATGCTGGTGAGTCAGGCCTGCGGCCAATGCGCCGTGGTCAAATGGCAGATGAACGGCATCGCGGGCCTGGGCGTGGGCGAACTGGAAATCCAGCTGCGCGCGGGTCGGCATACTGGTGCCGGCGCGACCCAGAGCGATACGCGCCGGGGTGAGGTTGCGCAGTTGCTGCCAGGGATTCTCGCTGGCGCCACTGAGTGAGCTGTCATCGTACATAAGTGGCTCCCTGATCAACCAAGCTGCGCCAGCGCCTGACGAAACGCCGGCGGCAGGCTGTTACCCATGCGCGGGCGACCATCGGCCTGGGTGAAGATGCCCATGCGCTGCAGCCAGGTTTCGAACTCGGGGGCCGGTTTCAGCCCCAGGCTCTGCCGGGCGTACAGCGCGTCGTGGAAGGAAGTGGTCTGGTAATTGAGCATCACGTCGTCGGAACCGGGGATGCCCATGATGAAGTTGATCCCGGCCACACCGAGCAGGGTCAGCAGCACGTCCATATCGTCCTGATCGGCTTCTGCGTGGTTGGTGTAGCAGATGTCGCAACCCATCGGCAGGCCCAGCAGCTTGCCGCAGAAGTGGTCTTCCAGGCCGGCGCGGATGATCTGCTTGCCGTTATAGAGATACTCCGGGCCGATAAAACCGACCACGGTGTTCACCAGAAACGGTTTGAAATGCCGCGCCACTGCATAGGCGCGGGTCTCGCAGGTCTGCTGGTCGAGGCCATGGTGCGCGCCGGCGGACAGCGCGCTGCCCTGACCGGTTTCGAAATACATCAGGTTGTCGCCGAGGGTGCCGCGTTTGAGGCTCAGGCCTGCGTCGTAGCCTTCCTGGAGAATGTTCAGGCTGACGCCGAAACTGGCGTTGGCTGCCTCGGTGCCGGCAATCGACTGGAACACCAGATCCAGCGGTACGCCCCGGTTGATCGCCTCGATCGAGGTGGTGACGTGGGTCAGTACGCAGGCCTGGGTGGGAATTTCATAACGCTGGATGATGCCGTCGAGCATCTTCAGCATGTCGCAGATCGAACTGATGCTGTCGGTGGCCGGGTTGATGCCGATCATGGCGTCGCCGTTGCCATACAGCAGGCCGTCGAGAATGCTCGCGGCGATGCCGGCCGGTTCATCGGTCGGGTGATTGGGTTGCAGGCGGGTGGACATGCGCCCGCGCAGGCCGACGGTGTTGCGAAAACGGCTGACCACGCGGATTTTCTGCGCCACCAGCACCAGGTCCTGCACGCGCATGATCTTCGATACGGCCGCGGCCATTTCTGGCGTCAGGCCCGGTGCAAGGGCGCGCAGGCTGGCTTCATCGGCGCTGTCGCCGAGCAGCCAGTCGCGAAAGCCGCCGACCGTGAGGTGGCTGACCGGGGCAAAGGCCGCCGCATCATGGCTGTCGATAATCAGCCGGGTGACCTCATCAGTCTCGTAAGGAATCAGCGCCTCGGTGAGGAAATGCTTGAGCGGAATATCGGCCAGGGCCATCTGCGCCGCGACCCGTTCGCCGGCATTGCTTGCCGCCACGCCCGCTAGATAGTCGCCGGAGCGTGCCGGGCTGGCCTTGGCCATGACCTCAGCGAGGCTGTCGAAACGGTAGGTTTCACCGCCTACCGTATGCTGAAAACTGGACATTGCGTGTCTCCCAAACGTCACGTTGGCGCAGCACGATCATGCTGCGCCAACGTGACGGGTATTACTTGAGCGCGGCCTCGGCTTTACCGATGGCGACGAATTCTTCTTCCGGCGTACCGGCCACCAGGTGATGGCGACTGTACAGGGCGAAGTAGGCGATCAGCACGGCGTAGATAATCGCGGCACCAATCACCACCCGTGGGTCGACCAGGAAGCCGGCCACCACGGCCACGCAGGCCAGCACCAGGGCGATGCCCGAGGTGACGATGCCACCTGGGGTGCGATACGGGCGATGCATTTCCGGACGGCGCACGCGCAGGGTGATGTGCGCGGCCATCATCAGCACGTAGGAGATGGTGGCGCCAAACACCGCGACCAGAATCAGCAGGTCACCCTGGCCCGTCAGCGATAGGGCAAAGCCGATCAGGCCGGGCACTATCAGCGCCAGCACCGGGGCCTTGTTCTTGTTGGTCAGCGACAGCGAGCGCGGCAGGTAGCCGGCACGTGACAGGGCGAAGATCTGCCGGGAGTAGGCGTAGATGATCGAGAAGAAGCTGGCGATCAAACCGGCCAGGCCGATCAGATTGACGAAGCTGCTCATCCAGGTGGATTCGCCGTAGGCAATGGTCAGGGCTTCCACCAGTGGGTTGCCCGACGCCATCAGCGCCTTGGCGCCGGCGCCGCCTGGGCCAATCAGCAGAATCAGCAGGGCAAAGGCCAGTAGTACCAGCATCGCGCCGATTAGCCCGCGTGGCATGTCGCGCTGCGGATTGCAGGTTTCTTCAGCGGCCAGTGGTACGCCTTCAACCGCGAGGAAAAACCAGATCGCATAGGGGATCGCCGCCCACACGCCGACATAGCCGAACGGCAGGAAACTGCTGGCGCCTGCGGCTTCGGTCACCGGAATGTCGAGCAGGTTGGCCACCGAGAAGTGCGGCACCATCGCGACGATAAACACGCCGAGGGCAATCGCTGCCACGGCGGTGATGATAAACATCAGCTTCAACGCCTCACCGACGCCGAAGATATGGATGCCGATAAACAGCACATAGAAGGCCAGGTAGATCGCCCAGCCGCCAATGCCGAACAGCGACTCGCAGTAGGCGCCGATAAACACCGCAATCGCCGCTGGTGCAATGGCGTATTCGATCAGGATCGCCGTGCCGGTAAGAAAACCGCCCAGGGGGCCGAAGGCGCTGCGGGCAAAGCCGTAGCCGCCGCCTGCGGTGGGGATCATCGAGGACAGTTCCGCCAGGGAGAAGCACATGCACAGGTACATCAGTGCCATCAGCAGGGTGGCGAGAAACATACCGCCCCAACCGCCCTGGGCTAGACCGAAGTTCCAGCCGGCATAGTCGCCGGAAATCACGTAGGCCACGCCCAGACCGACCAGCAATACCCAGCCTGCTGCGCCCTTCTTCAATTGCCTGCTTTGGAAGTAATCGGCATCGACCTGCTCTAAATCGGTGCCTTGCGGTAGACCTACCGCACTGATTTGTTCTGCTGCCATGGGAATTCCTTATCAACACGCTGGCCGCAGCGCAGGCCCGGCCAGGCGTGTAGCTATTTGAGGGAAGAGTGTTACCCAGTGGATCAGCAACCGCTGTGCCAACTACGCCTCTGGTCTAGACCTGGGCGCGGGCTGGCAGGCCGATGTCGTTTCCGAGCATCGGCTGCGGTTGCGCAGCTTCTCGTAGGGTGGGTTAGGCGCATGACCACGGGCTATCTGTCGATGCCTAATCCGTTGCGCCGTAACCCACCAGCGGTGCCAAGCCGATTACCGCTTGGTGGGTTACGTGGCGCACAGGTTCTGCAGTGCTTCGCTAACCCAACTCCGCGCCACTAACCACCCTACAATTGCTGCTTGCACGGCATGCCTAGAAAAAGCCGAGTGGGTTGGTGTCGTAGCTCACCAACAGGTTCTTGGTCTGCTGGTAGTGGTCGAGCATCATCTTGTGGGTTTCGCGGCCGACGCCGGACTTCTTGTAGCCACCGAAGGCAGCATGGGCGGGGTAGAGGTGGTAACAGTTGGTCCACACGCGACCGGCCTTGATCGCCCGGCCCATGCGGTAGGCGCGGTTGATGTCGCGGGTCCACAGGCCGGCGCCGAGGCCGAACTCGGTGTCGTTGGCAATCGCCAGGGCTTCGGCTTCGTCCTTGAAGGTGGTGACGCTGACCACCGGGCCGAAGATTTCCTCCTGGAACACGCGCATCTTGTTGTGGCCCTTGAGCAGGGTCGGCTGGATGTAATAACCGCCGTCCAGAGTGCCGCTGAGTTTTTCTACGCTGCCTCCGGTAAGCAGTTCGGCGCCTTCCTGCTTGGCGATTTCCAGGTAGCTGAGGATTTTGTCGAACTGCTGCTCGGACGCCTGGGCGCCGACCATGGTGTCGGTGTCCAGCGGGTCGCCGCGTTTGATCTGCTCGACCTTCTTCATCACCTCTTTCATAAAGGCCGGGTAGATCGATTCCTGCACCAGGGCGCGGGATGGGCAGGTGCACACCTCGCCCTGGTTGAAGAAGGCCAGCACCAGACCTTCGGCGGCTTTTTCGATAAAACTTGGCTCGGCCTGCATGATGTCTTCGAAGAAGATGTTCGGCGATTTGCCGCCCAGCTCCACGGTGCTCGGGATGATGTTCTCGGCGGCGCATTTCATGATGTGCGCGCCCACCGGGGTCGAGCCGGTAAAGGCGATCTTGGCAATGCGCTTGCTGGTGGCCAACGCTTCGCCGGCCTCCTTGCCAAAACCCTGCACCACGTTGAGCACGCCCGGCGGCAGCAGGTCGCCGATCAGCTCCATCAGCACACTGATGCCCAGCGGCGTTTGTTCTGCGGGCTTCAACACCACGCAGTTGCCGGCGGCCAGGGCCGGGGCGAGTTTCCAGGCGGCCATCAGCAGCGGGAAGTTCCACGGGATGATCTGCCCGACCACGCCCAGCGGCTCATGGATGTGATAGGCCACGGTGTTGCCGTCGATCTCGGCAGCAGAGCCTTCCTGGGCGCGCAGGCAGCCGGCGAAGTAGCGGAAGTGGTCGGCGGCCAGCGGGATGTCGGCGTTCAGCGTCTCGCGCACGGCCTTGCCGTTGTCCCAGGTTTCGGTGATGGCCAGTACTTCCAGGTTGGCTTCGATGCGGTCGGCGATCTTCAGCAGGGTTAGCGAGCGCTCCTGCACCGAGGTGCGGCCCCAGGCATCGGCGGCGGCATGGGCTGCGTCCAGCGCCTTGTCGATATCCTCGGCGGTGGAGCGCGGGAACTCTGCAATCGGCAGGCCGTTCACCGGCGAGGTATTGGTGAAGTACTGGCCTTTGACCGGCGCAACAAACTCACCGCCGATGTAGTTGCCATAGCGGGATTTAAAGGAAACGAGGGCACCTTCGGTACCGGGATGGGCGTAACGCATGCTGAATATCTCCTGGTTCTTATGCTTGTTCTGGTGATGCAGCGAACGGCGCGCTGTGGCGCTTGTGCAGAGACAGAGCAAGGGCTGGGCCAGGCGTGCGTGATTCCCGTTTTAGAGCGGTTGCGTGATGTGCGCTGGGAGGTTGTGCTGCACGGGTTGTGTCGCCCCTGAGACAGCTCGCGTGACACTGTGTACCAGGAGCGATACAGCGCGGTGACTCGCCGGTCAGTGCGTCTTGCAATGGCCGGAAAGCTGGTGGATGCTCGGTTATCACGTGCACCTCCTAGAGCGGAGAACAATAACAATGCACAACCCAGCAAGCCGCCACGCCCAGCAGGTGCTGACCGTGGCCCAAGGCCGTGGACAACACGCTGGCCCCGCTGCCGATTCCTCGGTGGCACGCTCCTGGCTGCGTTGCCTGCAGCAGCATCACCTCGACCCTGCGCAGAACATGCCGCCGGCGGTGATCGAGCATGCGCGCATGCTTGAGCGCCGCGAGCAGTTGCAACAGGTGCTGGAGATTTCCAGCAACGAGATGAACAGCCTGCACCGCCAACTGGCCGGTTCTGGCCATGCCGTGTTGCTCACCGATGCCCGTGGGGTGATCCTCAACTGCGTCACCGAGCAGGCGGAGAAACGCACTTTCGAGCAGGCCGGGCTGTGGCTTGGCGCCGACTGGAGCGAGGCCTGCGAAGGCACCAACGGCATCGGCACGTGTTTAGTCGAGCGCCAGCCGTTGACCATCCACCAGAATGAACATTTCCGCAGCCGGCATACCGGGCTGACCTGCTCGGCCAGCCCGGTATTCGACCCGCATGGCGAGCTGCTGGCGGTACTGGACGTGTCCTCGGCGCGGCATGACGTATCGCGGCAGAGCCAGTTCCACACCATGGCCCTGGTCAACCTGTCGGCCAAGGCCATCGAGGGATGCCATTTCCTGCGCAGCTATGAAGGGGAATGGTTGCTGCGCTTCCACGCTCAGGCCGAATACATCGGCCAATTCAGCGAAGGCCTGCTGGCCTTCGATGGCGATGGCCGCGTCAGCGCGGTCAATCAGAGCGCGATCAACCTGCTCGGCCTGTCGCGGCGGCAACTGCTCGGGCGCACCTTGATCGAGGTATTTGACTGCCGCCTGGATGACCTGCTGGGCCGCGCTTCGGCGCAGCCCAGCGCCAGTTGGCCGCTGTATACCCAACGTGGCCAGTTGCTGTTTGCCATGCTGCGCGGCCAGCCGCGGCGCAGTGCTCAGGCGCTATCTGCGGCGAGCTTGGCAACGCCGGGGTTGTGTCTGGCTGATCCGGGTTTGCAGAGTGATTTCCGCCGCGCCCTGCGTGTTTACGAGCGTGATGTACCGCTGCTGATCGGCGGCGAAACCGGCACCGGCAAGGAGGCCTTCGCGAAGGCCTTGCATCAGGTCAGCTCGCGCGGCGGCAAGCCCTTTGTCGCGCTGAACTGCGCGGCGATTCCCGAGAGCCTGATCGAGAGCGAGCTGTTCGGCTATCGCGGTGGCAGTTTTACCGGCGCGCGCAAGGAAGGCATGCGCGGCAAGTTGCAGCAGGCCGATGGCGGCACGCTGTTTCTCGATGAAATCGGCGATATGCCGCTGGCGCTGCAAACCCGCCTGCTGCGCGTGCTGGAAGAGCGTCGGGTCGAGCCAATTGGCGGTGAAGCCCAGGCCATCGATGTGCGGGTGATCAGCGCCAGCCACCGCGACCTGAATGAACGAGTGGCCAACGGCGAGTTTCGTCAGGACCTGTTCTATCGCCTCAATGGCCTGGTGATCGAGCTGCCGCCATTGCGTGAGCGCAGCGACAAGCTGGCGCTGCTGGATTTCCTTCTTGGTGAAGAGGCGCGCGGGCAACTCGTGCGCCTTGATGATGCGGTCCGCGAAGCGCTGCTCGCCTACCCCTGGCCGGGCAATGTGCGCCAGCTGCGCAATGTGCTGCGTACCCTCTGCGCGCTGTGCGAAAACGGCGTGATCAGTCACGCCGACCTGCCCGCCGAGATTCGCCATACACGCTCCGCATTTGCCCTATTGCCTGCGGCTAAACCCGACCAGCTGGGCGACGCCGAACGCACCGCGCTGCTCGCGGTCCTAGAAACGCAGCACTGGCAGATGAGCCGCAGCGCCGAACAGCTGGGCATCAGCCGCAATACCCTGTACCGCAAACTGCGCAAGCACGGGATTGCCCGGCGAGGCTAAAGCCGTAGGTTGGTGTTGAGCGTAGCGAAGCCCAACAGGCTGCCCGCGTTGTTGGGCTTCGGCGCACGACCCAACCTACGGAAATGGCCAAGGGGGCTGTGCTAATCTGCGGCCAGTTTTTATCCCGCCTTATTCACCGGCTCTGACGACGCCTGCAAGGTAAATCATGCATATCCATATTCTCGGCATCTGCGGCACTTTCATGGGCTCGCTGGCCGTGCTGGCCAAGGAACTCGGCCACCGCGTGACCGGTTCCGACGCCAACGTCTATCCGCCCATGAGCACCCAGCTGCAAGCCCAGGGCATCGAATTGACCCAGGGCTATGACGCCGCCCAGCTCGACCCCGCGCCGGATCTGGTAGTGGTCGGTAACGCCCTGTCGCGTGGCAACCCGGCGGTGGAATATGTGCTGAATAAGGGCCTGCCCTACGTCAGCGGCCCGCAGTGGCTGGCCGACCATGTGTTGCAGGGCCGCTGGGTGTTGGCGGTGGCCGGTACTCACGGTAAGACCAGCAGTTCGAGCATGCTGGCCTGGGTGCTGGAACATGCCGGCATGAGCCCGGGCTTTCTGATTGGCGGCGTGCCGCAGAACTTTGGTATCTCCGCACGTTTGGGCGGCACGCCGTTCTTTGTGGTCGAGGCCGACGAGTACGACAGCGCCTTCTTCGACAAGCGCAGCAAGTTCGTCCACTACCGGCCGCGCACCGCGATCCTGAACAACCTGGAGTTCGATCACGCGGACATCTTCCCGGATCTGGCAGCGATCGAGCGGCAGTTCCATCATCTGGTACGCACCATTCCGGGCGAAGGCCTGATCATTCATCCGACCACCGAGCCGGCGCTCAAACGGGTAGTCGAGATGGGCTGCTGGACCCCGGTGCAGACCACCGGTGAAGGCGGCCAATGGCAGGCCAATCTGCTGAGCACCGACGGTTCGCGCTTCGAGGTAAGTTTCGAAGGCAAGGTGGCTGGCACGGTGGATTGGCAACTGACTGGCCAGCACAACGTGGCCAATGCCCTGGCGGTGCTGGCGGCGGCGCGGCATGTTGGTGTAGTGCCGGAGTTGGGCATCGCCGCGCTGTGCGGCTTTATCAACGCCAAACGGCGCATGGAGAAGGTTGCCGAAGTGAATGGCGTGACCATCTTCGATGACTTCGCTCACCATCCAACTGCGATTGCCACCACCCTTGATGGCCTGCGCAAACGTATCGGCGGTGCCAAACTGATCGCCATTGTCGAGCCGCGCTCCAATTCGATGAAGCTCGGCGCGCATCGCGATGGTTTGCCCGAATCCGTGGTGCAGGCGGACTCGGTGTACTGGTACGCGCCGCCGAATCTCGGTTGGGACCTGGCCGGCACTGTGGCCACCTCGACCGTACCGACCCAGGTTTGCGACTCGCTGGAAGCGATCATTGCCGGGGTAAAGGCCGAAGCCGCACCCGGCACCCAGGTGGTGGTAATGAGCAACGGCGGCTTCGGCGGCCTGCATGGCAAGTTGGCTGCGGCCCTTTTATAGAGAGCCAAAATTCGCGCTCAAAGCGTCGCGAGCGCAGATTAGGCAAGGCGAAAGCCTGCGAGGAAGCGGAGTTTACAGTTGTAAATGAGCATTCCGAGCAGGCTTTCAACGCAGCATAAGCAAGCGCAGCAGCTTTGAGAGTGAATTTATGAGCGGTCCTGAACGTATTACCCTGGCCATGACCGGCGCCTCCGGCGCTCAGTACGGCCTGCGCCTGCTCGACTGCCTGGTGCAGGAAGAGCGCGAGGTGCACTTTCTGATTTCCAAGGCCGCGCAGCTGGTGATGGCCACGGAAACGGATGTCAGTCTGCCGAGCAAGCCGCAGGCCATGCAGGCGTTCCTGAGCGAGTACACCGGCGCTGCAGCGGGGCAGATTCGCGTGTACGGCAAGGAAGACTGGATGGCTCCGGTGGCCTCCGGCTCCGGTGCGCCCTCGGCGATGGTGGTGGTGCCGTGCAGTACTGGAACGTTATCGGCGATTGCCACCGGGGCCTGCAATAACCTGATCGAACGCGCTGCTGATGTCGCCCTCAAGGAGCGTCGTCAGCTGATTCTGGTGCCGCGTGAAGCGCCGTTCTCCAGCATTCATCTGGATAATATGCTCAAGCTGTCGAACCTGGGGGCGACCATCCTGCCGGCCGCTCCGGGCTTCTATCATCAGCCGCAGACCATCGATGATCTGATTGATTTCGTGGTGGCGCGCATCCTCAACTGCCTGAATATCCCCCAGGACATGCTGCCGCGCTGGGGCGAGCACCATCAGATCACCCCGGATGAATAAGCCTCTGGCCCGCGCGGCCGTCTGCCTGCTGCTGAGCCTGACCCTCAGCGGCTGCGCTACGGTGCGCACCCTGGATGCCGCCAAGCCCGAGGCGCCGGTGGTGTATGCGGGTACGCGGCTGAACCTGTATGCGTTGCAAGGCGGTTGCTGCGCCACTGAGCGCTTCGGCGCCGAGGCGCCGGCTTACCCGGCCGCCGATCTGCCGGTTAGCGCATTGCTCGATACCCTGTTGCTACCACTGTCTCTGGCCACCGCCATTGGCCTTAATCTGGGCATCAGCGGCGGGTTGTAAGGGCGTCAGGCGTCCGGAATGCTGGTTTCTTTACCCTGCCAAGTCGTTGCCAAGGGCCAATGCTCAAGGTTCTGCGCCGGCCCCGGTTTGGCAAACAGGTAGCCTTGGAAGCGCCGGCAGCCCATGCGCTGCAGGGCGTCGTACTGCTCCTGGGTTTCCACCCCTTCTGCGGTGACCGCCAGGTTGAGGTTGGCGCCTAGCGCCAGGATGGTGCGCACGATGGCGGCGTCGCTGGGTTGCTCGAGCAGGTCGCGAACGAAGGACTGGTCGATCTTCAGTTGGTCCAGCGGCAGGCGTTTGAGGTAGTTGAGCGAGGAATAGCCCGCGCCGAAATCGTCCAGCGCCAGGTGCACGCCGCGCGCTTTCAGTTGGCTCATCTTGCCGATAAGCACTTCAACATCTTCCACCAGCTGGCTTTCGGTCAGCTCCAGTTCCAGGCGTTGCGGGTTGGCGCCGCTTTCGGCGAGGGTGGCGAAGACGTCTTCGACAAAGTCGGGATGGTGGAACTGCCTGGCACTGACATTCACCGCCAGGGTCAACTGCGCCAGTTGCGGGTGCGCGGCCCAGGTCACCAGTTGCTGGCAGGCGCTGTGCAGGATCAGGCGGCCCAGGGGCAGAATCAGCCCAGTACTTTCTGCCAGCGGAATAAACTCTCCCGGCGGCACCAGCCCGCGTGTGGGGTGTTGCCAGCGCACCAGTGCTTCGGCGCCGACCAGCTGTCCTTGAGCATCCACCTGGGGTTGGTAGTGCAGGATAAAGTCGCGCTGGCCGAGGCTCTGGCGCAGATCGCTTTCCAGGCTGGCGCGGGCGCTGACTTCGGCCTGCATCTTCGGGTCGAAAAAACACATGGCGTTGCGGCCGGCGCCTTTGGCTTGATACATGGCCATGTCGGCGCGCTTGAGCACTTCATCGACCGTGCTCTGCTCGTTGGGGAATAGTGCGATGCCGATGCTGGCCGTGCTGATATGGCTGCGGCCTTGCAGGGCATAGGGCGCGGCCAGCGCCTTGATGATCTTTTTGCCGACGCTCTCGACCTGCTGGCCGGCCTGCACAGCTTTCAGGCTAAGGCCTTCAAGCATCAGCACAAACTCATCGCCGCCGAGGCGGGCCAGAGTGTCTTGGGCGCGCACGTGGCTGCTCAGGCGCTCGGCGACCTGTTTCAGTAACTGGTCGCCCATGTCATGGCCGAGGGTGTCGTTGAGGTCCTTGAAGTTATCCAGATCGATAAACAGCAGCGCACCCTGTTGCAGGCCGCGCGCATGTTTGGCCAGAGCCTGTTGCAGGCGGTCGAGTAGCAGGCGGCGATTGGGCAGGCCGGTGAGCGGATCGTAGAAGGCCAGCTGGTTGATCTTTTCCAGGTTCTTCTTGTGTTCGGTGATGTCGGTGGAGATGCCGCACAGCGCGTAGATCTTGCCATGGCCGTCGCGCAGCGGCAGCTTGACCGAGAGGAAGGCGTGCTGGGTGCTGCCATCCAGGCTGCGGTTGATCTCCTCGGTCTGTACTCGTTCACCGAGTTTGAGCACGCGGCGGTCGTTATCGTGCAGGTTGGTCGCTGTGTCGATATCGAAGAACTGTTCATCGGTCTTGCCGATCACCTGATCCAGGCTCTGGCCGAACAGTTCGCAGACCTTGCGGTTGGCGTACTGGTAACGCAGCTGCGCATCCTTGATGTAGATATAGGCCTCGACGCTGTCGAGGATGGTATTCAGGCGTTCTTCGCTGGCCAGCAGGTGATGGGTTTTCTCGCGTACCTGGCGGCGCAGCAGCAGCGCACCACCGAGTGCGGCGATCAGCAATAGGGCGAGGGTGCTCAGTCCCCACCAGACGCTGGTGGGGATCAGCAGGCGTGGCCGTTCACCGCCCCAGCGTTGCAGGCTCTGGTAGTAGATCGAGGAGGGCGAGTCCTGCCAGCTCGACAGGTGTTTGTCTATGGCGCTTAGCAAGTCGGCGTTCTGTCCCTTGCGTGTGGCATAGAACAGCTGCGCCGGTTGAAACATGATTGAGGAGCTTTGCAGTTGATAGCTTGGCGCATGGAAATCGCCAAAACGCTGGTTGGCCACCACTGCGTCGGCCTGCCCGCTTGCCACTAATTCAAAGCCCTGAGGCAGGCTGGGTACGCCGATCAGCTGGGCTTTCAGACCAAAACTGGTAAGCAGCCCGCGTAGGTATTCCTCCTGCACCGAGCCTTGCAATACGGCAATGCGCAGGCCTTTGAGTTCAAGTATCGATTTGAGCTGCAGGTCTTCGCTGCTGTAGAGCTGCGACCAACTGAAGAGCGAGGGCACCTTGTGAAAATCGAGTACCTGGGCACGGCTGTCGTTGTAGGCCACATCCGGCATCAGGTCGATTTCACCGCTCTGCGCCAGTTCCAGGCACTCCTGCCATTCGCATGGCCTGGGACGCAGTTGCCAGTCTTCCTGGCGCGCGATTTCATTTAGCAGTTCGCCGAGGATGCCGGAGAGTTTGCCGTCTTGGCCGAGGAGGATTTTCGGTTCGTTGGCGTAAACCCCGACATTCACTTGGCGCGATTGTGCGTTGCTCAGCGTGGCGACCGTGAGGGCTGAAGTGGCGAGTAGAACGGTGGCGAGGTGGCGAAATGACAGGCGCTTCATGCGTGGCCAACTTCCATACGAGAGTCCATGAACTAACGATAGCCAGAATATGGAGATGGCGCCGGCTGGTAATGGCGATTGGCTATTTCTGACCGCTAGTCAGCCCAGCCCTGGTAGATATAGGTCATGGGCCGAGGTCCCTTGAGGTAGCGATTGCTTAGTTCGCCAATCTGAAAACCGCCTGCGGTGATCAGCGCCTGGATATCGCGATTGAGGTGACAGCCGCCGGCCAGTGGTTTCCACAGCGGCGTCAGGCGGTTCTGCCAGCGCAGCACGGGCAGCTCCGGAGCCAGGCCGTGCTCGCAGAACAGCAGGCGCCCGCCGGGCTTGAGCACGCGGCGCATTTCCTTCAGCGCCGCCACGGCGTCGGGGATGGTGCACAGGGTAAAGGTGCAGACGATGCTGTCGAAGCTGGCGTCGTCGGCCTGAATCTGTCCCAGTTCGAGGGCAATCATTTCCACTGGCGTGCTGATCGCGGCGGCCCGTTGCCTGGCCAACCTCTGCATATCGGCGCTGGGGTCGACACCGATGATCACGCTGACCTTTGCCGCGTCATAGAACGCCAGATTAAGGCCGCTGCCGATACCGATTTCCAGCACCCGGCCATGGGCCTGGGGCACCAGTTGCGAGCGGGCTTTCATCACCGCGCCCATGCCGCAGGCGAAGTCGATCAAATGCGGCAGCAGATAGCGGTCATACAGGCCCAAGAATTTTTCCTCGCGCTACTCCGCGTCGTTGCTGGCGTCGTCTGGCAGGTCGCTGTTGTCACCGCTGACGGCGGCAAAGCACTTGATCAGGTGATTTCCAGCAGTGCCGCTGATGTTCCAGGCGTCGGCTTCACCGTCAAAGCGCGCGGCCATGACCTGGGCCAGGCTGAAGTGCCATTTGCGCAGGGCGCGGCCATCCATGCATTCGATGCTTAGCAGCGGCGCGTCGTCAGCAGGCGGGGTGCCTGTCTGGTGCTGGGCCAATTGTTCCGTGTTGAGGTTGAACTGCCAGGCATGCAGGTCGTCGATTTCCAGCATGTCGGCTTGGCTCAGGGCGCTGATCAGGTCGTGCGGGGTGGTGCTCATAGGTCGATGGCTTCTTGATTAACAGCAGTTAGCGGCCGAGGCGGCGCAGTTGGTCTGATTCGATTACCCGAGTGCCGGCATCTTCTTCTAGGGCCAGACGCCACAGGGCGCGGGCTAGGACGGTGGCTTCGATGCCACGGTACTTGCCCGGCAGCCAGCGCATAAAGGGCGCGGCCAAGCGCTCGCCAAGGCGGAATTCCTGGCGTGCGCCAAGCAGTAACGAAGGGCGGGCGATGGTTAGCTGCGGCCAGCCCTGCGCGCGCAGGGCCTGCTCCATTTGGCCTTTGACCTTGTTGTAGAACACGGTGGAATTGGCATCCGCGCCGAGGGCGCTGATCACCAGCAGGTGACGTGCACCGAGGGCGCGGGCGCGCTCGGCGAAGGCGATCACCAGGTCATGATCGACCGCGCGAAAAGCCTCTTGCGAGCCGGCCTGTTTGATCGTGCTGCCCAGGCAGCAGAAAGCTGTATCGACCTTGCCCGTCAGTTGCGGCAGCAGGGCCAGCAGTTCGCCCTGCGGGTTTTCCAGGTGTGCGTGCGCGGCCAGAGGGCGGCGGCTGGGGGCCAGTACGCGAGCGACGGTGGGCTCGTTCAGCAGGCGGTCCAGCAGGTGCTCGCCGGTCAGTCCGGTGGCGCCTGCGAGAAGGATGTGCTGTGGCGTCAAATACATAGTGTGAAGTTCTCCGCTGATATCAATCAGCTTATCAGGCCGTTGGTGGCGTGCATGGCTGTTATGGGTTGACCGCAGATTGCGCCTCAAGTGCATTGTTCAGGGCGCGCTCGGCCTGCTGTTCGCGCAGCTTGCGCCACTGTGCGAGCACCGCCTTGGCTGGCCAGATCTGCGGCTCGGAGGCTTCGAAACCGTCGGCCTTTTCGCGTTCGGCAACACTGGTCTGGGCCAGCTTGAAGGCGCGCTGCAGGTCATCGGTCTGCTGCAGGGCTTCGGCAAACAGCGCACGGCCGAAGTAGGTGAAGTCGTTTTCCTCCGAGCAACCGAAGGACACCCGATCGGCCCGTGCGGCAGTGATCACCAGAGTCTTGTCATCCTGCAGCTTGGGGATAAAGCCACCGGAGTAGCAGGCTGAGATCACCAGCACCTTGTGGCGATCTTTCAGCGGCTCGAGCAGGGCAGCGAGTTCACTGGCGGGCAGGTCGTTGAGCTGCAGGCGCGGCTGGTCGAGGTTTAGCTCGTGTCGAGCCGAGCCGTGGCTAGTCAGGTAAATAAAGATCAGGTCTTCCTCGCCGCTGCGTTCGGCCAGGGCCTTAACGCTGCGGCCCAAGCTGGCGCTGGTGGCCAGCGGACGATCCGCCAGGTGGTCACGGTGGTTGACTAGGGTAATCAGGCCATGGGCGGCGAAGCGATCCTGCAGCAGGTTGCCGACATAATCGGCCTCACGCATAAATACGCTCTGCTTACCGTCGCCGGCCAGGGTCAGGGCGTAGAGTTCGATGTCCGGGGTCGAGGCAGGCAGCTTGGCGATGGCGGTATCGAGCAGCCGGCCTTGTTCCAGCAGGCCGGTGGCCAGATCGTCGGGTATGGCGTTGCCTTGAGCATCACGTGTCAGTCGGCCGTTCTGCCAGGTGCCGCTTTGCTGGCTGCCATCGACCAGCGTCAGGCTGCCGGTACCCTGGTATTGGCCGTAGGCAAAGTTGCCTTGATAGATGCTGCCATCGGCCAGGCTTAGGCGGCCTTCGCCGTGGTAGCTCCAGTCGCTGAACTGGCCAGCGTAATGGCTGCCGTCGCTGCCCTTGAATTCGCCTTTGCCGGTGAGGCTGCCATGGGTGAAGCGTCCGCTCCAGACTTCGCCATCGGCACTTTGGTAGCGACCCTTGCCGTGGAATTGGTTGTCACGGAACTGGCCACTGTAGAGGTCGCCGTCGAGATTCTTGAAGCTACCCTGGCCATTAAGCTGGCTGTTGTCGAAGGTGCCGGTGTATGCATTGCCTTCCGCGTCGGTCAGTACGCCCTGGCCGTCGGGTTCGCCCTTTTTGAACTGGCCCTGGAAGCTGGCGCCGTTGCTCCACTGCAGCTTGCCCAGGCCGTTGTATTGACCTTTGCTAAATTCGCCGCGGTATTCCAGCTGGCTGCTTTTCAGGTGGCCTTCGCCGCTGGGCATGCCGTTGACAAAGCCACCCTCGTAACGGCTGCCGTCGCTGTAGGTGAGGTTGCCCTGGCCGTGGAAGTCGCCGCCTTGAAACTCGCCGCGGTAGAGCTCGCCGTGCTTGCTGCGCCATTCCCCCTGGCCGTTGAACTGGCCGTCCTTGAATTGCCCCTGGTAGTAGCTGCCGTCGTTGTAATCCAGGCGACCAGGACCTTGCAGCAGGCCGTCGATAACTTCGCCACGGTAGCGCCCACCATCGGGTAGCACGGCATCCGGTGGCAGCAAGGGTTCGCCATCGCCACAGGCGACAAGCAGCAGGGCGAGGCTCAGTGGAGCCAGAAGGGAGAGGCGGCGCATGCAGAAAATCCAGGCTGGAAGGTCGTTGCCGAGTATGCCTTAAAGTGCTCGAAGTGCCGTGATTGAGCGCACCGGCGCAAGCATAAAAATAAAAAGGCGCACTGGCAGATGCCTGTGCGCCTTTGTCCAGTGGCTGCGATCAGACGAAGCAGAGGGTCAACGGTTCGGCGATATAGGCGGGTTTTTCCGAACCTTCAATCTCCAGCACGACCTTGGCCTTGAGCAGCCATTGGCCAGGGTTCTTCTCGTGGGCGTCGGTCAGGCTGACCACCAGGCGGACGTTGGAGTTGACCTTCACCGGCTGGATAAAGCGCACGCTGTCCAGACCATAGTTGACGGCCATCTTCAGCCCTTTGGGCATGATCATGATGCCTTCCATCAGCTTGGGCACCAGCGACAGCGAGAGGAAGCCGTGGGCGATGGTGGAGCCGAACGGGGTGAGCTTGGCTTTTTCCGGGTCGACGTGGATGAACTGATGGTCGCCCGTGCATTCGGCGAACTGGTTGATGCGTTCCTGGTCGATGGTCAGCCATTCGGAGCGACCGAGTTCTTTACCGATATAGCTGGGCAATTCGGCGGCGGGTACTGATGTCATGGTTTCTCCTTGAAGACGCAAGTGTTGTTTTTTTTGGGGCGTAAATCCTTCTGCCCTAAGATCATCATGGGTTTGCCGCAGGGTCAAGTGCCTATTGCGGGCTGCGTCTGTGCCCGGCTTGATCTTTCGCGACCGCTGTAAACCGGCCCTTGCCGGGCGCTTCTGCTTATAATGCGCGGCACTGTGTCTGGGATCATACGATTCGGAGATTACCCATCATGCTGCTACGCGGCCTTTCCTGGCTGGTGCTGTGCCAGTTGCTCGGCACTGCGCTGAATGTCCTGCTGATCCCGATCCTGCCGGGTCCGATCATCGGCATGCTGCTGTTGTTCGGCTTTCTGCTGCTGCGCGGTGAGGTGGGCGAGCCGTTGCATCTGGCCTCCACCAGCCTGTTGAAATACCTGCCGCTGTTGTTGGTGCCTCCAGCGGTGGGGGTGATGGCCTATGCCGAGGATATCTTTGCCGACTTCTGGGCGATTGCCGGTGCGCTGCTGCTGTCGCTGCTGATCTCCATCGTGTTCGCCGGCTGGTTGATGCAGAAGTTGATCGATCGTCAGCAACGTCGGGAGGACGCATGACGCTGGAATGGCACGCCGCCTGGCAGGCGCTGATTCACCATCCGTTGTTTGGCGTGGGCATCACCCTCGGTGCCTACCAGCTGGCGATTGCCGCCTATGAGAAAACCCGCTGGGTGTTTCTGCAGCCGGTGCTGCTGTCGATGCTTACGGTGATCGGCATTCTTCTGGCCTGCGGTTTGACCTTTGCCGAGTACAAGGACAGCGCGGCGGCGCTGACGCTGTTCCTCGGGCCGACCACGGTGGCGCTGGCGGTGCCGCTGTTCCTTAATCTGCGGCGAATTCGCCAGCTGTTCTGGCCGACGCTGATCACCCTGCTGGTGGCCGGCGTGGTTGCGACTGTATTGGGGATTACCCTGGCCTGGGTCTTCGGTGCCGAGCAGATCATGCTGATGAGCATGGCACCCAAATCGGTGACCTCGCCGATTGCCATGCTGGTGGCCAATCAGATTGGCGGGATTGCCGCCCTGGCGGCGGTGTTTGTGATGATCACCGGGATTATCGGCGCGATCATCGGCCCGGCGCTGCTCAAGCGCTGTGGCGTGCAGCACCCGGCTGCGCTGGGCATGGCCCTGGGCCTGACTGCGCACGCGGTCGGCACCGCCCGCGCGCTGCAGGAAGGCGAGGAGTGCGGCGCGTTCTCCGCCCTGGCAATGAGTCTGATGGGCGTATTCACTGCCGTGTTGCTGCCGCTGGCTATTCTGTTGTGGTTATAAGGAGGCGCCTGTGACCCTACCGCTATTTCCACTGAATACCGTGCTGTTTCCTGGCTGCATGCTCGACTTGCAGATATTCGAGCCGCGTTATCTGGACATGATCAGCCGCTGCATGAAGCAGAGCCAGGGCTTTGGTGTGGTCTGCATTATTGACGGCGCTGAGGTAGGCGAGGCCGCCGGGCAGTTCTCGGCGATAGGCTGCGAGGCATTGATCCGTGATTTCCAGCAGCGCCCCAATGGCCTGCTGGGGATTCGCGTCGAGGGTGGTCGACGCTTCCGCGTGCAGCGCGCGCAGGTGTTATCGGATCAACTGACCGTGGCGGAAGTCGAGTGGCTGGACGAGCAACCAGAACAGCCGCTGGAAGCTGAGCATGCTGACCTGGTGGCATTGCTCGGTGCGCTAAGCGCTCACCCGCTGGTGGCGTCGCTGGGCATGTCGAGCGAGCCGATGGGGCAGGAGGCATTGGCTAATCAGCTGGCCTATCTGTTGCCGCTGGACGCCGAGCAGAAGCTGCAGTTGCTTGAAACCCCCGAGGTGCAGCTGCGTCTGGAGCTGCTGCAGCTGCTGCTGGAACTGCTGCAGGGCGAGCGTCAGTAACGGTACAGCAGCACCCCGGCGGACAGCTGCCAGGTGGTGATGCCGCCGAGCAGGGCGATAATCGCCGGCAGCAACAGCCACCAGACTTTCCCCGACAGCGCCGGCAGTGGCGTGCGCCATTGCACCAGGGCCAGGCTCAGCGCACAGAAACAGGCCGCCAACATGGCCCCGGCGATGATGTCGCTGGGCCAGTGCACCCCCAGGTATATCCGCGAGCCGGCAATCGCTGCGGCTGGCAGGCAGGCCAGCAGCAGCCAGGTCAGGCGCATACGTGTCGGTTGCCCGCGGCCGGCCAGCACCCCGAGTAGCAGAAAGAACGCGAAGGCCGCCGAGCTGTGCCCACTGGGAAAACTGAAGCTGTTCAGCGGCTCCAGCAGCACGTCGGGGCGGCTGCGGGCGAAGAATGCTTTCAGCGCGCCGTTGGCCAGGGCGGTGCCGAGCAGGCTGCCAATCGCCAGGCAGAGCGCGCGCCATTGCCGGGTCGCCAGCAGAATCAGGCACAGCAACACGGCCGCCGCCAGTTGCGTGCGCATATCGCCGAGGCGGGTGACCAGCACCATCAGGGTGTCCAGCGCCGCGCTGCGATGCTCCTGCACCAAGGTCAGCAGGCCTTGATCGAGCTGACTCAGGTGTGGCCAGCTGAGCATCAGGCCCATCAGCAGAGCCAGGCTTGCCGCCGCGGTCAGCAGGCTGGCGTGCCGTTGTCCACGCAAGCTGCCTTGCACGCTGATGCCCACTACCAGTGCCACACCGGCGGCAATGGCCCCGGCCTGGGTCCAGAACCCTTCTGGCAGCGGCAGGCGCAGGGCTGCACCCGTGGCCCAGCCGGGCAGCATATAGGCGATGGACCAACCAACCCCAGCCAGCAGGCTGACGCTAAAAAAACGCACGAAGGGCATGTCGAACATGCCGGCGACCATCGGCAGCATGGGTCGCAGTGGACCGATAAAACGCCCGACCAGCAGGCTGGCGACGCCGTAGCGCACAAAGTAGCCGTGGGCGCTGTTCAGCCATTGCGGGTGATTACGCAGTACCGGCAGTCGGCCGATGTCCTGATGAAAATGGCGCCCCAGTCCATAGGACAGGCAATCGCCCAGTAGCCCGCCGCAAAACGCCAGCAGCAGGGTTTCACCCAGGCCCAGCGCGCCGTTACCGGCCAACGCAGCGACGGCGAACAGCAATACGGTGCCGGGTACGAGAATGCCGACAATCGCCAGGCATTCGCCGCAGGCCAGCAAAAAAATCGCCAGGCCCAGCCATTCGGGGTTGGCGCTTAGCCAGAGGGTCAAGGTGTCGAACCATTGGCTCATTGGTGGTCATCCATGGGGGTTAGCAGGTGATAGTCCTGGCCGATCAGCTGTCCGCGTCGTAACGGGTTGCGGGTGCAATGGCGGGCAAAGGCGGCGTCGACAAAACGGTAGGGCAGCTGTTCGTCACGGCCGTGGGGGATGCCCAGGCGCGCACATTGCACGATTTGCCGCGGGCGCTCACTGAGGTCTTCGACAAACAGGTGTTGCTCATCGAATGCCTGCGCATCCCAATCCGGTACTTTCAAACCAAGCGATTTGCACAGCAGGGTTTGCCCGGCACAGAGGGTTTCGCGGCGGCGTGGTCTGCCCTGGGCGTCGGGGTTATTCGCCTGCATCTGCGCCACGGCATCTGCACCGCTGTGTTCGTCCTGCCAGGGATAGGCGGATTTGATCAGTACCGCATTGCCGGGGCCCTGGGCGCTGAAATTCAGTGAATCGCCGCCCCGGGCGTAATACATATAGATGTGTCCGCCATCCATAAACAGTGCGCGGCGTTTATGGGTGTAGCCAAGGGAGGCATGGCTGCCTTTCTCGCTCAGGTAGTAAGCCTCGGTCTCGATAATTCGCGCGCTCAGCCAGCGCTCGCCCTGTTTATGGCGGATCACCTTGCCGAGCAGCTCGCGTGCCAGCAGGCGCGCGTCGCGGTCAAAGAAGCTTGCCGGCAGTGCGCGGCATTGAGGCCAGGGCAAACTTAGGTTGGGATCGGCTGGCATGCGGTGTTGTGCTTACTCGGCAGGGCATAGGCTGGGGCTGTTGCCGTTTCGGGCACTCAGTTGAGCGTCGTTAAGCGGCCAGTGATCATAACAATAAGAGTCTGAATCATGTCTGAACGTGCCCGCGTCAGCAGCGCCCATATCAGCCCTAGTGCCCATTACACCGGCTATATCTGGTATCGCCACCAGTTGGCAGATGCGGCTTTTGCCACCGGTTTCGGGCGTTTTGTGCATGGTCTGCTCAGCCCCATTACCTGGGGCGCGCGGGTCGGTTTCGGCCTGGATATTGAGCAATTTCTGCTGCAACGGCATCTGCAGATTGATGCCCAGCTGACGGCGGCGATTGAGCAGGGCGGCGTGTCTCAGGTGGTAGAGATCGCCTGCGGCCTGTCGCCGCGTGGCCGCCGGTTTACCGCGCGGTACCCGCATGTGCGCTACGTCGAGGCTGATCTGCCGGTGATGGCCGCGCGTAAACGCCTACTGCTGAATGCCGAGGGCTGGCTGGGCAGTCAGCATCAGGTGCGCGCCGTGGATATCCTCGCCGAGGAGGGTGGCAAAAGCCTGGCGGCGCTGTTCGCCGAGCTGGATCACGGCAAACCGGTGGTGGTGATTACCGAGGGATTGGTGAATTACTTTGAGCTGGCGCTGATCGAGTCGTTCTGGACGCGCCTGGCCGAGCAGCTGCGCGAGTTTCCCCAGGCCGCCTACCTGACCGAACTGTACCCGGACCTGCGCGAGCACCCACGTTACCGCCAGTTGCGCTGGGGCGTCGGCCTGATCGGCCGGCTGACCCGTGGCAACTACCCGCTGCATTACCGTAATGACCAGGAGATTGTGCAGGGCTTTGAGAAGTGTGGCTTCAGTCGGGTTGCAGTATTTGACCCGAGCCGTACGGCCCAGGCGCTTGGCCTGGCGCCATCGCGCAATGCCGGGCTGGTGCGGGTGATCGAGGCGCGGGTTTAAGCGCAGGCCGCTGCTGGTAGCGGCTGCAGCTGGAACTGTGTCGCTAGCGCCTGGCTGGCCTGCTGATCGCTGTGCGGGAAAACGAAGGCCAGGCCGTTTGGATCCTGGCGCAGGGGTAGCAGAGGCTGGGCGGGTAGATCCTTGCACAGCAATTGCCAGCCACGCGTGCCGCTAATAGCCGGCAGATCAGCGTGCAGCAAGCCGCCAAAGAAACCCAATTCGCTGAGCTCTACCGTCCATTCCCCACCATCACGATGCTGCAGGCGAGCGTGGCGCTGGCTGGGCGGCAGGCGCGTTTCATGGCGTTTTTCAAGCTGCAGCAGTTGCGATTGGGCTAGCAGGCTACTGCCTGGACTGCGGCTTGGCAGGGCGTCACCGCGCAGAAACGGGTTGTACAGATTGGCGCAGGCGTCGCGCTGTTCGAATTGCGCGAGGTGATCGGCGTTGTGGATCAGGGCGCAACTGGCCTGGGCGCAGGCGGCAGCAAAGTGTGCGTGCTCCCAGGGTTGAGTGAAGTGGTCATACTCGCCTGCCAGCACCAGGGTCGGGCAGCTGGAGTGTTGTTGGAAACCCTGGAAGTCCAGCAGGCGCTGGCTGTTCTGCCGGTAGCGTTCGATATCGGCGGCTGACAAGCGCTGGATCTGCCGCAGCAGTGCCTTGCGAAATACCGGGGCTACGCCAGTCTGTTCCAGGCGCAAAGGGTTGAGCAGGCCGGTCAGCGCACCATGGGCAAAGGCCTCGCAGCGCCCTTCGGCGAGTAATGCCAGGCCCTCCTGCAGCAGCAGGCGTGCACCGGGGCGGCCGAAGGCAGTGATCCCGGCCAGCAATACGCGGGCGCAGTGCTCGGGGTGGCGGGCGGCGAACAGCGCGGCCAGGGCCGAGCCGTAGGACAGGCCGATTGGCATCAAGGGCGGTAGGTCGAGTTCATCGGCGAAGGCGGCAATCAGATCAGCCAGCTGTTCCAGGCTCAGGTCGGGCACCAGTTGCAGGTTGCCGCCTTGGCTGGGCAGGTCGAGCAGGATCACCGGGTGTTCGCTGAGCAGCTCGCTGACCTCGGCGGCAAACGAGCGAAAGCTCTGGAACGCGCCACCCAGCAGCAGTACCGGCGGGCGCGGGTCATGGCTGCGGCAGGCGTAGGCCTGGTAGTGCAGGCGCAGGTCGCCGAGGTGCAGCACCTGTGGGGCTTCGCTGAGTTGTGCGGAGCAGTAGTCGGTACGGTAATGCATGCTGATCCCACCCCGGCGGTCGGCCGTCTGTCTTGCTTTTAATGGCAAGGTAAACATTCGGACGGTTTTTGTTTACCTAACCTTCGGGCGGCTGATGCTCTGTGGTGTCACTGTTTCTCGGTGCGGCTGATGGGGCGGCGTTTGCCGGCGTTACCACAGGATGCGGCGAACGCGCTGTATACCGTCCGCCGCGCAGCGCTGGGCGTGGAGCGGCGCGACCGTTATACTCAGCGACTTTTTTCAACCGCCAGACCTGCCAAGACCATGACTGAGTCCGTGCTCGACTATATGACCCGCCTGGGACAGGCCGCCCGCAGCGCTTCGCGCGTGCTGGCGCGTGCCAGTACCGCGCAGAAAAACCGTGCCCTGCAGGCCGCCGCAGCCGCGCTGGATGCGGCCCGCAGCGATTTGACTGCCGCCAACGAGCTGGACCTGGCCGCCGCGCGCGCCAATGGTCTGGAGCCGGCCATGGTCGACCGTCTGGCGCTGACGCCGGCGGTGATTGACTCGATGATCGAAGGCCTGCGTCAGGTCGCCACGCTGCCCGATCCCATTGGCGAGATCCGCGATATGCGTTACCTGCCGTCGGGTATTCAGGTCGGCAAGATGCGCGTGCCACTCGGCGTGATCGGCATCATCTATGAGTCGCGGCCGAACGTGACCATCGACGCCGCGAGCCTGTGCCTGAAGTCCGGTAACGCGACCATCCTGCGTGGCGGCTCCGAGGCGATTCACTCCAATCAGGCGATTGCTCGCTGCATCCAGCTCGGCCTGGCCGAAGCCGGATTGCCCGCCAGTGCCGTGCAGGTGGTGGAAACCACCGACCGCGCCGCCGTTGGTGCGCTGATCACCATGCCGGAATTTGTCGATGTGATCGTGCCGCGTGGTGGCAAGGGCCTGATCGAGCGCATCAGCCGTGACGCCAAGGTGCCGGTGATCAAGCACCTGGATGGTGTGTGCCACGTCTATATCGACGTCGCCGCCGACCTCGACAAGGCCATCCGTGTTGCCGACAACGCCAAGACCCAGCGCTATTCGCCGTGCAACGCCATGGAAACCCTGCTGGTGCATGCCGCCGTGGCCGCTCAGGTGCTGCCGCCGTTGGTCGCCATCTACCGCGACAAGGGTGTTGAGCTGCGTGGCGATGCCGCGACCCGCGCGCTGCTGGGCAGCGATGTGCTGGAAGCGAGCGAAGATGACTGGTTTGCCGAGTACAACGCGCCGATTTTGGCGATTCGCATTGTCGACTCGCTGGATGCGGCCATTGAACACATCAACCATTACGGCTCGCAGCACACCGACGCGATCATCACCGAGAACTTCAGTGATGCGCGGCGTTTCCTCACCGAAGTGGATTCCGCCTCGGTGATGGTCAACGCGTCGACCCGTTTCGCCGATGGCTTCGAGTACGGTCTGGGCGCGGAGATCGGCATTTCTACCGACAAGCTGCATGCACGTGGCCCGGTCGGCCTGGAAGGCCTGACCAGCGAGAAGTACGTGGTGTTCGGCGACGGGCACATTCGTACCTGATGGGGCGTACCTGATGGCCCGACGCAGCGACGCCCGACGCATCGGTCTGCTTGGCGGCACCTTTAATCCGGTGCATATCGGCCATCTGCGCAGCGCCGTGGAAGTGTCCGATGCGCTGCAGCTCGATGAGTTGCGCCTGATCCCTAGTGCGCGGCCGCCGCACCGCAGCGCACCAGAGGTCAGTGCCGAGGATCGCCTGGCCATGGTTCGGCTGGCGGTAGTCGATGCCGGGGTGCTGCAGGTGGATGATCGCGAGCTGCTGCGCGACAAACCGTCCTACAGCATCGACACCCTGGAGTCGCTGCGCAGCGAGTTGGCAGTGGACGATCAGCTGTTTCTGCTGCTGGGCTGGGATGCTTTCTGCGGTTTACCCAGCTGGCAGCGCTGGGGCGAGTTGCTGCAGCACTGCCATATTCTGGTGCTGCAACGGCCCGATGCCGACAGTGAAGCGCCCGAGGCGCTGCGCAATCTGTTGGCGGCGCGCAGTGTGAGTGCCCCGTCGGCCCTGAGTGGGCCGAGTGGGCAGATTGCTTTTATCTGGCAGACACCTCTGGCGGTGTCGGCTACCCAGATCCGTTCGCTACTGGCGAGCGGAAAGTCGGCACGTTTTCTGGTGCCTGACGCGGTACTGGCCTATATCCATGCCCACGGACTGTACCGTGGCGCGAATTGAACACGAGGCAAACGAGTTACTTATGACTAAGGCAAAAATGCAGAGCGAAGAGTTGGTCAAACTGGCCATCGCAGCCCTGGAAGAGATCAAGGCGCAGGACATCACCACCATCGATGTGCGCGGCAAGACCAGCATCACCGATTTCATGCTGATCGCCAGCGGCACCTCCAGCCGCCACGTCAAGTCGCTGGTCGACAACGTGCTGGAGAAGGTCAAGGAGCAGGGCGTACGGCCGATCGGCACTGAAGGCATGGATACCGGCGAGTGGGCACTGCTCGACCTCGGCGACATCGTGGTTCACGTGATGCTGCCAACCGCTCGCCAGTTCTATGACCTTGAGCGTCTGTGGCAAGGTGCTGAGCAGAGCCGTGCGCAGTTCAGCGCCGAGCCTGGCCCTGAACAGGAATAAGGACGCGCAGCGGTGCGGATCAAACTGATCGCCGTCGGCTCGCGCATGCCACGTTGGGTGGAAGAGGGCTGGCAGGAATATGCCAAGCGCATGCCCAGCGAGTTGTCCCTGGAACTGGTGGAAATTCCGTTGACCACCCGCGGCAAGAATGCCGATGTGGCGCGGATGATTCGTCAGGAAGGCGAGGCCATGCTGGCCAAGGTTGCACCAGGGGAACGCATTGTCACCCTGGAAGTCGAAGGGCGACCCTGGAGTACCGAGCAGCTGGCGGTCGAGCTCGACAAGTGGCGCCTGGATGCGCGCACCGTCAACCTGATGGTCGGGGGGCCGGAAGGGCTGGCGCCCGAGGTGCAGGCGCGCAGTGAGCAGCGCTGGTCGCTGTCGCCGCTGACCTTGCCGCACCCCTTGGTGCGGATTCTGATTGGCGAACAGATGTATCGTGCTTGGACCGTGTTGTCCGGCCACCCCTACCACAAATAACCAGCAGCCATCGATGCCGCAACCAATCCGCCTCAAAGACCACGAGAAAGACGGCCGCCTGATCCGCAAACGCGCGGTGGTCGGTGCTGTGGTGGTTTTGCTGCTGACCTCGGTGCTCGTGGCGCGCATGTATTACCTGCAGGTGGTGCAGTTCGAACATCACACCACCCTGGCGGAAAACAACCGCATTCACGTGCAGCCGATCCCGCCGAACCGCGGGCTGATCTATGACCGTAACGGGGTGATCATCGCCGATAACCGGCCCAGTTTCAGTCTGACCCTGACCCGTGAGCGCGCCGGTGACTGGCCGCAGGTGCTCGATGTGATTGTCGAAGTGCTGGAGCTGGGGCCGGATGAGCGTGCGCTGTTCGAACGGCGTGTGCGTCAGGGGCGGCGACCGTTCGAACCGGTGCCGGTGCTGTTCGAACTGAGCGAGGAGCAGATCGCGCGCATCGCGATCAATCAGTTCCGCCTGCCTGGCGTTGAGGTCTCCGCGCAGCTGGTGCGGCATTACCCGCAGGGCGAGCATTTTGCCCATTCGGTAGGCTATGTCGGGCGGATCAACGAGAAAGAGCTGAAAGAGCTCGATCCGGTGGCCTACAGCGGCACACACCATATCGGCAAGACTGGTATCGAGCGCTTCTATGAAGACGAGCTGCACGGTGAGGTGGGGTACGAGGAAGTCGAAACCAATGCCCGCGGTCGCGTGCTGCGTGTGCTCAAGCGCACCGACCCGTTGCCCGGCAAGGACATCGTACTGAGCCTCGATATTCGCTTGCAGGAGGCCGCCGAAAAGGCCCTGGCCGGTCGTCGTGGCGCGATTGTGGCGATTCAGCCGCAGACTGGCGAAGTGCTGGCGATGGTCAGTCAGCCGAGTTTTGATCCCAACCCCTTTGTTACCGGTATCGGCTTCAAGGCCTATGCCGATCTGCGTGATTCGATCGACCGGCCGTTGTACAACCGAGTGTTGCGCGGCCTCTATCCGCCGGGCTCGACGATCAAGCCGATGGTCGCGGTGGCGGGGCTGGATGCTGGTGTCGTCACGCCGCAGACCCGGGTATTCGACCCCGGTTTCTATCAGCTGCCCAATCACAGCCACAAGTACCGCAACTGGAACCGTAGTGGCGACGGCTGGGTGGATATGGACCTGGCGATTGCCCGCTCCAACGACACCTATTTTTACTCGTTGGCGCACAAGATGGGCATCGACCGCATGCATGACTACATGTCCCGCTTCGGCCTGGGGCAGCGCGTTGCGTTGGACATGTTCGAGGAAACGGCCGGGCTGATGCCGTCGCGGGACTGGAAGCGGGCGCGTTACCGTCAGGCCTGGTACCCCGGTGAAACGCTGATTCTCGGCATCGGTCAGGGCTATATGCAGACCACGCCACTGCAACTGGCTCAGGCCACGGCGCTGATGGCCACACGCGGCAAGTGGATTCGCCCACACCTGGCCAAGACCATTCAGGGCCGTGCGCCAGTCGACCCGAACCCGCTGCCGGATATTGTGCTGCGTGATCCGGCGTTCTGGGATAACGGCCGTCATGGTATGGAGCAGGTGATGCACGGCCCGCGTGGCACCGCGCGCAAGGTTGGCGATGCCGCGCTGTACCGGATGGCCGGCAAGAGCGGTACCGCCCAGGTGGTGGCGATCAAGCAGGGTGAAAAATACGACCGCAGCAAGGTCGCCGAGCGCCACCGTGACCACGCCCTGTTCGTCGCCTTTGCGCCTGCGGATAACCCGCAGATTGCCGTGTCGGTAATGGTCGAGAACGGCGAGTCCGGCTCCGGCGTTGCCGCGCCTGTGGTCAAACAGGTGATCGATGCCTGGTTGCTGGATGAAAACGGTCAGTTGAAAGCCGAATATGCTCCGCCTGTGGCGGCTGAGGTCGCTGCGCCATGAACAGTAATTTTGACCGCAACCTGTCTTCCGAAGACCTGCTGCGTCGCCGCGCGACCATCCTGCAGCGTCTGCATATCGACGGCATTTTGCTGCTGTTGTTGCTGGTGCTGGCCACTGGCAGCCTGTTTATCCTGTATTCGGCTAGTGGCAAGAACGTCGACCTGCTGATGAAGCAGGCCACTTCCTTCGGTATCGGCCTGGTCGGTATGTTTATCATCGCCCAGTTCGAACCGCGCTTTATGGCCCGCTGGGTGCCGCTGGCCTATGTCGGCGGTGTGGCCTTGCTGGTGGCCGTGGATGTCATGGGGCATAACGCCATGGGCGCCACGCGCTGGATCAATATCCCCGGAGTGATCCGTTTCCAGCCCTCGGAATTCATGAAAATCATCATGCCGGCAACAATCGCCTGGTACCTGTCCAATCGCAGTCTGCCGCCGCGCCTCAAACATATCTGCATCAGCCTGGCGATGATCATCGTGCCCTTTGTGCTGATTCTGCTGCAGCCTGATCTGGGCACGTCTTTGCTGATCATCGCTTCGGGTGGCTTTGTGCTGTTTATCGCCGGCCTGCAGTGGCGTTGGGTGATCGGCGCGGTTGCGGCGGTGGTGCCGATTGCCATCGGCATGTGGTTCTTCGTCATGCATCAGTACCAGAAACAGCGCGTGCTGACCTTCCTCAACCCGGAAAGTGACCCGCTGGGCAGTGGCTGGAACATCATCCAGTCCAAGGCGGCGATTGGATCGGGCGGAGTGCTCGGCAAAGGCTGGCTGCAGGGTACTCAGTCGCACCTGGATTTTCTGCCGGAGAGCCACACCGACTTCATCATCGCCGTGTTGGCCGAGGAGTTCGGCCTGGTTGGCGTGTGTTTGTTACTGCTGGTGTACATGCTGTTGATCGCGCGTGGCCTGGTGATTACCGTGCAAGCGCAGACGCTGTTCGGTAAGCTTCTCGCCGGCGCGCTGACCATGACCTTCTTCGTTTATGTCTTCGTCAATATCGGTATGGTCAGCGGCCTGCTGCCGGTAGTGGGTGTACCGCTGCCATTCATCAGCTATGGCGGCACTTCGCTGATTACCTTGCTGGCGGGATTTGGAATTTTGATGTCGATCCACACTCATCGTAAGTGGATGACACAGGCTTGATTGGGATTATGAATTCAATGCAAAACGCGCGTGGTTGGATGGTACGTACTGCACCTTGGCTGGCGTTGGCCGGGGTGTGCGCAGTGGCTCAGCCCGCGCTGGCCGGGGATTATCAGCAGTCGCCGCAGGTAGCTGAGTTTATCGGCGAAATGACCCGTGACTATGGCTTTGCCGGCGAGCAGCTGGTCGAGCTGTTTGCCCAAGTCGAGCGCAAGCAGGCGATCCTTGATGCCATCTCGCGTCCGGCAGAAAAGGCCAAGCCGTGGAAGGATTACCGGCCGATCTTTATCACCGACAAGCGCATCAGCAAGGGCGTCGAGTTCTGGAAGCAGCACGAGGAAACGCTGGCCCGTGCCGAAGCCGAGTACGGCGTGCCAGCCCAGGTAATCGTTGCGATCATCGGTGTGGAAACCTTCTACGGCGGCAATACCGGCAGTTGGCGTGTGATGGATGCACTGTCGACCCTGGCCTTCGATTACCCGCCGCGTGCACCGTTCTTCCGCAAGGAGCTGCGCGAGTTCCTCCTGCTGGCCCGTGAAGAGCAGGTTGAGCCGCTGAACATGACCGGCTCCTATGCCGGCGCCATGGGGCTGCCGCAATTTATGCCGAGCAGCTTCCGCGCCTACGCCGTGGACTTTGATGGCGACGGCCATATCAATATCTGGAATAACCCAGTCGATGCCATCGGCAGCGTCGCCAGTTACTTCGAGCGCCACCACTGGCAGTCGGGGCAACCGGTAGTCAGCGCCGCCACCATCAAGGGGGAGCAGGCTGAACAGGGTCTGACTGTTGGCCTGGACCCGGTGAAGAATGTCGGTGAGCTGCGTGCGTTGGGTTGGGCCAGTGCCGACCCGCTGGCCGACGATTTGCCGGTGACTGCCTTCCGTCTGGAAGGTGCTGATGGCGCCGAGTACTGGTTGGGCCTGCCTAACTTCTTTGTGATCACCCGCTACAATCGCAGTGTTATGTATGCCATGGCGGTCAATCAGCTGGCCGAGTTGCTGGTTGATGCACGGGGTAAGAATTGATGTCGCGTTTGCCTTTCAAATTAGCTGCCTATGGCAGCCTGGCGCTGTTGCTGGCCAGCTGCTCGTCCACCCGTGCGCCGCAGCCGGTTGCGCCAGTGCAGCCTGGCGGGGCGATTTCCGGGCCGGGTGATTTCAGCCGGCCGCACAAGGACGGCGCGCCCTGGTGGGATGTTGATGTATCGCGGATTCCCGATGCGGTGCCGATGCCGCACTACGGCCCGGTCAAGGCCAGCCCCTACACCGTATTCGGCAAGCAGTATTACCCGATCCCCGATGCTCGTCGTTATCAGGCGGTTGGGCCGGCGTCTTGGTATGGCACCAAGTTCCATGGCCAGGCCACCGCCAACGGTGAAACCTACGACCTGTATGGCATGACCGCCGCACACAAAACCCTGCCGCTGCCGAGCTATGTGCGTGTGACCAACCTGGAAAACGGCAAGAGCGCGATTCTGCGGGTCAATGACCGCGGGCCGTTCTATTCCGACCGGATTATCGACCTGTCCTTTGCTGCCGCGAAGAAGCTCGGCTATGCCGAAAGCGGCACCGCGCGGGTCAAGGTCGAAGGCATTGATCCGCATGAGTGGTGGGCTCAGCAGGGCCGCCCAGTGCCGATGGTATTGGCTGCGCCGCAGCAAGTCGCCCAGTCCCAGCCGGTGGCACAGCCTATCGCGCAGCCGGTTGAGCACTATTCACCTCCCCCGCAGCAGCATGCCGCCGCGGTGCTCCCCGTGCAGATTGACGCAAAAAAAAACGCTTCAGTCGGAGCCTCTGGCCTGTATCTCCAAGTGGCCGCCTTCGCCAATCCGGACGCTGCGGAGCTACTCCGGTCGAAGCTGAGCGAAACAGTGGCTGCGCCAGTGTTCGTCAGCTCAGTGGTGCGCAACCAGCAGATATTGCACCGCGTGCGTCTGGGGCCGCTGAGCAGCCAAAGCGAGGCTGAGCAGCTGCAGAGCAGCGTGCGTCTGGCCAATCTCGGTGAGCCGACCCTGGTCAAGGCAGACTGACAGGGCACTTATGCTTCTTCTGCGTGACTAAACAAACAACTCCGGCCAGCCAGCGGTTGGCCGGGGGATCAGCACCTTATGCCCACTGGGCCTGTTCACCATCAGCAATCTAGAGAGACGGATGAATATCACCAGCTTTACGCAACGCGTTTTCCTATCACTTTGCCTTCTCAGTGCATCGACTGCCTGGGCCAGTCAGCCAGCAATTCCTTCGGCACCACAGTTGGCGGCCAAGTCCTATGTGTTGCTGGATGCCGCCAGCGGCAAGGTGCTGGTGGAAAACAATGGTGATCAGCGTCTGCCGCCTGCCAGCCTGACCAAGCTGATGACGGCGTATATCGCCACCCTGGAAATCCGCAAGGGCAAGATTGGCGAGCAGGACCTCGTGCCAGTCAGCGAGCACGCCTGGCGTACCGGTGGTGCCGCATCCGGTGGCTCGACCATGTTCCTGCCGCTGAACAGCCAGGCAACAGTGGATGATCTGTTGCATGGCGTGATCATTCAATCCGGCAACGACGCCAGTATTGCCCTGGCCGAGTACATCGCCGGCAGTGAAGATGCCTTCGCCGACATGATGAACGAGACCGCTGCGCGTCTGGGCATGAGCAACAGCCACTTTATGAACGCCACCGGTCTGCCGCATCCGGAGCATTACTCCAGCGCCCATGACATGGCCATTCTGGCTCGCGCCATCATCAACGAAGACCAGCAGCACTATGCGATCTACGCGCAGAAGGAGTTCCTCTGGAACAACATCAAGCAGGGCAACCGCAACCTGCTGCTGTGGCGTGACAAGACCGTTGACGGCCTGAAGACTGGCCACACCGAAGAAGCCGGCTACTGCCTGGTGGCTTCGGCTGTACGTGATGGCGCGCGGATGATTACCTCGGTATTCGGCACCGTCAGCGAGTCGGCTCGTGCTGCAGAAACCCAGAAGCTGCTGACCTATGGCTTCCGTTTCTTTGAGACCCGCACCTTCTACAAGCAAGGCCAGGAACTGGCCCAGGCCCAGGTGTGGAAAGGCGCTGTGCGTCAGGTCAAAGCCGGTCTCGGCGCTGATCTGAGCCTGACGCTGCCGAAAGGTCAGCTGGAAAAACTGCAGGCCGGCATGATGCTCAACCCGCAGCTGACCGCCCCGATTGCCCAGGGTGATGTGATCGGCAAGGTTGAAGTGAAACTGGGTGAAGAAGTGGTGCACAGCGCCGATCTGATCGCTCTTGAGGCTGTTGAGGAAGGTAGTTTCTTCCGCCGCCTGTGGGATAGCATCAGCCTGTTCTTCTTCGGATTGTTCAACTGATAGCGTGACCAGCGCGCCCTTGCCGACCTGCAGGGGCGTTGTTGTTGCCACGGCTTACGAGGCCGTTACTGCCATGAATCAACCAGACGTCAAATCGCACAAAATCGAATTCCCCTGCGCGGACTACCCGATCAAGGTCGTCGGCGACAGTGGCGACAACTACAAAAGTACGGTGATCGAGATCCTTAGCCAGCACGCCAAGGTCGATCTCAGCACCCTGGCCGAACGCCAGAGTAGCAACGGCAAGTACACCACCGTACAGCTGCATATCGAAGCCACCAGCGAAGATCAGTTACGCGATATCAACAGCGCCCTGCGCGCGACCGGTATCGTGCACATGGTGCTGTGATGGACCTGCCGCTCGGCTTTCGTGAGCTGGGCCAGGTCGACTATCAGCCTACCTGGCATGCGATGCAGCGCTTTACCGACAGCCGTGGCGCGGATACGCCTGACGAAATCTGGCTGCTCGAACACTCCCCGGTATTCACTCAGGGCCAGGCCGGTAAGGCCGAGCATGTGCTGTTTCCCGGGGATATTCCGGTGGTGCAGGTCGATCGCGGTGGGCAGGTGACTTACCACGGTCCGGGTCAGCTGGTGGCTTACCTGCTGCTGGATGTGCGCCGCAGCGGCATTGGTGTGCGCGAACTGGTGAGTCGTATCGAACGCAGCCTGATTGATCTGCTCGCCAGCTATGGTGTCAGCGCCAACGCCAAGCCGGACGCGCCGGGCGTGTATGTGGATGGCGCAAAGATCGCCTCGCTCGGCCTGCGTATTCGCAATGGCCGTTCCTTTCATGGTCTGGCCTTGAACGTGGATATGGATCTGCAGCCGTTCCAGCGTATCAACCCCTGCGGCTATGCCGGTATGGCCATGACTCAGTTGGCCGATCAGGTGGCGGGGCCGATAGAGCTGTCCGAGGTCAGCGCGCGGCTGCGCGAACAGCTGGTCAAGCACCTTGACTATGCACAGCAGCAGAACTTGGCGGGCGCAATAGACTGCTAGAGCTGGCAGGGCAGAAAGGCAGAGCAGATACACAAACGCCTGACCGCAGGCAAAGCCCAAGGTCAGGCGTCGTGTGGCTCAATCAGTTCAGATTGAGGGCGGGAATCAGGCTGTTATCGAGCGGTTGGCCCGGCACGGGCACCGGGGCTGCCAGGCCTAGGTTGTTTTTCTCGAACACCTTGTCGGCGCGATAGCTGGAACGTACCAGTGGGCCGGCGGCGACTTCCATAAAGCCCTTCTGCAGGCCGATTTCGCGCAAGCGATTGAACTCTTCCGGGCTGACCCAGCGCTGCACCTTCAGGTGGTTGCGGGTCGGTTGCAGATATTGGCCGAGGGTGAGGATATCGACGTTGATGGCACGCAGGTCATCCATGGTTTGGATAATCTCTTCATCCGTCTCGCCAAGGCCCAGCATCAGGCTGGTTTTGGTCAGCACATCCGGGCGGTGACGCTTGGCGTGAGCCAGCACGTTCAGGGTTTTTTCATAGCCGGCACGCGGGTCACGCACTACATGGGTTAGGCGTTCAACCGTTTCGACGTTTTGCGCGAACACCTCAAGGCCGGAATCCACCACGCGTTCGATGGCCTGCAGATCGCCGTCGAAGTCGGGGGTTAGGGCTTCCACCACCACATGTGGGGTATTGTCCTTGATCGCCCGTACGCAGGCCGCGTAGTGGCTGGCGCCGCCGTCATCCAGATCGTCGCGATCCACCGAGGTCAGCACGATATAGCGCAGGGCCATCAGCTCCACCGACTTGGCGGTGTTCTGCGGTTCTTCCAGGTCCAGCCAGCCATTGGGGTTGCCGGTATCCACCGCGCAGAAGCGGCAGGCGCGGGTACACACCGAGCCCATCAGCATGATGGTCGCGGTACCGTTGGACCAGCATTCGCCCATGTTCGGGCAGTGGGATTCCTGGCACACGGTGCTCAGACGGTGTTCGCTGACATTGCGTTTGACCGCCTCGAAGCGGCTGCCGCCAGGCGCCTTGACCCGTAGCCACTTGGGTTTGGGCTCGAACACCTGAGGCTCACTGGAGGCGCGGCGCTTTTGCCCGTCCTTGATCGCGGTGATGCCTTGGGTGGTACGGAATTTTTCGCCACTGGCGACGGTTTTAGGCGGGGAGGTATCGGACATCGGCAATCTGGGCTCCGCTAGAGGCTCCGTGAACGAGGCGGCTTGTGGCCGCCGCGCAGCTTATCACAGAAGCTGACCGTTCAGTCCGGCGGGCGCCGTGCGGTTCAGGCGGGCGGCTCGCGGGCAGCTGCAGGGGGTTATTGCTGCAACTGGTTGGCGAACTGTTCAACGGCCTGTACCACCTGCTTGGCGCCTTCCTGAATCTCCACAATGACCGTGCCCGCCTCATTGGCCAGGTTCAGGCCTTGCTCTGCCTGCTGGCGGCTGCTGGCCATACTGCTCACTGCCTGCTGGGCCAGGCTCTGGTTTCTTTGCACCACGTCGACGATTTCCTCGGTGGCCTGACTGGTGCGGCCTGCCAGTTGACGGACTTCATCAGCCACCACGGCGAAGCCTCGGCCCTGATCACCGGCTCGCGCGGCTTCGATGGCAGCGTTCAGGGCCAGTAGATTGGTCTGTTCGGCAATGCCGCGAATGGTCTGCATGATGGTGCTGATCAACTGCGACTGCTTGTCCAGGGCCTCGATGCCTTCGCTGGCGTCCTGCATTTGCCGGGCAATGCGCTGCATGACTTCGACGGTTTGGCTGACCACGTTGGCACCCTTGTTGGCGCTGGCGTCGGTTTGTTGTGAGATGCTGTAGGCCATGTTGGCGGCATTGGCCACGGCCTCTTCCTGATTGACCTGGTCGGTGATCACGGTGGCAAACTTGACCACTTTGTAGAGCTTGTTGTGGTTATCGACGATGGGGTTGTAGGAAGCTTCCAGCCAGACCGTGCGACCTGCACTGTCGATGCGCTTGAAGCGTCCGGCGATAAACTCGCCGCGGTTAAGCCTGGCCCAGAAGGCTTGGTAAGCCTGGGAGTTGTACTCCTCGGCTTCGCAGAACTGGCGATGATGCTTGCCTTTGATCTGCTCCAGGCGATAACCCATGCCATCGAGAAAACGCTGGTTGGCGGTAAGTACTTCGCCGGCCAAGTTGAATTCAATCACTGCGGTGGAGCGCAGCAGTGCATCGATCAGGCCTTCGTGCTCGCGCGACGTGGTGATGGTACGGGTCAGGTCGGTGGCGAGACAGGCGAAATAGAGCAGCTCGCCACGGCCATTCAGTACGGGCTGCCAAACGGCGCGGAGCCAGGCTTCCTGACCATTGCCGCGGAGCAAGCGAAAGGCTCCGTTGAGGTGTTCGTGCTGGCGCAAGGCCTGCTGCAGGCTCCGGTAGTTGGGCTCGTTGTGGAACGATGCAGGGATCAGCGATTCCAGTGTACGACCCAGCAGGGTGCTGCGCTCGTAGTGCATTTCGCGGAGAAAATCGTCGTTGGCGTGGCGAATCGTGCCATTCGGGTCGATCTCTATTACCAGCATTTCACTGTAAATCGAGTCGCGGATCTGCCTCAGGCTGGCCAGCTCTTCACGCAGCTCGGCCAGTTCTTCTTTCAGTTTGTTGTTGAACATCGCAAGGCACCTTGTAAAAAGGTTGGCTGACCCCTGAGTGAATTGGGCATGTCATTAGCGGTTGTCGGCAGCAGGCGCCGCTACTCAAGTGTAGTTGAGCAGCGGATTGCCGCGGACTTAGCGTCTTGCGTTGCGCGGGTGCTTACCTGAGCTGCTGCAGCAGCTCATGGCTGGGGTAGCCATCGGCAGGTTGCCCCTTGGATTGCTGAAAGGCGCGTACGGCCTTGCGCGTGTTGGCGCCGATAATGCCGTCCGCCGGGCCTGGCTCGTAGCCTTTGCTGGCCAGCAACTCTTGCAGTTCGATGCGTTCGCTACGCCCCAGCTGACGATCATTGCGTGGCCAGGCGGCCTGAACGCCGGGGTTACCGTCCAGGGCGTCACTGAGCAGGCCGATGGCCAGTGCGTAAGCGGTGGAGTTGTTGTACTTGAGAATGCTGCGGAAGTTATTCAGCAGAAGGAACGCGGGACCGCGATAGCCGGCAGGCAGAAACAGCGTGGCCTGGCTTTGCTCGTTGGCATCAATGGCTCTGACCGGGTTGATCCCAAGGGTACGCCACTGCGCCAGGCTGCGGCGCACTTCCGGGTCGGCCAGGGCATAATCGAAACCCTGCGGTAAATTCACTTCAAAGCCCCAGGGCTGACCATTTTCCCAGCCAGATGCCTGTAGGTAATGTGCGGCAGAGGCTAGGGCGTCAGGCGTTGAGGTCCACAGGTCACGGCGGCCATCGCCATCAAAATCCACGGCATGCTGGTTAAACGTGGTTGGCATAAATTGGGTTTGTCCCATGGCGCCCGCCCATGAACCGATCAGTCCCTGTGTCGGGGCGTCGCCGGCTTGCAGGATCTGCAGTGCGGCCAACAGCTGGCTGCGCCAGAACACCTGGCGGCGGCCATCGTAGGCCAGGGTGGCGAGGGAGCGGATGACGTTATGGCTGCCGATATTGCTGCCGTAATTGCTTTCCATGCCCCAGATCGCGATCAGTACTTCGTGGTCCACCGCGTAGGCGCTACGAATGGCTTTCAGGGTTGGCCGATGCTGTGCCTTGAGCAGGCGGCCCTGGGCGATCCGCGAGACGGAAACGGCGCCATCGATGTAGTCCCACACCGGGCGGGTAAACTCCGGCTGGCTGTTGTCGGAGGTCACCACTCTTGGGTCCAGGGTGATGCCGGCGAAGGTGCGATCGAACAGATCGGCATCGATACCGGCGGCGATGGCATCGCTGCGTAGCAGCATGCGCCATTCATCGAAGCTGAGTAGCAGGGTTGGGCTGCTGACCACGCTGGCGGTTGGGACTGCAGGGGCTGTGCTGGTTGTAATTGGCGCGGCTGCAAGCGGCTGGGCCGGCGCTTCGGCGCAGGCAGTCAGAAGCAACAGGATGCAGGCGGTGGCGCTATGGGACAGGCCCCGAAGAAGCAGGTAAGGCATGGTGGTCTCGGCACATTTTGCAGGCCGTAACCTTAGCATGATTGAGGCGCTATGCGGGCTGTGGCGGGCTTTTCAGGCCGCCAGAAAGTATGAAGCCTCCCAGTTTTGCTGGGAGGCTTCGCGGCGGTAGCTGCCTTTGCCTTTGCTGGGTGTTTCCTGGCGTGAGCGAAACAGCGGTTGGGCTATCAGGGATTTGGCCTTGTTAGGGCCGCGTTTGGCTTTCTTCGCCATGACGTTTCCTCGGCAAATGACCTGCACGTCGCAGGCGGGCGAAGCATGATCCGCACACTGCCAAAAGTCCAGAGTCTGCGCTAGCGGGATAGACCCAGGCGTTGGCCACAGATGGCTAGCGTCAACAGGCTCAGGCCGCTCCAGGGGTCGCCGGCCGCCTGGCCTTTGATCTGCGCATCGATCTGCTGTGCATCCTGCAGCAGCGCTGCCCAGCGGTTGGTTGAGAGTCGTTGCAGGGCTTTGCTGACCAGGGGGCGGCGTTTGTCCCAGACCGGTGGACGGGCGGAACTGAAGGCTTTATCCAGCGGCATGCCCTGGCTGTACTGCTGGGCGATGGTGGCCAGCAGGCGAATTTCCCGGGCCAGGGCCCAGAGAATTACCGGAGGTTCGACGCCTTCACCGCGCAGCCCTTCGAGCATGCGCAGGGCATGGGCGGCTTCGCCATTGAGGGCCGCATCGATCAGGCCGAATACATCAAAGCGTGCACTGTCGGCGACCGAGGCATGTACGGTGTCGACGTCAATCTGTGTGCCTTCGGCCAGCAGTTTGAGTTTTTCGACTTCCTGGGCGGCGGCGAGCAGGTTGCCTTCGACGCGCACGGCAATCATGTCCACAGCTTCGGCGCTGGCGCTGAGGCCCGATTGCGCCAGGCGCTGACGAATCCATTGCGGCAGCTGGTTTGCATCCACCGGCCAGATCTGCACGAACTGCGTTTGCGCGCCTTCGATCAACGCCTTGCCCCATTTGGTCTTCTGCGCGCTGCCGTCGAGTTTCGGCAGGCTGATCAGCAGCACGGTGTCTTCGGCGGGGCGGGCGAGGTATTCCAGCAGCGCGGCGGCACCCTTGTCGCCGGGCTTACCGTTGGGCAGGCGTAGCTCCAGCAGGCGTTTGTCGGCAAACAGCGACAGGCTGGCACCGGCTTGCAGCAGGTTGCCCCAGTCGAAGTTGTTGTCGGCGTTGAACACCTGGCGCTCGCTAAAACCCTGCTGGCGGGTGGCGGCGCGAATAGCGTCGGTGGCTTCCTGGCAGAGCAGCGGCTCATCGCCACTGACCACATAGACCGGGCTCAGGTTGCCCTGCAGGTGTTTGCCGAGTTGTGCGGAATTAAGTTTCATGGAGGCGCAGAGCGGGGCCGCTGGCGCGGCCCGGCGAGCTTACTGGGCGGGAATCGGCAGCTGAATCGGCGACTGCTGCGGTTGCGCGGCCTGTTGCTGGCGAGCGGCCTCCAGGGCATCGGCTTCGGCCTGAGCCTTGGCTTCTGCGGTTTGCTGCAGTTGGTCCAGTTGCGCTGGGCTGATCTGCTGCAGGCGCTGGACCAGTTGCTGGATCAGTTCGCGGTTCATTTCCTGGCGAATCTGCGCGGCTTCCTGGTCACCGCCAATCAGGTTGTTGCCGTCCTGGGTGTAGAAGCTTTGGGCTTCCAACTTGTCGCTGATCAGCAGCAGGTCTTTGCTGCCACGGATCTCGTATTCGAGGGTTTTGTTCAGCTCGTACTCGGCGGTGCGGGCCGAGCTGGTAAAACTGGCGGCGCGGCGATTTTCCTGCTCGTTACTCAATACCAGACGGTATTGTGCGCCTGGGTAGACCTTGACGCCGTTGTTCTGCAGCACGTCGCGTACTTCGTTGACGGTTTCGCCATAGGCGTTGCGTGCGCTGACATGCAGTTCCTTGAGGGCGAACTGCACGTCACCGGTGCCGCGCAGCTGGAAGCCGCAAGCGCTGAGCAGGGTAGCCAGGCCAATTACCAACAGATTCCGTTTGATCATCTTTTATCCCCTTGGCGTGTCTTGCGGCGCGCCGTTGTGCGGTCGCGCCGAGCTTAATCAGTTGGCGACTAGTCAGTTGGCAACAATGTTGACCAGTTTGCCTGGCACCACGATGACCTTGCGAATGCTCAGGCCCTCAGTAAAACGCAGCACGTTCTCGTTGCTGCGGGCACTGGCTTCGACATCTTCGCGGCTAGCACTGGCCGGCACTTCAATCTGCCCGCGCAGCTTGCCGTTGACCTGGATCACCAGGGTCAGGCTGTCCTGTACCAGGGCAGATTCATCCACCTGTGGCCAGGTGGCGTCGATGATGGCTTCGTCGTGGCCCAGTTCCTGCCATAGCTGATGGCTGATATGCGGCGTGATTGGCGCCAGCAGCAGAGCCACGGCTTCCAGACCTTCCTGCAGCAGGGCACGGTCTTGTACTGTGGTTTGTGCGGCTTTCTCCAGCACGTTCATCAGCGTCATCACCTGGGCGATGGCGGTGTTGAATTTGTGATGCTGGCCAATATCGAAGCTCGACTGTTTGATCGCCAGATGAATCGCCCGGCGCACGGCCTTCTGCTCGTCATTCAGGCTGGCCAGGTCGAGTGCACCGGCGATGCCCTGGTTGACGTGGTTTTGCGCCAGGCGCCAGACGCGGCGCAGGAAGCGGTTGGCGCCTTCAACGCCAGCGTCAGACCATTCGCAGCTCATGTCCGGAGGTGAAGCGAACATCATAAACAGACGGCAGGTGTCGGCGCCGAACTGATCAATCATCGACTGCGGGTCGACGCCGTTGTTCTTCGATTTGGACATCTTCTCGGTGCCGCCGATTTCCACCGGCAGGCCGTCGCTCTTCAGTTTGGCACTGATGACCTTGGCTTTTGCATCACGCTCCAGCTCGACGTCGGCCGGGTTGAACCAGTCCTTGCCGCCGTTTTCCAGGGTGCGGTAGTAGGTCTCGGCGACCACCATGCCTTGGGTCAGCAGGTTCTTGAACGGCTCATTGGAGGACACCAGGCCTTCGTCACGCATCAGCTTGTGGAAGAAGCGCGCGTACAGCAGGTGCAGGATCGCGTGTTCGATACCGCCAATGTACTGATCCACAGGCAGCCAGTGGTTGGCCGCTTCAGGGTCGACCATGCCGCCGTTGTAATGTGGCGAGGCGTAGCGCGCGTAATACCAGGACGACTCGACGAAGGTGTCCATGGTGTCGGTTTCACGCTTGGCCGGTGCGCCGCATTTCGGACAGCTGCATTCGTAGAACTCCGGCATACGCGCCAGCGGGCTGCCGGCACCGTCCGGCACTACGTCTTCGGGCAGTACCACCGGCAGCTGGTCTTCCGGTACCGGTACGTCACCGCAGCTAGTGCAATGGATGATCGGGATCGGGCAGCCCCAGTAGCGCTGACGGCTGATGCCCCAGTCGCGCAGGCGGAACTGGGTCTTGCGTGCGCCGTGGTCGTTGGCTTCCAGATCGGCGACGATGGCGTCGAAGGCGGCGCTGAAGTCGAGGTTGTCGTACTTGTCAGAGTTGATGCTGGTCAGCCCGGTCTTGTCGCCGTACCAGTCATGCCATTGAGTGGCGTCGTACTCTTTGCCTTCGCCGGTGTAGACCTGCTTGATCGGCAGGTCGTACTTGCTGGCGAACTCGAAGTCGCGCTCATCGTGCGCTGGCACGGCCATGACTGCACCTTCGCCGTAGCCCCACAGCACGTAGTTGGCGACGAATACCGGCAGCTTGTCGCCGGAAAGCGGATGAATAACGTATTGCCCGGTGGCTACGCCCTTCTTCTCCATGGTGGCCATGTCGGCCTCGGCCACGGAGCCGGCTTTGCATTCGGCGATAAAGGCAGCGATAGCCGCATTACTCTCGGCAGCGCGCTGGGCCAGCGGATGCTCGGCGGCGACGGCGACGTAGGTCGCGCCCATCAGGGTGTCGGGGCGGGTGGTGTAGACCTTGAGCTGGCCATCGATACCGACACTGGCCTGGTCATAGTCGAACACCACATCAGCGCCGAAGCTCTTGCCAATCCAGTTGCGCTGCATGGTCTTGACCTGTTCCGGCCAGCCATCCAGTTCGTCCAGGCTACTCAGCAGCTCTTCCGCATAGGCGGTGATCTTGAAGTAGTACATGGGGATTTCGCGCTTTTCGATCACCGCGCCCGAGCGCCAGCCGCGGCCGTCGATAACCTGCTCGTTGGCCAGTACGGTCTGATCCACCGGGTCCCAGTTGACGCTGCCGTTCTTGCGGTAGATCACGCCTTTTTCGAACAGGCGGGTGAACAGCCACTGTTCCCAACGGTAGTAATCGGGTTTGCAGGTGGTGACTTCGCGAGTCCAGTCCACGGCCAGGCCCAGCGACTTGAGCTGGGTCTTCATGTACTCGATGTTTTCGTAGGTCCACTTGGCAGGTGCGACCTGATTCTTCATCGCGGCGTTTTCTGCCGGCATGCCGAAGGCGTCCCAGCCCATGGGCTGCAGCACGTTCTTGCCGAGCATGCGCTGATAGCGGGCGATCACGTCACCGATGGTGTAGTTGCGCACATGGCCCATGTGCAGCTTGCCGCTCGGGTAGGGGAACATCGACAGGCAGTAGAAGGTCTCCTTGCCCGGCTGTTCGCTCACTACAAAGGATTTCTGCGCGTCCCAATGGGACTGCGCGGCGGCTTCGATTTCACGGGGCGAGTACTGTTCTTGCATGGCTACCGGCGCTGGGAATAAGGGCTTGCGGGAAACGCCGTAGCATACATGAGCCCCGCTTATTCAGGGAAACCCTGATTGCGCCGCGCGCCAGTGATGGCGGCCCGGTCATGCTCGTCTGCGGCGCCTGGCTGGCTAAGCCGTTTGTCGCGAGGTACTGCCGGTTAAAGCGCGAACGCTAAGCTTGCTATATGGAGCGGCAGCCTGCTCCGGGGCGAGGTGAAGGATGGCGGAGTTTCGGCGTGGTGCAGCGGGGGGCGGGCTCTATGAGCGGCTGCTGCAGCGTCTTGCCATGGCGTTGGATGAGGCGGATAGCGTGAGTGCGCTGTCCGCACAGCCGCCGCTGGAACTGGAGCTGCGCGGCCTGACGGCGGCGGAAATGGAGTTGATTCGCGCCTATCTGAATCGCGACCTGGACTGGCTGCGTGGCTGGCATGCGGCCGCGCAGGAAATGGCGCAAATCGAACAGCTGCCGAGCTCACGCAAGGTCGGCCGCACCGGTCATAAACCCACGGCGGCGCTGCCCAACAAGGTCAAACCCCTGCTAAAACGTCGTTTACAGCTTTGCTGCGCCCTGTGTGGCACTCTTGCGGGCTGGCAGTCCGGCAATGGCGTACAGGCCTGTAAAGCCTGCGGCTCGCAGTTGTTTCGGGCGAGTAATCATCGGTAGGCTGCGCGCACCCATGGAGGTGCTCAATGCCGATTCGCTACATCCTCAAACAGTTCTTTCTGCCGCCAGGCCTGTTCCTGCTGTTGCTGCTGGTCGCCTGGTGGCTGCGTCGGCGCTTCCCGCGCTTGGCGGCGGCTTGCCTGGTCGTTGGCTTGGGCGGTATGTGGCTGTTTAGCCTGCCGGTGGTGGTCGAATACTCGGCGCGAGTGCTGGAAAGCGAGCCGGCATTGGATGAGCGGCAATGGGCTGATCTGGCTCGGCAGGCGGACGTGATTGTGGTTCTGGGGGGCGGGCGTGAGCTGGCTGACCCCGGTTGGGGCGCAGATCAGCCCAGCCTGCTGGCGTTGGAGCGGGTGCGTTTCGCCGCTCGTCTGGCTAAGGCCTCGGGTCTGCCACTGCTCACCAGTGGCGGGCTGCACTTTGGCGCACCGCCCAGTGAGGCGGCCTTGATGGCCGAGGTGCTGGCGCGTGATTACGCTTTGCCGGTGCGTTGGCAGGAGGGCGCAAGCCGCACCACCTGGGAGAATGCGACCCACAGCGCTGAATTGCTGAAGCAAGCAGGTATTACCCGCGTGGTACTGGTGACCCAGGCCTGGCATATGCCCAGGTCTCGCTGGAGTTTTGAGCAAGTGGGTTTGCAGGTGATCAGCGCGCCCATGGGGTATCTCGGCACGCCCAATGGCCGGCCGGCCGGCGGCTGGTTGCCGGAAAGCAAGGCCGTCTGGCAGAACGGTTTGCTGCTTAATGAGGCTATTGGTTTGCTGGCTTATCGGTTGTTCTACCGGGCTGCGCAGGAATAAGCCCCGGCTGGCCGGGGCTTGCATACTTCAACTGTTGATCTGCTCGGCATGGTGACACGCCACTTGCCGCGCATCGAGCAGGCGCAGCGCCGGCTGTTCAGCTTTGCAGCGTTCGCTGGCATGTGGGCAGCGCTGGTGGAAGGCGCAGCCGCTGGGGGGCGACAGCGGGTTGGGCAGCTCGCCGCTGATCTTGATCTTCGGTTTGCTCGGGTCAGGGTGGATGGTCGGTGTCGCTGACAGCAGTGCCTGGGTGTAAGGGTGCAGCGGGCGGTTGTAGATCAGCTCGCTGGGGCCCATTTCCACTGGGCGGCCGAGGTACATCACCAGTACATCATCGGCAACGTGGCGCACCACCGAGAGGTTGTGCGAGATAAACACGTAGCCGGTGTTGAACTGCTCCTGCAGGTCCATAAACAGGTTGAGCACCTGGGCCTGGATCGACACGTCCAACGCCGAGGTCGGCTCATCCGCCACCAACACCTTGGGTTGCAGCATCATCGCGCGAGCCAGGGCGATGCGCTGACGCTGGCCGCCGGAGAACATATGCGGGTAGCGCTGGTAATGCTCGGGGCGCAGACCGACCTGCTGCATCATTGCCTGCACCCGCTCGCGCCGTTCCGGCTGCGACAGCTGAGTATTAATCAGCAGCGGCTCGCCCAGCTGGTCGCCGACCTTCTGCCTTGGGTTGAGCGAGGCGTAGGGGTTCTGAAAGACCATCTGCACATCACGGCGCAGCTGCTTGCGCTGCGCCTTGTTGGCGCCAGTCACTTCCTGCCCGGCGATCTGCAGCGAGCCTGAGCTGGGTTGCTCAATCAGCGTCAGGGCGCGGGCCAGGGTGGACTTGCCGCAGCCGGACTCGCCGACCACTGCCAGGGTCTTGCCCGCCTGTAATTCAAAGGACACGCCATTCAGCGCCTGCACCTGGGCATTGGGCTGAAACAGGCCGCGGGATATTTCGTAGTGACGGGTGAGGTCGCGAGCAGTCAGGACGGCGCTCATCAGGCCACCTCCGCAGTCAGGTTGAGCGGGTAGAAGCAGCGCGCCGCGCCACGTTCATGGGCATCCAGGCTCGGCCGTTGTTCACGGCAGTGGGCCTGGGCGTAGGGGCAGCGTGGTGACAGCAGGCAGCCTGTCGGGCGGTCATAGCGGCCGGGAACGATACCGGGCAGGGTGGTCAGGCGGCGCTGGCCCTGGCTGTGCTCGGGGATCGCCTTGAGCAATGCTTCGGTATAAGGGTGTGTTGGCGCATTGAACAGCTGCGGCACGCTGCCGATTTCCACCGCCTGGCCGGCATACATTACGCAGACCCGTTGCGCGGTTTCGGCGACCACGGCCAGGTCGTGGGTAATCAGTACCAGGCCCATGTCCTCTTCGCGTTGCAGGTTGACCAGCAGATCCATGATCTGCGCCTGAATGGTTACATCCAGCGCCGTAGTCGGTTCGTCAGCGATCAGCAGCTTGGGCTCGGCGGCAATTGCCATGGCAATCGCCACCCGTTGGCTCATGCCGCCGGACAGCTGGTGCGGGTAGGCATTCAGGCGGCTGGCAGCGGCAGGGATTTCCACCCGGTCGAGCAGCTGCAGCGCGCGCTGACGGGCAGCCTGGCCTTTGAGGTTCAGGTGCTGGCGCAATACCTCCTCAATCTGGAAGCCCACGGTAAAGCTGGGGTTGAGCGCGGTCATCGGGTCCTGAAAGACCATCGACAGGTCTTTGCCGACGATATGCCGACGCTGGCGGCCCTTGAGACGCAGCATATCGGTGCCGTCAAACTGCAGGCTGTCGGCGGTGACGATGCCGGGGGCGTCGATCAGGCCCATCAGCGCCATCATGGTCACCGATTTGCCGGAGCCGGACTCGCCGACAATCGCCAGCACTTCACCCTTTTCCACGCACAGGTCGAGGCCGTCGACCACCGGGATTGCAGTGGCGTCGCCGAAGCGCACGCTGAGGTTTTTGATATCTAACAGGCTCATGCGGGGTTCCTCACTGCGCATTCTTGAGTTTCGGGTCGAGTGCATCGCGCAGCCCGTCGCCCATCAGATTGATCGCCAGCACGCTGAGCAGAATGGTCAGGCCCGGCAGGCTGACCACCCACCAGGCGCGCTCGATATAGTCGCGCGCCGAGGCCAGCATGGTGCCCCACTCAGGCGTCGGCGGTTGTACGCCGAGGCCGAGAAAGCCCAGGGCAGCGGCATCGAGAATCGCCGAGGAGAAGCTCAGGGTGGCCTGCACGATCAGTGGAGCCATGCAGTTGGGCAGCACGGTGATAAACATCAGTCGTGGCAGGCTGGCGCCGGCCAGGCGTGCGGCAGTGACGTAATCGCGGTTCAGCTCGCCCATCACCGCGGCGCGGGTCAGGCGCACATAGGACGGCAGCGAGACGATGGCGATGGCAAAGATGGTGTTGATCAGCCCTGGGCCGAGGATGGCGACGATGGCCACCGCCAGCAGCAGCGAGGGCAGGGCCAGCATAATGTCCATCAGGCGCATGATCGACGGGCCGAGCAGGCGCGGAAAGAAACCGGCGACCAGCCCGAGAAGAATGCCGGGGATCAACGACATCAGTACCGAGGCCAGACCAATCAGCAGCGACAGCCGCGCGCCATGGATCAGCCGCGACAGCAGGTCGCGGCCCACTTCATCGGTGCCCAGCAGAAACTGCAGCTGGCCACCTTCCAGCCAGGCCGGTGGGGTGAGCAGAAATTCGCGGTATTGCTCGCTGGGGTCGTGCGGGGCGATCCACGGCGCAAACAGCGCGCAGATCACCAGCAGGATCATAAACGCCAGCCCGGCGACTGCGCCCTTGTTGTGGGCGAAGGCTTGCCAGAATTCCTTGAGCGGTGAGGGGTAGAACAGCGATTGGTCGAGTGTGGCTTGCGTGGTCATTGGGCTCTCCTTAGCGCTGATGGCGGATGCGTGGGTTGGCCAGGCCGTAGAGGATGTCCACCACGAAGTTGACCAGAATCACCAGGCAGGCGATCAGCAAAATGCCGTTCTGCACCACCGGGTAGTCACGCGCGCCAATCGACTCGATCAGCCATTTGCCGATGCCCGGCCAGGAGAAGATGGTTTCGGTCAGTACCGCACCTGCCAGCAGCGTACCGACCTGCAGGCCGAACACCGTGAGTACCGGGATCAGTGCGTTGCGCAGGCCATGCACGAACACCACGCGGGCCGGCGACAGGCCCTTGGCGCGTGCAGTGCGCACATAGTCCTCGCGCAGTACTTCGAGCATCGCTGAGCGAGTCATCCGTGCGATGACCGCCAGTGGAATGGTGCCGAGCACGATAGCCGGCAGGATCAGATGGCGCAGGGCGTCGACAAATGCACCCTCTTCGTCGCTGAGCAGGGTGTCGATCAGCATAAAACCGGTGACTGGCGGGATGTCGTAGAGCAGATCGATACGCCCGGACACTGGCGTCCAGCCCAGCCACACCGAGAAGAACATGATCAGCAGCAGACCCCACCAGAAAATCGGCATGGAGTAGCCGGCCAGCGAGATGCCCATCACCCCATGGTCGAACAGTGAGCCCCGTTTCAGTGCAGCAATCACCCCTGCGATCAGCCCCAGGGTGCCGGAGAACAGCAAGGCGGCGAGGGACAATTCCAGGGTGGCGGGAAACAGCGTGGTGAATTCATCCCAGACGCTGGTGCGGGTGCGCAGCGACTCACCCAGGTCGCCCTGGGCCAGCTGGCCGATATAGTCGAAATACTGCGCATACAGCGGCTTGTTCAACCCCAGGCGTTCCATGGCCTGGGCGTGCATTTCCGGGTCGACCCGGCGTTCGCCCATCATCACTTCCACCGGGTCGCCGGGGATCATGCGGATCAGCGCGAAGGTCAGCAAGGTAACGCCGAAGAAGGTGGGAATCAGCAATCCCAGGCGGCGTGCGATAAAAGCAAACATGGGGTTTTGTTACTCCGCATCAGTTCATTCGCGCCAACGGCTACGTGGGCCGCTGGCATATTGTGTCGATCTGCTACTGGCGCGCGGCTGGTGCGCGGCAGTAGCCCTGTTTTGAGTGCTGCTTGCAGAATCAGTGCCGCTTTATCTTGGCGTAATTGTTCGAGCCCATGGGGCTGAGGGTAAAACCCTCGACATCACGGCTGACCGCGCTGAATTGCTTGGGGTGAGCCTGGGGAATCCACGGTGCTTGTTGGTGGAAAATCGCCAGTGCCTGGCGGTAGAGCGCAGCGCGCTGCTGTGGCTCGGTGGTTTCCCGGGCCTGGATGATCAGCCGGTCGAACTCGGCATCACACCAGCCGGCCTGGTTCTCGCCGCTCTGCGCGGCGGCGCAGGACAGGTTGGGGGTGAGGAAGTTGTCCGGGTCGCCGTTGTCGCCGGCCCAGCCCATAAAAACCAGGTCATGCTCGCCATTTTTCGCCCGTTTGATCAGCTCGCCCCACTCCATCACGCGGATGTCGGTTTTGATGCCGACCGCTGTCAGGTCGGCTTGCAGCATCTGTGCGCCGAGTGATGGGTTGGGGTTGGTGGGGCCGCCGCCTGGGCGGGTCCAGATCGACAGGCTGATGCCATCCGCGTGGCCAGCCTCTGCGAGCAGCTGACGGGCGCGCTGAGGATCATGGGGCCAGCCCTCAAGCTGATTGTCATAGCCAAGCAGTGTCGACGGGTAGGGGGCGATGGCCGGGCTGGCACCCTCGGCGCCGAATTGCGCGCCGAGGTAGGCCTGCTTGTCGAAGGCCAGGTTGATCGCCTGGCGCACGCGCACATCGTCCAGTGGTTTGTGGCGCACGTTGAGGGCTACGTAGGCGGTCAGCAGCGAATCAAGCTCCAGCACCTTCAGCTTGTCATCGGCCTTGAGCGCCGGAATATCGAAGGGGCGTGGATACAGGGCAATGTTGCAGGCTCCGGAGCGCAGCTTCTGGATGCGCACATTGGGATCGGTGGTAATGGCAAACAGCAGCTTTTCCGAAGCCGGTTCGCCATCCCAGTAGTCCGGATGGCTGGTGTAGCGCACTTGAGCATCCTTGGCGTAGCGCTGCAGCACGAATGGCCCGGTGCCGACCGGTTGGCTGTTGAGCAGTTCCTGCTTGCCGGCTTTGAGCAGCTGCTCGGCATACTCGGCGGAATAGATCGAGGTAAAACCCATGGCCAGATCGGCGAGGAAGGGCGCCTGCGGCTGATTGAGTACAAAGCGCACGCTGTGCTCGTCGAGTTTTTCGATGCGGTCAATCAGCTTGCCGAACTCCATGGCCTCGAAATACGGAAAGCCGCGGTTGGCCTGAGCATGCCAAGGGTGCTTGGGGTCATGCTGGCGCTGGATGCTCCACAGCACATCATCGGCGTTCATCTCGCGGCTGGGGGTAAACCAGGGCGTGCTGTGGAATTTCACCCCTTTGCGCAGGTGAAAGGTGTAGCTCAGTCCGTCCGGGCTTATGTCCCAGCGCTCGGCCAGGGCCGGTTCGATTTCGGTGGTGCCGGGCTTGAAGCGCACCAGGCGATCAAACAGTGCTTCAGACGTCGCATCGGCGGTTACCGCCGTGGTGTATTGCACGATATCGAAGCCTTCCGGCGCTGCCTCGGTGCACACCACCAATGGTTTTGCCTGGACGGCCGCGCAGGCGAAGGCGAGGCTCAAAACAATGCTGGCGCGAAGGGCGAATGTCATCTGTTGGCTCCTGTAACGGCTTTTGATCAGGCAAGGAGTGCTTTGCAGACTATCTGTCGCCGGGGCGAAACAGCCTCGGCAACACTTGGGAAGCGCACTCTTGCTAACGTTTTGGCAGCTACGAAACACTCAGCCGGTGGTTGCCGGAGGAGGAATACAGTCGTTCTTATTAGGTGTTCGGCGGGCGCTCAGGCCCGCCGTTGATGCCACTCTCAGCGCGTGTTGCTGACGCCGTAGAAGCTGTTGCGCCCGAAGGGGCTGATCTCGAAGCCTTTTACGCTGTTGCGCATGGGCTGGTAGACCGTTGAGTGCGCGATCGGGGAGATCGGCAGTTGTTGCAGGATGATCTGCTGCGCCTGCTGATACAGCTCGCTGCGGGCGTTGCGATCGGTAACGGCCTTGGCCTGCTTGACGATCTTGTCGTAGCCGGCATCGCACCATTTGGAGAAGTTGTTGCCATTGACCGAATCGCAGCCATACAGGGTGCCCAGCCAGTTGTCCGGGTCACCGTTGTCGCCGGTCCAGCCGATCAGCATGGCGTCGTGCTCGCCGGCATGGGCGCGCTTGATGTACTCGCCCCACTCGTAGCTGACGATCTCTGCCTGGATGCCGACCTTGGCCCAGTCGGCCTGGAGCATTTCGGCCATCAGTTTGGCGTTGGGGTTATACGGGCGCTGTACGGGCATGGCCCACAGGGTGATCTTGGTGCCTTCGGCCACGCCAGCCTGCTTGAGCAGGGCCTTGGCTTTTTCGATGTCTTGCGGGATGGCATTGATGCTTTCGTCATAGGACCACTGGGTCGGCGGCATGGCGTTGACCGCCAGTTGCCCGGCACCCTGGTAGACCGCGCTGATGATCGCCGGTTTATCGATGGCCATGTCCAGCGCCTGACGCACTTCGACTTTGTCGAATGGCGCGCGGGTCACGTTGTAGGCGATGTAACCCAGATTGAAGCCAGGCTGGCTGGGCACCTGCAGGTTAGGGTCTTTCTGCAGTGCGGCGAGATCCGCCGGGCGCGGGTTCAGGGTGATCTGGCATTCGCCAGCCTTGAGCTTTTGCGCGCGCACCGAGGCGTCGGTGTTGATGGCGAAGATCAGGTTGTCGATCTGCACATCTTCCGGCAGCCAGTAGTCCTTGTTGCCCTTGAAGCGAATCTGCGCATCTTTCTGGTAGCGGTTGAAGACAAAGGGGCCGGTGCCGATTGGCTTCTGGTTGATGTCGGCGGCTTTGCCGGCCTTGAGCAACTGGTCAGCGTATTCGGCGGAGTGGATGGCGGCGAAGTTCATCGCCAGGTTCTGGATAAAGGCCGCGTCCACATTGTTCAGGGTGAAGCGCACGGTGAGGTCGTCGACCTTCTCCACCTTGGCGATGTTCTTGTCCAGGCCCATGTCGGTGAAGTACGGGAACTCGGTCGGGTAGGCCTTACGGAACGGATGATCCTTGTCGAGCATGCGCTGGAAGGTGAACACCACGTCATCAGCGTTGAAGGTGCGGCTGGGGGTGAAGTACTCGGTGCTGTGGAATTTCACCCCAGGCCGCAGCTTGAAGGTGTAACTCAGACCGTCTTCACTGGCCTGCCACTCGGTAGCCAGGGCCGGTACGGCCAGGGTGCTGCCGCGCTCGAACTGGGCTAGGCGGTTGAACAGGGTTTCCGAGGCGGCGTCGAAGTCGGTGCCGGTGGTGTATTGGCCTGGATCGAAACCGCCGGGACTGCCTTCGGAGCAGTACACGAGGTTGCTGGCGGATGCGTATGTCGAGCCGAGAAGCAGTCCGGCGACGAGCATGGCCTGGATGGACGTGTGAGTGCGCATGAGTACCTCATTTATTCTTTTTTTGGGCGTCATTGAGGGTCAGCCTCGTGGGCTGTGATCAGCACCGCTGCGTTCCGGCCTATTGGGTGAAGAGGCCGGCCCAGAGCTGCGGTGGAGCGAAATCGCTCAGCAACCTGTCGCGCTCGAAATTAAGTCATGCTGAAATTGAGGTCAACAAAAATTAAGCGCTACTAACATTGGTTGTCGCGACATTGTGCTAGAGCAGTAGCAGTGCGCGGGGTCAGGGCGTGCTGTGGTCGTCGAACAGGCTCAGGGTGGTGATGGCCAGCATTTCCGCTACGTCGCTGCCGACATTGGCCAGGCGGTGGGCTTTGCCGGCATCGAAGTGCACCGAGTCGCCGGCGCTCAATGGGTATTGGCGGCCGTCGATGGTGTAGAGAATCTTGCCGGACAACACGTAGGCAAATTCGGCACCTTCATGGGCGATCAGTTCGGATTGATAGCCGACTGGCATGCTCATTTTCACCGCGTTCAACTGGTTGCCTGGAAAGCTGCTGGACAGCCGCTCATAGGCCAGGGGCTGGCCTTCGATGGTGTAGCGCACCCGCTCGCCCTGGTGGGAGTCGGGCTCGGGTTGCGGCGGTTGGTCGAACAGCACATTGAGCGGAATATCGAGTGACTTGGCGATGCTGGCCAATGAGGAAATCGAGATGCCGGTCAGGTTGCGCTCGGCCTGGGAGAGGAAGCTGGCGGTAAGCCCCGACTCGCTCGCGACTTCATTCAGGGTCTTCTTCGCGGCCCGCCGATAGCGGCGCAAACGTTCTCCGATGCGATCTGCGGTCATAACCCTGGCTCATGCTGAAAGAGCGTCAGTATACCGTTCGGCATCGTGCAGGAAAGTCGTCGGACAATGCTTTGGAATTTAAGTGTTACTAAAATAATCGTTGCGCTCTATTTAAGTCGGACTTAAATTTCGCGCAGCCAAATCACAATCCATACAAAGGAGCGCGAGATGACCCTCGGTGTCGGAGGTTGTACGCCGCAACAGGCGCTTGCCGGGCTGCACAACATGATGGATGGCGCGCAACCCATCGCGCTTGGTGAATACCAGGCACGAGTGAGTCGTGCCCAGGCGCGGATGCAGGCCGAAGGTATTGCCGCGATGTTTATCAATGCCGGTAGCAATCTGCAGTATTTCACTGGTGTGCGCTGGCATCCCAGTGAGCGCATGGTGGGGGCCATCCTTCCCGCTGATGGGCCGTTGGAGTATCTGGCCCCGGCGTTCGAGGTCGGGACGATTCGCGATTTTCAGGTGCTTGCTGGCGACATCAATACCTGGCAGGAGCACGAAAGCCCCTATCAGTTGTTGCTCGACACTCTGCGGCGGATGGGCATCACGGCCGACCCAGAGCAGCCAGTGAAAGTCGGCCTCTGTCCTACCCTGGCGTTCTTTATGGTCGATGGCATACGCCGTCTGGCCCGGGGCTACGAGTTTGTCGATGGCGCGGTGATCAGCGCTTACTGCCGGCAGCGCAAATCAGCGGCGGAGCTGGCCCTGATGCAGCGTGCCAAGGATATGACCCTCGAGGTGCATAAAGCCGTCGCCAGTATGCTGCATGAAGGTATCAGCACCACGGCGGTTGCTGAGTTTATCCAGCAGGCGCATCGCGCTGTCGGCGCCGCAGGTTCGACGTTCTGCATCGTGCTATTTGGCCCGGCCAGTGCCTTTCCCCATGGGGTCAAACACGCGCAGACCCTCAAGCAGGGCGACATGGTGCTGATCGACACCGGTTGCCAGGTGCATGGCTATCTGTCGGACATCACCCGCAGCTATGTCTTCGGCGAGCCCAGCCAGCGTCAGCGCGACTTCTGGAATATCGAGAAAGCCGCGCAGCTTGCGGCATTCGAGGCCGCGCAGCTCGGTCAGCCCTGCCAGGCGGTAGATGCTGCGGCGCGGCGCACCCTGGAAGCGGCGGGTCTGGGCCCGGACTACAAATTGCCGGGGCTGCCGCATCGCACTGGCCACGGTATCGGCCTGGATATCCATGAGGGGCCGTATCTGGTGCGCGGCGATCTGACGCCGTTGGCCGAGGGCATGTGCTTCAGCAATGAGCCGATGATTTGCGTGCCGGGCGAGTTCGGCGTGCGTCTGGAGGATCACTTCTACATGGGTGCCGATGGGCCGCGCTGGTTCACTGCGCCGAGCCATTCGCTGGATGATCCGTTCGGTTTGGGATAAGTGCTGTTGCAGTAAATAAAAACGGCGGCCATTGGCCGCCGTTTTTATTGCCGAGGTGGTTACTTGACGCCGACGCCGTAGAACGAGTTCAGCGCGAACGGGCTGATGCGGAAGTCCTCAACCTTTTTGCTCATTGGTTGATAGACCGTGGAGTGAGCGATCGGGGTGATCGGCACTTCACGCTTGAGAATCACCTGAGCCTGCTTGTACAGCTCGGTGCGCTCGGCCACGTCGGTGGTGCGCTTGGCGGCCTTGATCAGCTTGTCGTAGTCCTCGAAGCACCACTTGGAGAAGTTGTTGCCGTCCACTGCGTCGCAGCCGTAGAGTGTGCCCAGCCAGTTGTCCGGGTCACCGTTGTCGCCGCTCCAGCCGATCAGCATGGCGTCGTGTTCGCCGGCCTTGGAGCGCTTGAGGTACTCGCCCCACTCGTAGGTGACGATCTTGGCCTTGACGCCGACCTTGGCCCAGTCGGCCTGGAGCATCTCGGCCATCAGTTTGGCGTTGGGGTTGTACGGGCGCTGCACCGGCATGGCCCACAGGGTGATTTCGGTGCCTTCCTTAATGCCGGCGGCCTTGAGCAGTTCCTTGGCCTTCTCCGGGTTGTAGGCGGGGTCCTTGATGCTGTCGTTGTAGGACCACTGGGTCGGCGGCATGCCGTTGACCGCCAGCTGGCCGGCGCTCTGGTACACCGCGTCGATGATGCCCTGCTTGTTCACCGCCATGTCCAGCGCCTGGCGCACTTCGAGTTTGTCGAACGGCGGGTGGGTGACGTTGTAGGCGATATAGCCGACGTTGAAGCCGGCCTGCTCGGGCATGTCCAGGTTCGGGTCTTTTTTCAGCGCATCCAGATCCGCCGGACGTGGGAACAGGGTGACCTGGCATTCGCCGGCCTTGAGCTTCTGCATGCGCACCGAGGCGTCGGTGTTGATGGCGAAGATCAGGTTGTCGATTTTCACCTCATCTGGTTGCCAGTATTCCTTGTTGCCCTTGAAGCGGATCACCGCGTCCTTCTGGTAGCGGCTGAACACGAACGGGCCAGTGCCGATGGGCTTTTGGTTGATATCGGCGGCCTTGCCGGCCTTGAGCAGGCTATCGGCGTATTCGGCGGACTGGATCGAGGCGAAGCTCATCGCCAGGTTCTGGATAAAGGCGGCGTCGACTTCGTTAAGGGTGAACTTGACGGTCATGTCGTCGAGTTTTTCGATCTTGGCGATGTTCGCGTCCATACCCATATCGGTGAAGTAGGGGAACTCTGACGGGTAGGCTTTGCGGAACGGGTGATCCTTGTCGAGCATGCGCTGGAAGGTGAACAGCACGTCATCAGCGTTGAAGTCGCGGCTCGGCGTGAAGTATTCGGTGGTGTGGAATTTCACCTTCGGGCGCAGGTGAAAGGTATAGCTCAGGCCGTCTTCGCTGATGTCCCACTTCTCGGCCAGGCCGGGGATGACTGCAGTGCCGCCACGCTCGAACTGGCTCAGGCGGTTGAACACGGTTTCCGCTGCAGCATCGAAATCGGTACCGGTGGTGTACAGGCCCGGGTCGAACCCGGCAGGGCTGCCTTCGGAGCAGAACACCAGGTTGCCGGCGGCGCTGGCAAGTGGCGTGCTGGCGATCAGCCCAGCGGCGAGTAAAGCCTGGATGACGGCGTTCTTACGCATAGTGACCTCATGGTTATTGTGGTTGTGATCCTGAGGAGCCTCTTATGGAGGCCTTGGAAGAAGCTATGCAGGGCGTATGCCGTAGGCAAGTGACATGTCGCAGAGAGAACAGGAATGACGACGCAACAGTATGTTGGTGTCGCATATCTATAAAAGTACGAGAAAAGCATGGCAAGGCGCCGCTATCGTCGGATAACGGCGCTGCTTTTGTTTGTAGCAGCTGATGCTTTTCTTTGGGGCCTGCTCAAAGTCTTGCGAGCTAGAGTCATGCAAGGCAAAAACAGGTGAGGACGCGGAGTGTACGAGCTGTACATGAGCATTCCGAGCCTGTTTTTAACGCAGCAGGGCCGACGCGCAGCAAACTTTGCGCTGGTCCTCAGGGCATCTGTACTTCGATTACGCCATCGGCGTTGATGTTGACCTGGCTGGTGCCGGCTTCGATCTCCGGCGTCACCGCCGCATCCATCATCGCCGCACCTTTCATAGCCTCCATACGCATCGGCATCGGTGGCTGGAAGCCACCGGTGTTGAGGCTCAGGCTGACCAGCTTGTAACCGCTGCCGCCGAGGGCTTCGGTGGCCAATTGTGCGCGGGCCTTGAAGGCTGCCACGGCGTCCTTGAGCAAGGCGTCTTCGTGGGTCTTGCGGGTGTCCGAGGCGATGCTGAAGTTCATTCCACCCATTTTCAGGGTTTGCAGCATTTCCCCGGTGAGCTTGGACAGTGCGCTGAAATCGGCGCTTTCCAGGCGCAGCTCAGCGCGCTCGCGCCAGGCAGTAATTTTCTGGCCCTTGTCGTCGTACACCGGGTAGCTGTTGCGGCTGCCGGAGGCGACGCTGACGCCTTTGACCTTGCGCGCCTGGGCGATGCTGGCATTCAGGGTCTTGCTGATCTGCGCGGCGAGGGCGGCTGGGTCGCTGTCCTGGGCTTCGCTGTAGAGGGTGACGTGCATCAGGTCGTGGGCAATTTCCTGAGTGACCTCGGCGCGCAGTGCGACCTGGTTATAGCGCGCTTCTTCGGCCATGACCGTGGCGCTCAGCAGGGTGGTGGTGCTCAGCAGCAGGGCGGTGGCGAGGCGGGACAATGGCAGCATGACGATTCCTTTATATGTTGGGCGCATGGGGTATGCGCGGCTTTCCAGAGGGTAGACGTAGCTATCAGACTGAACGGGTTAAATCCGGTTCCACATTTTTACGGCCGGTTATTTATAGCGGTCACCTTGCACGCTATTGAACGTGGCTCCGTGCAATTTGCCTTGCAGCTGGCTTGCTGCGGCGTGTTGCCGCAGCTGGCTGTACAGAGGCTTGGTTATACTCCTGCGGCTCGCTGAATGAGCAACTTGGAGATTCTATGCTCGCACCTGTGCAGCTACTGTCGGCGAGCCGGCAAAACCTCTGGCGCCTGACCCTGATCCGTATTCTGGTGCTGGCCGCGCAGGCCGGTTCTGTGGGGCTGGCCTACAAGTCTGGCGCGTTGCCGCTGCCCTGGCTGGAGCTGAGTGTCACCCTCGGTATTTCCCTGGTGCTGTGTCTGCTGACCGCCCTGCGTCTGCGTGGGCCCTGGCCGGTGACCGAGCAGGAATATGCGGTGCAGCTGGGCTGCGACCTGATCATCCACAGCCTGCTGCTGTATTACTCGGGTGGCTCGACCAACCCCTTCGTCTCCTATTACCTGGTGCCGCTGACGATTGCCGCAGCGACCTTGCCCTGGCTCTACACCATCATCCTGTCCGGCCTGGCGCTGGGTGGGTACACCTTTCTGCTGGTCTGGTCGCACCCGCTGGAGTTGCCGGCGGGGCCACGGGAAAGCCTGTTGATCTACGGTATGTGGCTGAGCTTTGCCCTGGCCGCTGGGCTGATCACCTTCTTCGTGGCGAAGATGGCCGAGGAGTTGCGCCATCAGGAAGAACTGCGCGCCGAGCGCCGTGAAGAAGGCTTGCGTGACCAGCAGCTGCTCGCCGTGGCGACTCAGGCCGCTGGAGCTGCGCATGAGTTGGGTACGCCGCTGGCGACCATGAGCGTGCTGATCAAGGAGTTGCGCCGCGAGCATCAGGAGCCGACTCTTCAAGAGGACCTGGCGGTGCTGCAGGAGCAGGTCAAGCTGTGCAAGGAAACCCTGCAACACCTGGTGCGTGCCGCTGAAGCGGATCGCCGTCAGGCGGTGATTGAGCTGTCGTCAGTCGAGTGGCTGGAAACCACCCTCAATCGCTGGCACCTGATGCGCCCGGAAGCCAGTTATCGCTACCAGTGTCTGGGCCGTGGCGTCCCCCCAAAGATGATGCCGCCGGCCGATCTGACTCAGGCTCTGCTCAACCTGCTGAATAACGCGGCCGACGCCTGCCCGGACAAGCTGGACATTCGCCTGGACTGGGATCACCAGTGGCTGCGCCTGAGCATTCGTGACTTTGGCGCCGGTGTGCCGCTGGCGATTGCCGAGCAACTGGGGCGGCCTTTTTTCACCACCAAGGGCAAGGGTTTTGGTCTGGGCCTGTTCCTCAGCCAGGCCAGCGTCACCCGTGCCGGCGGCACGGTTAAACTGTATAACCACGAAGAAGGCGGCACGCTCACCGAGCTGAAATTGCCGCGCGCCTATGGCCGAGCTTAAGGAACTACGCGAATGAGCGACGAAGTGCTGTTCGAAGGCGAAGAGCAACCGCACCTGCTGTTGGTCGACGACGATCCGACTTTCACCCGCGTGATGGCTCGCGCCATGAGTCGGCGCGGCCTGCGTGTGTCCACCGCCGGTTCGGCGGAAGAAGGCCTGGCTCTGGCTGAGCAGGATCTGCCGGATTACGCGGTGGTTGATCTGAAGATGGAAGGCGACTCCGGTCTGGTGCTGCTGCCCAAGCTACTGGAGCTGGACGCCGAAATGCGCGTGGTGATCCTGACCGGCTATTCGAGCATTGCCACCGCGGTGGAGGCGATCAAGCGTGGCGCCTGCAACTACCTGTGCAAACCGGCCGATGCCGATGATGTGCTGGCCGCGCTGCTGACCCAGCATGCCGATCTGGAAAGCCTGGTGCCGGAAAATCCGATGTCGGTGGATCGCCTGCAGTGGGAGCATATTCAGCGCGTGCTCAGTGAGCACGAAGGCAATATCTCCGCCACCGCCCGCGCCCTGGGCATGCATCGACGCACCTTGCAGCGCAAGTTGCAGAAGCGTCCGGTACGCCGTTAAAGGCTGTTTTTAAGCCTGCCTTCTAGTGACGGTCACCCTGCGGGCCGTCGCTGTATGAAGTTAAAAGCACGCCCTGCGTTTTTTCTTGCATGAAAGGTTGCTGAAAGCTTTCCGTCGGTAAGCCTTGTTACATTAGCCCCCTATCTAACTGGTCAGGGGCTGCCATGCTCGCCGTCGTTCAGCAAACCATCAGCGTTACCGCTCCGGTGTTCTCCATGCTGTTTCTTGGCGTGGGGCTCAAGCGTCTGGGCTTGATTGATACGGCCTTTATCAACACCGCATCGGCGCTGGTTTTTCGCGGTACGCTGCCCACCCTGTTGTTTCTCGGGATTGTAAAAGCCGACCTGAATACTGCGTTACAGCCGGCGTTGTTGCTGTACTTCGTGTTGGCGACCCTGGGCTGCTTTCTGCTGGCTTGGGGCTGGGCAATCCTGCGTTGCCCAGAGGCGGATCGCGGCATCTACACCCAGGGCGCATTTCGCGGCAACAACGGCATTATCGGCCTGGCGCTGGCCACCAGCATGTACGGTGATTACGGCCTGTCGGTCGGCGCGGTGCTCGGCGGGGTGGTGATCCTCAGCTACAACACCCTGTCGGCGATTGTGCTGGCGATCTACAGCCCAGAGGCCAAGACCGATGTCTGGAGCCTGACCAAGAACATCCTCAGCAATCCGCTGATCATTGGCGTGCTGGCGGCCATTCCCTTTGCCGCCTGGCAGATTCCCCTGCCGGCCTGGTTGCTGACCTCCGGGGAATATTTTGCGCAGATGAGCCTGCCGCTGGCGTTGATCTGCATTGGCGGCACCCTGACCCTGGAATCGCTGCGCGAGAGCAGTGGCATGGCGATCAGCTCAAGCCTGATGAAGGTGCTCTGGCTACCGCTGCTGGCCACCCTGGGCGCCTGGCTGTGGGGCTTTCGCGATGCTGATCTGGCGATTCTCTTTCTCTACTTCGCCAGTCCCACGGCGGCGGCCAGTTTTGTCATGGCCAAGGCGGTGGGCGGCAACCATCAGTTGGCGGCGGCGATCATTGTGCTGACCACTCTGGCCACGGTACTGACCACCAACCTAGGGTTATTTGTGTTGCAGTGGGCGGGTTGGATCTAGCCGCCGCACAGGCATAAAAAAGCCGGGCAATTCCCGGTTTTTTATTGTGCTGCAATCAGGCCTGTTGCTCGGCGATCACTTCCTGGGCCGCACGAAAGGCATCAATGGCGGCCGGCACGCCGGCATACACCGCGCAGTGCAGCAGCGTTTCGCGGATTTCTTCGACCGTGCAGCCGTTGTTCAACGCGCCGCGCACGTGGCCCTTGAGTTCCTGTGGGCATTTCAGCGCGGTCAGCGCCGACAGGGTGATCAGGCTGCGGGTCTTGCGATCCAGGCCTTCGCGGGTCCACACGCCGCCCCAGGCGTGTTCGTTGACGAAGTCCTGTAGCGGCTGGGTGAAGTCCGTTGCGTTATCCAGGGCGCGGTCGACAAAGGCGTCACCCATCACCTCACGGCGGACTTTCAGGCCTTGCTCGTGGCTGTTACTCATGCGGCTTTCCTCCTGATGGGCCGTCAGGCTTTCTGCTTGTGCCAGGCGCGGCCGGCGATGATCACCAGAGTCACGGCGGTCAGAGGCAGGGCGTAACCGAGCAGGGCATCACCGAACACTTCGGCGAACGGCCGGCCAGTTGACGACAGCACCAGGTAGACCGTGTAGGCCACGTAATAGGCAAGGAACAGCAGACCTTCCCAGCGGTTGATGCGGTAGCCGGCGAAGAAGATCGGCAAACAGGCCACGGCTACTGCAATCATCACTGGGAAGTCGAAGGCCAGGGCGTTGGCGGCGACGTTGATCGCCTGCGGCGAAACCAGCGAAGCCAGGCCCAGTACGCAGAGCAGGTTGAAGATATTGCTGCCGACGATATTGCCCACGGCGATATCGCGCTCGCCCTTGATGGCCGCCATGATCGAGGTGGCCAGTTCTGGTAGCGAAGTGCCGATTGCGACCACGGTCAGGCCGATCACCAGCTCCGAAATGCCCAGGGCGCGAGCCATGGTCACCGCGCCTTCAACCAGGAAGTTGGAGCCGCTGACCAGCAGTACCAGGCCGGCAATGATCAGGCCCAGATTGATGGCCCAGGCGTAGGGCTTGGCCGGCTCGTTGAGACCGAACTCCTTGGCGAACTCGTCGTCCTCATTGCTGCTCTTGTCGCGGCGCGAGCTGACAATCAGAAAGCCGGTGTAGGTCACTACACCGGCAAACAGCAGGGCGCCATCGAGGCGGCTGAGGCTACCGTCCCAGGCCAGGGCATAAACCACCAGGCTGGCACCGATCATGATCGGCACGTCCAGGCGGATCAGCTGGCGCGAGACGATCAGCGGCGCAACCACTGCAGTCAGGCCGAGAATCAGCAGCACGTTGGCGATATTGCTGCCGATTACGTTACCAATGGCCAGGTCGCCGCTATTGTTGAAGGCCGCTTGCACGCTGACGGCGGTTTCCGGGGCGCTGGTACCGAATGCCACTACGGTCAGGCCGATAATCAGCGGTGGAATACCAAACTGTGCGGCGAGTTTGGCCGCGCCGCGTACCAGTACCTCGGCGCCGGCGACCAGCAGCACCAGGCCGGCGATCAGATAAACAAAGGTCATCAGGGTCATTGCAAGGGGCTCCATAAAAGTCGCGCTAGTTTAATCATCGGCTTGCGCGGCGCCAGAGGCTGAGCGGTGCTGTCTACGGCTTCTTTGTAAACAGCTGTGTTCAGTCGGCCAGTTGTTCCACGCGCACCGGCACCACGCCGTCGCGCAGCATATCCAGCTGTTCGGCGGCTTTTTGCGAAAGGTCGATGATGCGCTTCTTGGCGTAGGGGCCGCGGTCGTTGATGCGCACCACCACCCGCTTGTCGTTGCGCAGGTTGGTCACCTGTACCCGGCTGCCAAACGGCAGGCTGCGATGCGCGGCGGTCAGCGCATTCTGGTCGAAGCGTTCGCCACTGGCGGTCTTGTTGCCGTGGTGGCGCGCGCCGTAATAGGACGCCTGGCCCTCGGCGCGGTAGCCCTGCGGGTCGACCTGGCTCTGGCTGGCGCAGGCGCTGAGCAGCAAGCTGGTGATGGCGATCAGTAACAGGCGCATGGCGACTCCTGGGCAGATTGGCGGCAGACAAAACAACGCCGGGCTGACCCGGCGTTGATAGAGCAAGCCATCCTTGGCTTGTAGGGAGTGCCGGCCCGACCATCCATGGTCGGTCGCTCGCCGGGCCAACGCATGCGTTGGCATGCTCTTAGAGCAGCCGGGGCTTAGCCTTCGAGCTTTTTCTTCAGCAGTTCGTTCACCTGGCCGGGGTTGGCCTTGCCTTTCGAGGCCTTCATCGCCTGGCCGACGAAGAAGCCGAACATCTTGCCGCGCTTGGCTTCATCAGCGGCGCGGTACTGTTCGACCTGTTCGGCGTTGGCGGCCAGCACTTCATCCAGCATGGCTTCGATGGCGCCGGAGTCGGTAACCTGCTTAAGGCCCTTCTTCTCGATCACTTCGTCAGCGCTTGCGCCTTCACCGGCGGCCAGGGCCTCGAAGACCATCTTGGCGATCTTGCCGCTGATGGTGTTGTCCTTGATGCGCAGGATCATGCCGCCCAGCTGGTCGGCGGAGACTGGCGACTGCTCGATGTCCAGGTTGTCCTTATTGAGCAGGCTGGACAGCTCGCCCATCACCCAGTTGGCGGCCAGTTTGGCGTCGCCGCACACGGCGTTGACCGCCTCGAAGTAGTCGGCCAGTTCGCGGCTGGCGGCCAGCACCGTGGCGTCGTAGGCGGACAGGCCGAACTGCGCCTCGAAGCGCTCGCGCTTCTGCACCGGCAGCTCCGGCAGGCTGGCGCGCACTTCGTCGAGGAAGCTTTGCTCGATCACCACCGGAAGCAGGTCAGGGCAGGGGAAGTAGCGGTAGTCGTTGGCTTCTTCCTTGCTGCGCATGGAGCGCGTCTGATCCTTGTTCGGGTCGTACAGGCGGGTTTCCTGCACCACCTTGCCGCCGTCCTCGATCAGCTCGATCTGGCGCTGCACCTCATGGTTGATCGCCTTCTCGATGAAGCGGAACGAGTTGACGTTCTTGATCTCGGCGCGGGTGCCGAACTCGGCCTGGCCCTTGGATCGTACCGAGACGTTGCAATCGCAGCGCAGCGAGCCTTCGGCCATATTGCCGTCGCAGATGCCCAGGTAGCGCACCAGGGCGTGGATCGCCTTGACGTAAGCCACGGCTTCCTTGGCAGAACGGATGTCCGGCTCGGAGACGATCTCCAGCAGCGGCGTGCCGGCGCGGTTGAGGTCGATGCCGCTCATGCCGTGGAAGTCTTCATGCAGGCTTTTGCCGGCGTCCTCTTCCAGGTGCGCGCGGGTGATGCCGATGCGCTTGCTGGTGCCGTCTTCCAGGGTGATATCGAGGAAACCCTTGCCGACGATGGGGTGATCCATCTGGCTGGTCTGGTAGCCCTTGGGCAGGTCCGGGTAGAAGTAGTTCTTGCGGGCAAAGATGTTGTGCGGGGCGATTTCGGCATCAATCGCCAGGCCGAATTTGCAGGCCATGCGCACCGCTTCGGCGTTGAGCACCGGCAGGGTGCCGGGCATGCCGAGGTCTACCAGGCTGGCCTGGGTGTTGGGTTCGGCGCCAAAGGCGATAGCGCTGGCGGAGAAAATCTTCGATTGGGTGCTGAGCTGAGCGTGAATCTCCAGCCCGATTACGGTTTCCCATTGCATGCGTGTCGTCCTCAGAATCCAGCCGGAGCTTGTGTGTGCCAGTCAGTAACCTGTTGGTACTGGTGGGCGACGTTGAGCAGGCGGCCTTCCTGGAAGTAGTTGCCGAGCAATTGCACGCCGACCGGCAAACCATCGACGAAGCCGGCAGGCATCGACAGGCCGGGGATGCCGGCGAGGTTGGCGGTGATGGTGTAGATGTCTTCCAGGTAGGCGGCGACCGGGTCGTTGTTCTTCTCGCCAAGCTTCCAGGCCAGGTTTGGCGTGGTAGGGCCGAGGATCACGTCGACGTCATTGAACGCGGCGACAAAATCGTTCTTGATCAGCCGGCGAATCTTCTGCGCCTTGAGGTAATAGGCGTCGTAGTAACCAGCGGACAGCGCGTAGGTGCCGACCATGATGCGACGCTTCACTTCTGCACCGAAGCCTTCGCCGCGCGAGCGCTTGTACAGGTCTTCCAGATTCACCGGGTTTTCGCAGCGATAACCAAAGCGCACGCCGTCAAAGCGCGACAGGTTGCTGCTGGCCTCGGCCGGAGCGATCACGTAGTAGGCGGGAATCGCGTGCTGCATATTCGGCAGGCTGATTTCCTTGACACTGGCGCCGAGCTTTTTCAGCGCTTCGACCACGGCCATTACCTTCTCGCCGATACGCGCGTCGAGGCCTGCGCCGAAGTACTCCTTCGGCAGGCCAATGCGCAGACCGCTCAATGGTTGGCTGAGGGCGGCCAGGTAATCATCGACCGGTTGCTCGACGCTGGTGCTGTCCTTGCTGTCGAAACCGGCCATGGCCTGCAGCATCAGTGCGCAGTCCTCGGCGGTACGGGCCAGCGGGCCGCCCTGATCGAGGCTGGAGGCGTAGGCGATCATGCCCCAGCGCGAGACGCGGCCGTAGGTCGGTTTGATCCCGGTGAGGTTGGTCAGCGCCGCCGGCTGGCGAATCGAACCGCCAGTATCAGTGCCGGTGGCCGCCGGCAATAGGCGCGCGGCCACTGCAGCGGCGGAACCGCCGGAAGAGCCGCCGGGTACGCGGCTCAGGTCCCAGGGGTTTTTCACCGCGCCGTAGTGGCTGGATTCGTTGGCCGAGCCCATGGCGAATTCGTCCATGTTCAGCTTGCCCAGGGTCACGGCGCCAGCACTGGCGAGCTTTTCCACCACCGTGGCGTTGTACGGGGCCTTGAAACCGGTGAGGATTTTCGAGCCGCAGCTGGTCAGTACGTCCTGGGTGCAGAACAGGTCCTTGTGAGCAATTGGTGCGCCGAGCAGGGCGCCGCTCTCACCGGCCGCGCGGCGGGCGTCGGCCGCTTTGGCCTGGCCCAGAGCCAGCTCCTCGGTGACGGTGATAAAGCTGTTGAGCTGCGGGTCGAGCTGCTTGATGCGCGCCAGCAGGCTGCGGCTCAGCTCTTCGGCGGAAAATTGCTTGTCGGCGAGTCCGCGGGCGATCTCTGCCAGAGTCAGTTGATGCATGGCTGGGCGTTTCCCTTACTCGATGACTTTCGGAACCAGGTACAGACCGTTTTCCACGGCTGGAGCGATAGCCTGATAGGCCTCGCGCTGGTTGTGTTCGGTGACCTGGTCGGCGCGCAGACGCTGAGTGGCTTCCAGCGGGTGAGCCAGTGGCTCGATGCCGTCGGTGTTGACGGCCTGCATCTTATCGATCAGGCCGAGAATGTTATTGAGGGTCTCGGTGGTAGCCGGGATATCGGCTTCATTCAGGCCCAGTCGGGCCAGATGAGCGATTTTCTCCACGTCGGAGCGTTCAAGCGCCATCAGGTTTCTCCCTATATAAAGCAGCGCAGTCGCTGGCCGCCTTTGGAAATGTGAACGGGTCGCCATGCACGGGTGCGCAGGGAACAGATCGTGACAGGTGGCGGTCAAAGGCCGCGATGATGGGCCTTAAAGCCCGGAAAAGCCGGCAATCTAACATATTGGTGCCTTGCTCAAAATCCCTGCCGTTGTTAGAGTTTGCCGCACTTTTTAGCAGCGCCTTTACCGCGCTTCGCCTTTACCCACGCGTTGCCTAGGGTCCCTATCCCATGTTCAAAAAACTGCGTGGCATGTTTTCCAGCGATCTGTCGATTGACCTGGGCACTGCCAATACCCTGATTTATGTTCGCGAGCGCGGCATTGTGCTGAATGAGCCGTCGGTCGTTGCTATTCGTACCCACGGTAACCAGAAAAGCGTGGTGGCGGTCGGAACCGAAGCCAAACGCATGCTCGGCCGTACCCCGGGCAACATTGCTGCTATCCGTCCAATGAAAGACGGCGTGATCGCCGACTTCAGCGTCTGCGAAAAGATGCTGCAGTACTTCATCAACAAGGTTCACGAAAACAGCTTCCTGCAGCCATCGCCGCGCGTGCTGATCTGTGTGCCGTGCAAATCCACTCAGGTAGAGCGTCGCGCCATCCGTGAGTCGGCCCTCGGTGCCGGTGCTCGTGAAGTGTTCCTGATTGAAGAGCCAATGGCGGCTGCCATCGGTGCTGGCCTGCCGGTTGAAGAAGCTCGTGGCTCGATGGTCGTCGATATCGGTGGTGGTACCACTGAAATCGCGCTGATTTCCCTTAATGGTGTCGTTTACGCAGAGTCTGTACGCGTCGGTGGCGACCGTTTCGACGAAGCAATCATCACCTACGTGCGCCGCAATTATGGTTCGCTGATCGGTGAATCCACCGCTGAGCGCATCAAGCAGGAAATCGGCACCGCCTACGCCGGTGGCGAACTGCGTGAAGTCGACGTCCGTGGCCGTAACCTGGCCGAAGGTGTTCCGCGCAGCTTTACCCTGAACTCCAACGAAGTGCTGGAAGCGCTGCAGGAATCCCTGGCGACCATCGTTCAGGCGGTGAAAAGCGCGCTGGAGCAATCGCCGCCAGAACTGGCCTCCGACATCGCCGAGCGTGGCCTGGTGCTGACCGGTGGTGGCGCGCTGCTGCGTGATCTGGACAAACTGCTGTCGCAGGAAACCGGCCTGCCGGTGATCGTCGCCGAAGACCCGCTGACCTGCGTAGCACGCGGTGGCGGCAAGGCTCTGGAAATGATGGATCGCCACACCATGGACCTGCTGTCCTCGGAATAAGCGCGACCGCTCCAAGTCTTGAGCTGCAAGCCGGGGTTCCCCGCTTGCAGCTTTTGTTTTGCTGCCTGACGCTGTGAGGAGCTGCCGATCAAACCACTATTTGCCAAAGGTCCTTCGCTGGGTGTGCGCCTACTGGTGTTCACTGTGCTGTCGGCTGCGCTGATGGTGGTCGATGCGCGCTTCACCTTGTTGCAGCCGCTGCGCGCGCAGCTGGGTCTGATTGTCGAGCCGGTCTACTGGATCGGTCGCTTGCCGGTGCGGGTATGGGAGAGCGCGACTCAGGAACTCAGCACGCGCAGCGAGCTGACCGCCGAGAACGAGAGGCTCAAGGCTGAGCAGCTCATGATGCAGCGCCGCCTGCAGAAGCTCGCAGCCCTCACCGAGCAGAACGTGCGTCTGCGCGAGCTGCTCAATTCGGCCGCCCTGGTCGATGACGAAGTGTTGGCCACCGAGCTGATTGGTATCGATCCCAACCCCTTTACCCACCGCATCCTGATCGACAAAGGCGAGAAGGACGGCGTAGTTCTGGGTCAGCCAGTGTTGGATGCCCGCGGCCTGATGGGCCAGGTGGTTGAGGTCATGCCCTACACCTCGCGGGTACTGCTGTTGACGGACACCACCCACAGCATTCCCGTGCAGGTCAATCGCAATGGCTTGCGCGCCATCGCCAGCGGTACCGGTAACCCGGAGCGTCTGGAGTTGCGCCATGTTGCCGATACGGCGGATATCAAGGAAGGTGATTTGCTGGTCAGTTCCGGTCTCGGTCAGCGCTTCCCGGCCGGTTATCCGGTGGCCATGGTTTCCGAGGTGATCCACGACTCTGGCCAGCCTTTTGCGATTGTTCGTGCGGTGCCCACCGCTACGTTGAACCGCAGTCGCTACATGCTGCTGGTGTTTACTGATCCGCGTACGCCGGAGCAGCGCGCGACCGAATCGGCGCAGGCGCAGGAAGCCCTGGATCGTGAAATTCTGCAGCAGGCGCAACCCGCGCAACCTGCGGCCGAAGCGCCAGTGGCGCCCGCCAATCCGCCGGAGGAAGCGCAATAATGGCCGCACGATCAAGCAATATCTGGGTGGTCTGGCTGACGTTTGCCCTGGCGCTGCTGCTTAGCGTGTCGAGTATGCCCAAGTTCATGGAGCTGGGCCGACCGCTGTGGTTGGCGCTGTTTCTGACCTATTGGGTGCTGGCTTTGCCGCATCGCGTGGGTATGACCACGGCCTGGGTCATTGGCTTGTTGGCCGATGTGCTGAATGGCAGTTTGCTGGGTCAGAATGCACTGATCCTGACTCTGATTACCTTTCTGGTGCTGACTCTGCATCAGCGTTTGCGCATGTTCCCCATGTGGCAGCAAAGTACCGTGCTACTGGTGGTGTTCGGTCTGGCGCAGCTGGTGCAGCTGTGGTTGAACGCCTTGACCGGCAGTCGCCCGCCAACCCTGGCGTTTGTCTTGCCGGCGCTGGTCAGCGCTTTGCTCTGGCCCTGGGTCTGCACGTTGCTGCGCGGGCTGCATCAGCGTCTGGGCGTCAATTAAGCGAGGCCGCTGGGCCTTGCGTTTATCCGACAGGGAGAAGTCAGCATGGCCACCCTCTACCTCGCCTCCGTATCGCCGCGTCGGCGTGAACTGCTGACGCAAATTGCTGTGCCCTTCCTCACGCAAATCGCTCCCGTCGATGAAAATGCATTGCCAGATGAGTCGCCAATCGCCTATGTAGAGCGTCTGGCTCGCGCCAAGGCGCAGGCTGGGCTGGCTGCATTGAGCGATACTGCGGATGCCGTGGTGCTCGGCGCCGATACGGCGGTGGTGCTCGATGGGCGGATTCTCGGCAAGCCTGTCGACCGCGACGATGCGTTGGCGACTTTGAATGCTCTGTCCGGACGTAGCCATCAGGTGCTGACGGCCGTGGCGCTGGTCAGTCGCGAACGGCTGGAGTCGCGGGTGGTCACAAGCCAGGTAACCTTCCGCGCGTTGACTCAGGTCGAAGTCGAGGCCTACTGGGCCAGCGGCGAGCCGCAGGACAAGGCAGGGTGTTACGGTATTCAGGGCCTGGCCGCAGTGTTTGTCAGCCAGTTGCAAGGCAGTTATTCGGCAGTGGTGGGGTTGCCGCTGTGTGAAACTGCTGCGTTGCTCGCAGAATTTGCTATTCCGTGCTGGCAGTCGCTGTCAGATCACAGTCAAGAGGTTGCGGGTCGCGGGTGAGTGACCGCCATTATCGGCGCAGTCCCTGGGCTTTCAGCTTTATCTCAGAAGAGATGAGCGCATGAGTGAAGAGATCCTGATCAACATCACGCCGATGGAATCGCGCGTGGCGGTGGTGGAAAACGGCGTGCTGCAGGAAGTGCACGTCGAGCGCACGCAGAAGCGTGGCATCGTCGGCAATATCTACAAGGGCAAGGTGGTGCGCGTGCTGCCGGGCATGCAGGCGGCCTTTATTGATATCGGCCTGGAGCGTGCGGCGTTTATTCATGCCGCGGAAATCTCCAGTCGCGAAGGCCCGGCCGTGGAAAGCATCAGCGCCCTGGTGCATGAAGGCCAGAGCCTGGTGGTACAGGTCACCAAGGACCCGATTGGCAGCAAGGGCGCGCGCCTGACCACCCAGCTGTCGATCCCTTCGCGCTATCTGGTGTATATGCCGCGCACGGCCCACGTTGGCATCTCGCTGAAGATCGAGGACGAAGCCGAGCGCGAGCGCCTGAAGCAGGTGGTGGCCGATTGCGTGGCCGCTGAAGGTATCGAGGAAAGCGGCGGTTTTATCCTGCGTACGGCGGCTGATGGCGCTGGTGCGGATGAAATCCTTGCCGACATCCGTTATCTGCGCCGGCTGTGGGAGCAGATCGCCACGCAGATGAAGGTCGGTTCTACGCCGTTGGTGATCTACGAAGACCTGTCCCTGGCGCTGCGTACCCTGCGTGACCTGGTCAACCCGAAGATCGAGAAGATCCGCGTCGACTCGCGGGAGACTTTCGGCAAGATCACCCAGTTCGTCGATGAGTTGATGCCGGAAATCGCCGACCGTCTGGAGCACTATCCCGGTGAGCGGCCGATCTTCGATCTGTATGGTGTCGAGGATGAAATCCAGAAGGCCCTGGAACGCAAGGTGCCGCTCAAGTCCGGCGGTTACCTGATCATCGACCCGGCCGAGGCGATGAGTACCATCGATGTGAATACCGGCGCGTTCGTCGGCCATCGCACACTGGAAGAAACCATCTTCAAGACCAACCTGGAAGCCGCCACCGCGATTGCCCGGCAGCTGCGCCTGCGCAATATCGGCGGGATCATCATCATCGACTTTATCGACATGGAAGATGAAGAGCACCAGCGCCAGGTACTGCGTACCCTGGAAAAGCAGCTGGAGCGTGACCATGCCAAGACCAATATCATCGGCATCACCGAGCTGGGCCTGGTGCAGATGACCCGCAAGCGCACCCGCGAAAGTCTCGAACAGGTGCTCTGCGAGCCTTGTAGTGCCTGTCAGGGGCGCGGCAAGCTGAAAACGGCGGAGACCACCTGCTACGAAATCTTCCGCGAAATTCTGCGCGAGGCGCGGGCCTATCAGCCGGAAGGTTATCGCGTGCTGGCCAATCAGAAAGTGGTCGACCGCCTGCTCGATGAAGAGTCGGGCAATGTCGCCGATCTCGAAGCCTTTATCGGTCGCACCATCAAGTTCCAGGTTGAAACCATGTATTCCCAGGAACAGTACGATGTGGTGCTGCTCTGATATGCGCGCTTGCCGCCTGGGCGTGAACTGAATGGCTGCGTTGGCGCGCGGGGTTACCCTGCTGCTGCGTACGGCATTGGGGCTGTGCGCTTTGACGCTGGTATTGGCGGCGCTGTATGTCAGCCTTGGGCGCGAGCTGGTGCCGCTGGTCGCCGAATACCGCCTGGAAGCCGAAGACAAGGCCCGTGAAGCGCTGGCCATGCCGGTGCAGATCGGTGCACTGGAAGGGCTCTGGCAGGGCTTTTCACCGGTACTGACCGCTCACGATGTGGCGGTCGGGGAGGGCGCAGGCGCCTTGCAGCTGGATCAGGTGCGCGTGGTACCTGATGTGCTGGCCAGCCTGCTGGCGCGGCAGTTGCGCATCGCCCGGCTTGAGCTGGATGGCGTGCAGCTGGTCGTGCAGCAAGCGGAAGACGGCAGCTGGGCGCTCAAGGGCTTGCCGCAACGCAATGAGCCTGCGCCGCTCGACCTGGCTCAGGTGCTGACACAGTCGCAGATGCTCAAGCGCCTGTCGTTGTTCAACAGCCAAGTCACCATACAGGCCTTCGATCAGCCGGCGCGGACTCTGACCTATGTAAACCTCACCCTGCGTAACGGTAGCGCGCGTCAGCGCCTGGACGGTCGCCTGCTGTTGCCCGATGGCCAGCCGCTGGCCCTGCAGTTGCGTACGCGCATAAGCGCCAAGCACTGGCAAGACGCCGAAGCCGAGCTGTATCTGAGTCTGCCGCAGAGCGATTGGGCCCCCTGGATACCGGCGAGCCTGTTGGCGCAATGGCGTCTTGAGCAGTTGCAGCTGGGCGGCGAGGTCTGGTTGAGCTGGGCCAAGGGCAGCGTGCAGCGAGCGGTCAGCCGCCTGCATGTGCCGCAGCTCAAGGCCGGCTATGCCGAGCGTGAGTCGGTGGCGTTGAATAACCTGGCGCTGAATGCCTATTTCAGCCGTACCGATCTCGGTTTCAAGCTGGTGCTGGATGACCTGGCCTTCAGTCGTGATGAGCTGCGTTGGGGTGAAGTACGCCTGGCGCTGACCCAGCAGGCGGAAAGCGCAGAAGTGCAGGAGCAATGGCTGCTGAGTGCCGATCGCCTCGACCTGGCGCCGCTGCAGCCTCTGGTAGAGGGGCTTGCGCCATTGCCTGAGAACGGCCTGGCACTGCTTGAGCAGCTCAAGCCGCATGGCGCGCTGCGCAATATTCAGCTCGACTACCGGCCGCGCCTGACCGATAGCAAGCGTCTGCAGTTCTCGGCCAATCTGGAGCGCATCGGCTTTGCTGCATGGCACGGCTCGCCTGCCGCAGAGAATGTCAGTGGCAGTGTCAGTGGTGATCTAAGCCAGGGTGAGCTGCGGGTTGATAGCGAAGACTTTTCCCTGCACCTCGACACTCTGTTCCCCAAACCCTGGCACTACCAGAAAGCCAATGCCTTGCTGACTTGGCAGATAAATGAGGAGGCCTTCACCCTGCGCAGCCCGTATCTGCAGGTGCTGGGTGAGGAGGGGCCGGCCGCTGGTGATTTCCTGATTCGCCTGCGCTTCGACCCGACGCAAGAAGACTATATGGACCTGCGCGTCGGTCTGCGTAACGGCGATGCGCGTTTCACCGAGAAATACCTGCCAAGTCGCGCGCCGGGAATGAGTGCCGATCTGGATGCCTGGCTGAAAAGTGCCATCCGTGGTGGCGCGGTTGATGAAGGCTATTTCCAGTACCAGGGCTCGCTGAACAAGGGCGCGGAAAATGCCTCGCGCAGCATCAGTCTGTTCTTCGCCGTGCATGACGCGGAGCTGGCCTTTCAGCCCGGTTGGCCGTCGCTGCGCGAGGGCCGTGGCAAGGTGTTGATCGAGGACAGCGGTGTGCGCGTCGAACTGGCTGAAGGACGTATTCTCGATAGCCAGGTGAGCAATGCCCAGGCGCTGATTGCCACTTCGTTGTCGGGTCAGCCGCCGCGACTATTGTTGACCAGTGACCTGAGCAGCAACGTGGATGATGCCCTGCATATCCTGCAGCAGACCCCGATTGGCACCGCAGAGACTTTCGCAGGCTGGACTGGCGCAGGGGCGCTGGCCGGCAAGCTCAAGCTCGATCTGCCGCTGCGCAAGGGCTTGGCTCCGGCAGTGGTGGTGGATTTCGCGACTGAAAGCGCGCAGCTCAGCCTGCCTAATCCGCCGCTGCAATTCAGTCAGCTAAAGGGCGCATTCCGCTACAACACCGCCAGTGGGCTCAGTGCCCCGGATATTCGCGCCCAGGTGCTTGGCCATGCGGTGCGCGCCAAGGCCATTGCCGAAGGGGCGCGGGGTAAAGCACGCAGCCGCATTGAGGCCGGCGGGCAGATCGCCGTCAAGGAACTGAGTACCTGGCTGGGAGTGACTCAGCCGCTGCCCGTCAGCGGCAATCTGCCGTATCTTCTCAGCCTGACTCTGGACGGCGCCGACAGTCAGCTGCTGGTCAATTCCAGCCTTAAAGGCGCGACGCTGGCGTTGCCGGCGCCGTTCGGCAAGACCGCTGCCGAGGAGCGCGCGACGCAATGGCGCATGACCCTGGGGAGCCGTGAGCAGCGCTACTGGCTGGATTACGCCGAGTTGCTGAGCCTGACCTTCGCCGCCAGCCCTGGCCAGTTCAACCAGGGCCGTGGAGAGATTCGTCTGGCCGATGGTGCGGCCAGCCTGCCTACCAGTCAGGGCTTGCGTCTGCGCGGGCGCGTGGCAGAGTTGGACTGGTCGGCCTGGCAGCAGGTGTTGCAGCCCTATGCCAGCGTGCCAATCGGTGATGCGCAGCGGCTGTTCAAGGGTGCCCAGTTGCGCATCGGCCGCTTCACCGGCTTTGGCATCAGCCTGGATGCGCTGGACGTGGCGCTGAAGCGCGATGCCGCAACCTGGGCGGTCAGCCTCGACAGCCCGCAGCTCAAAGGCCAGGTCGGCTTGCCGGATGCCCGTGAGCTGCCGATTGCGCTGACGCTCGACTATCTGCGCTTCCCGGCGGCAGAGAAGAAGGCCGCAGGCGAACCAGTGGTCGAGGCCCCTGATCCGCTGGCAAGCGTCGATCCGAGCAGCTTCCCGGCGCTGGACGTGCGTATTGCCGAGGTCTATCAGGGCATCGAGCCGCTAGGCAGTTGGGCACTCAAGGCGCGCCCGGTCAACTCCGGTGTGCATTTCAGCGAGTTGGACCTCAATCTCAAAGGCCTGAAGATTGGCGGCCGCGCCACCTGGCTAAACGCCGCAAGTGGCGTGCGCACGAGCTACAAGGGGCGCATGGGCGGCGCCGATCTGGCCGATGTGTTGATCGCCTGGGGCTTTGCGCCGACCGCCAGCAGCCGCGATTTTCATATGGATGTTGATGGTAATTGGCCAGGCTCGCCTGCCTGGTTCGGCCTGAAGCGTTTCAGCGGCACGCTGGATGCCTCGCTGCGCAAAGGTCAGTTCTCTGAGGTGGAGGGGCCCGCGTCGGCGTTGCGCGTATTTGGTCTGCTGAACTTCAACTCTATTGGCCGGCGCCTGCGTCTGGACTTCTCCGATCTGCTCGGCAAAGGCTTGAGTTATGACCGGGTCAAGGGGTTGCTGGTAGCTGATAACGGCGTCTTCGTTACTCGCGAGCCAATCACCCTGACCGGGCCGTCGAGCAATCTGGAGCTCAATGGCACCCTGGACATGGCCAATGATCGGATTGATGCCAAGTTATTGGTGACCTTGCCGGTGACCAACAACCTGCCACTGGCTGCGCTGATAGTCGGTGCGCCGGCCATCGGCGGGGCGCTGTTTATTGCCGATAAGCTGCTGGGTGACCGCGTGGCGCGCTTTGCCAGTGTGCAGTACGACGTCAAGGGCGCCTGGCAGAACCCGGATATCAGTTTCGACAAACCCTTCGAGAAACCTCAGTAATCCCCACGCGGCTGACATGCAGCCGTGCAGTCTGCCGGTATGGCTTGTAAGCTGAAGCCATACCGGCATTGAGATAAAGGCAGTCATGACCTTCGCAGTCATTCAAATGGTCAGCCAGGCCGATGTCCTGGCCAATCTGGCGCAGGCTCGGCAGTTGCTCGAACAGGCCGCTGCGCAAGGTGCGCGGCTGGCGGTGCTGCCAGAGAACTTCGCCGCCATGGGGCGACGTGATCAGGCCGCACTGGGGCGTGCCGAAGCACTGGGTGAGGGGCCGATTCTGCCCTGGCTGCAGCAGACTGCTCGCGACCTGGACCTGTGGATAGTTGCCGGCACCTTGGCCTTACCGCCGGATGGCCAGCCTGACGCCAAGGCTCACGCCTGCTCGCTGCTGATCGATAATGCCGGCCAGCGCGTGGCCCGCTATGACAAGCTGCACCTGTTTGATGTGGATGTCAGCGATAGCCACGGCCGCTATCGCGAGTCTGACGATTACGCTTTCGGCAGCCGGGTGGTGGTAGCCGATACCCCGGTTGGGCGGTTGGGCATGACGGTGTGTTATGACCTGCGCTTTCCTGAGCTGTACAGCGCTTTACGTGTCGAGGGAGCAGAGTTGGTCAGCGTGCCGGCGGCCTTTACTGCAGTTACTGGCGCGGCGCATTGGCAGATACTGACCCGCGCACGGGCCATCGAAACCCAGTGCTACGTGCTGGCGGCTGGGCAGGGTGGCAGCCATCCAGGCGGGCGCGAGACCTATGGTCATTCGGCGCTCGTCGATCCCTGGGGTCGCGTACTCGCCGAACAGCCACATGGGCTGGGCGTGCTGCTGGCCGAGCGCGATGCGGCCGAGCAGGCGGCGATCCGCCAGCGCATGCCGGTGGCACGGCATAAACGATTTTTTGCGGCAGCCGAACCACGGCTGCCAGGCGCAACAGTCATAAATGAGATTGAACAATGAACACTATGTTGGTATCCGTCAGTGAACATCTGCTGGGGCCGGGCGGTTTGACCATTGAGCATCTGCCCGCGGTCCTGGCTGACTTGGCCGGGCCGGGAATCGATGCTGCTGACCTGTACTTCCAGAGCCAGGTTTCGGAAACCTGGGCGCTGGAGGATGGCATCGTCAAGGAAGGCAGTTTCAACCTCGATCAGGGGGTCGGCGTGCGGGCCCAGTCCGGTGAGAAAACCGGTTTTGCCTACAGCAATGCGATCACCGCCGATGCTTTGAGCCAGGCGGCACGTGCCGCCCGTTCGATTGCCCGCGCGGGGCAAAATGGTCGCGTACAAGCGTTCAGCAGCCCTCTGGTCAAACCGCTGTATGTTCAGGACAATCCGCTGGATGTGCTGGGCCGGGCGGAAAAGGTCGAGCTGCTCAAGCGCATCGACGTCGCCACTCGCGCCCTCGATCCGCGAATCAAGCAGGTTTCCGTTAGCCTCGCTGGGGTTTGGGATCGCATTCTGGTGGCGGCTAACGACGGCAGCCTGGGTGCGGATATCCGCCCGCTGGTGCGCTTTAACGTCAGCGTGATCGTTGAGCAGAACGGTCGCCGCGAGCGCGGCAGCCATGGTGGCGGCGGACGTACCGATTACCGCTACTTCCTCGAACAGACCAGCAACAACGAAGAGCGCGCCATGGGCTATGCCCGTGAGGCCCTGCGCCAGGCGGTGGTCAATCTGGACGCGATTCCGGCACCGGCTGGCACGATGCCGGTGGTGATGGGCGCCGGTTGGTCTGGTGTGCTGCTGCACGAAGCGGTCGGCCATGGCCTGGAAGGCGATTTCAATCGCAAGGGCAGCTCGGCCTATAGTGGGCGTATGGGCGAGCAGGTGGCGTCCAGCCTGTGCACCATCGTCGATGACGGTACCCTGGCCAAGCGTCGGGGCTCCCTGAGCATGGACGATGAGGGCACCCAGACTCAGTGCACCACCCTCATCGAGAACGGCGTGCTCAAGGGCTATATGCAGGACAAGCTGAATGCCCGCCTGATGGGCGTGGCGTGCACCGGCAACGGTCGCCGTGAATCCTACGCGCACCTGCCGATGCCGCGCATGACCAATACCTACATGCTGGCCGGTGAGAGCGACCCGGAAGAAATCATTCGTTCGGTGAAGAAAGGCATCTACTGCGCCAACCTTGGCGGTGGTCAGGTCGATATCACCAGTGGCAAGTTCGTGTTTTCCACCAGCGAGGCCTACCTGATCGAGGACGGCAAGATCACCGCGCCGGTCAAAGGTGCCACCCTGATCGGCAATGGCCCGGAAGCCATGAGCAAGGTGTCGATGGTTGGTAACGATCTGGCGCTGGATAGCGGCGTGGGCACCTGCGGCAAGGACGGCCAGTCGGTACCGGTTGGCGTAGGCCAGCCGACGCTGAGGATTGATGCGATTACGGTGGGCGGGACGGGCGGGTGAGATTCGTAGGATGGGTTAGCCGAAAGCGTAACCCATCGTGATTGAGAGGATTAACGCAAGCCGCGCTGGGTTTCGTCCAGCTCGCGGATGTACTTGAAGATTTTGCGTGACGCGGCCGGCGCTTTGTTCTGCGCCAGTTCGTGCTGGCCCTGACGGATCAGCTGACGCAGGTGCTGGCGGTCGGCGTCGGGGTATTCGCCGACGAATTTTTCCAGAGTGTCGTCGCCGCCGTTGAGCAAGCGGTCGCGCCAGCGCTCCAGGTTGTGAAAGCGTTCGTTGTACTGGCGCGTTGAGGCGTCCAGCTGGTCAAGCAGGGTCAGGATGGCGGGGATATCCTGGTCGCGCATCAAGCGGCCGATAAACTGCACATGGCGCTTCTTCGCGGAGTTGGCGGTGTGTTTGGGCGCTTCGGCCAGCGCGCGGCGTAGCTCGTCGGTCAGCGGCAGCTTGTTTAGCAGGTCGGGTTTCAGGGTGGTCAGGCGTTGCCCCAGATCCTGTAGCGCATGTAACTCGCGCTTGACCTGGGTTTTGCTCTTCTCGCCGGAGAAGTCGTCAAGGTATTCAGACATGGTGGCGGTCCAGTGGAAAACGCCGACATGATAGCAGCAAGTTTCCAGCTGTAAGCGTCTGGCCTGTGTGGCCGCGTTTGCCGCTTATCGTTCAGGAGTTCTTATGAGTGCAGTAGACATCGTCGGCCCCCAGGCTGTGCCGCATTTGCAGGCGCAGGTGGAGCAGATTATTACTGAGGCCAAAAAACAGGGCGCGAGTGCCTGCGAGGTGGCTGTCTCGGTGGAACAGGGCTTGTCCACCACGGTGCGCCAGGGTGAAGTGGAAACGGTCGAGTTCAACCGCGATCAGGGTTTTGGCATCACCCTGTATGTCGGTCAGCGCAAGGGCTCGGCCAGCACCTCGGCGAGTGGTGAGGCAGCAATTCGCGAAACCGTCGCGGCGGCCCTGGCGATTGCCAAGCATGCCTCCGAAGATGAGTGCGCAGGCCTGGCCGATGCTGCGCTGATGGCCCGTGAGCTGCCGCAGCTGGATCTGTATCACGCCTGGTCGATCACGCCGGAGCAGGCCATCGAGCAGGCCTTGAGCTGCGAGGCAGCGGCTTTTGCGGTCGATCAGCGGATCAAGAACGCTGATGGCACCACGCTGAATACCCACCAGGGTTGCCGGGTCTACGGCAATAGCCATGGCTTTGTCAGCGGCTATGCCAGCACGCGGCACAGCCTGAGCTGCGTGATGATCGCCGAGGATGGCGGACAGATGCAGCGCGATTACTGGTACGACGTTAATCGCCAGGGCGAGTTGCTGGCCGATGCCGGCAGCATTGGCCGCCGCGCTGCCGAGCGTGCGGTAAGTCGTTTGGGCGCGCGTCCGGTGCCGACCTGTGAAGTGCCAGTACTGTTCTCTGCCGAGTTGGCGACAGGTTTGTTTGGCAGTTTTCTGGCGGCGATTTCCGGCGGCAACTTGTACCGCAAGTCATCCTTTCTTGAAGGTTCCCTCGGCCAACAGCTGTTCCCCGAGTGGCTGAAGCTCGATGAGCGCCCGCATATTCCTCGTGCGCTTGGCAGTGCAGCCTTCGATGGTGACGGTCTGGCGACTTACGCCAAATCCTTTGTCGAGCGCGGCGAACTGTTGTCCTATGTGCTCGGCACCTATTCCGGGCGCAAGCTGGGTATGCCCAGCACCGCCAACTCCGGCGGCGTGCACAACCTGTTTGTCAGCCATGGCGATGAAGACCAGAAGGCGCTGCTCAAGCGTATGGGGCGTGGGTTGCTGGTGACCGAACTGATGGGGCAGGGGCTGAATATGGTCACCGGTGACTATTCGCGCGGCGCCGGTGGTTACTGGGTGGAGAACGGCGAAATCCAGTTCCCGGTGCAGGAAGTCACCATCGCTGGCAACTTGCGTGACATGTTCAAGCAGGTTGTCGCGGTGGGTAATGATCTTGAGCTGCGCAGCAATATCCGCACCGGTTCAGTGCTGATCGAGCGCATGACGGTGGCCGGTAGTTGATTCCGCGTGTATGAAAAAGGGGCTGTCGCGTAAGCGTTCAGCCCCTTTTTACTGTCTCTCGATCAGCTATTCGCCTTCGTCGAAGTAGTTGTTGATCAGCTCGCTCAGGGCTTGCAGTGCCTCGTCGTCTTGCTCACCTTCGGTGTGCAGGTGCACGGCGGTGCCTTTGCCTGCAGCGAGCATCATCACCGCCATGATGCTTTTGCCGTCGACCAGGCTCTCAGGGGTGCGGCCGACCTTGACCTGGCAGGGAAAACGCCCGGCGACGCCGACAAACTTGGCCGCTGCGCGGGCGTGCAGGCCAAGCTTGTTGATAATGGTGATTTCGCAGGCGGGCATCGCGGCAATTCCTTAACTGAGGTCGCGGTGGCGAGTCTGAACGTTTTTCAGGATGGGTTTGAGGGTTTCGCCCAAGCGGTTGGCCAGGTGCACCGAGCGGTGATGGCCGCCGGTGCAGCCAATCGCCACCGTAACGTAGGCGCGGTTGCTGGCAGCAAAGCGTGGTAGCCATTTGCTCAGGTAGGCGAGGATGTCCTGGTACATGTCCTCGACATCGGCCTGGGCCGAGAGGTAGTCGACTACCGGCTGGTCGAGCCCAGAGAAATCGCGCAAGTCCGGCTTCCAATAGGGATTGGGCAGGCAGCGCACATCGAATACCAGATCAGCATCCACCGGCATGCCGCGTTTAAAACCAAAGGACTCAATCAGAAACGCAGTGCCGGGCTCAGGTTGATTGAGCAGGCGCAACTTGAGGCTGTCGCGCAGCTGATACAGATTGAGGTGGGTGGTGTCGATTTTTAGGTCGGCCAGATCGATTATCGGCCCGAGCAGCAGGCTTTCATCGGCGATGGCTTCCGCCAGCGAGCGGCTCTCGTTAGTCAGCGGGTGACGTCGGCGGGTTTCCGAGAAACGCTTGAGCAGGGTTTCTTCGTCAGCATCCAGGTAGATCACATCACACTTGATATGCCGTGCGCGAACTTCGTCAAGCAGCTCGGGAAAGCGCTTGAGATGGCTCGGCAGGTTGCGGGCATCAATCGACACTGCGACCTGTGGGTGCAGCAGCTCTGTGTGCAGCAGAGCGCGCTCGGCCAGTTCAGGTAGCAGGCCGGCTGGCAGGTTGTCGATGCAGTAGAAACCGTTGTCCTCAAGTACATCGAGGGCGGTGCTCTTCCCGGAGCCGGAGCGACCGCTAACGATGATCAGGCGCATGCTCAGGCTCGGTTGAGTTGGCTTTGTACGTCCACGACCACCTGGTACAGGGCTTCGCTGCTTTCGGCTTGGCGCAGGCTGGCGCGCACATCGCTGCGGTCTAGCATGCTGGCGATCTGCCGAAGCAGCTCCAGGTGAGCATCGGTGGCCGCTTCGGGCACCAGCAGGACAAACAGCAGGTCCACAGGCGCGCCGTCGATGGCGTCGAAGTCTACGGCGGAGTCCAGGCGCAGCAAGGCACTGATCGGTGCGGTGCAACCGGGCAGGCGACAGTGCGGAATGGCAATGCCATTACCGAAACCGGTCGAGCCTAGTTTTTCCCGGGCAATCAGGCTTTCGAAGATGTCTTGGCCATCCAGGTCAGGCAGCTCGCGCGCCACCAGGTTGGCAATCTGTTCGAGGACACGTTTTTTGCTGCCGCCCGGCACGTTCACCAGGGAACGGCCGGGGGTCAGGATGGTTTCAAGTCGGATCATAGGAGATAGACGATGTCAGCGGGCCATAGCGCCCTGTTGACGGTCGAGCTGTTTTTCCTTGTGTTTGATGAGTTGTCGGTCGAGTTTATCAGTCAGTAGGTCGATGGCTGCGTACATGTCTTCATGTTCGGCATTGGCGACGACTTCGCCGCCGGCAATGTGCAGGGTCGCTTCGATTTTCTGTTTGAGCTTCTCGACCTCCATGGTGACTTGCACGTTGGTAATCTTGTCGAAGTGGCGCTCCAATCGGCCGAGTTTTTCGGCGATGTAGTCGCGCAGGGCGTCGGTCACATCCAGCTGGTGTCCACTGATGTTGACTTGCATACCGCTTTCTCCTTGTTGCCGTGTGTAAGAGGCAGGCAAGAGGCCTGCCGCCGGAACACTTTGGCGTGGAAGACTCTGACAGAACGAGCCTGGCACGGCCGCTAATTGCTTGTTGGCAGTATGGCTGCTTTTGCGAAAAGGCGAGGCCTGGGCGTGTTCTGTGCAGTGCGATCTGTCTTCCTTCTTCGTGCCGCCTTAGATCAATCGTTTGCGCTCACTGGAAGGCGCTATTCCGAGGGATTCACGGTACTTGGCGACCGTGCGGCGGGCTACTTGAATGCCCTGTGCCTCCAGTAAACCAGCGATCTTGCTGTCACTCAACGGCTTTTTCGCATTTTCCGCGGCGACCAGTTTTTTGATGATGGCGCGGATCGCCGTAGACGAGCACTCGCCGCCTTCGGAGGTGCTGACGTGGCTGGAAAAGAAATATTTCAGCTCGTAAATACCGCGCGGGGTGTGCATAAATTTCTGTGTGGTCACCCGCGAAATAGTCGACTCGTGCATGCCCACGGCTTCAGCAATATCGTGCAGCACCAGGGGTTTCATCGCCTCATCGCCGTAGTCGAGGAAACCACGCTGATGTTCGACGATCTGTGTGGCAACCTTCATCAGGGTTTCGTTACGGCTTTGCAGGCTTTTGATAAACCAGCGCGCTTCTTGCAGCTGGTTACGCATGAAAGTGTTGTCGGCGCTGGAGTCGGCGCGCTTCACAAAACCGGCGTACTGCGCGTTGACCCGCAGGCGTGGCATAGCTTCCTGGTTGAGCTCCACCAGCCAGCGTTCGTTGTGTTTGCGCACGATTACATCGGGCACCACGTATTCCGGCTCACTGGATTCGATTTGCGAGCCAGGGCGCGGGTTGAGGCTTTGAATCAGGTCGATAACCTGGCGCAGTTCGTCTTCCTTGAGCTTCATGCGGCGCATCAGCTGGCTGTAGTCGCGGCTGCCGAGCAGGTCGAGGTAGTCGCTGGCCAGGCGCTGGGCTTCGCTCAGCCATGGGGTTTTCGCCGGCAGCTGGCGCAGTTGCAGGAGCAGGCACTCGCCCAGGTTGCGCGCGGCGATGCCGGTAGGCTCGAACTGCTGGATGCGGTGCAGCACGGCTTCGACTTCGTCGAGCTCAATATCCAGTTCCGGATCGAAGGCTTCGACCACTTCTTCCAGGGTCTCTTCCAGATAGCCCTGTTCGTTGATGCAATCGATCAGGGTGACGCCGATCAGGCGATCCTTGTCCGACATCGGGGCCAGGTTGAGCTGCCATAGCAGGTGGCTTTGCAGGCTCTCGCCGCTGGAGGTGCGGGTGGTGAAGTCCCACTCGTCATCATCGTTGGTGCTGCTGGGCAGGCTGCTGGCGCTGGTCTGGTAGATGTCTTCCCAGGCGGTATCGACGGGCAGCTCATTAGGAATGCGTTCGGCCCAATCACCTTCTTCCAGGTTGTCCACGGTCTGCGTGGCTTCCTGGTAGTTGGTTTCCTGATAGGGCGCTTCGGTCTGTTCGCTGGGGCTGGCGCTTTCTGCGCCATCGGCCATAGGGTCCGAGTTGTCGAAATCATCGCCATCTTCCTGGCGTTCGAGCATCGGGTTGGACTCCAAGGCCTCCTGGATCTCTTGCTGCAGATCCAGGGTCGACAGTTGGAGCAGGCGGATGGCCTGTTGCAGCTGCGGTGTCATCGTCAGCTGCTGGCCCATTCTCAGGACTAGCGATGGTTTCATTGCAGACCTTATTTACCGGCGTCTGTGCGCAATCCACTACAGGGCGTTTTCAAAAAGCGCCACTAGGAAGCAAATTATATGCCTGACTTTAAGGGTTTTGCCTAGCCTTGGCTGCAGCCGGCTTGAGAAAAGCTGTGGTTACAGCCGGAACTCATGCCCCAGGTAAACTTCTTTGACTGTCTGGTTGGCCAGAATAGTCTCGGCGTCACCCTCTGCAATCAGTTGACCATCGCTGACGATATAGGCGGTTTCGCAGATATCCAGGGTCTCGCGCACGTTGTGATCGGTGATTAATACACCGATGCCCTTGGCCTTGAGGTGATGGATGATCTGCTTGATATCGCCCACGGAAATCGGGTCGACACCGGCGAAGGGTTCGTCGAGCAGGATGAACTTGGGGTTGGTCGCCAAGGCGCGGGCAATTTCCACGCGGCGGCGCTCACCACCGGACAGGCTCATGCCAAGGTTGTCGCGGATATGGCTGATATGGAACTCCTGCAGCAGCCCCTCAAGTTCCTTGCGGCGTGCAGCGCCATCTAGGTCCTTGCGGGTTTCCAGGATGGCCATAATGTTGTCGGCCACGCTTAGCTTGCGGAAAATAGAGGCTTCCTGCGGCAGGTAGCCAATACCGGCGCGAGCGCGGCCATGCATGGGCTGATGACTGACATCGAGATCGTCGATCATCACGCGGCCCTGGTCGGCCTGGACCAGGCCAACGATCATATAGAAGCAGGTGGTCTTACCGGCCCCGTTGGGGCCAAGCAGGCCGACGATCTGTCCGCTGTCGATGCTCAAGCTGACGTCGCGCACGACCTGGCGGCCTTTGTAGCTCTTGGCCAGATGCTGGGCTTTCAATGTGGCCATTATTACTGCGCCTGCTGGTCGGCTGGTTTGTTCTTCGGCTGGATCACCATGTCGATGCGCGGACGTGGCGCAGTGACATTGGTGCCTGTGGCGCGGCCGGCGTTGACGATCTGGCGTTGGGTGTCATAGACGATTTTCTCGCCTTCGAAGGTGTTGCCTTCCTGAATCACCTTGGCCTGATCAATCAGTACCACGCGCTCGTTGGCCATAAAGTACTGGATGGTCAAACCGTAGGCCTTGACGATCTGCTTGTCGGCTGATGGCAGTTGCTCGTAGTAGGCCGGCTTGCCGACGGAGGTAAATACCTCGACATCGCCCTGGGCATTCTGGGTGATGGTCACGGTGTCGCCGGTGACCTTCATGGTGCCCTGGGTGATAACTACGTCACCGCGATAGACAGCAACGCCTTGCTTGTCATCCAGCTCCGCGCTGTCAGCCTGGATACGGATCGGCTGTTCGCGGTCGGATGGCAGGGCCCAGGCGCTGACACTTCCGAGTGCGGCGCTGAGGCTGAGTAGTAGGGGGAGGGTGTTAACGAGCCTCATGCTGACCTCTTACGTTGGACAGCAGGAGCATCCTGCCGTCATTCATGTACGCTTTCATTCCTTTTGCCGTGGTCACCCCATTGGCCGCGTCGATTCTAACGGCTTGCTGGGTCTGCGCATATTCCTTCTCGGGGAATACGGTCAGGCGGCTGGTGGTGAGGATGGTCGGGCGGCCTTTGGCGTCAGTGCGCTCGACGCGCACCTTGTCGATCAGCTCGACCTCGGCCCCCCCTGGCGACACTTCACCGCGCTCACTGTGGATTTTCCAGGGAAGCTCAGTGCCGCGGAACAGGCTCATGTTCGGGCTGGTCATCAGGGTGATGTCACTGGCCTTGACGTGCTCGACCTTGTCGGCGGTCAGTTCGTAGTGCAGCTTGCCGTCGGCCTGGTATTGCACGGTGTAGGTGTTGGTGGCGTAAAAGTCGATAGCGTTATCAGTCCCAGTGCTGCGGGATTGTTCGTTAAAGCCATCCGGGTTGAGGTTCCAGTAGCCGAGCGCCGCCACCAGTAGTGCGACAAAGGCGAGCAGAACAATATTGAATAACTTGCGGGGCATGGTGGGCCTATAGGTAAGCGGCTTGAGCGGCTTCAAGGGTGCCTTGGGCGTGCATGATCAGTTCGCAGAACTCACGGGCTGCGCCTTCGCCACCGCGAGCGCGGGTAATCCCGTGGGCATGTTGGCGAACAAAGCCGTCGGCACTGGCGACTGCCATGCCCAGGCCTACGCGGCGGATCACCGGCAGATCGGGCAGGTCGTCACCGAGGTATGCGACCTGTGTATAGTCTAGGCCCAGTTCGCCGAGCAACTCATCAAGAACTACCAGCTTGTCTTCGCGGCCCTGATACAGGTGTTGAATCCCCAGGTTCTGCGCCCGGCGCTCTACGACTGGAGTTTTGCGGCCGCTGATAATCGCGGTACGCACGCCGGAGTTGATCAGCATCTTGATGCCGTGGCCGTCGAGAGTGTTGAAAGTCTTGAATTCGCTGCCGTCGACGAGGAAGTACAGCTTGCCGTCGGTAAGTACGCCGTCGACATCGAAAATGGCCAGCTTGATAGCTTGGGCGCGTTGCAGCAGGTCGGGGCTGGTCAGGTCAGTACTCATTACATCACTCCGGCGCGGAGCAGGTCATGCATGTTCAGTGCGCCAATTGGCAGATCGTTGTCGTCGATCACCACCAGCGAGCTGATCTTGTGGTCTTCCATGATTTTCAAAGCCTCTGCCGCGAGCATTTCCGCGCGAGCGGTCTTGCCATGGGCGGTCATTACGTCATCGATAATGGTCTGGCGCACGTCGATGTTGCGATCCAGGGTACGGCGCAGATCGCCGTCGGTGAATATCCCGGCCAGGCGGCCGTCTTCCTCGGTCACCACGGTCATGCCCAGGCCTTTCTGGGTCATTTCCAGCAGCGCGTCGCGTAGCGAGGTGCCGCGTTTGACGCGGGGCAGGCTGTCGCCGGCGTGCATGACGTTTTCCACCTTGAGCAGCAGGCGTCGGCCCAATGCGCCGCCAGGATGAGAGAACGCAAAGTCTTCGGCGGTAAAACCGCGGGCTTCCAGCAGGGCAATGGCCAGGGCGTCGCCCAGCACCAGGGATACGGTGGTGGAGGAGGTTGGGGCCAGATTCAGCGGGCAGGCTTCCTGGGATACGCGGGCGTCCAGGTTGACTTCGGCAGCCTTGGCCAGTGGTGACTCCGGGTTACCGGTCATGCTGATCAATGTGATGCCGAGGCGTTTGATCAGCGGCAGCAAGGTGACAATTTCTGCCGTAGAGCCCGAGTTGGACAGTGCCAGTACCACATCGTCGCGAGTGATCATGCCCATATCGCCGTGGCTCGCTTCGGCCGGATGCACAAAGAACGCCGTGGTGCCGGTGCTGGCCAGGGTGGCGGCAATCTTGTTGCCGACGTGGCCGGATTTGCCCATGCCGACCACTACCACGCGGCCTTTGCTGGCGAGAATTAGCTCGCAGGCACGCACAAAATCACCGTTGATACGCGCCAGCAGATCCTGGATGGCTTCGAGTTCCAGGCGGATGGTGCGCTGTGCTGACTGGATCAGATCGCTTGGCTGGCTCATGACTTCTCTGCGGCGTACGGGCTAAAAGCTGCCGATTATAACGGTAAAGGTGCGCCTGCCCAGTATTTCCAGTGGCGAGTTGGTTGCAGAAATTGTGCGGCGCTTATCTTCGGCAACACCTTCCGTCTTGGGCGAGGAATGCCGCGATGGTATAGTTCGCGGCCATTTTCGGTACGTTCGACGACCAGTAGTGCCCTTTGTTCGGGGCTATACGTCAGTCAGGCAAGCGTTGAGCAAGGAGTCCAGATGAGCGCCGAGAACCCGTATGCAGTTGAGCTGAAGAACGTCAGCTTCAAACGCGGCGAGCGGGATATTTTCAAAAACATCGATATCCGCATTCCCCGTGGCAAGGTCACCGGGATCATGGGGCCGTCTGGCTGTGGCAAAACCACGCTGCTGCGTTTGATCGCTGCCGAGCTCAAGCCGAGCCAGGGTGAAGTTTGGGTCAATGGCCTGAATTTGCCGACGTTGTCGCGCAACGATTTGTTCGACATGCGCAAACAGATGGGTGTGCTGTTCCAGAGTGGTGCGCTTTTTACTGACTTGGACGTGTTCGAGAACGTTGCTTTTCCGCTGCGGGTGCACACCAAGCTGCCGGAAGAGATGATTCGCGACATCGTGCTGATGAAACTGCAGGCTGTGGGGCTGCGTGGTGCCCTTGAGCTGATGCCCGACGAGCTGTCGGGTGGCATGAAGCGGCGCGTGGCATTGGCTCGAGCGATTGCTCTTGATCCGCAAATACTTATGTATGACGAGCCTTTTGTCGGCCAGGACCCGATAGCCATGGGCGTTCTGGTGCGCCTGATTCGTCTGCTGAGCGATGCGCTGGGGATCACCAGTATCGTGGTGTCCCATGACCTGGCGGAGACCGCGAGCATTGCCGACTACATCTATGTAGTCGGTGACACTCAGGTGCTTGGGCAGGGCACGCCGGCTGAGTTGATGGCGTCGGATAACCCACGTGTGCGTCAGTTTATGCAGGGCATCCCCGATGGCCCGGTACCGTTCCACTTTCCCGCGGCCAATTACCGCGACGATCTTCTGGGGGAGCGCTGATGCGCAAGACATCTGTGCTCGAGCGGGTGCGCCTGTTCGGTCGCGCCGGTATTGATGTGGTTGCCACACTGGGGCGATCGGGGCTGTTTCTGCTGCGTGCGCTGTTTGGTCGTGGCTCGACCGGCAATAGCTTTCAGTTGCTGATCAAGCAGCTGTATTCGGTTGGGGTGATGTCCCTGGCCATTATTGTTGTGTCCGGCATCTTTATCGGCATGGTGCTGTCGCTGCAGGGCTTCAGCATCCTGGCCAAGTACGGCTCGGAGCAGGCGGTGGGGCAGATGGTCGCCCTGACTCTATTGCGTGAACTGGGGCCGGTGGTCACAGCCTTGCTGTTTGCCGGTCGCGCCGGCTCGGCGCTGACCGCGGAAATCGGCAATATGAAATCCACCGAGCAGCTGTCGAGTCTGGCGATGATCGGCGTCGACCCGCTCAAATATATTGTCGCCCCGCGGCTGTGGGCCGGTTTTATCTCGATGCCGTTGCTGGCGATGATCTTCAGCGTGGTCGGTATCTGGGGCGGTGCGATGGTCGCCGTCGACTGGCTGGGGGTTTATGAGGGCTCGTTCTGGGCCAATATGCAAAGCAGTGTTTCGTTTCGCGAAGATGTGCTCAATGGTGTGATCAAGAGCGTGGTCTTTGCGTTTGTCGTGACCTGGATCGCCGTGTTCCAAGGCTATGACTGTGAGCCGACTTCGGAAGGGATTAGTCGTGCCACCACCAAAACCGTGGTGTACGCCTCGCTCGCCGTATTGGGGCTGGACTTTATTCTGACCGCTTTGATGTTTGGAGATTTCTGATGCAGAACCGCACGCTGGAAATTGGTGTCGGCTTGTTCCTGTTGGCCGGGTTGTTGGCCTTGTTACTGCTGGCCTTGCGTGTCAGCGGTTTGACTGTAGGCAGCAGCGACAATACCTACAAGGTGTATGCGCACTTTGAGAATATCGCCGGTTTGACTGTCAGATCTAAAGTGACCATGGCAGGTGTAACAATCGGCAAGGTCACGGCGATTGATCTGGACCGCAACAGCTATATGGGGCGCGTCACCATGGTGTTGGATGATGCCGTGGATAACCTGCCGGCAGACTCCACTGCGTCGATTCTGACCGCAGGTCTGCTGGGCGAGAAATACATCGGGATTAGCGTGGGCGGCGAAGAAGAAGTGCTGCGCGATGGTGGCACCATTCACGACACGCAGTCGTCATTGGTGCTGGAAGACCTGATTGGCAAGTTCCTGCTCAATTCGGTCAACAAAGACCAGGCTAATTAATAGAGGTAATGGACATGTTCAAAACGCTGCGTAACGGTTTGTTTATCTGCTTGGCCACCATCTCATTCCAGGCGTTGGCAGCTCCGGCTGCTCATGAAGTGGTGCAGCAGACCACCACTACGCTGCTGGCCGACCTCAAGGCCAACAAGGAGCAGTACCGCACCGATCCAGGCGCGTTTTACAGCGCCCTGAACAACATTCTCGGTCCGGTTGTGGATGTCGATGGGATTTCCCGTGGTGTGATGACGGTGCGCTATTCGCGTCAGGCCTCGCCCGAGCAGATGCAGCGCTTTCAGGAAAACTTCAAGCGCAGCCTGATGCAGTTCTATGGCAATGCCCTGTTGGAATACAACAACCAGGACATTCGCGTGCTGCCGGTCAGTGGCCCGCAGGACCCTGAGCGCACCTCGGTAAATATGGAGATCAAGGACGGCAAGGGTACGGTTTATCCGCTGTCCTACACCATGGTCAGCCTCGATGGCAGCTGGAAGATGCGCAACGTGATCATCAACGGCATCAACGTCGGCAAGTTGTTTCGTGATCAGTTCTCCCAGGCCATGCAGGACAATCGTAACGATCTGGACAAGGTCATCGACAACTGGACCGAGACCGTTGCCAAAGCCCGCCAAGGGGCCGATGCATCGTGAGTCAAGCCAGTATCCGTGAGGCGTCACCTGGCGTTTTTAGCCTGACTGGCGTGCTTGATTACCTGAGCGCGCCGGCGCTGCGTGAGCAAGGTGAACGCCTGTTCAGGGTTAGTCCGGCGGTGGCGTGCGTGATTGATTGCGCGGGTGTGGAGAAATCCAGCAGCGTCGGGCTGTCGCTGTTGTTGGCATTTATGCGTGACGCCAATGCAGCGGGCAAGACTCTGAGAGTGAGTAACCTGCCCAAAGACATGCGTGAAATCGCCAGCGTTTGCGGTTTGTTGGAAATCCTCCCGTTGCAGGCTTGAGCAGGGCTTCGGTCGGCTGGCAGTAATGCGGGGTTCGCAGGCAGGGGGCTTTTTTGTATGATGCTCGACCCGCGAGCGTCTGCTCGGCTGTCGTTAATTTATGCATTGATCGAGGTTGAGCATGCAGGCCTTAGAAGTAAAGAGTCTCCTTGAGGCTAAATTGCCGGATACCCAGGTGGAAGTTGAAGGCGAAGGCTGCAACTTTCAGCTGAACCTGATCAGTGACGAATTGGCCGCTCTTAGCCCGGTCAAGCGCCAGCAGCAGATCTACGCTCACCTCAATGCCTGGATCGCCGATGGCAGTATCCACGCCGTGAGTATGAAATTCTTTAGCCGTGCCGATTGGGCCGCGCGCTCCTAAACCGAGAGAATCATGGACAAACTGATTATTACCGGCGGTGTGCGCCTTGATGGCGAAATCCGCATTTCCGGGGCGAAGAACTCTGCCCTGCCGATTCTCGCCGCCACCCTGCTTGGTGATGCGCCGGTCACCATCTGCAACCTGCCGCACCTGCACGACATCACCACCATGATCGAGCTGTTCGGCCGCATGGGTATCGAGCCGATCATCGACGAGAAGCTCAGCGTGGAAGTTGACGCGCGGGCGATCAAGACGCTGGTTGCGCCCTACGAGCTGGTGAAAACCATGCGCGCTTCGATTCTGGTACTCGGCCCGATGGTCGCGCGTTTCGGTTATGCCGAAGTGGCTCTGCCAGGTGGTTGCGCCATCGGCTCGCGTCCGGTTGACCTGCACATCCGTGGCCTGGAAGCCATGGGCGCGATCATTGATGTCGAAGCCGGTTACATCAAGGCCAGGGCCCCAGAGGGCGGTCTGCGTGGCGCGCACTTCTTCTTCGATACCGTCAGCGTGACCGGTACCGAGAACATCATGATGGCCGCGACCCTGGCCAAAGGCCGTAGCGTGCTGGAAAACGCCGCGCGCGAGCCGGAAGTGGTCGATCTGGCCAACTGCCTGATCGCCATGGGCGCAAAAATCAGCGGCGCCGGCACCGACACCATCACCATCGATGGTGTTGAGCGCCTGCACGGTGCTCGCTTCAGCGTGATGCCTGACCGTATCGAAACCGGCACTTACCTGGTGGCTGCTGCTGTGACGGGCGGCCGGGTCAAGGTCAAGGACACCGATCCGACCACCCTGGAAGCGGTGCTGTCCAAGCTGCAGGAAGCGGGTGCAGAAATCACCTGCGGCAACGACTGGATCGAGCTGAACATGCACGGCAAGCGGCCGAAAGCCGTCAACCTGCGTACTGCTCCCTACCCGGCGTTCCCCACTGATATGCAAGCGCAGTTTATCGCCCTCAATGCAATTGCCGAGGGTACCGGCACGGTGATCGAAACCGTGTTTGAAAACCGCTTTATGCATGTGCATGAAATGATTCGTATGGGCGCGCAGATCCAGGTCGAAGGCAACACCGCCATCGTCACCGGCGTCGAAACCCTCAAAGGCGCGCCTGTTATGGCCACCGACCTGCGTGCATCCGCCAGTCTGGTGATTTCGGCGTTGGTTGCCGAGGGCGACACGCTGATCGACCGCATCTACCACATCGACCGTGGTTACGAATGCATCGAAGAGAAGCTGCAGTTGCTGGGGGCGAAGATTCGCCGCGTGCCGGGCTAAGACCATGCTGACTATTGCTCTTTCCAAAGGCCGGATTCTCGATGACACCCTGCCGCTGCTGGCGGCGGCGGGAATCGAGCCGACCGAGAACCCGGATAAAAGTCGCAAGCTGATCATCCCCACCACGCTGGATGATGTGCGCCTGCTGATCGTGCGTGCTACCGATGTGCCGACCTATGTCGAGCACGGTGCAGCCGATCTCGGCGTGGCCGGCAAGGACGTACTGATGGAATACGGTGGCCAGGGCCTGTACGAGCCGCTGGATCTGCGCATTGCCCAGTGCAAGCTGATGACCGCCGGTGCAGTTGGCGCGCCCGAGCCGAAAGGCCGGCTGCGGGTTGCCACCAAGTTCGTCAACGTGGCCAAGCGTTATTACGCCGAGCAGGGCCGTCAGGTTGACATCATCAAGCTGTACGGCTCGATGGAGTTGGCACCGCTGGTGGGACTGGCTGACAAGATCATCGACGTGGTTGATACCGGCAATACCCTGCGCGCCAACGGTCTGGAAGCTCAGGAACTGATCGCCATGATCAGCTCACGGTTGATCGTCAACAAGGCGTCGATGAAGATGCAGCACGCGCGCATTCAGGCGTTGATCGACACCCTGCGCGATGCAGTTGAAGCGCGACACCCACGCTGAGTCTGATGGCCGCCCAGTGCGGCCTAGCCTATCCGCGTTATAGCCAAAATTCTCAGGTGCCCGCGCGGAGTGGTTGTTACTCTACGGGCGCCCGAGCATTTGCCAATTTAAGAGGCCCGCTATGACCGCTCCTATCGCTATTCGCCGACTCAATGCCGCTGACCAGGACTTTGCCCAGCATCTGGATCATCTGCTGAGCTGGGAAAGTGTCTCGGACGACGCGGTCAACCAGCGGGTGCTGGATATCATCAAGGCCGTGCGTGAGCGTGGCGATGCAGCGCTGGTCGAGTTCACCAAGCAGTTTGACGGCCTGGATGTCGCTTCGATGGCGGATCTGATTCTGCCGCGCGAGCGCCTGGAGCTGGCCCTAACCCGCATCACCCCGGAGCAGCGCAGCGCCCTGGAGAAAGCCGCCGAGCGCGTGCGCAGCTACCACGAACGGCAGAAACAGGACTCCTGGACCTACACCGAAGCCGACGGCACAGTGCTGGGGCAGAAGGTCACCCCGCTGGATCGCGCCGGCCTATATGTGCCGGGCGGTAAGGCCTCCTATCCGTCCTCTGTGTTGATGAACGCTATTCCGGCCAAGGTCGCTGGCGTGCCGGAAGTAGTGATGGTGGTGCCGACCCCGCGTGGCGAAATCAATGAGATCGTCCTGGCAGCCGCCTGCATTGCGGGTGTTGATCGGGTATTCACCATCGGTGGTGCTCAGGCCGTGGCCGCGCTGGCGTATGGCACCGAGAGCGTGCCGCCGGTGGACAAGATCGTTGGTCCCGGCAATATCTACGTAGCCACGGCCAAACGTCATGTATTCGGCAAGGTCGGCATCGATATGATCGCTGGGCCTTCTGAAATCCTTGTCGTCTGCGATGGCCAGACTGATCCGGACTGGATCGCCATGGATCTGTTCTCCCAGGCCGAACACGACGAAGACGCCCAGTCGATCCTGGTCAGCCCGGATGCCGCCTTCCTCGATCGTGTCGCCGAGAGCATCGCCAAACTGCTGCCAACCTTGGACCGCGAAACTATTGCGCGCACTTCACTGGAAGGTCGCGGCGCGCTGATTCAGGTGGCCGATATGGCCCAGGCCATTGAAGTGGCCAACCGCATTGCGCCGGAGCACCTGGAGCTGTCGGTGGAAAACCCCGATCAGTACCTGCCGCTGATTCGTCACGCCGGGGCGATCTTTATGGGCCGTTACACCGCTGAAGCTCTGGGTGACTACTGCGCCGGCCCCAACCACGTGCTGCCGACCTCCGGCACCGCGCGCTACTCCTCGCCGCTGGGGGTGTATGACTTCCAGAAACGCTCGTCGATCATTCATTGTTCGGCCGAGGGTGCGTCGGAGCTGGGCAAGGTCGCCAGCGTGCTGGCCCGTGGCGAGTCACTGACCGCTCACGCCCGTAGCGCCGAATACCGCATCAAGAACTGAGTTTTCAGGGCGCGCGAGGCGCGCCACCCCAGAATCGAATTCGAGGAGAGAAGGGCAGATGAGCAAATTCTGGAGCCCCTTCGTCAAAGACCTGGTGCCTTATGTGCCGGGTGAGCAGCCGAAACTGGCCAAGCTGGTCAAGCTCAACACCAACGAAAACCCCTATGGCCCGTCGCCCAGGGCGATTGCCGCCATGCAGGCCGAGGTCAATGACAACCTGCGTCTGTATCCGGACCCCAACAGCGATCGCCTCAAGCAGGCGGTGGCCGACTACTACGGTGTGAGCGCCGTTCAGGTATTTGTCGGCAACGGCTCCGACGAGGTGCTGGCGCACGCCTTCCACGGTCTGTTCCAGCACGGCCAGCCGCTGCTGTTTCCGGATATCAGCTACAGCTTCTATCCGGTGTATTGCGGCCTATATGGCATCGACTTCGTGCAGGTGCCGCTGGATGAGCAGTTCCAGATTCGTGTTGAGGATTACGCGCGGCCCAACGGCGGCATTATCTTCCCCAACCCCAATGCGCCGACCGGCTGTGGGCTGGCGCTAGAGGCGATCGAGCGGTTGCTCAAGGCCAACCCGGATACCGTGGTGCTGGTGGATGAAGCCTACATCGACTTCGGTGGTGAAACGGCGATCAGCTTGGTGGACAAGTACCCGAACCTGTTGGTCAGTCAGACCCTGTCCAAGTCACGCTCCCTGGCCGGGTTGCGGGTGGGTATCGCGGTCGGTCATCCTGACCTGATCGAGGCCCTGGAACGGATCAAGAACAGCTTTAACTCCTACCCGCTGGATCGCATGGCGATTGCCGGCGCGGCGGCGGCGTTCGAGGACAAGGCGTACTTCGAGCAGACCTGCCAGCGGGTAATCGACAGCCGTGAGGCGGTGGTGGCCGGGTTGGAGCAGCTGGGCTTTGAGGTGCTGCCCTCGAAGGCGAACTTTGTGTTTGCCCGTCATCCGGGTAAGGATGCCGCTACCCTGGCCGCCGGCCTGCGTGAGCAGGGGGTGATCGTGCGCCACTTCAAGCAGCAGCGGATTGCCCAGTTCCTGCGCATCACCATCGGCACGCCGGAGCAGAACCAGGCGCTGCTGGATGCCCTGCAGGGCCTGTAACTCGGCGCCATAAAAAAGCCGGAGCAGTGCTCCGGCTTTTTATTGCCTGCAGTTTTATCGCGCGGGTTATTCGTGGTGCGCCTGGCCAAGGAAGGTCAACGAGGTAAACAGACCGCGCGTCTCGATGTCCTTGTCGCCTTTGACCGGCAGGCTGATGGACGCGCTGATGATATTCAGCCCCTCGTTGCGTACCAGCACCTGGGCGCGGCCGTCGGCGTCGGTGGTGGCGCTTACCTGGTGCGGCGCGCCGCGGTAGTCACCGACCAGCTCGACCCCCGCCGCTGGCTTGCCATCCACCAGCACACGTACCGCCAGCGGCTTCCCGGGGCCGACCTTGAGCGGGTCGACTTCGGGCAGGATGACCATCTTCAACTGATCCAGCTTCGGCAACTTGGCACCTTCCTGGTAAATCGCCAGGCTGTATTTGAAGGTGTGCAGCGACTCGGTCGAGTTCGGCACCTTGCTGCGACCCTGATTGATCCACTGCTTGTCCGGGGTCAGTGACCAGGCGCCGTTGTCCAGCGCCACGCCAAGTACCGCCGGGGTTTTCAGCGGTTGCAGGCGGGCATGATCCTCCAGGCGCTGAACGGTGACCGGAATCATCTTGCCGGCGCGGTTATAAGCCCAGGCACCGCTGATTTTCTCGGCCTTGAAGGCGTTGTCTTCCGCGCCGTGGCCGTAGATGGCTTCAATATGACCGCGGCGTTGTTCGGTCCACAGGCCGTGGGCCTGGGCGTGTCCGGCGAGCAGGGTGGCGAACAAGGCAGTGAGCAGGGCGGGTTTGGCAGTACGCATACTGGGGTTCCTTGTGGCTTAGAGATTGAGGGTCAGGCTGAGGCTGAGGTTGCGCGGGTCGCCGGGCATGACCCAGACGCTGTTGTAGGCGCGCTCGTAGTACTCGCGGTCGAGCAGGTTATTGAGGTTCAGACCGATGCTCAGGTCGTCGCTGGCCTGGTAGCGGGCGAGCAGGTCGACGGTGCTGTAGGCCGGCAATTCGAACTGGCTGCCGGCCTGCCCCGAGCGATCCCCCACATAATTGAATGCGGCGCCGATATCCGAGCCGCGCAGGCGGCCTTCCTGAAACTGGTAGACGGTGAGCAGGCTGCCGCTGTGGCGGGCGACGCCGAGCAGCTTGCTGCCGACCGGCAGGCTGTTGTCCTCGGTCACTTCGGCATCGATATAGGCGTAGGCGCCGATGATGCGCACGGCATCGCTGAGCTGGCCGCTGAACTGCATATCCAGGCCCTGGCTGCGCGCCTTGCCGGCCGCGATGCTGTCGCCGGGGTTGGCCGGGTCGGCGGTCAGCACGTTTTCCTTGTCGATATGAAACAGCGCAATGGTTGCACCCAGGCGGCTATCAAGGAGGTCGAGCTTGAGCCCGGTTTCATAGCCCAGGCCCTTCTCCGGCTTGAACACCGTACCTCGGCTGCTGATGCTGTTGGGCTTGAACGAGGTGGAGGCGTTGGCGAACACCCCGACCTGTGGCGTCAGCTGATACAGCAGGCCCGTGCGAGCGGTGGCAACATCCTTGTTCTGCTCATTGCTGACCCGCGTGCTGCGGTTCAGCGCGGTTTGCTCATAGCGTTCGAAGCGCGCGCCAAGCAAACCGCTCAGGCGCTCGCTGAAGCGGATCTGATCCTGCAGGTTGAGGGCATAGCTCTCGGTATGCTCGAAGAAGTCGTTGGGATTGACGATGGCCGGCTTGGCCTGGCCGTACTGCGGTTGGTAGATGTTCTGGCCATAGCCCAGGGTGGTCGCGCTTTGCGGGTACTTCTGGCTGTTGCGGTAGTTCTCGTACTCCAGGCCGGCTAGGGTTTGGTGCTGCCAGCTACCGAGGTTGAAGCTGCCATGCAGCTCGGCCTGGGTAATGCTGTCGTTCCATTCGAAGCTGCGCTGGCGATAGAAGCGCGTCAGGGTGTCGCCGACCAGGCGCGACGGTTCGGAGCTGTTGCCCTGCAGGCGGCCCTGGGCGTAGTGGTTGGCCAGGCGCAGCTTCCAGCTGTCATTGAGGTAATGCTCTAGGCTGACCTGCAGCATCTGGTTGTCGTTGCGGATGCTGCCGTCTTTCGGCTCGCCCATAAAGCTGGAGTCTTTCACCGCGCCCATGCGGTTGTTGACTGCCGGAATGCCACGGTCGAATACCGATTCGGTGCGGGTGAATTCGCTCTCGATCAGCAGCAGGGTGTCGGGGTTCAGCTGCCAACTCAGCGACGGGCTGACGATCTGCCGTTCACTGTCGACATGGTCGCGAAAACTCTGATTGTCCTCGACCGCCAGGTTGACCCGCGACAGCAGGGTGGCGTCGTCATTCAGCGGGCTGTTGACGTCTAGGCTGCTGCGGTAGCGGTCCCAGCTGCCGGCGCTGGCCTTGAGCTGGCTGAAGGCCTCGGCCTGAGGTTTCTTGCTGACGATATTGATCATGCCGCCGGGGTCGCCACGGCCATACAGGCTGGCGGCTGGGCCTTTTAGTACCTCGATGCGTTCGATACCGGAGGCGTCCGGCGAGCTGTAGCTGCCGCGGTTGATGGCGAAGCCGTTCTTGTACAGCTCGCCAGTGGTGAAACCACGCACGCTGTAATTGAGGAAGGTCAGGCCGCCGAAGTTGTTCTGCCTCGATACGCCGCCGGCAAAGTCCAGGGCGCGGTCGATGCGCGGGGTGCCCAGGTCATCGAGCACCTGCGCGGGCACCACGTTGATGCTTTGGGCGATCTGCTCAATCGGCGTATCGGTGCGCGTCGCACTGGCCGAGCGGGTGGCGCGATAGCCTTGCACAGGGCCGTCCGCCTGTTCCTGGCGGGCGGTGACCGTGGTGGCAGAGAGCTCGACGGGGTTTTCTGCTGCAGCGGCAACAGCGCAGGGAACCAGCAAGCTGGCAAGTAAGGTGTGGGCGGCGCGCAAGGGGAAACATCCTTCTCTTGTGTTTAATGTAATAACATAACATTAAAATTGAGAAGGCTTATCGATTGCGCTGCGCAAATTGAAAATTTGAGGGTTAGCTGCCGTTAACGGGCGGTCTTACGCCGATCTCGGCAGTCAGTTGCAGCGGTTTGCCGTTGCGCAGGATGTCGATGCTGATCTTCTCACCCGGCTTGGCACGCGCCACCTGGTTCATCGAGCGGCGGCCATCACCGGCTGCTTCACCGTCGATGCTGAGGATCAGATCGCCTGGCTGCAGGCCGGCTTTCTGCGCGGGGCCGTCGCGGTAGATGCCCGCAACGACGATCCCAGGGCGTCCGTCCAGGCCAAAGGACTCCGCGAGCTCCGGGGTCAGTGGTTGCACCTCGATCCCCAGCCAGCCGCGAATCACCTGGCCGTGCTCGATGATCGCCTGCATTACATCCATCGCCAGTTTCACCGGGATGGCAAAGCCGATGCCTTGGGAACCGCCCGATTTGGAAAAGATCGCGGTGTTGATGCCCACCAGATTGCCGTAGGCATCCACCAGTGCGCCGCCGGAGTTGCCGGGGTTGATCGCCGCATCGGTCTGGATGAAGTCTTCGTAGGTATTCAGGCCCAGCTGGTTGCGCCCGGTGGCGCTGATAATGCCCATGGTCACGGTCTGGCCGACGCCGAAGGGGTTGCCGATGGCCAGGGTCACGTCGCCGATGCGGATATTGTCGGAGCGCCCGAGGATGATAAACGGCAGGTCCGGCAGGTCGATTTTCAGCACTGCGAGGTCGGTTTCCGGATCGCTGCCAATGATGCGAGCCAGGGTCTCGCGGCCATCCTTCAGGGCCACGACGATCTGATCGGCGTCGGCGACCACATGGTTGTTGGTCAGCAGGTAGCCTTCCGGGCTCATGATCACTGCCGAGCCGAGGCTGGACTCCATGCGCCGCTGCTTGGGCAGGTTATCGCCGAAGAACTTGCGAAACTGCGGGTCCTCGAACAGAGGATGCGCAGGTTTGTTGACGAACTTGGTGGTGTACAGGTTGGCGACGGCCGGCGAGGCCAGGTTCACCGCATCGGCGTAGGACACCGGGCCTTCTTGCATCCGGCTGTAGAACGGTGCCTGGCGCACGTGCACGTCCTGCCCCGGCAAACCGACCCACTGAGGGAAATATTGCATGATCAGCAATGCCGACAGCACGCCGACCAGCAGGGGCCAGCCGAGGAAACGCAGGGCCTTGAACATCGATCCAATCCTGAGGGTTGCCGGGGGCGGATGCGCCCCTTAAGGTGCGCCATTATAGAGAGGTGGCCGCGAATAAAGCAGCGCCTGCACACTTGTTGATAAGGAAACCCTATGGCCATTGCCCTGGCGACCCTGGTGGAAGAAGCCGACCGCTACCTGAATGCCGCACGCATCAGCGATTACTGCCCCAATGGCCTGCAGGTCGAAGGCCGGCCGCAGGTGCGGCGCATCGTCAGTGGCGTGACCGCCAGCCAGGCGCTGGTCGATGCGGCCGTCGAGGCCGAAGCCGATGTGCTGCTGGTGCACCATGGCTACTTCTGGAAAGGTGAAAATCCCTGTATCACCGGGATGAAGCGCCGCCGCCTGCAAACCCTGCTGGCCAACGACATCAGCCTGCTGGCTTATCACCTGCCACTGGATGTGCACGCCGAGGTGGGCAACAACGTGCAGCTGGCCGCGCAGCTGGGGATTACCGTGGAAGGCCCGCTGGAGCCGGAAAATCCGCGCACCGTCGGCCTGATCGGCTCGCTGGCCGAGGCCATGAGTCCACGTGACTTTGCCCGCCATGTGCATGAGGTGCTTGGCCGTGAACCACTGCTGGTTGAGGGCGATGAAGTAATTCGTCGAGTCGGTTGGTGCACCGGCGGCGGTCAGGGCTATATCGATCAGGCGATTGCCGCCGGGGTCGATCTGTATCTGACCGGCGAAGCCTCCGAGCAGACCTTCCACAGCGCCCGGGAAAACGGCATCAGCTTTATCGCCGCTGGCCATCACGCCACCGAGCGTTATGGCGTGCAGGCTTTAGGCGATTACCTGGCGCGACGTTTTGCCATTGAGCATCTATTTATCGATTGTCCAAACCCAATCTGAGGCGCAATTTCCGCCTTCCCGGCAGGTATAAAGCTAGATCGTTTCGATCTAACCTGGCTCCTGATTAGAAGCGGGTGCTGTGCTAGAGTGCGCCCTCGTCCACGGCCCGCCGGCCCAAACACATCGCATTTCGTGAGTAGCCATGCTCGATAAACTGACCCACCTGAAACAGCTGGAGGCGGAAAGTATCCACATCATTCGTGAAGTGGCCGCCGAATTCGACAACCCGGTAATGCTCTATTCCATCGGTAAAGACTCCGCCGTGATGCTGCACCTGGCACGCAAGGCGTTCTTCCCGGGGAAGTTGCCGTTCCCGGTGATGCACGTCGATACGCGCTGGAAGTTTCAGGAGATGTACAGCTTCCGCGAGAAGATGGTCAAAGAGTACGGCCTGGACCTGATCACCCACATCAACCCCGATGGCGTTGCACAGGACATGAACCCCTTCACCTACGGCAGTGCCAAGCACACCGACGTGATGAAAACCGAGGGCCTCAAGCAGGCGCTGGACAAGTACGGCTTTGACGCCGCCTTCGGTGGCGCACGCCGCGATGAGGAAAAATCCCGCGCCAAGGAGCGCGTGTATTCCTTCCGCGACAGCAAGCACCGTTGGGATCCGAAGAACCAGCGTCCCGAGCTGTGGAATGTGTACAACGGCAACGTTAAGAAGGGCGAGTCGATCCGTGTGTTCCCGCTGTCCAACTGGACCGAGCTGGACATCTGGCAGTACATCTACCTGGAGCAGATTCCGATCGTGCCGCTGTACTTCGCCGCCGAGCGTGAAGTGATCGAGAAGAATGGCACGCTGATCATGATCGACGACGATCGCATCCTCGAGCACCTTTCCGACGAAGAAAAAGCCCGGATTACCAAGAAGATGGTGCGTTTCCGTACTCTCGGCTGCTACCCGCTGACCGGCGCTGTGGAATCCACGGCCACCAGCCTTACGGACATCATCCAGGAAATGCTCCTGACCCGTACTTCCGAGCGTCAGGGCCGTGTTATCGACCACGATGCTGCCGGTTCGATGGAAGAGAAAAAACGTCAGGGGTATTTTTAAGATGTCGCACCAATCCGATCTGATCAGCGAAGACATCCTCGCTTACCTGGCCCAGCACGAGCGTAAAGAACTGCTGCGCTTTCTCACCTGTGGCAACGTCGACGACGGCAAGAGCACCCTGATTGGGCGCCTGCTGCACGACTCGAAGATGATCTACGAAGATCATCTGGAAGCCATCAGCAAGGACTCGAAGAAAGTCGGCACTACCGGCGATGACATCGACCTGGCACTGCTGGTCGACGGCCTGCAGGCCGAGCGCGAGCAGGGCATCACCATCGACGTGGCGTACCGCTATTTTTCGACCTCCAAACGCAAATTCATCATTGCCGACACCCCCGGCCATGAGCAGTACACGCGCAACATGGCCACCGGCGCCTCCACCTGCGACCTGGCGATCATCCTGATCGACGCGCGCTACGGTGTGCAGACCCAGACCAAGCGCCACAGCTTTATCGCCAGTTTGCTGGGCATCAAGCACATCGTTGTGGCCATCAACAAGATGGACCTCAAGGGCTTCGATCAAGGCGTGTTCGAGCAGATCAAGGCCGACTACCTGAAGTTTGCTGAAGGCATCGCGCTGAAACCGACTTCCCTGCACTTCGTGCCGATGTCGGCACTGAAAGGCGACAACGTGGTCAACAAGAGCGAGCAGTCGCCCTGGTACACCGGCCAGTCGCTGATGGAAATCCTCGAAACCGTAGAAGTGGCCGGCGATCGCAACTTCACCGACCTGCGTTTCCCGGTGCAGTACGTCAACCGCCCGAACCTGAACTTCCGTGGTTTTGCCGGCACCCTGGCCAGCGGCATCGTGCGCAAGGGCGACGAAGTCATCGCGCTGCCCTCGGGCAAGGGCAGCAAGGTCAAATCCATTGTCACCTTCGAAGGCGAACTGGAGCAGGCCGGTCCGGGCCAGGCGATCACTATCACCCTGGAAGACGAAATCGATGTCTCCCGTGGCGACATGCTGGTGCATGCCGACAACCGCCCGCAGGTGGTCGACAGCTTCGACGCCATGCTGGTGTGGATGGCCGAAGAGCCGATGCTGCCGGGCAAGAAATACGACATCAAGCGCGCCACCAGCTATGTGCCTGGCTCGATTGCCAGCATCACCCACCGGGTCGATGTGAACACTCTGGAGCACGGTGCGGCGAGCAGCCTGCAACTCAACGAAATCGGTCAGGTGCGTATCGCCCTGGATGCTCCGATTGCGCTGGATGGCTACGCGCACAACCGCACCACCGGCTCCTTTATCGTCATCGACCGTCTGACCAACGGCACCGTGGGTGCCGGCATGATCATCGCTGAGCCTGTTGAGGCGGGCGCGGGTGGTCATCATGGCAAGCTGGCGCATGTCTCCACCGAAGAGCGTGCCACGCGCTTTGGCCAGCAGCCGGCCACCGTGCTGTTCAGCGGCCTGTCCGGCGCGGGCAAGAGCACCCTGGCCTACGCCGTGGAGCGCAAGCTGTTCGATATGGGCCGCGCGGTCTATGTACTGGATGGCCAGAACCTGCGTCATGACCTGAACAAGGGGCTGCCGCAGGATCGTGCCGGGCGCACCGAGAACTGGCGGCGTGCTGCTCATGTTGCACGTCAGTTCAACGAAGCCGGTCTGCTGACCCTGGCCGCCTTCGTTGCCCCGGATGCCGAAGGTCGCGAACAGGCCAAGGCGTTGATCGGTGCCGAGCGTCTGGTCACCGTTTACGTTCAGGCATCTCCGCAGGTCTGTGCCGAGCGTGATCCACAGGGTTTGTACGCGGCGGGTGGCGATAACATCCCGGGTGAGTCCTTCCCGTATGACGTGCCGCTGAATGCCGATCTGGTGATCGATACGCAGTCGGTGTCGGTAGATGAGGGGGTCAAGCTTGTACTGGCTTTGCTGCGTGAGCGCGGCGCCATCTAAATCCGCTGCACATTAAAAAGCCCCGCCTAGTGCGGGGCTTTTTAATGCCTGTTCGGTCGCCGAAGCGACCGGGTCAGTGGCGTTTACTTGTTCTTCAAACCGTAGCTTTCATCGAGCATGCCTGGCACATCCGCGCTTTTCGGCGCGTAGTCCTTAGGCATTTCATGATGGGCCGGTGCCTTGATGCGCTCGCGCTTTTCACTGCTTTCATCGGCATGCAGGGTGGCAAGCAGGCGCTGGCGAGTCAGTTCGTCGAGTGCCAGGCGGTTGGCCCCTTCGGACAGGTGCTGCTGCACGTCCAGTTGAGTCTGGCTGAGCTTTTTCACCAGGTTGGCCGTGGTGTTGAAATGTGTCACCACCTCGCTTTGGTAGGTGTCGAAGCGTTCTTGAATTTCATCCAGCTGACGTTGGGTGCGGCTAGGGGCCGCATTGGGTGCCAGGCGGGCAATCAGGAAGCCAATGGCAATGCCAGCTACCAGGGTAATGGCGGGTAGCAACCAGGCGGTAAGCGTCTGTTCCACGAGTCCTTCCTCTCTAAACGGCTTTGCTTTACGTTAACGGCTCGAACCTGCGCTGTATACCGCAATGCAATGCCGAAAGGTTTGCGGTGTTGTGTATGGTGCAGGCTGTCAGCTAGACGAGTCGACCCACTGCGAGGTCACGGAGTTCCCTGTTGCTCACCCGCGAAACCCCTCTGATGATTGCCGGCCCCAGCGGCCAACTCGAAGCCCTGTGGCTGGATACCCCTGATGCCCGTGGCGTGGCGCTGATTTGCCACCCCAACCCGGTGCAGGGCGGCACCATGCTGAATAAGGTGGTCTCCACCCTGCAACGCACGGCTCGTGACTGTGGCCTGGCCACGTTGCGTTTCAATTACCGCGGTGTCGGCGCCAGTGCGGGCAGCCACGATATGGCCAGCGGTGAGGTAGATGATGCCGAGGCCGTGGCCAGCTGGCTGCGTGCGCAGCACCCCGAGTTACCGCTGACCCTGCTGGGTTTTTCCTTTGGCGGTTTTGTCGCTGCCGCACTCGGCGCGCGCCTTGAGACCCAGGGCGTGACGCTCGACAAGCTGTTTATGGTGGCCCCGGCCGTGCATCGCCTGAGCGAAGAAACGCCCCCGGCCAGCCATTGCCCGCTGATCCTGATCCAGCCCGACGACGACGAAGTGATCGACCCGCAGGTGATTTACCAGTGGTCGGCGGCACTCGGGCGTGCCCATGAGCTGCTGAAAGTGGCAGAATGCGGCCACTTTTTTCACGGCAAGCTGACCGACCTAAAGGATTTGTTATTGCCGCGTCTCTGAACTGATTGAGCCTCAATAAGCGAACGTTATGACCACTCGTATCCTTACCGGCATCACCACCACCGGCACGCCGCACCTGGGCAACTACGCGGGCGCGATTCGCCCGGCCATCGTTGCCAGTCGCGCCGCCGATGCGGATTCGTTCTACTTCCTCGCCGATTACCATGCGTTGATCAAATGCGATGAGCCGGCGCGCATCCAGCGTTCGCGTCTGGAAATCGCCGCCACCTGGCTGGCGCTGGGCCTGGATACCGACAAGGCAACCTTCTACCGCCAGTCGGATATCCCCGAGATTCCCGAGCTGTGCTGGTTGCTCACCTGCGTCGCCGGCAAGGGCCTGCTCAACCGCGCCCACGCCTACAAGGCGTCGGTGGACAAGAACGTCGAAGCCGGTGAAGACCCGGATGCGGGCATCACCATGGGTCTGTTCAGCTATCCGGTGCTGATGGCCGCGGACATTCTGATGTTCAACGCACACAAGGTGCCGGTCGGCCGCGACCAGATTCAGCACGTGGAAATGGCCCGCGATATCGGTCAGCGCTTCAACCACCTGTTTGGCAATGGCAAGGAGCTGTTCACCCTGCCCGAGGCGGTGATCGAGGAAGACGTATCCACGTTGCCAGGCCTTGACGGGCGCAAGATGAGTAAGAGCTACGACAACACCATCCCGTTGTTTGGCAGTGCCAAGCAGCTCAAGGATGCCGTTGCACGTGTCGTGACCGACTCCAAGCTGCCGGGCGAACCAAAAGACCCGGATAGTTCGCACCTGTTCACCCTCTATCAGGCCTTTGCTGCACCGACCCAGCAGGCGGACTTCCGTGCTGCGCTGGAGGGCGGTATGGCTTGGGGCGAAGCCAAGCAGGCGTTGTGCACCCTGCTGGAAGCCGAGCTGGGCGAAGCCCGCGAGCGCTATCACGCGCTGATCAGCAAACCGGCCGATCTGGAAGACATTCTGCTGGCCGGTGCCGCCAAGGCGCGCAAGATCGCCACGCCGTTTCTCGGTGAGCTGCGTGAGGCCGTTGGCCTGCGCTCGTTCCGCAGCCAGGCCGTCAACACGGCGGGTGAGAAGAAGAAAGCCGGCAAGAGCGCACGCTTTGTCAGCTTCCGCGATGACGACGGCAGCTTCCGCTTCCGCCTGCTGGATGCCGCCGGCGAGCAGCTGTTGCTGTCCAAGTCGTTTGCCGATGGCAAGGCCGCAGGCATGGTCAACAAGCGTCTGCAGTCCGGCGACGCACTGGATGTGCGCGAGCAGGACGGCGGCTTTGCCGTCTGGCTGGACGATGAGTGCGTGGCGCAAAGCCCGGCATTTGCCGACAGCGAGGCCTGTCAGGCGGCGATTCAGCGTCTGCGTGAGGCGCTGGCACCTCAGGAATAACGCTCTGCTGGATGGCCCCTCCCACAACCGGTACGCCGTCTATAAGCCGTTGCCAATCAACGGGGGCGTCGCTAAAGTGACGCCCCCGTTTTACTTGCCCGGCTAACGAATTTATGACGCCCCTAGAACGCTACCAGGCTGACCTTAAACGCCCCGATTTCTTTCATGATGCTGCCCAGGAAACGGCGGTGCGTCATCTGCAGCGCCTGTATGACGACCTGGTCGCCGCCGACAAGGGAAGCGCCGGGGTATTCGGCAAGCTGTTCGGCAAAAAGCCGCAGGGGCCGGTCAAGGGCCTGTATTTCTGGGGCGGCGTCGGTCGCGGTAAAACCTACCTGGTCGACACCTTCTTCGACGCGCTGCCGTTCGAGAAGAAGATGCGTACGCACTTCCACCGCTTTATGAAGCGCGTGCATGAAGAAATGCGCACCCTCAAGGGCGAAAAGAACCCGCTGACCATTATCGGCAAGCGCTTCGCCGACGAAGCCAAGGTCATCTGCTTCGACGAGTTCTTCGTCAGTGACATTACCGATGCCATGATCCTCGCCACCCTCATGGAAGAGCTGTTCAAGAACGGTGTGAGCCTGGTCGCCACCTCCAATATCGTGCCCGACGGCCTGTACAAGGACGGCCTGCAGCGTGCGCGTTTCCTGCCGGCGATTGCCCTGCTCAAGCAGCACACCGAGATCGTCAACGTCGACAGCGGTATCGATTACCGCCTGCGTGCGTTGGAGCAGGCTGAGCTGTTCCATTGGCCACTGGACGCTGCGGCCGAGGAAAGCCTGCAGAAGAGTTTTGTCAGTCTGCTGCCCGAGCACTGTGAGGTGCAGGAAAACGAGCCGCTGATGATCGAAAACCGCGCCATCGTGGCGCGCAAGGTCGGTGACGACGTGGCCTGGTTCGAGTTCCGCGAGCTGTGCGATGGCCCGCGCAGCCAGAACGACTACATCGAATTGGGCAAGGTCTTCCACGCCGTGCTGCTGGCCAACGTCGAGCAGATGAGCACCGCCAAGGACGACATGGCCCGGCGCTTTATCAACCTGGTGGACGAGTTCTACGACCGCAACGTCAAGCTGATCATCTCCGCCGAAGTGGAGCTGAAAGACCTCTACACCGGCGGTCGCCTGACCTTCGAGTTCCAGCGCACGCTGAGTCGTCTGCTGGAAATGCAGTCCCACGAGTTTCTCGCACGGCCGCACAAGCCCTGAGAACAGCGATCAGCTGCGCGTCGGCCCTGCTGCGTTAAAAACAGGCTCGGAATGCTCATGTACACCAGTACACTCCGCTTCCTCGCCTGTTTTCGCCTTGCATGTCTCTAGCTCGCAAGATCGCCAGCAAGTTTTGATCCGGCGTGTTTTAGGTGCAAGCAGGATAAACTCTGCGCCATCGACTTATTTCAGCGGTTAGCCCTATGACGTTTGCCTCCCTCGGCCTGATCGAGCCTCTGCTACGCACCCTCGACAGCCTCGACTATAAAACCCCCACTGCCGTACAGGCTCAGGCGATCGTGCCGATCCTCAAGGGCCGTGACCTGATGGCCGCTGCGCAGACTGGCACCGGCAAGACCGCCGGCTTTGCCCTGCCGGTGCTGCAACGACTGATGATGGAAGGGCCGCAGGTGGCCAGTAATTCGGTGCGTGCGTTGGTGCTGGTGCCGACCCGTGAGCTGGCCGAGCAGGTGTTGCAGAGCTTTCTCACCTATGGCCAGCATCTGCCGCTGCGCAGTTATGCGGTGTATGGCGGGGTCAGTATCAACCCGCAGATGATGAAGCTGCGCAAAGGGCTGGACGTGTTGGTGGCCACTCCGGGTCGTTTGCTCGACCTCTATCGGCAGAACGCGGTGAAATTCAACCAGGTGCAGACCCTGGTGCTGGATGAAGCCGACCGTATGCTCGACCTGGGCTTTGCCAACGAGCTGGAGAGTGTGTTCGCTGCGCTGCCGAAAAAGCGCCAGACCCTGCTGTTCTCCGCGACCTTTTCCGACGCCATTCGCGCCATGGCCGGGCAGATGCTCAACGACCCGCTGAGCATCGAGGTCAGCCCGCGCAACGCCGCCGCCAAGTCGGTCAAGCAGTGGCTGATCCCGGTGGACAAAAAACGCAAGAGCGAGCTGTTTCTGCACCTGTACCAGAGCAAGCGCTGGAGCCAGGCCCTGGTGTTTGTAAAAACCCGCAAGGGTGTGGATGAGCTGGAAGCCGAGCTGCAACGCCACGGCATCAGTGCCGACTCGATCCACGGCGACAAACCCCAAGCCACCCGCCAGCGCGCCTTGCAGCGCTTCAAGGACGGTGAGGTCAAGGTTCTGGTGGCCACCGATGTGGCGGCCCGTGGTCTGGATATCGACGATATGCCGCTGGTAGTCAACTTCGATTTGCCCATCGTTGCTGAAGACTATGTGCACCGCATCGGCCGTACCGGTCGTGCTGGCACCACCGGTCAGGCCGTATCGCTGGTGTGCGCCGATGAAGTGCAGCTGCTCTCGGCCATCGAAACCCTGACCCAGCAAGTGTTGCAGCGCATCGACGAGCCGGACTTTATCCCCGACCACCGTGTACCGCAGACTCTGCCCGGTGGCCAGGTGGTTAAAAAGCCGAAGAAACCGAAGAAGCCGAAAGTGGTGGGCGGTGGCAAAGGCGGCAGCCTAGGGCGTTGGATGGAGACCGACGAACCGGCCGCCCCAGCGGTGAAGGCTGTGCGGAAGGTGCCAAGCTTTGGCGGTAAACCAGCCAAGGGCGGCAGAAAGTCGTAGAGCGCGCTGTAGCCGGGCGATAGATACCCGGTGCTCCTCGCCGATAAAGCAAAGCTCGCGGGCTTGCCCGCGATTAGTCTCGGCGCTCTTACTCGGCCGGGCGCTCGGTGTTCTGCGCAATCCGCCAGAGCACGCCGCTGGGGTCGATGATCACAAAGTCGCGCATGCCCCAGGGCTGATCCTGGGGCGGCACCAGGCGCACGCCGAAGCGCTCGCTCAACTGCTCATCCAGTACCTTCTGCCACCAGGCCTCGACGTTTTCCACCAGCAGGTGCATGACGAAGTTTTCCGCCTGCTCCTTGACGTAGAAGTTCTGTAACAGAAAGGCGCAATGCTCGCCATGGCTGAAATAGGCCATGTCGTCGCTGACCCAGCCCGGCTTGAAGCCCAGTGCCTGATAAAACGCCTGGCTCAACGCGAAGTCGCGGGCCGGCACGAAGGTCTTCAGTTCAACGCTTTGCAACATCGGGTGATTCCTGCACAGGGTGTGGTCGGGCAGGCTGATAACGGTTGTGCCGGCCCTCTAACGGGGCCTGGCGGAGGGCAAGGTTAACAGGCTGTTGAAAAAACTACCTGCGTTGGCAATACAGCGTTAAAAACAGGCTTGTCTTGCCTGTCTCGGCTACTTTTTAACGGCCTGTTAACGGCTTGCCTGCGCCGCTTCCAGCTGCTTCTTGTGGGTGGCGGCAGCGGTCATGTCGTAGATCACCACGCAGATGTGTTCCACATCACCCTTGGCCCCGGCCAGCGGCAGCAGGGTGACGTTCTGGTACATAAAGTCTTCCTGGCCGGTGATCGGCTGATAGTTCTTAAAGTGCATCAGGTAGGGGTGTTGCTCCCACAGGCTGAACGCGCGCGTGCCGAGCTGCACCACGGTATCGACCTTGCGCCGTAACCAGGCTTCGTTGATTTCCGGGAACAGACTGAACAGGGTTTTGCCGTGCACCTCGTCCGGGCCCATGCCCGAATGGTTCTCCATAAAGCTGTTCCACACCTCCACCTGGTACTGGCGATCGAGGACGATCACCCCGACATCGATGCACTGCACGATATCGAGCAGCCAGTGCACCTCTTGAATATCTATCTGTGCGGCCATGGCTTAACTCATCAGGTAGTTGATCTTGTTGGTCAGGCGTTTGATCGAGTCTTCGGTAAACAGCAGCAGCAGGTCGAAGTGGATGTTGTGTGCTTCCAGGCTGTAGCTGATTTCCACCGCCAGAGTCTTCTTCCAGCGACGCTGGTTGAGGTGGATCAGCCGCTCGATGGAAGAATGCTGACCAAGCAGTTGTGGATGGCCTTGGGAGAAGCGCACGTCGATCTGCTCGGCAATCCCGGCCAGGCACGCGCCGATCAGGATGCTGGCCAGGTCCAGGAGCATTTCCGAGGTTTCCAGGTCATCCTTCGGCTGCCAGTTGAGCAGGCGCGCCATATCGGCCACTTCGGAGTCGTGGAACAGCAGCAGCGACTCGCCAGCGATACCGTCGCCGATAAAGCCCTGGCACACCGCGCTCAGGCGTTCGCCGCGCATGGCGTCGGTGAGGGTCATATGCAGCTCGCTGACTTCGAAAATATTCACCTGCGGCACCGGCAACTGCACAAAGACCCCGAGCGCCTTGGCCAGCAGTGCGGCGGCACGGCCCATGGCGACGTTGGTGACCTCGCGCAGGGCATCGCGGAAGTTGACCTTCAGCTCATCCAGTACCGCCGCCTGGGCGATGGCGCCAGGCGTCGCCTTGGGGTCGAACAGGCCGAGTTCGAGCAGGGTGCTGCGCAGTATCTCGGGGTCGGCAGGCTTCTTGATAAAGGCCAGGGCACCGAGTTCCTTGACCCGGCGTAGGGCTTCTTCCTGCACGTCGCCGGAGACCACCACGACTTTGCAGGCCAGGCCTTCTGCGCGCATGGCCGCGAGGGTTTCATAGCCGTCGAGTACTGGCATGGTCAGGTCCAGCAGCATCACCTGGCCCAGCCCCTGGCGCAGTGCAGCCAGGGCTTCCTGGCCGTTGGTGGCCTGGCTGATGGTCACCGGCCATTCGGGCGGCAGGGCGCGGATCAACTGCTTGCGCGCCATGTTCGAGTCGTCGCAGACTACTAGTGGAATCACGGCTGGAGAGTACCTGTGCGCGTGGAAGAACACCGCTCTGAGGCGGTTTTCTTCAAGCATAGCCGCTTGAGATTGTGCGCGGTGGCTCTTAGAGCGTATTTGCGATCTTGCGAGCTAGAGTCATACAAGGCGCTACGCCAGTAACAGCCTCTGGCTGGTCAAAACGGCGAGGAAGCGGAGTTTGCTGGTGTAAATGAGATTACTCACTGCGTTCGCCCTTCGGGGCGTACTAAAGCGCGTTAGTCGCTAGCGATTTACCGAGCCTGTTTTTAACGCAGTAGGGCCGACGCGCAGCAGATCGTAAGCAGGACCTTATTCGGCGGGGTGTTGCAGCCATTTCAGCATGCCCAGAGCGGCGCAGCGACCGCTGGCAAAGCAGGCGGTCAGCAGATAGCCGCCGGTGGGCGCCTCCCAGTCAAGCATTTCCCCGGCGCAGAAGGTGCCAGGCAGCGCCTTGAGCATCAGCTGGCCGTCCAGTTGTTCGAACGGCACGCCGCCGGCTGTGCTGATCGCTTCATCCAATGGCCGCGGACGTACCAGAGTGATCGGCAGGGTCTTGATTGCACTGGCCAGCTGCGCCGGGTCATTGAAGGCTGCGGCACTGGCCAGTTCGCGCAGCAGGGCGGCCTTGACGCCGTCGATCCCGGCCTGGCGATGCAGGTGTTTGGCCATGGACTGCGAGCCGCGCGGTTTGCTCAGGGTCGCCTGCAGTTTGCTCAGCGGTGTCTGCGGCAGCAGATCGAGGTGCACAGTGGCACTGCCATGCTGGTTGATCGATTGACGAATAGCGGCTGACAGGGCGTAGACCAGGCTACCTTCGATGCCGCTGGCGGTCAGTACACACTCGCCCAGGCGTGGCGCTGCGCCGGCCAGGCTAAGGCTGACGTTCTTCAGCGGCGCGCCGGCGAATTTGTCCTGCAGAAACGGGCTCCAGGCGCTGACATCAAAGCCGCAGTTGCTCGCCTGCAAGGGCGCGATAGTCACGCCTCGGTCTTGCAGCAGGCTAACCCAGGCGCCGTCCGAGCCCAGCCGCGCCCAGCTGGCGCCACCCAGAGCCAGCAGGGTGGCGTCGGTATTTACTCTGTGCTCGCCGCAGGGCGAGGTGATTCGCAGCGCACCGTGGTTATCCCAACCCTGCCAACGATGGCGGGTGTGTATCTGTACACCCAGTTCGCGCAGACGTTTGAGCCAGGCGCGCAACAGCGGAGCGGCTTTCATGTCGGTTGGAAATACCCTGCCTGAGGTGCCGACAAAGGTGTCGATACCCAGGCCGTGAATCCAGGCGCACAGGGCGTCGGCATCGAAATCCTGCAGCAGTTCGGCCACTTCTGCCTGGCGCGCACCATAACGAGCGACAAAGGCCGGCTTGGCCTCGGAATGGGTGATGTTCATTCCGCCGACCCCGGCCAGGAGGAATTTGCGCCCCACCGAAGGCATGCCGTCGTAAAGATCGACCTGCACACCGCCCTGGGCCAGCACTTCAGCGGCCATCAGTCCGGCAGGGCCGCCGCCGATAATGGCAACGCGTGGAGCGGGCTTTGGCAAGGCACTGTTCATGGCGGTTTCGGCTTGGGGTGTGGCCGCGCATTCTAACCGAGGCGGCGTCCGCCTTGTCATTTGCCCCGGCTTCGGGCAGGGTCGCAGTCAGAATTTTTGACTGGAGCCCCTTATGTCTGACCTCTACCCCAGCATCGACCCCGACGGCCTGATCGAATACTCGGTGGTCTACACCGACCGCTCCCTCAACCATATGTCGCAGTCGTTTCAGGGCGTGATGAAGGATATCTCCAGCACTCTGAAACAGGTCTACAACGCCCATGCAATGGCCATCGTGCCTGGTAGCGGCACCTATGGCATGGAAGCGGTGGCGCGTCAGCTGGCCACCGGGCAGAAGTGCCTGGTGCTACGCAATGGCTGGTTCAGCTACCGCTGGACGCAGATTTTTGAGATGGGGCAGATTCCCTCTGAGTCGATTGTGCTCAAGGCGCGCCCGGTCGCCGAGGGCAGCCAGGCTGCGTTCTCACCGCCACGGCTGGTCGATGTGCTGGCAGTAATTGCTGCGGAAAAACCGCAGGTGGTGTTCGCCCCGCATGTGGAAACCTCTTCCGGGATGATTCTGCCCGACGGCTACCTGCGCGCCGTGGCGGATGCCGTACATGCGGTCGGCGGTCTGTTTGTGCTCGATTGCATCGCCTCTGGCACCCTCTGGGTGGATATGCAGGCCTGCGGCATCGACGTGCTGATCAGTGCGCCGCAAAAGGGCTGGAGCGCCTCGCCGTGTTGCGCCCTGGTGATGCTCAGCGAGGCCGCCCAGGCCCGCGTAGAAGCCACTCAAAGCACCAGCTTTGCCTGTGACCTGAAAAAGTGGCTGCAGATCATGCAGGCCTACGAGCAGGGCGGCCACGCCTACCATGCGACCATGCCCAGCGATGCCCTGGCGCGTTTCCGTGATGCCATGCGCGAGGCCGAAGCCATTGGCTTTGCCACCGTGCGCAACCAGCAGCAGGAACTCGGTGAGCGTGTGCGCGCCTTGCTCGCCAGCAAAGGCTTCAAGAGCGTCGCCGCCGAAGGCTTTGAAGCCCCAGGCGTGGTGGTGTGCTACACCTCCGACGGCAGCATCAAGAACGGCAGCAAATTCGCCGCCCAGGGCCTGCAGATTGCTGCCGGCGTGCCGTTGCAGTGTGATGAGCCGGCGGATTTCCAGACCTTCCGCCTAGGCCTGTTCGGGCTGGATAAGCTGGGCAATATCGAGCGCACCGTGGCCACCCTGGAGCAGGCGCTGGATAAGGTGTTGGCGGGATAAATGTAGTTTGTAGGGTGGGTTGAGCGGCGCGATACCCATCATTCTCCTCGGCGTTACAGCGACACCTGTCGATGGGTATCGCTGCGCTCAACGCCATCCTACGGTTTAGCCGACCTTGGCCGCCTGCAGCGTGTAGCTCAGTGGCAGTCGCTCAGGCTGGCTATTCAGCCGCCATTCGCCATTTTCGCCCAGGCTCATCTGCCCAGGCAGGGCTTCCCAGGGGATGCTGGTGTGTTCTTCCAGTGCAGTCAAACGCATGCCGTGGCGCAGCAGCGCCGTGATGATTTCGCCCATGCCGTGGTTCCACTCGTGAGTGGTGGTGGCGGTCAGCTTGCTGTCGCTTTCCACATAGCTGTACTCGTCATTCCAGACCTGCGGCTGGTTATGTTCAAAATAGGAGTGGACCATCTGCAGGGCATCTTCGCAGTCCTGGTCGAGCGTCATCAGTACGGGATGCATTTCGCGCAGAAACAGGCGTCCGCCAGGCTTGAGCAGGGCCGCGACATTGCGCGCCCAGTCCTCGATCTGCGGTAGCCAGTTCAGCGCACCAATGCCGGTGTAGACCAGGTCGAATGACTGCGCGCCGAGCACCTTGACGGCGTCGTAGACCGAGGCTTCGACAAACGTGATGTGCTCGCCGCAGGCATTTGCCAGCTTACGGGCCTGTTCCAGTGAGGCGGATGAAAAGTCCAACCCGCTCATCTGCGCCCCCAGACGGGCCAGCGACAGGGTGTCGGTGCCGATATGGCACTGCAGGTGCACCCCGCGCAGGCCACGGATATCGCCGAGGCGCGGCAGATCAAAACGCACCACCTCGGATAAATGCGCGGGTGAGGCGATAAACAGTTGTATCTGGTAATCGGGCGAGGCCGCATGCAAGGCGGCGCGCTCGTTCCAGTTAGCTTTGTTCAGGGCAAACGAGTCATCCATGACGGGATTCCATTCAGTGTGTGGGGGAGTGCTTATCCAACGCGCTCAGTATGGCGTGGGCGGCCTTGATTCTGGCAGCGTTGGGGTAGTTTTTGTTGGCCAGCATAACCAGGCCGAGGTTCTGACTGGGGACAAACACCGCATAGGCGCCGAAGCCGCCGGTTGAGCCGGTTTTATTGAACAGGCTGTCGCCTGGCTCGGTTTCCGGCGGTGCGAGGCGTGTAGCAGGTTGCGACTCCAGGGCCATGGCCGGAGAGTTACCGGCTTGCAGGCGTTCCAGGCTGATCGGGTAGGGGTAGCGCTCCCAGCCGAGGCCCTGGGTCATCTCGCCGACGCGGTAATAGCCAGCGTGGGTGATGGCGATGGCGCGCTGCAGGTCCTTGGTGAGACTGGCCGGATCAAGGTTGGCCTGGACAAAGCGCAACAGGTCCTTGGCGTTGGTTTTCACCCCATAGGCTTCGGCGTCGAGCATGCCCGGGCTGACGCGCAGCGGCTGGTTGTCCTTGCTGTAGCCATAGGCATAGCGCGGCATCTGCGCTGTCGGCACCTGGATATAGCTGTGCGACATGCCGAGCGCGGGGAATAGCGTGCCTTCCATCAGTGTGGGGAACGGCTGGCCCATGCTGCGCGCGGCGAGGTAGCCGAGCAGGCCAATGCTGGGGTTGGAATAGCGTCTGTGAGTGCCGGCAATATGCTCGGGCTGCCACTGGCGGTAATAGCTGAGCATGCTGGCCGGGTCGGTCACGTTGTCGGGGAACTGCAGCGGCAGTCCGCCGGCGGTGTAGGTGCCGAGGTTGAGCAAGCTGGCGTGTTCCAGCTGGCTGCCTTGCAGCTCGGGCCAGTGCTGGCCGGCTCTGTCCATCAGGGTCAGCTTGCCGGTGCTCTGCGCCAGGGCGGCGAGGGTGGCGGTGAGGGTTTTGCTGACCGAACCGATTTCGAAGAGGGTTTCGGGAGTGACGGGCAGGCTACTTTCTTTGTTGGCTATGCCATAGTTTAAGTAATGGCTTTGCCCTTTCAGGCTAATGGCCACTGCCATGCCGGGAATGTCATGCTCCAGCATCAGTGGACGGATAACTGAGTCAACCATGGTTGTCAGCGAGCGATCTTCTGCGGCGTTGCTGCTTGCGCTAAAGAGGGCGAGGCTGGCGATAACAACTTTTAGTTTATGCATTGCTTGGGGCGACTCCGGCCTTTTGGGGATGGGCTAGCACAAGGGTGTGCGCTGTAAAGGCGCAAATTTAGGTGTCTAGGCGGGGCTCGGCAAACGATGATATTTTGACCTAGGTATTAGAAAATTTTAGGTCGCGCAATGGTTAGACCGTACTTGCCATTCAATGCGCTGCGCGCATTTGAAGCATCCGCGAGACATTTGAGTTTTACCCGTGCAGCCATTGAGTTGTGTGTGACGCAAGCGGCAGTCAGTCATCAGGTCAAGAGCCTCGAGGCTTTGCTGAAGGTCACTCTGTTTAAGCGGCTGCCGCGGGGGTTGATGCTTACCCATGAGGGCGAAACCCTGTTGCCGGTGCTTTGCGATGCGTTCGACCGTATTGCTCAGACGCTAGGGCGTTTCGAGGACGGGCTCTACCGTGAAGTGATTACGGTGGGTGCAGTTGGCACCTTTGCAGTGGGTTGGTTATTGCCTCGACTGCCGGCGTTTCGGGCCCAGTATCCTTATATCGATCTGCGGTTATTTACCAACAATAACCGAGTCGATGTCGCTGCCGAGGGGCTTGATTACGCCATACGGTTTGGCGCGGGCGCCTGGCATGGCACGGAGGCTATGCATCTGCTTGATGCTCCCTTGTCTGTGCTATGTGCGCCGGAGATTGCTGCGCAGTTGCAAGCGCCTGCCGATTTGTTACAGCAGGTACTGTTGCGCTCGTACCGTGTCGATGAGTGGTCCGCATGGTTTGCCGCTGCAGGTTTTGAGGGGCGCGTGCCAGCGCTCAAAAGTATTGTCTTCGACTCGTCGATATCCATGATGGCGGCTGCTCTCATGGGGGAGGGCGTAGCGTTGGCTCCACCTGCTATGTTCCATCGGCATGTGGCTTGTGGCGCGATTCAACAGCCCTTTTCCACTGATATCCTGACGGGCAGCTACTGGCTGACCCGTCTGCAGTCACGTACTGAGACTGCAGCCATGGGCGCTTTCAGGCTCTGGTTGATGGACGCTGCGCATACCTGACTATGGCGCTAACTATCCCAGCCCGCTCGCCTGCCAAACCTGCGCGGCGCTGTGGTGCAGAATTCCGTGACGCTTGGCTAGGGCTAGGCGGTCCTTGTCGTAGCCGCCGCCGATCAGCCCGACTACGGGAATGTCACGGCTCAGGCAGTGGTTAAGTACAGCTTCGTCACGGGCTGCGATACCAGCATCCGTCAGGTTGAGATAACCGAGGGCATCGTGCTGGTGCACATCGACGCCGGCGTCGTAGAGCACGATATCCGGCTGGTACAGCGGCAGCAGGTAGTTGAGGCTGTCGTTGACCACCTTGAGGTAGTCGTCATCGGCCATGCCGTTGGGCAGGGGAATGTCCCAGTCGCTGGCGGCTTTGCGCGCCGGGTAATTCTTTTCGCAGTGCAGCGATACGGTGATCGCCTCCGGGGTGTTCTCCAGCAGGCGCGCGGTGCCATCGCCCTGGTGCACGTCACAGTCGAAGATCAGCACGCGCTGGGCCTTGCCACTGGCTAGCAGGTACTGACTGATTACTGCCAGGTCATTGAAGATGCAGAAACCGGCTGGGTGATCGTAATGCGCGTGGTGGGTGCCGCCAGCCAGATGGCAAGCCAATCCATGTTGCAGCGCCTGCTCAACCGCCAGCAGCGAGCCGCCCACGGCGCGAATGGTGCGTTGCGCCAGGGCGGCGCTCCAGGGCAGGCCGAGGCGGCGTTGTTCCTCATATGTCAGTTCGCCACTGGCAAAACGCTGGATATAGGCCGGGCAGTGCGTCAGGGCGAGTACGTCGGTAGGGCACAGCTCGGGGCGCAGCAGTTCGGCATCGGTGCTCAGGCCGCTGTCCACCAGGTGGTCGCGCAGCAGGCGAAACTTCTCCATGGGGAAGCGGTGGTTGGCCGGGAAGGGCGGGCTGTAGTCGTCGTGGTAGACCAGCGGCAGGCGCATGCGGACAGGCTCGAGCAATAGGGCTGGAAGTATGGCGAGCGCCCTGGCCTGGCTCAAGTCCGGCGCTCGATTGGCTAGAATGCTGCCATTATTGTCCACATCCATCTTTCAGTCGGGCCGACAAACTTCGGCGAAGTCTTTACCATCTCGCCCCCAGCCAGATGCGTTAACAGGAGAGCATGCATGAGTCAGGTGTTGAATGAGTTGGTCGCCCTGCTGACCCTGGAAACCATCGAAGAGAATCTGTTTCGCGGGGTCAGCCAGGATCTGGGCTTTCGCCAGCTGTATGGCGGCCAGGTGCTTGGCCAGTGTGTCTCGGCAGCCAGTCAGACGGTCGAGGCCGCGCGCCATGTGCATTCCATGCACGGCTACTTCCTGCGTCCCGGCGATGCCACGTTGCCGGTGGTGTATCAGGTTGAGCGCGTGCGCGATGGCGGCAGCTTCAGTACACGGCGGGTGACGGCGATTCAGAAGGGCAAACCGATCTTTACCTGCAGTGCGTCGTTCCAGTTCGATGAAGAAGGCTTTCATCATCAGAACCGGATGCCTGAAGTGCCGGGGCCGGAAGAGCTGAAATCGGAAACCGAGCTGGCGCGCATGGTCGAAGCCATGATTCCCGAACGTATGCGTGAGCGCGCTATCAGTGACAAGCCGATCGAGATTCGCCCGGTCACCATCGGCAACCCCTTCGCGCCAAAGCCCAGTGAGCCGGTCAAGCACGTGTGGTTCCGCGCCGCGGGCGAGCTGCCGGATGAACCGCAACTGCACAAGTTGCTGCTGGCCTACGCCAGTGATTTCAACCTGCTGACCACCTCAATGCTGCCGCATGGGGTTTCCGTCTGGCAGAAGTTTATGCAGGTCGCTAGTCTCGACCACTCGCTGTGGTTTCACGGCAACCTGCGTATGGACGACTGGCTGCTGTACAGCATGGACAGCCCCTGGGCCGGCAATGCCCGCGGTTTCTCCCGTGGCAGCATCTTCAACCGCCAGGGCCAGCTGGTCGCCTCGGTCGCCCAGGAAGGGCTTACCCGCGTGCGAGAGGATTGGAAGTGAGTCTGAGCGCGGCCCGCCACTGGGTATTCGATATGGATGGCACCCTGACTCTGGCGGTGCACGACTTCGAGGCGATCAAGCGCGCGCTGGATATTCCCCTGGAACACGACATTCTCGGCCATCTGGCCGCGCTGCCCGAGGCGGTGGCGGCGGCCAAGCATGCCTGGCTGCTGGAGCATGAGCGCGAACTGGCGTTGACCGCCGAGCCTGCCCCTGGGGCGATTGAGCTGGTGCGCGAGCTGCACGGGCGTGGTTGCCGACTCGGCATCCTCACCCGCAATGCCCATGAGCTGGCGCTGCTGACCCTGCGCGCCATCGGTCTGGACGATTGCTTTGCCGTGCCGGACGTGATCGGCCGTGACGAGGCGCCGCCCAAGCCCGATCCGGGTGGGCTGCTGCATTTCGCCAGAACCTGGCAGGTCGCACCGAGCGAGCTGGTGATGGTCGGCGATTACCGCTTTGACCTAGAGTGTGCCCGCGCTGCGGGTGCGCGCAGCGTGCTGGTCAACCTGGCGGAAAATCCCTGGCCGCAGTTGGCCGATCATTTCGCCGTGGATTGCTGCGCCTTGCAGCAGCTGTTGTAGGGTGGATGGCGTTTTATCCATCCACCCATGCCCCCTGTGGAGGATGGGTGAAGCGGCATCCACCCTACGTGTGTTTATTCAATGACAGCAGCCGGACTCCAGATCCCTGAGGATCGGGCAGTCCGGGCGGTCGTTGCCCTGGCAGTTGTCCATCAGTTCCTTGAGGGTGTCGCGCAGGCCGCTGAGTTCGCTGATCTTGCGTTCCAGCTCGCTGATATGTGCAGCGGCCAGGGCTTTGACATCGGCACTGGCGCGTTGGCGATCCTGCCACAAGGCTAGCAGCTGGCTGACTTCGGTCAGGGAAAAGCCCAGGTCGCGCGAGCGTTTGATAAAGGCCAGACGGTGCAGGTCCTGCTGGCTGTACTGGCGGTAGCCGCTGTCGCTGCGGCCGGCCTCAGGCAGCAAATCGATGCTTTCGTAGTAACGAATCATCTTGGCGCTCAGGCCGGTTTTTTTGGCGGCTTGGCCGATATTCATCGTTCTTCTCCTGCCCTGCGGTTTATTCGTGATCCTTGGGCTTCCAGGTTTTCAGCAGCAAAGCATTGCTCACCACGCTGACGCTGGACAGCGCCATGGCCGCGCCTGCGAGCATCGGGTTAAGCAGGCCGGCGGCCGCCAGCGGAATGCCGATCAGGTTGTAGGCGAAGGCCCAGAACAGGTTCTGGCGGATCTTGTTGTAGGTGCGTCGGCTGATCTCCAGGGCATCGGCCACCATCCGTGGGTCGCCGCGCATCAGGGTAATGCCGGCGGCGTGCATGGCCACATCGGTGCCGCTGCCCATGGCGATGCCCACGTCAGCGACGGCCAACGCCGGGGCGTCGTTGATGCCGTCACCGACCATGGCCACAACGGCGTCTTGCTTCAGCCCACTGATGATCGCCACTTTGTTCGCCGGCAGCACTTCGGCATGCGCGACCTTAATGTTCAGTGCTTGCGCCACGGCATGTACGCTGCCTTTGTTGTCCCCGCTGATCAGGTGGCTGTCGATGCCTTGTGCAGTCAGTGCGGCAATGGCTTCTGGCGCGCCTTCCTTGAGCGTATCGCCAAAGGCGAACAGGCCGAGCACCTGCGGTTGCGGAGCGAGCTCTATCAGCCAGGACAGGGTGCGGCCTTCAGCCTCCCAGGCCAGCGCTTCGGCGATCAGTGTCTGGTTTTGTAGCCAGTGCTCTTCGAGCAAGCGTTTGTTGCCCAGGGCCAGCTGTCTTTCGCCAATCTTTCCGGCAATGCCGCGCCCAGCCAGGGCCTTGCTGTCGCTGACCTCGGCGAGTGTCAGGTGCTCCGCTGCGCACTGGTCCAGCACGGCCTTGGCCAGCGGGTGTTCGCTGCCGCGCTGCAGGGCTCCGGCCAGCTGCAGCAGTTGCGTGCTGTCGCCGTCGATGGCTTGCAGGTGGGCGATACGCGGGCTGCCTGCGGTCAGGGTGCCAGTCTTGTCGAAGGCCACCAGGGTTACCGAATGGGCAATTTCCAGGGCTTCGGCATCCTTGATCAGGATGCCGTGGCGCGCCGCCACGCCGGTGCCGGCCATGATCGCCGTGGGTGTGGCCAGGCCGAGGGCGCAGGGGCAGGCAATCACCAGCACGGCCACCGCGTTGAGTAGCGCTGTTTCAATACTGGCGCCGAGTAGCAGCCAGGTCATTAGGGTGACCAGTGCGATCAGCAATACGCTGGGTACGAAAATACGGCTGACTTTATCCACCAGTTTCTGGATCGGTGCCTTAGCCGCCTGGGCATCTTCGACCAGGCGGATGATGCGCGACAACACGGTCTCCGCGCCAAGTGCGGTGGTTTCCACCAGCAGGCGGCCTTCGCCGTTGATTGCGCCGGCCGTGACGCGATCACCCGGCTGTTTGGGTTGTGGCAGGCTTTCGCCGCTGATCAGCGCTTCATCGGCGTGGCTCTGGCCTTCGCGAACCAGACCGTCGACCGGGAAGCGTTCGCCGGGCTTGACCACGATGGCGTCGCCCAGTTGCAGCTCAGCCAGCGCCACCCATTGCTCGACGCCATCCTGCAGGCGCAAGGCGCGCTCAGGCCGCAGCGCCTGCAGGGCGCGGATGGCGCTGCTGGTCTGGCGTTTGGCGCGGCTTTCCAGGTATTTGCCGAGCAGGATCAGGGTGATGATCACCGCCGAGGCTTCGAAATACAGATGGGCCATCTCGCCAGCTGGGCTCAACGCCCATTGATACAGGCTCAGGCCATAGGCGGCACTGGTGCCTATCGCCACCAGCTGATCCATATTCCCTGCGCCAGCGCGCAGGGCATTCCAGGCCGCGCGGTAGAAACGCGCGCCGAAGATAAATTGCACCGGCGTGGCCAGGGTGAACTGCAGCCAGGCCGGCAGCATCCAGTGCAGGCCGAAGGGCTCGGCGAGCATGGGGATGACCAACGGTACGGTCAGCAGCATGGCCAGCAGCAGGGACCAGCGTTCGCGCTGCAGATGCCGCTCGACGGTTGGTTGAGTCTGGGTTGCATCGTCCAGCAGGCTGGCGCGATAGCCGGCCAGGCTGACGGCCTGCAACAGAACCTGGTGATCAGTGCCGCGCAGCACCTGCAGCTGCGCCCGTTCGCTGGCCAGGTTGACGCTGACTGAAAGCACCCCCGGTTGCTGCTTCAGGGCGCGCTCGATACGCCCGGCGCAGCTGGCGCAGGTCATGCCGGTAAGCGCTAGCTCCAGGCGTTCGCAGGGCACCTGATAACCGGCCGCACTAACGGCGTTGACCAGCTGCTCCAGGCTGTCCGCGGGCGCCTCGACGCGCGCCTGTTCACTGGCGAGGTTGATGCTGACACTGGTGACATCGGCCACCTTGGCCAGGGCGCGCTCGACCCGTCCGGCGCAGCTGATGCAGGTCATACCGCTGATAGGCAGGTTGAAGGTGGTGAGGCTGGACATGAGTGGTCCTCCATGGAATTCCAGTACAGGATCAACCTTGCCGTAAGGGTAAGGTCAAGCCGTTATATCCCTTGACCTTACCCTTATGGCAAGGGCAACACTCGGCTAACCGTTTACCATGGCGGCTTATTTATTCAGGAGGTTGTTTATGCAGGTTTCTCAGGTTCACGCATTCCGGGTCGATGGCATGACTTGCCAGGGCTGCGTCAAAACCATCACCGAGGCGCTGTTGGCTTGCGACCCGGCGGCTGATGTGAAAGTGAAGTTTCCCGGTGGTGAAGTGCGGGTGAGTAGCAGTGTGCCGGTCGATCAGCTGATGGTCGCCATCGTCGAGCAAGGCTACGGCGTCAGCCTAGCGTAAAAGCTGCGGCGTTTGGCCAGTCGCGGATCAGCCCGCGAAAGCAGGCGTCGATCATCGGCGCGGCGTCGCTGAGCGGGTCGAACAGATTGGGGTCGCGCGACCAGTCGTAGAACAGACCGATCAGCAGTGCATGTACGGTGCGCGCGGCCAAGCGCGGCGTCAGCCCGGCATGCAGGCGCAGGCGCACTGACGGTGTGTTGAACTGCTGCTCGCAGAGCGCGATAAACAGGTTGATAAAGGCCTCTTGGCGCTCTTCGGCTTCGCGCAGTTCTTCGGTGAACTCACACCTGCGCAGCAGGATGGTGAAGATGCGCTTCTTCTGCGGTTCACGGGCCAGGTTCTCGATAGCCTCGATACACAGCTCGCGCAGGGTCTGCAGCGGGTCGTGCTCGGGGCAGCCGCGCATACGTTCGGCCAGCTGCTCGGGCGGTAGCCGCACCTGATTGAGCATGGCGTTGAACAGATCGGCCTTGTTGGCAAAGTGCCAATACACCGCGCCACGTGTCACCCCCGCATGCCGGGCGATGTGCTCCAGGCTGGTGTGCGCCACACCTTTTTCCAGAAACAGCGTTTCGGCGGCCTCAAGGATGGCGCAACGGGTTTTCTCGGCTTCTTCTTTGGTTCGACGCATGGCAGTAGGCGTATTTCTGGCTAGGCTCAGCACAAAGTGTAATGAACTTAAGGGTAATGTTCTATTTACAAACACTTGTGTATGTAACTAGCATTGCCGGTCTCAAACGTTGCGCCTTGCGTTTATTCGGAGACATCCATGCTTTTTCCCCGTCGTCTGCCGGTCACTGCCGGTTCCTTGTTGTTGGCTTTTTTGGCCGCCCCGCTGTTTGCCGCCGATGCTCCGCCAGCACCCGAGGTGGTGGTAGAGACCGTCAAGGCCGAGGCTCTGCCCCTGGAACTTGAATATTCCGCACGTACTGCTGGTTTCCGTGAAGTGCAGGTGCGCGCCCAGGTCAGTGGCATTCTGCAGGAGCGTACTTATCTGGAAGGCAGCCAGGTCAAGAAAGGCCAGGTGATGTTCCGCATTGACCCGCGTACCTACCAGGCCGCACTGAGCCGCGCCAAGGGCGCTCTGGCACAGGAGCAGGCGCGCTATCGGCAGACCGAACGCGACCTCAAGCGTATCCGCGAATTGCAGAAAAAGGGTTTTGCCAGCGAAAGCGAACTGGACAATGCGGTTTCCAACTTCGAGCAGAGCAAGGCGAACATTCAGGCTGCCGAAGCCGAAGTGCAGTCCAAGCAGATCGATCTCGACTACACCACAGTGAAAGCCCCGATCTCCGGGATCACCAGCAAGGAAACCGTCTCCGAAGGCAGTCTGATGGTGGCCGGTGATCCGAGTGCCAGCCTGCTGAGCAATATCACTCAGTTGGACCCGATCTACGTCAACTTTGCAGCCCCCGACTCGGATGTGGAGAGCGTGCGCAGTGGCCTGCAGAACGGCAGCCTGGTACTGCCGGAAGACGGAAAGATGAGTGTGCAGATCAAGCTTGGTGACGGCAGTGTCTACCCGCTGGAAGGCAAGGTGGACTTTACCGACAGTCTGGTGGATCGCGGCACCGGTACCGTCAGTGCGCGCGCTGTGGTGCCTAACCCGGAGCAGACGTTGTTGCCGGGGCAGTTCGTGCGGGTGCAGGTCAAAGGTCTGAGCATTCCCAACGCCATGACCCTGCCAGAGCGCGCGATTGGTCAGGGCCCAGGCGGCACTTTTGTTTACGTGGTGGATGAAGCCGGCGTGGCGCGCATGCGCCAGGTCACCACCGGGCACACGGCCAAAGGCCGCTGGGTGATTGTCTCCGGCATCAGCGCCGGTGAGCGGGTGATCGTCGAGGGCCTGCCGAAGGTGCGTCCAGACAGCCCGGTTAAAGTCGCCGCCCCAGCCGCCAGCCAATCCTAAGGAGCGTTCCCGGTGATCTCACGCTTCTTTATCGACCGTCCGGTCTTTTCCGCGGTCATCTCGATCATCATCGTGTTGGCGGGCCTGATGGCCATGCGCACGCTGCCGATTGCCCAGTACCCACAGATTCTGCCGCCGCAGGTATCGGTCAGCGCCAGCTATGCCGGTGCCAGCGCCCAGGTGATTGCGGAAACGGTGGCCGCGCCGCTGGAGCAGTCGATCAACGGCGTCGAGGGGATGATCTACCAGCAGTCCAACTCCGGCGGCAACGCCATGAGCCTGTCGGTGTACTTCGAGGTTGGCCGCGACCCTGACCAGGCCACCATCGACGTCAACAACCGCGTGCAGGCCGCCCTGGCCAAACTGCCGGAAGAGGTGCGCCGGCAGGGCGTCAAGGTGCAGAAGAAGTCCTCGGACATTCTTCAGGTGGTGACCCTGTACTCGCCGGATGGCTCGCGCGACCCGGTATATATCAGCAACTATGCGCTGATCAACGTAATCGACGAGCTCAAGCGCTTGCCGGGCGTGGGTGATGTCAGCCAGTTCGGTTCGAAAGACTATTCCATGCGCATCTGGCTGCGTCCGGACAAGCTGGCGCAGTACAACCTGACGCCGACCGATGTGGTCAATTCGATTCGCGAGCAGAACTCGCAGTTCGCCGCCGGCAGCTTCGGCCAGCAGCCGCTCAAACAGAAGCAGGATTTCACCTACACGGTGACCACCCAGGGCCGCTTCACTGATCCGAAAGCGTTTGAAAACGTCATTCTGCGCACCGATGACACCGGTGCCAGCCTGCTGCTCAAGGATGTCGCGCGGATCGAACTGGGTGCCCAGGACTACTCGCTGATGACCTCGCTCAACGGTCAGCAGAACGCCGCTTTCGGCGTGTACCTGCAGCCCGGCGCGAACGCTCTGGACACTGCCGAGGCGGTGAGCAAGACGCTGGAGCGGCTGTCGCAGAACTTCCCCAGCGGCATGACCTACAAGGTGCCGTACGACACCACCAAATTCGTCCGGGTGTCGATTGAGGAGGTGATTCATACCTTCTTCGAAGCCCTGGTGCTGGTGGTACTGGTGGTGTTTATCTTCCTGCAGAACTGGCGCGCTACGCTGATTCCGCTGGTGGCGATTCCAGTGTCGCTGGTCGGTACCTTTGCCGGCATGTACATGCTTGGCTTCTCGATCAACCTGCTGACCCTGTTCGGCATGGTGCTGGCCATCGGTATCGTGGTGGACGACGCCATTGTGGTGATCGAGAACGTCGAGCGCTCAATGCGCAGTGACAACCTCGCTCCGCGCGAGGCCTCAATCAAGGCTATGGCGGAGGTTACCGGGCCGATCATTGCCACCAGCCTGGTGCTCTGCGCGGTGTTTATTCCGGTGGGTTTCCTCGGCGGGTTGGCCGGGGAAATGTACAAACAATTCGCCATTACCATCGCCGTGTCGGTGGTGATTTCCAGCGTGGTTGCACTGACTCTGAGCCCGGCACTCTGTGCCTTGTTGCTCAAGCCTGGGCAGCATGAGCCGGCCGCGCCGTTCCGTGCGTTCAACCGCATGTTCGACAAATTCACCAGCGGTTACACCAGTGGTGTGCGTTTCTTCCTCAAGCGTTCGGCTGTCGGGTTGTTGCTGTTCGGCGCGATGATTGCGGTGATGGTGCTGCTGTTCAACCGGGTGCCCAGCTCCCTGGTGCCCAATGAAGACCAGGGCTATGTGATCAACGCTTACTTCCTGCCGCCGGCAGCCTCGCTGACCCGCACCGAGAAGCTTACCGGTGACGTGACTCAGCAGTTGATGGCGCACCCTGCGGTGCAGGATGTGGTGACCTTCGCCGGCTTTGACGTGCTGACCTTTGGCACCCGCAGCAACGCCGGGGTGTCATTCGTGCCGCTGAAAGACTGGAGTGAACGCACCACGCCTGAACTGGATGCGCGCAACCTTACCGGCCAGTTCATGGGCATGGGCGCTGCGCAGAAGGATGGCGTGGTTCTCAGCTTTAACCCGCCGCCCATTACCGGCATGAGCACCACGGGTGGTTTTGAGGGCTTTATTCAGGATCGCAGTGGCGGCACGACCGCGCAGTTGGCGGCCAAGGTTCAGGCCTTCCTAGCGGCTGCGGCGAAACGCCCTGAGCTGGCAGGGGTGCAGAGCACCTTTAGCGCCAACGTGCCGCAATACTTTATCGACCTGGACCGTACCAAGGCGCGCGCCCTGGGTGTGGCGGTGAATGATGTGTTCACCGCCATGCAGGCCACGTTCGGCAGCTACTACGTCAACGATTTCAGCCTATATGGGCGTACCTTCCAGGTCAGCCTGCAGGCCGAAGCGGAGTTCCGCAGCAAGCCGGAAGATTTGTCCCAGGTCTATGTGCGTGCAGGCAGTGGCGAGCTGGTGTCGCTGGCCAGCCTGGTCAAGGTTGAGCGGATACTCGGCCCGGATACCTACGCACGCTTCAACGTCTACCCGGCAGCGAAGATTCTTGGCGGGCCAGCACCTGGCTACAGCTCCGGTCAGGCGCTGAGTGCGATTCAGCAAGTGGCGGAGGAAGTGCTGGGTAGCGATTACAGCATTGGCTGGACCGGTTCAGCCTTCCAGGAAGTGGCGTCGCAAGGTTCGGGCAGCAGTGCCTTTATCTTCGGTCTGATCATGGTGTTCCTGATCCTCGCTGCCCAGTACGAACGCTGGACCCTGCCGCTGGCGGTGGTCACTGCGGTGCCGTTTGCGGTGTTCGGCGCGATTCTCGCGGTGTGGCTGCGCGGCATCGAGAACGACCTGTACTTCCAGGTTGGCCTGGTTACGCTGATCGGCTTGGCGGCGAAGAACGCTATTCTGATTGTCGAGTTCGCCGTGCTCAATCGGCACAATGGCATGAGCATTTTCGAGGCGGCGCTGGAGGCTTCGCGCCTGCGCTTTCGCCCGATTATCATGACCTCGTTGGCCTTCATTCTCGGCGTTATGCCGCTGGTTACCAGCAGTGGTGCGGGCTCGGCCAGTCGCCACTCGATCGGCACCGGGGTGCTCGGCGGGATGATGGCGGCGACCTTCCTGGCGATCTTCCTGATCCCGATGTTCTATCTGCTGGTGGAGTCGCTGGCAGAGAAAATCGGCAAAGGTCGGAAAGAGGCCGATACGCCGGTCTGACTAGCAGCCCGCTGGTAAGCGGCAAACCGTAGCCCGAATGCACGCCGGGAGCGGTTTGTCAGTCCGCTGTAGTCCGGGGTTGATCCGGGCCACGGCGGCTCCTCGGTTTTTACATTTCTGGACACCCATGCCGTTACGTCTTCTGTTGATTCTTGGCGCGTTAAGCGCCTTTGGCCCTTTGGCCATCGATTTCTATCTGCCGAGCTTTCCAACCCTGGCACGTGCGTTCTCCACCGATGTGGAGCACGTGCAGCTGTCGTTGGCCGCCTACTTTGCCGGCCTGGCTATCGGTCAGCTGGCATATGGTCCGCTGGCCGACCGTTTTGGCCGGCGCAAACCGCTGTTGCTCGGGGTCATGCTGTTCAGCCTGGCGTCGCTGGCCTGCGCCCTGGCGCCTAGCTTGGAATGGCTGATTGCTGCGCGCTTTGTGCAGGCCCTGGGCGGCTGCGCCGGGATGGTGATTTCGCGGGCGGTGGTGCGCGACCTGTGTGACCCAGTCAGCTCGGCCAAGGTGTTTTCCCAACTGATGCTGGTGATGGGCCTGGCGCCGATTCTCGCGCCGCTGGGCGGTGGGCTGCTGCTCAGCACGCTGGGCTGGCCGTCGATTTTTGTCTGCCTGACGCTGTTCAGCTTTGTCTGTCTGCTGGCGGTGGCCCGGTGGCTGCCGGAAACCCTGGCCAAAGATGCGCCGCCTGCGCCTTTGCGCGGCGCGTTGGGGGAGTACAAGCGGCTGTTTACTGACCTGCCGTTTCTCGGTTATGCGCTGACCGGTGGCTGTGCGATTGCCGGGATGTTTGCCTATATCGCCGGCTCACCGTTCGTGTTTATCGAGCTGTATGGCATACCCGCCGAGCATTACGGCTGGCTGTTCGGCAGCAATGCCCTGGGCTTTATTCTGGTGGCGCAGCTGAATGCCTGGCTGGTGGCGCGACACGGCCCGGCATACTGGCTGGGCAAGACCGTGTGGTTCTACCTGGCTTGTGGCCTGGCACTGCTGTTGGTGGCACTGGCCAAGCCGCAGGCCTTGTGGCCGCTGCTGATTCCTCTGTTCGGCTGCATTGCCAGCCTGGGCATTCTTCTGCCCAACGCCTCGGCTTGCGCCATGGCAGGGCAGGGTAGCCATGCCGGCAGTGCCTCGGCGCTGCTGGGTAGCCTGCAATTTGTTATCGCTGCCAGTGCCGCCGCCATGGTGGGTGTACTGCATGACGGCAGTGCCTGGCCGATTGCCGTGGTGATCTTCGCTTGCGGGGGGCTGGCCGTGAGTTTTTCTCTGTTTACCCGGTGGGTCGAGCGCGGCGCGATCCGCGCATAGGCTTAACTTGCCGCGCGCTGCTGCTCGAAAGGCAGCCTATGCGGCGCGTTCAGGCGTGCTTGCAGGGTGCTGACAAACTGGCGGGCCTCGCTTTCACTGCGGAAGGTCACGCTCTGCTTGCCAAAGTTTACTTGCCAGCCCGGACCTGCGGCTGTTTTTACCGGTTGGATCATTACGTTCATCGCCGAGCCTCCTATGCAAGAACCTGTTTACGACCTGCTGCGCGTCGGCCCTGCTGCGTTAAAAGCCGGCTCGGAATGCTCATGTACAGCTCGTACACTCCGCTTCCTCGCCTGCTTTTGCCTTGCATGGTTCTAGCTCGCGAGATCGTAAATAGGTTTAAGAAAGGCCAGTCTAGTCACTCAATATGAACTTTCATTGACCTGTAACAAATCAATCATGGCTGGCACACCGCTGGTCTGATTGGCTCACCTCCGCCCAGTTGGTATTGAACTGCACGGCCAGCCCCGCCAGTCGGGTGAACTCGGTCACCAGGGCGATATCGGCAGCGCTCGGCCGGCTGGGCTGTGGGTAATAGATGCCAAAGGTGCCGAGCACCTGGCCGCTGTCATCCTTGAACGGCAATGACCAGCAAGCCTGCAGACCGGCAGCCTGGGCGACGCTATGGTAGTCGCGCCAATAGGGATGCCGGCTGAGGTCTTCGGCGATCACCAGTTCGCCACTGGCAGCGGCATGCCCGCAGGAGCCAACTTCCAGCGCTGCTGTAATCCCTTCGATGGCCTGGCAATAAGTCTCCGGCAGGCTCGGTGCGGCACCAACATGCAGGCGCTGGTGTGCATCGAGCAGCATGATCGATACGCGCATCTGCGGTTGCAGGCTTTCCAGGCGCCGGGTGATGCCGCTGAGAATGCTGCGCAGTGGGTGCCGGCCGAGCAGCTCATCGAGCACCGCATTGCGCGCTTGTTGTAGATGCTGGGCCTGATGGCGCTCATGCACGTCGTGCAGGCTGCCGTGCAGGCTGTGTTCGGGCAGGCTCAGGTTGAGCTGCAGTTCAACTCGACGCGCCTGGCCGCTGTGGGTGAGCAACTGGCACTCCAGACGCAGGCTGCCGAGTTTGCCACTGCGCAGCTCTTCCAGACGTTGGCGCAGCGTGGCTTGCCCGAGTTCCGGCATAAAGCGCTGTAACGGGCTGCCCAGGCTTTCATGGATGGGGTAGCCGCTGATCTGTTCCCAGGCTGGGTTGAGGAAGCTCAGTTTGTCGTCGGCATCGGTGATAAAGATCGCATCGCCGAGGTGCTCGACCAGCGAACGGTAGCGGGTCTCGCTGACCTGCAGTTCGCTGTCGATTTTCTTCTGTTCGGTCAGATCGATATCAACGCAGTACAGCTCCAGCTGATCCAGGCTGTTGCGCAGCATCAGGTGACTGGAATAGACTCATACCAGGCTGCCGTCCTTGCGCTGCAACTGTATCTCAGCCGCAGGGATTGGCGAGCCGCCGAACTGCCACAGGTTGATCGCGCTGGCCACCTTGCTGCGCGCCGGCAGTGGCACGATCAGTTCTTCCAGGCGGCGTCCCATGACCTCGTGCACGGCATAGCCGTAGAGCAGGGTGCTGGCCTGGTTCCAGTAGATCACCCGGCGTTCACGGTCATAGCCCTGCACAGCAATCCGTGGGGTTTGCTCGAACAACAGACGAAAGCGATGTTCGCTCTCGCGCAGGGCGCTCTCGTCGCGTTTCTGCGTGCTGATGTTTTGCACGGTACCGAGGATGCGACCGTGCTCGTCGGTTTCCCCGCGCAACATCAGCCAGGTAATTTGCTGCGGCTGCGATTGCAGCAGACGGGCGCTCACTGTCATGGCGCTGCGGCTCTCCAGTAAAGCGTGCAGGGCGCGTTGTACGGCAGAGCGTTCGGCGGGGTGCAACCAACTCAGCAGCTGTTCGATGCTGCTCTGCTGGTTGTCGAGATTGCGGCCGAACAGGCTCAGGGCTTCCTCGCTCCAGTGGAAACCGTCACGGTATTCCCAGCTACCGAGCCCGGCATTGCGTTGGGCCTGCCGCAGCACGCGGCTGTTGTGGGTGAGTTTTTCCAGTAGTTGGCGTTGCGCCTGCCGGTCACGCCGGCTGAGCAGGAAGATCAGGCCGGTGCTGAGCAGAATAAACAGCAGGCCTTTGCCAGTTTGCAGTTCAGCCGCCAGCTCGCTGTCCATGACCCATGCATGCAGCAGGTAGTCGCTGCAGAAAATCCACAGGGCGCTGAACAGCATATATACGCCGGCCAGGCGCAGTGGGCCTTGAAGATCGGGTCGCATCCCTTACCGCCAATGGCTAGCCAAGTCGAAAGATTTGAGTGGGGGTTGCCTGAATAGAGGCAATGCAATGAGTCTAGCCGGCCGCTTATCGAATGCAGGGCGCGTGATAAAAAAGCTGCCCGGCGCGCGATGTGCGCGCCGGGTTTGTTTGAGACCTTTTAGAACCCTTCGAGAACGATTTTGCCCTTGGCTGTACTGCTTTCCAGCAGCGCATGGGCGCGGCGCAGGTTGGCGGCGTTGATGCTGCCGAAATGCTCACCCAGGGTGGTGCGCAGGGTGCCGGCATCCACCAGTTCAGCGACCCGACCCAGCAGGCGATGCTGTTCGATCATGTCGGCGGTCTCGAACAGCGAGCGGGTAAACATCAGCTCCCAGTGCAGCGACAGGCTTTTGCGCTTGAGCTGCATGATGTCCAGTGGCTGCTCCGGGTCATCGATCAGCGCCAGACGGCCTTGCGGGGCCAGGGCTTCGACCAGTTGGGCGAAGTGCTGGTCGGTCTGGGTCAGGCTGGCGACGTGGGTAACCTGATCGATACCGATACGTTTCAGCTCTTCACTCAGCGGCTGGCGATGGTCGATCACATGGTGTGCGCCCAGTTCGCGGACCCAGGCTTGGGTTTCCGGACGCGAGGCGGTGCCGATCACCGTCAGGCCAGTGAGTTGACGGGCCAGCTGCACCAGAATCGAACCGACGCCGCCTGCAGCGCCGACGATCAACAGGCTCTGGCCCTGATCGGCGTTGCCCTGGGTGACCTGCAAACGCTCGAACAGCAATTCCCAGGCGGTGATCGCGGTCAGCGGCAGGGCGGCTGCTTCGGCAAACGGCAGGCTCTTGGGCATATGCCCGACGATGCGCTCATCCACCACATGCAGTTCGCTGTTGGCCCCGGCACGGTTGATCGCCCCGGCGTAGTACACCCGGTCGCCGGGCTGGAACAGGCTGACTTCGCTGCCCACTGCTCTGACGATACCGCTGGCATCCCAACCGAGCACCTTGGCGGCACCATCGGTTGGGGCGACGTTGCGGCGGATCTTGGTGTCCACCGGGTTGACCGAAATGGCCTTGACCTCGACCAGCAGGTCGTGCGGACCGGGCGTAGGCGCCGGCAGTTCGACATCCTGCAAAGCATCAGTGTGGTCGGCGGGCAGCGATTGGTAATAGGCGACAGCTTTCATAACGTGCTCCTTAAAGAATGCGTTGCATCAGTTGATGATCGACCTGTTCCAGCAGGTTGCCGCAGGTTTCGCCAAAGTGCAGAAAATGCGCGGTTTGCTGGTGCGCGCTGAGGGCGGCAGCGTCCTGCCACTGCTCAACCATGATGAAGCGGTTGGGCAGCTCCTGATGGCGGTGCAGGTTGTACTGCAGGCAACCGGCTTCGGCTTGGCTAGGCGGTACCAATTGGCGTAGGCCTGCTTCAACAGCCTCGGCCTGGCCGGGGCGGGCGGTGATGGTGGCAATCAGGGTCAGTGGCGTGGTCATGGCAGGCTCCGGTTTAAGTGCGGCACATGCTCGGTTATTTGATTGACGAGAAAAACAGCCTGCCATTAGAGTCTCTTTCAATACTTTTTTGAAAATGAGTTGCCATGCTGCGTTTCGATGATCTGCAGTTGTTTGTCACCACCGCTGATCTGGGCAATCTCTCGGCGGCAGCGCGACGCCTGGATATTTCCCCGGCAGTGGCCAGCGCCGCGCTCAAGCGTCTGGAACAGCAACTGGAAGCGCGCCTGTTCAGCCGCTCCACCCGCAGCCTGCGCCTGACGCCCGAGGGCGAGCTGTTTCTCGGCCATGCGCGCTTGGCCTTACAGAGTCTGGATGACGGCCGGCAGCAGTTAGCCGGCAGCAAGGTTGGCATCAGCGGGCCGTTGCAGCTGTCTGCGCCGTCGGATTTCGGTCGCAACACCTTACTGCCCTGGCTGGATGAATTTCAGCAGGCGCACCCGCAGGTGCAGCTGCGTCTGCTGCTCGGTGATCGCGTGGCCGATCTGTTCCGCGAGCCGGTGGACATTGCCCTGCGCTATGGAGCACCGGAGGATTCCAGTCTGGTTGCCTTACCCGTGGCCGCATCGAATCGGCGCGTGTTATGCGCTGCACCGCAGTACCTGCAGCGGCATGGAGCGCCGCAATCAGTGGATGAACTGGCCGAACACAACTGTCTGCTCTATATGCTCGGTGGGCGGCTGCATGATCGCTGGCGCTTCAGCGACGGCAAGCGCGAGCAGGGCATCAGCGTCAAAGGCGACCGGGTCAGTGATGATGCCGATGTGGTGCGGCGCTGGGCGGTCAGTGGTGCCGGGCTGGTTTACAAATCCTGGCTGGATGTGGCCGGCGATGTGTGTGCAGGTCGGCTCCAGGTGTTGTTGTCTGAACTGCGCGGCGAGCCGACGCCACTCAACCTGATCTGCGCGCACCGGGCGCAGCTGAGTAAACCGGTGCTCTTACTGCGAGAGTTCGTGCAAATTCGCTGCGCGGAGTTGTTGGCGCAGGCACCTTGGCCGAACTAAGATTGCCGCCAGCGCGCTGCGGCAATCCATCGCAGTGCGGCTATGTCACATGCGCCCCGGAGCAATGCTAGAGTCGCGCCCCATGAAAATGACCCGTACTGACCGTCGCCTGCTGGCCTGGATGCTGTATTTCAGCGTTCTGTTCAGTGCGTTCGCCTGCAGTATTGGTCACGGTCAGATGGCCGGCCTGCAGCTTAGCGGGCTGGGCAGTCAGTACTGCTCCTTTGAGGGCAACTTCGGCGCCGGCGCGGATCTGGATGGTTCCGGTGTAGTGGTGCCCAACCCGGCGACGGGCTCCGGCTGTTCCCTGAGTTCCACCTTCAGCGCGATCATCCTGGCAGCGTTTTTCGGTTTGCTAGGTTTGCTGGCACCCCGCCGCGCACCACTGCTGACGTTCTTCTTTACCCCGCGACCTGTTCGCTATCTCTGGCCTTCGGCCAACCCCCGCGCTTCTCCGTCAACTCTGTAGCGACCGGGCATCACGTCCCGGCTGTCGTCGTTGTGCTGCATGTTGCCTCGTGCAGTAACGCTATTGATGAGCTATCGGAGTTGATCCATGAGCCAACGTGCTCCTTCTTTTTATAACCTGGCCTGGCGCTGGCATTTCTATGCCGGGCTGTTTGTGATTCCGTTTCTGATCCTGCTCTCGGTCACCGGGATCATCTACCTGTTCAAGCCGCAGCTGGATCAGCTGATGTATGCCGAGCTGCTGCAGGTCACGCCTGCCGAGCAGGCGATCTCGGCGGATCAGCAGCTGGCGTTGGTGCGTCAAGCGTATCCAGAGGCGAGCATCAGTCAGTACCTGCCGCCGGTAAACGCCGAGCGCAGTGCGCAGTTTGTGCTGGAGGCTGATGGCCGGGGCCTCAATGTATTTGTTGACCCCTACAGCGCCAGGATTCTCGGTAGCCAGGATGCGCAGCTCAATCTGCAGGCCATCGCCCGTCAGCTGCATGGTGATCTGATGGTCGGGACTCTGGGCGATCGGCTGATCGAGTTGGCCGCTGGTTGGGGCATCGTGCTGGTGGTCTCTGGCCTCTACCTGTGGTGGCCGCGCGGGCGTTCCGGTGCGGGCGTGCTGTGGCCAAGACTGAGTGCCCGTGGGCGACTTTTATGGCGTGACCTGCATGCGGTGGCTGGCTTCTGGGGCTCGCTGCTGTTGCTGTTTATGCTGCTCACCGGCATGACCTGGACTGGCTTTTGGGGCGCGCAGTTTGCCGGCGCCTGGAATCACTTCCCGGCGGCGATGTGGGACGACGTGCCGCAGTCCGGCAAGCTCACCGGCAGCCTCAACACCAGCAGTCAGCAGACCGTGGCCTGGGCGGTGGAAACCACGCCGCTGCCGGCTTCCGATCCACACGCAGCGCATAACGGTCATGCCACTGCCGAGGCGCCTGCGGCCCCGGCCAACCTGCTGCAGTACGTAGTCGATACCGCTGCTGAGCGCGGCGTACAGTCGGGTTACAGCATCACCCTGCCGCAAGGTGAAACCGGGGTGTACAGCATCGCCCTGTTCGCTGACGATCCGCGTAACGACGCCACCTTGCATATCGATCAGTACAGCGGCGCGGTGCTTGCCGATGTGCGCTGGAAGGATTACGGCGTGGTGGCGAAAACCGTGGAAACCGGGGTGATGCTGCATGAGGGCAAGCTGTTCGGCCTGGCCAACCAGTTGCTGATGCTCGCGGTCTGCCTGCTGGTGCTGCTCAGCGCGGTCAGCGGCCTGATCATGTGGTGGCAACGCCGGCCGAGCGGCAAGCTCGGCGTACCACCGCTGCGCCACGACCTGCCACGCTGGAAAACCGCGATGGTGATCATGGGCCTGCTCGGCGCGGCCTTCCCGCTGGTGGGCGCATCCCTGCTGTTGATCTGGGCGTTGGACTGGCTGCTGCTCTCGCGCCTGCCTAAGCAACGCCTGGCCAACGGCTGACTGGAATAACCGGCGCGGGCTTGGCCCGTGCCAGGGCTTCGCGTTACAACATCTGTCATGGACAGTCAGTCCACTTTTGGAGGAATACCATGTTGTTGAAAAAGACCCTGCTGATTGCCGCTCTGCTGAGTCCGAGCCTGTTTGCCAGTGCTCACGAATACACCGCTGGCGAGCTGCATATTGCACACCCCTGGTCGCGGGAAATGCCGGCCGTAGCACCTACCGCTGCTGCCTATTTCGTGGTGCACAACAAAGGCGCCGAGGCCGATCGTCTGCTCAGCGCCAGTACCCCGGTAGCCGGCAAGGCCGAGCTGCACGAACATATCCACGCCGATGGCCTGATGAAGATGCAGCAGGTGCAGAACGTGGCGATTCCCGCCGGTGGCGAAGTGAAGTTCGAGCCGATGGGCTACCACGTCATGCTGTTCAACCTGAAGCAGCAGGCCAAGGACGGCGAGCGTTTTCCGCTGACCCTGACCTTCGAGAAGGCCGGCGCGGTTGAGGTGGAAATTGCCGTACACAAGGACGCCCCTGCCGGTGAGAAATCCCATGGTGAAGGGCACGCGCACTGATCTGTGCGCCCAGTCCCGCTGCGTTGCAGCGGGGCTGCTGTTGTTCGGTGATATTCACCGTCATTGATTTGCATCAGCCGTCCTGCTTAGGCCGTTAGTCATACTCGGCGCAGGATTCTTGAGTTGTCGTGATGCCCCGCAACCGCTCCTTCACCGTCGATTACCGCGCAAGCTGGCTGGCCCTGTTGGCCATGCTGTTGCTCAGTGTCGGGCCGTTGCTGTCGCAGCTGACTGCACCGGCCGAACCGGCCTGGCTGACGGAACTGGCCTGTGGGGAGCATGCCGGTAGCCATAACGGACCTCTGGATCACGACGCGCTGTGGGCCAAGTGCGGCTATTGCACCCTGTTGCTCAACAGCCCAGCCACCGGTTGTGCCAGCCCGACGTTAGCCCTGACGGCTGTTGCGCCTGCGGATCGGCATAGTGCGCCGGTGCGCAGCGGGGTTGCCCGTTCGGCTATCTTCCCCGGTTCGCGCAGCCGCGCACCGCCTGCCTATTCCTGATCGCCATTGCCCTGTTGCCTGTGTCGGTGCCGCGTGTGCGGTGCCGGCCATTCTCTGGTTCTGTCTCGATTCTGGAATACCCATGTCTACTCGTTCGCTTCTGATCAGTGCTGCACCTTTCCGACTGGCACCGCTGTGTGTCGGCCTGCTGTTGGCCACTCAGGCGCATGCTGCGCAAACCACTGCACACGACCCGGAGCAGCATGCGCTGCAATTGCCGCCCTCGGTGGTCACTGCCGTGCAGCAAAGCTCGCCACTGACCGTGGTGGCCGATCCCAAGGACCCGCGCCAGCCGGTGCCGGCCAGTGATGCAGCGGATTATCTGAAGACCATCCCCGGTTTCTCTGCGATTCGCAGTGGCGGCAGCAACAGTGATCCGGTGCTGCGCGGCATGTTCGGTTCGCGCCTGCTGCTGCTCACCGACGGCGGGCAGATGCTCGGTGCCTGCCCGGGCCGGATGGATGCGCCCAGCTCGTACATCTCGCCGGAAACCTTTGATCTGCTGACCGTGAACAAAGGCCCGCAAACGGTGATCTGGGGCCCCGGCGCTTCGGCTGGGGTGGTGCGTTTCGACCGTGAGCCGGAGCGTTTCGGCGAGCTGGGTGCGCGCCTGCATGCCAGTGTGCTGGCCGGCTCCAATGGCCGTTTCGATCAGACCCTCGATGGCGCTGTTGGCGGTGAGCAGGGCTACCTGCGGGTGACCGGTAACCGTTCGCATTCGGATGATTACGCTAACGGTAACGGCGACACCATCCCCTCGCGCTGGGATAAATGGAACGGCGACGTGGCCTTGGGCTGGACGCCGGATGCCGACACCCTGGTCGAACTCACCGCCGGCCGTGGCGATGGCGAGGCGCGCTACGGCGGCCGTGGCATGGACGGCACCCAGTTCAAGCGCGAAAGCCTGGGCTTGCGCATTGAGCGGGGCAATTTCGGCGGCGTGCTGGATAAGGTCGAGGCCAAGGTCTACTACAACTACGCCGACCACATCATGGATAACTTCCGCCTGCGTGTGCCGGACCCGACCAGCATGATGGCTATGCCCATGGCCTCGCAGGTCGACCGTCGCACCCTCGGTGCACGCCTGGCTGCGACCTGGGTGTGGGAGGATGTTGAGCTGATTACTGGGCTCGATGCCCAGCGCAGCGAGCACCGTGCCCGTCGTTCCACCTACAGCATGATGGCGGGCTACACGGACGCCGACCGCTTCCCCTGGAACAAGGACGCGCTGATGCACAACTACGGCGCGTTCGCCGAGGCCACCTGGAGCCTGGCCGAGCATGATCGGCTGGTCTCCGGTGCGCGGGTGGATCGGGCCTCGGCCAAGGACTACCGGCAGAGTTTTCGCAGCATGATGGGTATGCCGCGGCCCAACCCAACGGCGGGTGAGACGCGCGCCGATACGTTGCCGAGCGGCTTTGTGCGCTACGAGCACGACCTGTCCGGTTCGCCGACCACCGTCTATGCAGGCATCGGCCATGTGCAGCGTTTCCCTGACTACTGGGAGCTGTTTTCCGCCGGGCTCAACGGGCCGGCTGGCGCAGACAATGCCTTCGACGGCATCAAGCCGGAGAAGACCACCCAGCTGGATGTCGGTATCCAGTATCAGGGTGACGCCCTGCAGGCATGGGCCTCGGCCTATGTCGGCCAGGTGCGTGACTACATCCTGTTCGACTACCGCGGTATGAGCACTCAAGCCGACAACGTCGACGCGCGCATCATGGGCGGCGAACTGGGCGTGGCCTATGACCTGACGAGCAACTGGAAGACCGATGCCACCCTGGCCTATGCCTGGGGCAAGAACAGCGGCGACGGCGAAGCGCTGCCGCAGATGCCGCCGCTGGAAGCACGTCTGGGCCTGACCTATCAGCGTGACGACTGGAGCGTCGGCGCCCTGTGGCGAGTAGTTGATGGCCAGGGCCGCATCGCAGCTGGACGCGGCAACGTGGTGGGACAGGACTTTGGCGACAGCGCCGGCTTCGGCGTGCTCTCGCTCAACGGTGCTTACCGTGTGACCAAGCAGGTCAAACTCAGCGCCGGGGTGGATAACCTGCTCGACAAGAACTACGCCGAGCACCTCAACCTGGGCGGTGACTCCGGTTTTGGCTTCCCGGCTGATACTCGGATCGACGAGCCGGGCCGCACCTTGTGGGCCAAGGTCGATTTCGACTTCTGATGTGTCCAGTTGTGGGAGGGGCTTTAGCCGCGAGCTTTTGAGTCGCGGCTAAAGCCCCTCCCACATCCGCGCGATGAATTTGTGCGGGCTAATACAGCCTTAAGGTTCAAGCGCGACAGTAGTCCTCGCAGACACACTTTCTCCCTGCACCGAAGAGGACTACACCATGCGCAAACTGCTTCTGCTGTCTCTGGTTCTGGCCAGCCCGCTGACCTTCGCCGCTACTCAATGCACCAACGCCGACAAGGCGCAGTGGCAGGATCAGGACAAGTTCCAGGCTGACCTCAAAACTCAGGGCTATGAGATCAAGAAGTTCAAGGTCACCGGCGGTAACTGCTACGAAATCTACGGCTTCAACAAGGATGGCCAGAAGGTCGAAATCTACTTCGATCCGGTCACTGGCAAGGCCATCAAAGGCGGCGTTGAAGGCTGATGAACACCGCCACCACACGCCTCTGGGACCCGCTGGTCAGGTTGTTCCATTGGTCTCTGGCGAGCGCTTTCCTGGCCAATTACTTCTTCACCGAAGAGGGCGAGAACTGGCACCGCTGGTTCGGTTACTACGCCGTGGCCTGGCTGGCGATTCGCCTGGTGTGGGGCTTTATCGGCACACCGGCGGCACGCTGGGCGGACTTCTGGCCGACCTGGGCGCGCCTGGTCGAACATCTGCGGGCATTATTCAGCGGGCGTGATTATCACCGCATGGGGCATTCCCCGCTGGGCGCTCTGGTGATGATCGGCATGATGCTGCTGATGCTCGGCCTGGGCGTGACCGGCTTTCTGATGGAGGAGGTCGATTACTTCTGGGGCACTGACTTACCCGAGGAGGTTCATGAGTTTTGCGCCAACGCACTGATGGCCCTGGTGGGCCTGCATATCGCGGCGGCGCTGTTTGAAAGCTACCGCCTGAAGGAAAACCTGCTGCTGTCGATGGTCACCGGCAAGCGGCGCAAATTGGACCACTGAGGTTTGTATCTGTCGCGGCTAAAGCCCCTCCCACGGTATACGTGCTGATGTGGGAGGCGCTTTAGCGGCGATTATCAGGTTCAGACCAGGCGTGCATCCAGGCTGTTCTGCGCCAGGCGCTTGGCCTGTTCCTGAGTCATACCCAGGCTGTCGTGCAGTGCGGCGAAGTTCTCGGTGACGTAGCCGCCGAAGTAGGCCGGATCATCCGAGTTCACCGTCACCTTCACCCCGCGTTCAAGCATCTGCAGGATGTTGTGCTGGCGCATGTCGTCGAACACGCAGAGCTTGGTGTTGGACAGCGGGCAGACGGTCAGCGGAATCTGCTCATCGATAATGCGCTGCATCAGCCGCTCGTCTTCGATGGCGCGCACGCCATGGTCGATACGCTCGATTTTCAGCAGGTCCAGGGCTTCCCAGATGTATTCGGGCGGGCCTTCCTCACCGGCGTGGGCGACGGTCAGGTAACCCTCGCTGCGCGCCTTGTCGAACACGCGCTGGAACTTGCTCGGCGGGTGGCCCATTTCCGAACTGTCCAGGCCGACGGCGATAAACGCATCGCGGAATGGCCTGGCCTGCTCCAGGGTTTTAAAGGCTTCTTCTTCGGACAGGTGCCGCAGAAAGCTCAGGATCAAACCGTGGCTGATACCCAGTTGTTTTTCGCCATCGACCAGCGCCTGCTTGATACCGCGCAGCACCACTTCAAAGGGAATACCACGGTCGGTATGGGTCTGCGGGTCGAAGAACGGCTCGGTGTGGATGACGTTCTGCGCCTTGCACTTTTGCAGGTAGGCCCAGGTCAGGTCGTAGAAATCCTGCTCGGTGCGCAGCACATCGGCACCGGCGTAATACAGGTCGAGAAATTCCTGCAGGTTGTTGAAGGCATAGGCGCTGCGCAGCGCTTCAACGTCATTCCAGGGCAGCTTGATCTTGTTGCGCTCGGCCAGGGCAAACAGCAGCTCGGGCTCCAGCGACCCCTCAATGTGCAGGTGCAGTTCGGCCTTGGGCAGGGCGTTGAGCCAGTCGTACATGGTCAGATCTCGTTATCAGGCGTGGTCGCGACAAAGTTTAACCGCAAGGACAGGATTTCGCCGAATCGGTACGGCTGTTGACGATGTGTGGCGCTATGTAGGGTGGACATCGCTTTTTATGTCCACCAGCGAGCAGCGTAGTAACGCAGGTGGTGGATGAAAAAAAGCGTCATCTACGCGCCCCGATCCACCCTACGCCTGACGGTGTTATGCGTCGGCCTGTTCTTCACGTCGATACGCATAGGTATCGGCAAAGCGTGACAGCAGGTACTCAGCGCTGGTCACGCTCGGATACTTAGGCGGATGGGCGGCGTCCGAGCAGTTGGGCAGGCAGCTGATCTCGGTGTCCGGGTGCGGTTCGGCGAAGAACGGCATGGAGTAGCGATCCACCCCCAGCGGGCTGATCACCCGGTGCGGGGTCGAGGTGTAGCGGTCGTTGCTCCAGCGCGCGAGCATGTCGCCGATGTTCACCACAAAGCTGCCGGCAATCGGCGGCGCATCGATCCACTCACCGTCACGGTTACGCACCTGCAGACCGCCGGCGTCGTCCTGATAGAGCAGGGTGATGCAGCCGTAGTCGGTGTGCTCACCCGCGCCTTGCTGTTCGACGCTGCTGGCAGTGTGGCGCGGCGGGTAGTGAATCATGCGCAGCACGCTGATTGGCTCATGAAAGCGCGTGTCGAAAAACTCGCGGTCGATATCCAGGGCAATGGTCATGGCGCGCAGCAGGGTTTGCGCCAGTGCCTGCATATCGGCGTAGTGCTGTTCCATCAGGGCGGCCCAGCCCGGCAGATCCGGATGCCGATTGGCGCCACGCAACGGCTTGCCGGCCAGCACCTCGGGATGATTGAGGGCCATATGGAAACCCATGTCGAAGGTTTCCTTGAGATCGCTCGGTTTGCTCGGGTCCAGCTGCTCGGTGGCAATCGCGCCATAGCCGCGGTGATGAGCGGTCTGGGTGATGTCGATCTTGAGCTTTTCGGCAGCCGGCAGGGCGAAGAAGGTCTTGGCGGCGCTGAGCAGGTCGGCGATACGTGACGGGCCGATCGGGTGGCCGGTGATATAGAAGAACCCCCATTCGCGGCAGGCGCGGTCAATCTGCTCAGCCACGGTGGGCCAGGCGGTTTGGTTGTCGCTGTAGAGCGGGGCGATGTCGATAATCGGTAGGGTGTGCATAGTGGCTCCGGGTGGGGCGGTGCTGCGAGTCTTCTCGTACTAAGGAGCCTGTCGAACTCAACACTGTTCTGCTGCGGAAAATCCGGATTTGGTCACTTTTGTGGCTTTCCCTCGTTAAATAGCGCGCTATTCGCCTCGGTAAACCCACAAAACTGCCTCAAACCGGCCTTCCCTCGCGACGAACGGTTGAGCCCGACAGGCTCCAAGCAGCGAAAAAGGGCGCCTCTATTTATAGGGCGCCCTGTGATGCGGTTCTGCCAGTGAGGCAGGGACGGCATCTGGGTTATGACTTACTTCGGCAGTTCAGCCTTTACGTTTTCCACGTAGTAGTTCATCGACGCCAGTTCGGCGTTGGTCGCGGCGATGCCGGCCGGGATTTTTTCTACGCCGCTCTGGTCCTTGATCGGCCCGGTGAACGGGTGGAAGGCGCCGCTCTTGATATCCGCGATGATCTGCTCAGCTTCGGCTTTCACGTCCACCGGCACCAGGTCGCTGATCGGCAGGCGAATGGTGTCTTCCGCCAGGCCGCCCCAGAAGTCTTCAGACTTCCAGTTGCCGTCGATCACCGCCTGAGTGGATTTGACGTAGTGCGGGCCCCAGTCGTTGACGATCGAGGTCAACACCGCTTTCGGCCCGAAGTGCGCCATGTCCGAGGCATAGCCCACGGAGTAAACGCCACGACGCTCGGCGGTCTGGATCGGTGCCGGGCTGTCGGTGTGTTGGAACACCACGTCCACGCCCTGGTCGATCAGTGCGTTGGCGGCATCGGATTCCTTGCCCGGATCGAACCAGGAGTTGACCCACACCACCTTGATCTCAGTGCCGGGGTTGTACTTGTCCAGCGCCAGCTGGATGGCGTTGATATCGCGGATCACTTCCGGGATCGGGAAGGAGGCGACGTAGCCAACTTTCTTGGTCTTGGTCATCTTCGCCGCGAGGAAGCCGCCGACATAACGGCCCTCATAGGAACGAGACAGGTAGGTGCCGAGGTTCTTGTCCTGCTTGTAGCCGGTGGCGTGCTCGAAGGTCAGCTTGGGGAATTGCTTGGCCACTTTCAGCGTCGGGTTCATATAGCCGAAGGAGGTGGTGAAGATCAGGTCATAGCCGCCCTTGGCCATGTTGCGGATCACCCGCTCGGCATCTGCGCCTTCCGGCACGTTTTCCACGTAGCTAGTTTCGACCTTGTCACCAAGCTCTTTGATCACCGCCTGACGGCCCTGCTCATGCTGGTAGGTCCAGCCGTGGTCGCCAATCGGGCCGATATAGACAAAGCCGACCTTCAACGGATCGGCGGCAACAGCGCTCAAAGTGGCGCTAAAGCCAAGGGCGGCAACGAGGGTGCGCAGCAGAGGTTTTTTGCTCTTCTCGAACATGGTCGGTGGAACTCCGATGTGTGTGGGTACGTTGTTGTTAAACAGCTGCCTGTTCAATTGCAAAAAGCTGACCAACTGGACAATTAGCGCGCCACGCCACGCTAAAACGCAGAACCCCGCCGTGGCGGGGTTTTGTGCGGGTGCTTTGCTGGTGCGTAAGAGGCTGAGCATGCTGCCTGCTGGTGCGTGAAAGAGGCTCAGTGCCCCGGCTGCCAAGGCTTGCCCAGTGATACCGGAGCAAACAGGCGAGTCTTGATCGCGTCACGCGACAGCAGGACCAGCACCAGAATGGTCGCCACATAGGGCAGCATCGCCAGCAGGTTGGAGGGGATCGACAGGCCGATGCCCTGGGCCACCAGATGGATGATGCTGGCCAGGCCGAACAGGTAGGCGCCGAGCAGCACGCGCAATACCCGCCAGCTGGCAAATACCACCAGCGCCAGGGCGATCCAGCCGCGGCCGGCGGTCATGTTTTCCGCCCACATCGGCGTGTAGGCCAGCGACAGATAGCCGCCGGCCAAGCCGGCCATGGCACCGCCGAACAGCACCGCCAGGGTGCGCACACGTAACACCGGCAGGCCCATGGCGCTGGCGGCGTCGGGGTTTTCGCCGACCGCCTGGATGATTAGGCCGATGCGGCTTTTCAGCAGCACCCAAGCGACTAAACCGAACAGGGCGAAGGACAGGTAAACCAGAATGTCCTGGGCAAACAGCATGCGTCCGATCAGCGGGATCTCGCTCAGCAGCGGAATGGCAATGGGCTCAAAACCGGCCAGCGGTTTGCCGACCCAGGCCGCGCCGACAAAGGTCGACAGGCCGACGCCAAAGATGGTCAGCGCCAGGCCGGTGGCCACCTGATTGGCGTTAAAGCCCAGGGCCACGGCGGCGAACAGCATGGACAGCAGCATGCCGGCGCTCATCGCCAGCAGCACACCGAGCCAGAGGTTGCCGGTGCTCAGGGCGACGATAAAACCGATCACCGCGCCGAACAGCATCATGCCTTCCTGGCCGAGGTTGAGTACGCCGCTCTTCTCGCAGATCAGTTCACCCAAAGCCACCAGCAGCAGCGGCGTGCCGGTGCGCACCATGGCGTAGAAAATATTGCTTAGCAGGTCGAGGTCCATCGGGAGTTCCTTTGTGTATCGCTTTTGTAGGCGCGCGCTTGCTCGCGCCTACAGGTTGTTTGTTAGGCCAGGGCCTCGGCGGTGGCTTTAGTTTTTCGCTGCGCCCACTTCAGCTTCAGCCGTGGCCGATAGAGGATCAGCACGTCGCAGGCGAGCAGGAAGAACAGCATCATTCCCTGGAACAGCTGGGTGATCGCCTGGGGCAGGTTCATGGTCATCTGCGCGTTCTCGCCGCCCAGGTAGAGCAGGGCCATCAGCAGGCTGGCGCAGACAATCCCGAGCGGATTCAGGCGGCCGAGAAAGGCCACGGTGATTGCGGCATAGCCGTAGCCCGGTGAGACCTGCGGCACCAGCTGGCCGATGGGACCCGCCACTTCACCGACACCGGCCAAACCGGCCAGTCCGCCGCTGACCAGCAGGGCAAACCACACCAGGCGCTTCTCGCGGAAACCGACAAAGCCGGCGGCGCGACGGTCGAGGCCGAGTACCTTGATCTGAAAACCGAGAAAGCTTTTGTGCAGTAACACCCACACCGCCACCAGGGCCAGCAGGGCGAAGTACAGGCCGGCGTGCAGACGACCGTCCTCGCTGACCAGCGGCAAGCGGCTGGCATCGCCGAACATCGCCGATTCGGGGAAGTTGAAACCGGCCGGATCTTTCAATGGGCCGTGCACGAAGAACAGCAGCAGGTTCAGCGCGATGTAGTTGAGCATGATGCTGGTGAGGATTTCGTTGGCATTGAACTGCGTGCGTAACCAGGCGGTGAGGCCGCCCCAGGCTGCACCCGCTGCCACGCCGGCGAGCACCACCCAGACCAGCGCCCAGCGGCTGTCCCAGTCGATGATCTGGATCGCCATGGCGCTGCCGGCCAGCGCGCCGAGCAGCAGTTGGCCTTCGGCACCGATATTCCAGATGCGCGCCTGGTAGGCCACGGCGAGGCCAAGTGCACAGAGCAGAATCGGCAGCGCCTTGACCAGTAGTTCGGATACGCCGTACCAGTCGGCCAGCGGCGCGATCAGCAGGGTGTGCAGGGTGTCCAGCGGGTCGTGGCCGAGCAGGGCGAATAACAGTGCGCCGCTGCACAGCGTCAGCACCGCGGCGAGTAGCGGCGATAGCCAGAGCATGGCGCGCGATTGCTGACCGCGCGGTTCGAGGGATAACAGCATGGAAAACTCCGTCAGCTCAGGTGGGCAGCAGCGGCTGCCGGCGTGCTTGTGATAGGGGGAAGCGGGGCGAATTCACCAGCCATCCAGCGGCCGACTTCAACCGCTTCGGTTTCTGCGGTAGCGGCCAGGGACGAGAGCTTGCCGCTGCACAGAGCGCCAATGCGGTCGCTGATCTGGAACAGCTCGTCGAGGTCTTCGGAGATCACCAGAATCGCCGTGCCGGCATCGCGCAGGGCAATCAGCGCGCGATGAGTCGCCGCTGCCGCGCCGACGTCCACGCCCCAGGTCGGGTGCGCGGCCACCAGCAGTTTGGGGTTCTGCAGAATCTCGCGGCCGAGGATAAATTTCTGCAGGTTGCCGCCGGACAGGCTGCGCGCGGGTGCCTCGGCATCCGGTGTTTTCACCGCAAAGCGCTGGATGATTTCGTCAGCCAGGGCGCGCACCTTGCCGCGCTGAATCAGTCCCTTGCTCAGCAAACCCTGCTGAAAGGCGGTGAGCAGGGCGTTATCGCTCAGGCTCATATCCGGCACTGCGCCATGCCCCAGGCGTTCAGCCGGGACAAAGGCCAGACCCAGCTTGCGCCGCGCATCCGGGTACAAATCGGCAATCGGCTGAGTGTCCAGGCTGATGCGTTCGCGCTCGCTGCGCGCCAGGCGGGTTTCGCCACTGAGCAGGGCGAGTAGCTCGTCCTGACCATTGCCGGCGACCCCGGCGATGCCGACGATTTCGCCGCTGCGTACTTCCAGACGGATCTGGCTAAGGGTGCAACCGAACGGGTCGGCGTTGTGCCAGCTGAGATCATCCACGCGCAGGCGCGGCAGGCCGCCGTCAGCTTTCGGGTAGCTGCTTTCCAGGCCTTCGGCATCGCCGACCATCAGCCGCGCCAGTTGCAGGTCGCTGCACTCGGCCGGTATGCAATGCCCCGACACCTTGCCGCCGCGCAGCACCGTGGCGCTCTGGCACAGGGCACGCACTTCGCCGAGCTTGTGGCTGATAAACAGAATGCTGCAGCCCTCGGCGGCCAGGCGGCGCAGGGTGACGAACAGCTCGTCGGCCTCCTGTGGGGTCAACACCGAGGTCGGCTCATCAAGGATCAAGAGTTTGATGTCCTGCATCAGGCAACGGACGATCTCCACCCGCTGCCGCTCGCCGATGGACAGGCTGTGCACCAGTCGGCCCGGTTCCAGGGCCATGCCGTAACGCTGCGACACTTCGCGAATCTTCGGCTCCAGCTGCTTCGGTGTACCGGCCGCTGCGCCCATGGCCAAGGCGATGTTCTCGGCCACGCTCAGGGTCTCGAACAGCGAGAAGTGCTGAAACACCATGCCTACGCCCAGGCTGCGCGCCATGGCCGGGTCACGCATCTTCAGCGGTTCGCCCTGCCAGCGAATTTCGCCGCTGTCGGGCTGGGTGACGCCGTAGATGATCTTCATCAGGGTGCTCTTGCCGGCACCGTTCTCGCCGAGCAGCGCATGGATTTCCCCAGGCGCGATGCTCAAATCGATACGGTCATTGGCCAGGCAGCCGGGGTAGCGCTTGCTGATACCGCTCAGCTGCAAGCGTGGAACGGGAGGGGAACTGGACATGGACAGAGGCTCGGGAATGACAACTGGCCTGGCTAAAGCAAAAAGCTGGCCAGTGAGTCAGAAAAGCCGCTGTGCAGTGTTGGCCAACCGTTGTTTGATCAAGGCTGCCCAGTGATGGTGCGCTTGTTTGAGGCGGGGCTGTGTTGCTGCACCGAATCGAGGCCGTACGCTGGCTTAGTGGCGCAACCAGGCGCCCTGGGTCTTGCCGTATTCGGTGTCGCGGTCGTAACGCTGTTCCTGCTCGACATGCTGTTGCCGCACGGTGTTGGCTTGTTGATTGGCCCGTTCTTGCAAGCGCTGGCAGCTGGATTGTTCGGCCGTCAGTTGCAGGCGCTGATCAATCGCCCGGGCGGCGGCCTGGGCGATCTGGTAATGGCCGTTTTCGTGCTGCTGCAGGGCGCTAATGTAGGCGGCAAAGTGCTGCTGGTGCGCGGGACTGGCAGCAAGCAGGCGGGGCAGGATGATGCTGGCGTGCAGCGTGGTTTCCGTACGGGTGATGCGGCAGCGCCCGTCAGGCTCTTCCCACCACCAGAAGCGCCAGTCCACGCGCCAATCGGTGTAGCCGTGAAACACCTTGCCGTCATGGCGAATCGGCGATGCCTGATCCAGTGCCGGGTACAACAAGGCGTGAGCGCTGGCGTCGACATCGTAATAAGAGTGTTCCAGCTGCTCATTCACTTGTGCCTGCAGTGCAGTGCTGCAGAACAGGCAAAGCCAGGTCAGGCGCTTCATAGCGCCTGCAACGCCTCACGGCCACGGCTGATATCCGCCAGCAACCGCTGCAGCTCGGCAACCCGTTGCGCGGGGAGGGCCAGCTGCAGTTCGGCACCCGTGGCGTCATAGCTCTCGCTTTCCAGCAGGCAGTCGAGTTCTGCCAGGCGCGCTTTGAGCAGCGGCAGTTCGGCGAACAGGCAATGGCAGCGATAAGACTCACGGGCAACCAGCTCGCGGCGAGGAGCGGCTTGCAGGCATTTATTGGCGCTGCCGCCGTAGGCGCGGGCCAGGCCACCGGTGCCGAGCTGGATGCCGCCATAGAAACGAATCACCAGCACCGCGACCTGATCCATTTCCTGGGCGTCGATGGCGGCGAGGATCGGCCGGCCTGCGGTGCCACCGGGTTCGCCATCGTCGCTGAAACGGTACTGCGTACCCACCTTCCAGGCCCAGCAGTTATGGCTGGCGCTGGCGTCGCTGTGCGCGGCGATAAATGCCTGCGCCTCGGCCGCGCTGGTAACCGGCGTGGCGAGGGCGATAAAGCGGCTTTTGCGAATCTCCTCGCGGTAGTCGCAAGGGCCGAGCAGGGTAAAGGGCATCAGGCGCTTTTGGCTGGCGGGGTCAGGCCGCAGCCTTTGAGGATGATGGCAATCAGCTGGTCGGCTGCTTCTTCGTAGTCGGCTTTCACCAGGCGTGAGCGACCGGTGACGCGGCAGATCTGCGAAGCAAAGTCGGCGTAATGCTGGGTGCTGCCCCACAGCAGGAATATCAGGTGCACCGGGTCCACCGGGTCCATCTTGCCGGCGGCGCTCCAAGCTTCGAACACCGCGGCGCGGCCACGGAACCAGGTCTGGTAATCCTGATTGAGCATCTGCGAGAGGTGCTCGCCACCGCTGATCACTTCCATGGCGTAGATGCGCGAGGCTTTCGGGTGGCGGCGGGAGAATTCCATCTTGGCGCGGATATAGCCGGCCAGCGCGATGGCGGGATCATCGTCCACGCTCAGGGTGTTGAAGGTGTTGTCCCACAGCTCGAGGATGTTCACCAATACCGCCTGATACAGCCCCAGCTTGTTGCTGAAGTAGTAGTGCAGATTGGCCTTCGGCAGGCCGACGTTCTGCGCGATGGTGTTCATGCTGGTGCCTTTGAAGCCGTGGCGGGCGAACTCTTCCTCGGCGGCCTTGATGATCGCCTCTTCGTTTTTCTGCCGAATCCGGCCGGCAGGTTTGTTGTTCGGATCGGCTCGGTGCGCAAGTACTTCAACAGTCATGGGCGGTTCCGCAGTGGTCAGGTTTTCGGACGACTGCACTGATAACCCAGAGCTGCCGAGGTGACAAGCGCAAGGGGCAGAAAAACTGACCTAGGTACGCTGCACCCCGGCTTTTGCACCAGGGTTGTGCGTGAAAGTGGCGTGCTGCGGTGGTTTTGGGGGCGGCGCTGTGCCTTGGTAGCCCGGATGCAATCAGGGGAATTTGCGGCGCGTAGCTGATGACTTTTCATCCACCACCGCTTTTGGTGGATGGGTAAAGCGTCATCCACCCTACGATGCCGCAGATAGTGCGCATGGACATAGCGTCTACGGGTGGTTCTGGCCGCGCGGTCCGGGGCACGCTTGCTCCCTGCGCCCACCCAGGTACCAGCCCAGCGCGCCCCAGGTGGCTGCGCAGAGGGCACCGGCCACGGCGGCGATCAGCACGCCGTTGGCGAGCATATCGAGCAGGGCTTTGGCCCAGGCGCTGACGGCGTCGCCGGCGCGGTAGACCACGGTGTCGATAAAGTTCTTGGCCTTGTATTTACTCTCGGCATCCAGCGGCGCGAAGAGCATTTCCCGGCCGGGCCGCACGAAGGCGTACTCACCGACCCTGCGCACAATCATCAAGGCTGCAAGCATGGCGAAGGTCGGCGCCAGGGCCAGGCCGATAAAGCCCAGGCAGACCAGCAGCGGCACCCCGGCGAGCAGAGCGCGGATGCCGAAGCGTTGGGCGATGCGCCCGGTGATAAACAGCTGCGCGAGCAAGGACAGCGCCTGCACGCTGAAGTCGATCAGGCCGAACACGCGGATCTGCTCGTTGCGCTCGGTGAAGGTCTGCGCCACCAGGCGCGCCTGCTCGAAGTAGAGAAAGGTGCTGGCGGTGGCCAGCAGGATCACGAAGGCGCTGATGCCCAGCAGGTAGGGCGAGGCGAGTACGCGAGTCAGGCCGCTGAACGGATTACCGAGCACCGGCTGGCGCGGGCTTTCGCTGGGCGGTGCGCCGGGCCGACCGGCACCGCCAATCGCGCGCCAGGCCATCAGCTGCTGCTTGGCCAGAATCGCCATACCCAACAGCAAGGCCGCCAGCAGGATCAACCCGCTTTGCCCGAGGCGCTCAATCAGCAGCGCGCCGAGCGCCGGCCCGGCCAAGCCGCCGCAGCTGGCCCCAGCGGCGATAAAGGCGAACAGGCGCTTGGCCTGGGCGCTGTCGAACACATCGGCCATCAGGCTCCAGGCCACCGAGACGACGAACAGGTTGTAGACCGAGATCCACACATAAAACACCCGCGCCACCCAGATGTCGTCGCCGCTGCGTTGAAACAGTGCGGCGAAGGCCAGCAGGTTGAGGATAAAAAAACCGTACACCCAATCGATATAGCGCGCCCGCGCCACCGTCGAGTTAAGCCAGGCAAACAGCGGCACGGCGGTGAGCATCACTAAAAAGGTCGCGGTAAACAGCCATTGCAGGTTGTCCACGCCGCCGCGAATACCCATGGCCTCGCGAATCGGCCGCAGCATGAAATAGCCGCTGAACAGACAGAAGAACAGGCCAAACCCGCACAGCACCGCCAGCAGCTCGGCAGGCCGTGCGTTGATCGCCTGGGCCAGGCGTTGCGTTGGGCTCATCGCTTAGCTTCCAAGTCGCGGGCAGCCGCGTGCATATCAGCTAAACGCCTGGATAATCTTCTCGCGTAGCGCCGCATCCGGCAGGCGGCCGATGCCGGCCTTGAGGTTGTCGGCCATATACCGCGGGTTGGAGGTGGCCGGGATCACCACCGTGACCGCCGGGTTGGCGAGGATAAATTTGAGCAACAGCTGCGCCCAGGATGTGGCATCGGTTTCCATCGCCCAGCTGGGCAGTGATTTGCCCTTGACCCGGCTGAGCAATTGGCCGCGCTGGAATGGCCGGTTGATCAGCGTGGCGATGCCATGGTCGGCGCAGTAGGGCAGCAGGCGCTTCTCGGCATTGCGTTCGCCCACCGAGTAGTTGAGCTGAACGAAATCCACCGACTCTTTTTCCAGCACTTCCAGCAGGTCGTTATGCGCCGACTCGATGTAATGGGTGATGCCGATATAGCGCACCTTGCCCTCGGCCTTCAGCTCGCGCAGCAAGGCCAGCTGGGTGCGGGTGTCTTGCAGGTTGTGCACCTGCACCAGGTCGAGTTTGTCGGTTTGCAGCGCCTGCAGGCTGGCCTCAACCTGCGCCATGCCGCGCTCGCGGCCGGTGGCGGAAATCTTGGTGGCGAGGAAGGCCTTGCCCTGGGTTTTGGTGCGTTTCAGCAGCTCGCCTGTCACCGCCTCGGCGGCGCCGTAACTGGGCGCGGTATCGATCAGCCTGGCACCGCCGTTGATAAAGGTGCGCATCACTGAATCCAGCGGTTTCAGGCTGTCATTGCTGAGGCTGACATCGAAGGTGCGCGAGGTGCCCAGGCCGATCACCGGCAGCAATTCACCGCTGCTCGGGATGGCGCGTTTCAGCAGTTGGCTGGGGGCGGCGTAAGCCAGGGAAGGTAGCCACGGCGTGGCGGCGAGCGCGAGCAGGCTGGCGCTGCCCTGGATGAAGTGACGACGGCTAGGCATAGGGTCCTCCGTGGTGACACGGCACTGGAAAAAGGCTCAACGCCACGCCAGGCGTGGCTTCGACCGAGCATAGACCTGTGAGTCCGATACCCGCAGCGTGGTGCCTGGGCAGTTGTTACCTGGTGTGTCGCTAGGCCTCGGCCAGCGCTTCCAGAAAACTCTCCAGCACCAGATGCGGGCGGCGGCCTTTGCGCGTCACCGAGGCCAGGCTGATGTCGTAGAAGCGGCTGGCCGGCTTGAGCACACGCAGGCGGCCCTGCTGCACCCAGGCCTGGGCGTAGTGGTCGGGCAGGTAACCGATATAGCGTCCGGTGAGGATGAGAAAGGCCATGCCTTCGCGGTCCGAGGCGCTGGCGGTGCAGTTGAGCGCCTGATAGTGGCTCTGCACTTCGGGTGGCAGGCGGAAGGTCGGCGCGATGGCTTCCTGAGTGTTCAGCCGCGCATCTTCCAGCTGCTGATCATCGACATAGAACAGCGGGTGGCCGACCGCGCAGTAGAGCAGCGAGCGCTCGTCATACAACGTCTGGTATTCCAGCCCGGACAGCGTACTGGCCTGCGGCACCACGCCGATATGCAGGCGGCCGTCGAGCACGCCTTGTTCGACTTCACTGGGCGGGGTCATGCGGATGTGGATATGCACGTCCGGGCCACGCTCTTTCAATCGCGCCAGGGCGTTGGTGATGCGCATATGCGGTACCGTCACCAGGTTGTCGGTCAGGCCGATATTCAGCTCGCCGCGCAGGTGCTGGTGCAGGCCGTTGACCTCAGTGCGAAAACTCTCCAGCGCCGCCAGCAGTTGCTGGGTGCTCTGGTACACCTCGCGGCCTTCTTCGGTCAGGGCAAAGCCGGCGCGGCCGCGTTGGCACAGGCGCAGGCCCAGGCGTTGTTCCAGGTCACTCATCTGTTGGCTGATTGCCGAGCGGCCAATCCCTAAGGCGCTTTCGGCGGCGGAGAAACCACCGCATTCCACCACGCTGCGAAACAGCTTGAGCAGGCGGATATCAAAGTCACTGACCTGGGCCAGCGGGTCGGGGCGGCGGGTGCTCATTGTTTAGTAACCAGTTAACTAAAGATATGAAGAGTCGTGTTTTCCTGACTCTAAGCTCGTGGCACCTTTGCTGGCAACAGATTCGACTTTACCGCTTCAATCGCCCACACCGAGGCCACCATGAATATGCCGCAGACCGAAGTCCCGTCCCTGGCCAGCCAGCTCAAGCTGGATGCGCACTGGATGCCGTTTTCCGCCAACCGCAACTTCAAGCGCGACCCGCGTCTGATCGTCGGTGCCGACGGCAACTACTTTATCGACGACAAGGGCCGTCGCGTGTTCGACAGCCTCTCCGGCCTGTGGACCTGTGGTGCCGGGCACAACCGCAAGGAAATTCAGGAAGCCGTGGCCAAGCAGCTGGGCACCCTGGATTACGCGCCGGGCTTCCAGTACGGCCATCCGCTGTCCTATCAGCTGGCCGAGAAAATCGCTGAGCTGACCCCCGCCGGCCTCGATCACGTGTTCTACACCGACTCCGGCTCCGAGTGCGCCGACACCTCGGTGAAGATGGCCAAGGCCTACTGGCGTCTGAAAGGCCAGCCGAGCAAAACCAAATTTATCGGCCGTGCCCGTGGTTACCACGGTGTGAACATCGCCGGCACCTCGCTGGGTGGCATCGGCGGTAACCGCAAGATGTTTGGCCAGATGATGGACGCCGACCACCTGCCGCACACCCTGCAGTCGCACCTGGCCTTCACCAAGGGCATGGCCGAGACCGGCGGTGTGGAGCTGGCCAACGAGCTGCTGAAACTGATCGAGCTGCACGACGCCTCGAACATCGCTGCGGTGATCGTCGAGCCGATGTCCGGTTCCGCTGGTGTGATTGTGCCGCCGACCGGCTATCTGCAGCGCCTGCGTGAAATCTGCACCCAGCACAATATCCTGCTGATCTTCGACGAAGTGATTACCGCCTACGGACGTATGGGCAAGTGGACCGGTGCCGAATACTTTGGCGTCACCCCGGACATCATGAACACCGCCAAGCAGGTCACCAACGGCGCGATTCCGCTGGGCGCGGTGATCGCCAGCAGCGAGATCTACAACACCTTTATGAATCAGGCGATCCCCGAGCATATGGTCGAGTTCGGCCACGGCTACACCTACTCGGGCCACCCGGTTGCCTGCGCTGCCGGCCTGGCAACCCTGGAGCTGCTCAAGCGCGACAACCTGATCGAGCAATCCGCCGCCCTCGCGCCGGTGTTCGAAGACAAGCTGCACGGCCTCAAAGGCAGCAAGCATGTGATCGACATCCGCAACTGCGGCCTGGCCGGCGCGATCCAGATCGCCCCGCGTGACGGCGACCCGGTGATCCGCCCCTTCGAGGCCGGGATCAAGCTGTGGAACGCCGGCTTCTACGTGCGCTTCGGTGGCGACACCCTGCAGTTCGGGCCAACCTTCAACACCACGCCCGAGCAGCTGGACTCCGTGTTCAACGCCGTTGGCGATGTGCTGAACAGCCTCGACTAAGGCGTAGGGTGGATGACGCTTTACCCATCCACCAAGTTGCCGCGCCGCAAGGTGGATGAAAACAGCGTCATCCACCCTACGGGAACAACCCACTTTTCCTGCAGGTGCCAGCCGTTCGGCGCCTGCTAAAACAAGATCCGTTATTAAGGAACTGCCATGACCCTCGTTAACCACCTGATCCACGGCGAACTGACTGCCGGCACCGGCCGCTCGGCTGCCGTATTCAATCCGTCCACCGGCGAAGCCACTAAGCAGGTCGCCCTGGCCGACCGCGCCACCATGCAACTGGCCATCGACTCGGCCAAGAGCGCCTTCCCGGCCTGGCGCAACACCCCGCCGGCCAAACGCGCCCAGGTGATGTTTCGCTTCAAGCAACTGCTGGAGCAGCACGAAGCGACCATCTCCAAGCTGATCAGCGAAGAGCACGGCAAGACCCTGGAAGACGCCGCCGGTGAACTCAAGCGCGGTATCGAGAACGTCGAATTCGCCTGCGCCGCCCCGGAAATCCTCAAGGGCGAGTACAGCCGCAACGTCGGCCCGAACATCGACGCCTGGAGTGATATGCAGCCCATCGGCGTTGTGGCCGGCATCACCCCGTTCAACTTCCCGGCCATGGTGCCGCTGTGGATGTACCCGTTGGCCATCGTCTGCGGCAACTGCTTTATCTTGAAGCCGTCCGAGCGTGACCCAAGCTCCACCCTGTATATCGCCCAGCTGCTGCAAGAGGCCGGTCTGCCGAAAGGCGTGCTCAACGTGGTGCACGGTGACAAGGAAGCCGTGGATGCGCTGATCGAAGCGCCGGAAGTCAAAGCCCTGAGCTTTGTCGGCTCGACGCCTATCGCTGAGTACATCTACAGCGAAGGCACCAAGCGCGGTAAGCGCGTCCAGGCCCTGGGCGGCGCCAAGAACCACGCCGTGCTGATGCCTGATGCCGACCTGGACAACGCCGTCAGCGCACTGATGGGCGCGGCTTACGGTTCCTGCGGCGAGCGCTGCATGGCCATCTCCGTGGCCGTGTGCGTAGGCGACCAGATCGCCGATGCCCTGGTCGAGAAGATCGTGCCGCAAATCAAGGCGCTGAAAATCGGTGCTGGCACCTCCTGCGGCCTGGACATGGGCCCGCTGGTTACCGGCGCGGCGCGTGACAAGGTCAAAGGCTATATCGACGCCGGTGTGGCCCAAGGCGCTAGCCTGGTGGTCGACGGTCGCGATCTGGTGGTGGCCGGCCATGAGAATGGTTATTTCGTCGGCGGCACGCTTTTTGACAGAGTCACACCTGAGATGACCATCTATACCGACGAAATCTTTGGCCCCGTGCTGTGCATCGTCCGCGTCGGCAGCCTGGAACAAGCCATGCAGCTGATCAACGACCACGAATACGGCAACGGCACCTGCATCTTTACCCGTGATGGTGAAGCCGCGCGCCTGTTCTGCGACGAGATCGAAGTCGGCATGGTCGGCGTCAACGTACCGCTGCCGGTGCCGGTGGCCTACCACAGCTTCGGCGGCTGGAAGCGCTCGCTGTTCGGCGACCTGCACGCCTACGGCCCGGACGGTGTGCGCTTCTACACCCGCAAGAAGGCCATCACCCAGCGCTGGCCGCAGCGCGCCTCGCATGAGGCAGCGCAGTTCGCCTTCCCGAGCAATGGCTAAGTAACAGGGGGCTGATCGCAGGATCAGTCCCCTTTTTGGATGTGGATGACGACCTATAGGAGCGGTCGGACGGCGTTCCGTCTTGGCCGCGATTAACAGGCGATCAGACGTAGGTTGGGTTGAGGAACGTAGTGACGAAGCCCAGCGAGCGATACCAATGCCTGTTGGGCTTCGCTGCGCTCAACACCAACCTACCGATTGTATGCAGCACGTAATGGATACATAGCCATCGCTTTACGCAACAAACCAGCCGCGCGGGCGCGGCGTTGGTGCAGTGACCGCAGGTTACGGCACCCCTTGGGTGAGCGGGTTCAGGGTTTCCTGGCCCGTAAGCCCGCTCTCCCAAGGGCAGCCCACTTCAATGACTAATGAAGAGGACTCCCTATGAGCAAACCCATGATTGGCCTTCCCCTGTGCCGTTGGCAGCTGACCAGCCGTGATATCGGCTGGTTTCACCTGGTCGGCGAGAAGTACATCCACGCCGTCACCGGCTTCGGTGCCTTCCCGCTGATGATCCCGGCCTTTGGCGATGATCTGGACATGGATACGGTGCTGGATAGCGTCAGCGGCATCATGTTCGGTGGCTCACTCTCCAACGTGCACCCCAGCTTCTACGGCGACGACCATCCCGGCCTTGGCCTGGCCGACAAACCTCGTGATGAAACCGTGCTGCGCCTGATGCGTGCCTGTATTGATCGTGGCATTCCGTTCCTCGGCATCTGCCGCGGCATGCAGGAAATGAACGTGCTGTTTGGCGGCACCCTGCACCGTGAAGTGCATGAGGTGGAAGGGCGCCTTGATCACCGTGAGGTGAAGGACGTACCGGACGACGTGGCCTACGGCCCGATGCACAACGTCGCCCTGACCGAGGGCGGCGTGCTGCATTCGCTGTTCGGTGAGCGGCAGGTCAAGGTCAACTCATTGCATGGTCAGGGTGTTGATCGCCTGGGCGAGGGCTTGCAGGTTGAAGCCGTGGCCGAGGATGGGCAGATCGAGGCGGTTAGTGTGATTGGCGCCAAGGCGTTTGCTGTTGGGGTGCAGTGGCATCCTGAGTATCGCTATTGGGAGAAGGCGGATTACAACGCGCTGTTGGGGGCGTTTCATCAGGCGGCGAGGGAGCATCAGGTGAAGAAGCTTGAGCGTCGCAGCAAGGCTGCGCTGGTCTGAGCCAAGTGGCGATTTAAACAAAAGGCCCATCGATTGATGGGCCTTTTGTTCTGAGAGTTGATGGGTATTGCTGTGCGTACCCCATGCAACATGCTGTTAGTAGAAGCTTATGGTTGTTTTCAGTTGATCAGCAAAATCATAGATTTCGTCGAGTGAGCTGATAGGGTGGCGCGTTTCGTTCTTTTCTTGGTCGAAAATACCGATATATTTTTGCGTGCGGTTGAAGTGTAAGCGGCATATCGGTTTTCGATTGTTATCGTCTAGCAATATTCCAAAGTAACTTTGAGTGTCGCGTTGAATAATGCGTTTGGAGTCAACAACGGAACGCACAATAGCTTTGACTATGTGATAGCCCTCAAGCTCTTCTAAGGTGGTCAGAACCTTGTCTTCTGTAGCGTCGTCAATTTGCTCATTCGCAGGATCTGCTGGTGACGAAGCCGTGGTCGCGTAACTGGGTTGAATGGCTCCGCTCATTGCGGATTTCAGACGGTCGTTGATTTGGTCGTTCAAGAATTGAGCGACTGCCTTGCGGGTCAACTCTGCAAATTGTTCGCGCACTTTCTGCGTGATCATCCCTTCGTAAACTCGGGATGCAAAGAATTTAACGAAATCGTCGTCTGGCTTGGTGAACTGAAGGGCGATTTGTTTTTTTATCTGGCTAACATATTTTAGTTCGCCAGCTGCGTTGACTATTGACTCAACGTCGAAGGCCGACTTTGTGAGTTTTATAAGCTCTGGTACTGCATGCTCATCTATATCTAACAAGTCGAGCTCAAGGAAGGGTTTTTCATCCATTTTGTTTGGAGCGTCAAGGTCAGTGAAGAATTTATAGACTTGACCATTGGTTAGGATGGATATCCGAGCATTTGTTACATGGAAGTAGCGAAATAGTTGCGATGCATGGTTGATGTTGAGCGGCTCACCAATTTTCTTGCATTCGATCAGTATCTGAACATCGCCATCTTTTAAGATTGCGTAGTCAATTTTCTCGCCCTTCTTCGTGCCAATGTCACAGACGAATTCTGGAGTTACTTCTCTTGGGTCAAATACGTCATAGCCGAGAACAGTATTTATAAAGGGCATGACAAAGGCGTTTTTCGTTGCTTCTTCAGTTTTGATTGCACTTGCTTGTTGGCGGATCTTTGCTGAAAGGCTGTTTAATTTCTCGAAGAACTCCATGTTTAGCTCCTTGCTCTTGATGCGTTATTTTTCTTTTGACCCGATGGATGGGTTGAGCGTAGCGACCCACTTCAATAATGGCCATCCGAGATCATCATTCATTGGGTTCTGCCGTTGCGATACCAGTGTCTAGCCGCTTTTGCGTTGCCCGGTCTAACGGATCCGCCCTTACGGCGGCTCCTTTTGGCAAACGCCCGGATGGCCGGCCCTGCCAAAAGTAAGCAAAAGGTCTTGCCCCTTGCATCCGGGTCTCGCTGCGCTCGACTTGATTCGCTGCGCTCGACTTGATTCGCTGCGCTCACCCTGCGGGCCAGCCTTCGGCTGTTACTGCGCTTCGCTCCGTTTCCTCGTTCCATCAGTGCTTCAGGGGCACGCCGCGAAGGACCATCCCTGGCCCATCGCGGCTCTCGCGGCATCCATGCCGCTTAACCCCTTGCGCAACGATTCCACTCGGCCTTCTGATGGGGCGTTTGGCGTCGTCTGTGAGATTGGTGTTCCACATAGCTCCCACGCTTCTGCGTGGTAGCCATCTCTGGGTTAGTGCCCTACTTGAGCGTCTTGCGGGACGCGAAAGCCTAGTCGCGCTTTCATGTTCAGTTCCAGTTCCGCCACGCGCCCGCTGACGATGAGTCTGTTTAGTTCTTCTTCAAATATTTTCGATAGGCGTTCGCCGTCGGGATGGTTTTTGGAAAAGCTCAGCCAGAAGCCATCGAGGGAGATCATGCCGACGCGTTCGATTTGGGCGCCGAATTTCTCATCGAGAATTCGTAGCTGCCCAGGCAAGGTATTCATGACGATGAAGTCCACCCGGCCCTTGATCAGCATGTTCATCAGGTTGGTATCGGATTGCGCTACAGCGCGTTCAATCTTTGGGTTCAGCATGAAATCGGTTGGGTAGGTGTAGCCGTTGGTAATACCGACAGTGTGGTTCTCTAGGTCTTTGCTGTTTAACTCGGGTTGAAAGCGGCCACGCAGGGCAAAAATGGCCAGGCCTTCGTGAAACATCGGGGTGGGGTGCCAGTAGAACTTGTTGCGGTTGGCTTCGGTGATGGTGACGTTGAAGCAGGCTACGGTGTACCCGGTCTCGGCGTAATGCAGGCAACGCGAGAAAGGTACGGTCACAAACGCCACTTCAATGTCGCGTCGGGCAAAAATCTCGCGCACCAGTGTTGGGGTAAAGCCATCTGGCTCTGGACTGTCGGCACGCTTGGCGGAGTAGGGTGCCCAGTCATCTTCGGCGGCAATCAGGATGCGTTCTGCATGGGCCTGTGCGGCCAATATGGATATCAGTGCTGCCAGTGCATATCGCCGTATGCTCATGGTGTGTTCCGCCAGTGTGCAGAGGACTCTGCCGAGTACAGTGAGTATAGGTTGCCTTACTTGGTTGGACGCTGGTGAGACGGATGGTCATCCGCTTGACGCGGGGTTTTTGGTGTCCGGCTGTGGGGGGGCAGTTGAGCGCCGGCGTGGTGAACACCTAGTCGGATGTCAGGCACGCTGTGGATGCGCTGAAGGGGTGTCCGCCCAGTGTCGTTATATGGGGGCGTTTGCAACTCGTGTAAACAACCAGCGAGTAGGGTGGATGACGCTGTATCCATCCACCACTGCGGTCGTTGCCCGAGCGACTGGCTTACTTCTGGGCCAGATTGAGCTGGTTATAGTCCTGAATAAACTCGCGCAGGATGTCGTCCAGGGCCAGTTTGGTGGATTGCTGGATGGCGTTTTTCATGGCGAAGGAGCCGCCCCAGAACATTTTGCCGCCCTGGCTTTTGCCCTCGACCTTGTAGGTTTTGGAGAACAGCTGCTGCTCGTCCGCGCTGACGTTCACCTTCAGGGTGATGTAGGCGCGGAAGTCGGCGAAGCGGTATTCCTGCAGCTCGAAGCTCAGCAGCGGCAGATCAGCACTCTGGCGCGCTTCGAGGCGGCCGAAGGCTTGTTGTACGTCCGCCGATTGCAGGGTGTTGTCGAGCATCTGGCCGAAGTTGACGATCCACAGGTTGGCATGGCCCACGACGGCGGAGCGGAATTCGTAATGGTGGCTGCTGGTGGCCGGGCTCAGGGCGTAGGCGGCAGGGCCGTTGGCGCTGGGCAGCTGGCTGTCCCCGGTGTTGTTGCTCAGGTAGGCGGGGTAATCCTCGGCAATCGGGTGTTTGATGGTGCAACCGGTCAGGGTGGCGAGCAGGGTCAGGGCCAGCAGGTAGGCAATCTTTTTCATGGCGAATCCTTGTCGATACAACGGGTTAGTGCGCAAGGAACGACCATCTGCTATCGCCCGTCCCTGGGCGGCGCACAGGCTAATGACAATGTTCGGTGATGGCAAATTGGCATTGATGCTGTTGGGGCGCTTTTTATGACGGTGGCCTTCAGCTACTGAGTGCCACGCTGGCGCGGCCATCAGCCTTAACTATCCTCAACAAGCGCCGATAGAGCGTATTACTGGCCAGCTAGAAGGCGATGTCCCATGCGTATCAAATCCAAACTGTTGCTGAGCTTTCTGGTGGCAACCCTGATTCCGGTTCTGGTGGTGGCACTGCTGACGATTCGCAATGTCACGCAGCAGGCCAAAGAGAACTTTCAGGTTTCCAGCAGCCTGGATATGAAGCTGGTGAACAACAGCTTCGCCACCTTCTTTGATTCGGTGGGCTACACCGTTTCCGCCCTGGCGGAATATCCCGCAGTGAAGGATGCCGATAACGGTGAGCTGACCACCTACTTCGGTGAGGCGCGCAAGCCGGGCGAGGTGGCCACTGCCAATGGGGGGCGCGAGAAGCAGATTTTCGATTACTTCTCCAGCATCGGTAAGAACAATCCCACCTTCGGTTACGTGTACATGAGCGATACCAAGGGCGGCTACGTGGAGTGGCCGGGCACCGGCGATTACGGTGATTGGGACCCGCGCACGCGCGAGTGGTACCCGATTGGTCGCGACGCCAATTTCACCCTGGGCCGCCGCGACGGTTATTACTGGGAGCCGGATGACGCGGTGTATGTCTCGGTGCTCAAGGGCTTCAAGGACAACGCCGGGCAGTTTGCCGGGGTGGTGGCGGTGGATGTGTCGCTCAAGGCGCTCACCGATATGGCGCAGAAGGTGCGCTTCGGCGAAACCGGCTTTCTCATGCTGGCCGAGGGCAGTGGCACCTTGCTGGTGGATGGCCTTAAGCCGGACAACAACTTCAAGAAGGTCAGCGAGCTGCCCGGCGAGCATTTCGCGGTTATCGGCAAAACCGAGAACGGCCTGGTGGAGGTGGAGATCGACGGGGTGGCGTATATGGCCAACGTCTACACCTCGCCGGAGCTGGGCTGGAAGTTTGTTGGCTTCAAGCAGGCCGATGAGATCTACGCGAGTGCCCGTGAGCTGACCTGGATCACCCTGGTGGTGTGCATCGTGCTGGTGCTGCTGTTTGGCGCGGCTGGGGTGGTGATCGCCAACCGGATCGTCAACCCGATCAATCTGGTGAAAGACGGGCTGCGCACCATTGCCCAGGGTGAGGGCGACTTAACCCGTCGGCTGGACCTGCTCAGCAGCGATGAAACCGGCGAGCTGGCCAAGTGGTTCAATCAGTTTATCGAGTCGATCCAGGGCATGATCAAGGTGATCAAGGAGAACGCCATCAGCATGGATGGGGTTTCCAGCGATACCAACAAGCGCACCACGGCGATGTCGGCCACGCTGCAGCGCCAGTTGAGTTCGGTAGAGCAGATCGTCACTGCCGTGACCGAGATGTCGTCGGCGGCCAATGAGGTGGCCAAGACCTGCGTGCAGACCGCCGAGGTGTCGGAGCAGGGCCTGGTGGCCACGCGCAATGGTAAAGAGGTGATTGGCCGCAGCACGTCCGGGGTCAACAATCTTGGCGCCAGCATCCAGAACTCCAGCAAGGTGATTCAGGAGCTGGAGAAGGAAACGGTCAATATCAACAACATCCTCTCGACCATTCAGCAGATCGCCGAACAGACCAACCTGCTGGCCTTGAACGCCGCCATCGAAGCCGCCCGCGCGGGCGAGCAGGGGCGCGGGTTTGCGGTGGTGGCCGATGAGGTACGCAACCTGGCCAAACGCACTCAGGACTCTACCGAGCAGATCAACAGCATCCTCAATCTGCTGGTCAACCGCATCAAGGAAGTGACAGTGAGCATGGACCAGAGCCTGGTCGAATCGGGCAAGGCCATCGTCTTGTCCGAGGAGGTGATGGCCGCTTTCGAAAGCATTGAAGGCAAGGTGCAGATGATCCGCGACATGACCATGCAGATTGCCACCGCGACCGAGGAACAGCATCTGGTGACCGAGGAAATCAACCAGAACATCGTCGCCATCAACGACGCAGTAACGCAGATATCCGTGCAGGCCGCCGAGGTGGAAAGCTATGCCCAGGAACAAAGCGGCCTGAGCAGTGAGCTGAAGCAACTGGTGGTGCGTTTCCGTACGGAGTAAGGCTGGTTGCGTTGCGTCGGTTCATCCGTAGTAAACCGCTACAGCGTGATGCTGTGCACGTGGGCCGCGCAATTTTCGCAGCCCACATTTCAACGAGTGGCGGGCTTGGGGTGCTGGCAATGCGCCATGTCATCATCAATAATCGCCAGGCCAGCCGGCTATTGCCACCCCGTCCAAGGAGAGCTGCATTGCGCCACTCATACCTCGCCCTCAGCCTGCTGAGCGCCGCCAACCTGCTTCCCGCTCTGGCTTATGCCGACTCTTCCCGTGACTGGTCCGGTGCTTATCTCGGCGGAAGCCTGGGCGCTGCTGAAGGTAAGGGCGAGACTTCGACGCGCGCTTCTGTTGGCGGCCCTAGCGATTACTTCACCACTACCGACCCACAGCAAGTACGCGATGCGGGCGATGGCAGCGTCGCGCAATGGCATGCCTCGGGTGGCTTGTTCGGTGGCTATGGGGTACAGCAGGGCAATCTGTACTGGGGCGTGGAGGCCAGCCTCAACAGCCTGAGCTTCGATGAGTCTCGGCGCGAGACAGTGCAATACCTGAGCGCCCCAGCAGACAGCTTTACCCTTGAGCAGTCTGTCGAAGCCGACTGGCAAGGCACCCTGCGCGCCCGTTTGGGGTTGGCTCAGGATAAGTGGTTGGCTTATCTGACCGCGGGCCTTGCGGTGACCCGGCTCAAGCTGGGTTCTCAGTTCAGCGATACATTTCTCGACGATGCTCGCGGCCAAGGCTCCAGTGAAGAGACCAAGACCGGCTGGGTTGTGGGGGCTGGTGGTGAATATGCGCTGAGCGAACATCTATCCCTGCGGGGTGAGTACCTGTATGCCGATTACGGTTCGGTGGATACCTCGTACGATGTCACCAACCCAGGCAACCCCGGTCTGAGCAGCAATATCAGGGATAAGGTGGACTTCAAGACCCAGACCCTGACGCTGGGCTTGGCGTACCGCTTCTAAGCTATATCTGGCCCGCTGATCTGGCGGGCCTTCTCTTGTTCCATCTGCTTCCTGCCCTGACCGCGCACAACCCTATCGCCAATAGCTGGGCGAGTTAACAGGGCGCACCTGTCACGCATGACGTTGTTCCATCCGCTCCGTATGATCGCCGGCTTGTTTACTGCGCTGGCCAGAGAGGGCCTTACGGATGAAGCGATATCTGCGTCAATGGAAGTTCTGGGTGCTCTGCGTGCTGTTGGGTTGCGTGCTGGGATGCTCTTCGCGGGGTGGTGATTATCCGGGTGGGACGGCTGCTTCCGCTGAAGCATCAGTGCCGGGTACGCAGTTGCAGGGCAAGGCGGCTGGGCGGCTGTTGGTGTGGACTGCCAGCTTTACCCTGGAGGTTGTCGAACTCGACAAGGCCAAGGCTCAGCTCACCGAGCGCATGTTGGCGTTGGGTGGGTATGTCGAGGAAACCAGTGATTACGGCTATGACAGCCAGAGTCTGGTGTTCCGTGTGCCCAAGGATGCCTTCGAGACGGCGTTGGGCAGTGTCGAGCAGAGCGGTCAGGTGCTGCGGCGACATGTCAAAGGTGAGGATGTCACCGAGCAGTACGTGGATGTCGAAACACGCTTGAGCAATAACCGGGCACTGCGTGATCGCCTCAAGGAACTGCTCGCCAAGGCCCGAGATGTGAAAGACATCCTGCAGATCGAAAGTGAACTCAACCGCGTGCAGTCGGAAATCGATTCGATGGATGCACGCATGCGCATCCTCAAGGATCAGATCCAGATGTCCACCCTGAGCGTTGAGCTGCGTCAGCAGGTGCCGGCAAAACCCGCCACTATCTACGGGCCGCTTGGCTATCTGTACAAGGGCGCCGAGTGGTTTGTCACTAAGCTGTTCATCATCCGCGAATAGCCTGCGGAAAGGCTTCCTGCTGATTGCATTGCGTGCGGGGTTTTACAAGGGGTTGCCATCCGCCAATGCGATGGCTGCCCCTAACCTGCACAAGGAAGCCGATCATGGATATCACTCCTGTTTCATTTGCTACACCGTTGTCTTGTTCACGCCTGCTGGGCGGGCTGGCGTTGCTGTTGGCGCTGGCGCAGCCGGCTATGGCGGTAAATATCGTTTACGACGGCTCATGCGCTAACGCGCCTGATCGCCTTGCGGTTGCCAATGCGGTGGCGCGCGCCACGACCTGGTCAAATGATGCCTACAACCTGGTGAACAACAACGAGCAGGCGCTGCGCAATAACGGGCCGAGCCCCTATCTCACCTGGTTCGGTACCTTTGAACAGGGCCGCTATCAGCGAGTACGCAGTGTGCTGGATGGTGTGCGTTTCAAACTCAACTCAGGCAGTACGCTGACCGCCTATTGCCGGGTCAATCCGGCTGTGCCTTGCAATAACCCTGGGTATGTCGCAGCCACTAATGCGCGCGTGCGAGGTGATTTTGATGTGTGGTTCTGCAATGCCTTCTTTGCGCTGCCTACCAACGTCGGGTTCGATACCCAGGCCGGTAGCGTACTGCACGAGATGACCCACTCGATTGGTAATACCGAGGATATTCCTGGTGGTTATGGCCCAGCCAACGCGGCAAACCTTGCTACCAATACCCCGGGGCGTGCTGTCGACAACGCCGACAATTACGAGTTCTTTGTCGAGCAGCTTTACGATTGAGTGCCGCCTCCCTGCGCTGTGGATGAGCTGCAGCGCAGGGTGCCAGTTCTGTGCTCTAGCTGGCTGATGCTGATAGAAAAGCCCCGCAATTGCGGGGCTTTTTTGTTTACCAGCGATAACCGTGACCATGGCCGTCGTGCCGACGGTGTTTGTGCCCATGCCAGCGTTTGTGGCGCGGCCGCTCCTGCACGTAATACACCGGGGCCGGCTGGTAGTAGACCGGCTGGCGCTCGTAGTACACCCGGCGTGGTGGGTAATAGGCCGGTGGCGGCGGGTAGTACTCGCGCGGTGGCGGAGTGTAGACCTGCACGGGGCGGCTTTGGCTGACGATAACGCCGCCAATCACCGCGCCCACCACGGCTCCGGCAATCGCTGCGTCACGGTTGGAGGCCTGTGCCGGGGCCTGGGCAAACAGCGCCAGACTGGCCACCAGGCCGGTGATAAGGGGGATACGCGACAGCATGATCGAAACTCCTCTGCAAACCGGTCTTTCCCGGCTTGTAGTTTTCGACACTGGGTGTTGCCCGGCATTGCAGGGCGCAATGTAAAGCCTGTGTAAAACAGGGCGCGTGGGCTGACTGAACGCAGTGCAGAACGGCCAGCACCATATTGTCCGTTTATGCCTGGCTGGAGGGGCCGTTTTGATCAGAAGGCAGTTCGGTTGTGTGGCAGCAAGAAATATTTGGCAGTATCGGCAGGCTGGCGGAGTAAAGAGCACTGCAATCCGTCGCCTTTGCTTCTGTCCTTCAGGCATAGGTCTGGAGGCTGAGCGAAGAGGATTTTCCCTCAATAAAGGAGTCGCTTATGTTGAGCCGCAAAGGATTTCTGCTTGTCGCAGCCGCCGGGCTGTTGGCCTGTCATGCTCAGGCCGCTGATGTCACGGTCAAGCTTGGCAGTACCGAGCGCGTGACCCGTTTGTTCGCCTATCCCAACAACTGCAATGTGATCTGCTATCGCGATTGGACGTTGGAGCAGACCGCCGAGCACTACCTGCGCCAGAGCTTGCAGCGTGATGGTTACGCCACCGCCAAGGTCACCGTGCACCGCGAGCAGCAAGAGCTCTACGCCAAGTTCACCGAGGTGCCCGAGGGCTACGGTAAACCCCTCGAGCAGCTGCTGAAGACCGGAGAGCTGGCCTACAGTGGCGCCAAATTGCTCAATAAGGACGGCAAGTGGCAATACAACTGGTCGTTGTTCCTGCCGCTGGGCATGGCGCTGGATAACCGCAAGAGCGTTGAGCTGCTGCACTTTCCGCCGGATTACTCGCTGACCCAGGCGCAGAATTATCTGGAGTCGAGCACCACAAATCGTTGGGCTGACCTGCTGACCGAGAACGGCATCAGTGCGGCGCAGACGCCAGCCTTCCAGACCATCATCGACATTGCCCCGATTGCCGCACCCGCCAACGCCGGTAGCGCGCTTGAGGGGGTCTACAGCTATTTCAACGCCTACCAGACGCAGATGGTTATGCAGTTGACTGCCGGTGAGGGCGGTCAGGCGCTGCCGATGGTGGCTTTCGGCAGCCCGGTACGCAGCTGGGTTAATCAGCAGTACGGGGTTTCCATCGATGTCCTCGGTCTGGCGCAAATCAGCCCAGCCGCTGGGCAGCAAGTGGCCGTGCTCGGCGCCAACCACCCCAGCTACATCTGGTATGCGGCTGACCCGGAAAACTATGACGGTGATCAGCAGAAAGCCGATGCAGCGGGGCTAAAAGTCATGGGGCAGGACCTCAGTGCCGCCTGCTGGCAGGCGCGTATGGGCGAACAACCCAATCAGGATGCGAGCCCGGTGCTGAGCGCCTGCAGCGAGAAGTGGCAGGTCACTGACAAGCTACAAACCTGCGAGTTGTTCTACACCTCGGTGCGCAACCTGACTCCCGCCGCAGCGCAGGCCAAGTGCACTCCTGCGAGTAGCTAAGTGCTGCGATCAAAGCCCACAGATGTGGGCTTTGATCGCTCTGGGCTTAAGGAATAGTCGGTGTTGCAGTGCCGGCTGTAGCTTCTGGCATGCCAGGCGTTACCGCTGGCACCTGGTTCTGCGCGGCCAGATGAGCCTGTAGCTGGGCCATCTGATCGTTTTTCAATTGGATCAGGCGCTGCAGTTTGTCGAGTTGACTTTGCAGGTCGGCAATACGGCTTTTCAGCTCAGCGTTTTCACGATTGGTCGAATCGAGGCTCTCCTGGGTTACCGCCAACTGATCAAGCAGGGCCTTGTTGCCTGCGCTGCCTTTGTCACTGCCGGTGCCCGCCTTGTCGCTGCCTTCGGCAACCAGTTTCAGGTTATCGCGGCGTTCAAGGGTGGCTGGCGTAGCGGCTGCGGTATTGCGCTTGCTGGCATCCAGCTGGCGGGCGCTAGCAGCAACACTGCGCGCTTCGCGCCAGGCCGCAGTCTGCTGGTTAACCTGAGCAATGGCGGCGCTTTGCGTGCGGCTGTTGATTTGTTGTGCATCGGGTAGGCGCAGCACCTGACCACTTTTCATGCGGTTGATGTTGTTATCGATAAAAGCCTGCGGATTCAGCTCCTGGATCGCCAGCATGGCCTGGTGCACGCTACCGTCACCCCGCACACGGTTGGCAATGTCCCAGAGGTTGTCGTTGGCGGTGGTCTTGTACTCATTGCCTGCCTGCGCTGTGGCAGCAGCGCCGAGGGGGGCTTGCTGAGTTGCAGTAACCGCCGGACGTGCTGCAGGCGGTTGTACCCGTGCAGGAGAAGAGGCTACGGTTACCGGCTGTTGTACTGCGGCAGGGATAACGCTTTGTGCAGTGTAGAGCGGCGGGTCCAGCAGCAGGGTGTATTCGCGCTGCAAGCGGCCGTTCGGCCAGAGCACCTGTACCAGGAAGTTCAGGTAAGGCTCGCGCATCGGCTTATTCGAGGTCACCCGGATAACGCTCTTGCCATTGGCTTTGAGCAGCGGGGTGAATTTCAGGTCGGTCAGGTAGAACTGACGATCAATCCCGGCCTTGTTAAATGCTTCTGGGGACGCCAGGGTCGGGATCACTTCATTGGCATCCAGGCCACGGCTTTCCAGTAGCTCGATCTCAGCTACCAGTGGCTGATTAAGTTCTGACTGCAGCGTTACTTCGCCCAGCCCTAGCGCGTGCGCCATGCCGGATGACAGCGCCGAAGCCGCTGCGATTGCCAGCACCAGTTTACGAACCCGAGCCATAGCGTTATCCCTTGTTTTATCTGTGTCTTGACCCGCAAGAGGGTCGTGAGCGTTGTTGCCACCGGCCTGCCGAGGTGAGCGCACTCGGCAATCAACTCAACCAGTATTGGCAGCTGCGAAAGACGTGGGATTTTATTGAGTCGCGCCGATTAATTGTGTTGATCAGCTTGCAAATCTCTCAAGGTTCTTGCTTGGAACTGCGCTCAATAGCGTCCATTCGTCGGGTATGCAGCATCCGCACGCTCATTTGCATGGGCGTGGGTACTGAGCTGGATAGATACGCTGTCGTGCCGTCAGGTGTTCTGGCAGCCCTAGGCTTGTGGCTTAGCTGGTTTGCGCGTCTTTGCGGCATTGCGCCTGCAGGGCGGCCCAGCCTTCGGCGCCGAGGTCTTCCAGGGTCTGGATATTGGCTTCGAAGATTGCCTCCGGGTCGGGGAAGGCGGCCACGGCGCGATCGATGCTGGCTTCGCGGAGGATATGCAGGGTCGGGTAGGGCGAGCGGTTGGTGGCGTTGCTGAGATCATTGACGCCGGTGTCGGCAAACTGGAACTGCGGGTGGAAGCTGGCCACTTGCAGAGTCCCGCTATAGCCGAGGTCGTCGAGGGTGTCGTCGACCACCGCGAGAAAGTCGTTGAAGTCGAGAAAGTCGTTGAGCGCGGTGGGGTGAATCAACAGGGTGGTGTCGGTTTCGCTGGGCTCGCAGTTGGCCAGGTGATGCAGTTCATCAATCAGCATGGCGAGCAGTTCTTCCGGCTCGGCGCTGGCGCACACCTTATAGCGTACTTGCCCTTTGACCTGCACGGCCTTGGCGAACGGGCAGAGGTTTAAGCCGATCACGGCGCGATCAACCCAGGCGCGTGTTTCGGCAATGGCGTGGGCGGCGCTTGGGGTGGCGGTGCTGGACATAGGGCAATACTCGGGCTGGCGTGGGGTGAAGTTTAGCGTCAATAACTGCGTGCAGGCTCTTGGGGTTGAGGCTTAACCGCTGTTGCGTTGCGGGTTGCCGGCGCGGCGTAGCGGGCTGCAACGGCTGGGGTCGATGGCACCGACATAGGGGTTGCCGTGGCCCATCACGCAGCCGACCTGCTGATTGCGCCAGCGCTCCCACTCGCTGATCGGGTATTGGCGGCTCCAGGCTTCGTAGGTGCGGCGGTCGAGTTTGGACAGTCGCAGTTGGTAACGCTCGGCCATATACAGATAGATGCGCGCTGCTGCCCCGCGCGTATGGGCCGGCGGCATGGCGGTTTTCGCCTTGAAGTTGACCACCATCGGGCAGCTTCCGTACTGCGTGGGTTTGTCGCTGAGCATGCCGAGGGCGTAGTTGGAGCGGTCGCCGTTTACCTCGCCGATGCTCGGCACCAGGTTGTGCAGGTCGGCTTCGGCGGCCTTGAACGTGGCGTCTGTGCGGGTGCAGTTCTTGCGTCCACCGTTCTGCCAGCACTGACGCTGATGGCCGATCACCCAGGCTGGCACTACATGTTCCCATTCCAGGCGCTGGGCACGGCGCAGCTGTTTGCGCGGGCTGTAGCCACAGTTGTTGAGGTCGACCCGGTTTCCGTTATAGGCGCATTGGCAATAGAAGGTGCTGGGGCGTTCGGCATATAGCCGCCAGGCAATTTTTTTCGCGGCGTTGAAGGTTTTCGGGGCGTCAGCGAAGGCGGGCAGGGTAACTAACAGGCAAAGCAGGACAAACAGACGCAGCATGGGGCACTCGGCAGCCAAAAAGCTGCGGATCATACCGCTTAAAGCGCTCTGCGACGGGCCTTTTGACGATGTACTGATAAGTGGTTGGAAATCTTTTGCGTCTCAGGCGGTCTGTTGGCAGTCCACCTGAGCTTATGCAGCTAGGTGCTTGATTGTGCTGAAAGTCATGTATTCGGGGAGGAAAACTGGCCAATCTGGATTTTGTTGCTAGCGTTACCCCATCACACCGCAGCGGACGACCTCCCCTGATGAGTACTGTGCAGCGTTGGCAATGGCTAAGAACTGGGCCCGTCTGGTCGGGCAGCAATGCTGTGGCAATGCGCCTGCCGCTGCTGATTTTGCTGTTGTTGGCGGTCAGTGGCTGCTCAACCCGGCAGGATCATCAGACCATCGTCAGTAACCGCAGCCCGATCAAGCCCACCGAGTTCTTCCAGAGCCATGCCGACCGTATGGCTACCCTGGGCATGCGTAACAACCTCAACAGCCTCTACCGCCTGATGGACAAGTTGTACCTGCGCAACCCGCGTGAATGGCGGAAAACCGGCCTGGCTGATGTGGAATCCGCCAAGCGCGCGGTACACCGTGCCATCGAGTTGGACCAACCGTTGCCGCAACTGGGCGGGCGTACCGATGTTGCGGCGCTGAGTTATGCCCTGAGCGCCGAGTACCAGGGCGATCGCGTGGGCGCGTTTATCTATTCGCTGGCGAGCATGCTGATCACTGCCCATGGCGGGCGCACCGAGTACTACCTGAGCGACACGCTGGACCCGCAGTTTATCAATAACGCCGCGCGTAATTTCGAGAAGGCCAGCTGGATGCTCGCCCAGCGTACGGATGCCGGCGGCAAGCCCTGGCTATTGTCCAACGAGATTTCCGCCGAGGGGCATAACCTCAGCTATGCCGTGGAGTTCGGCAAGATAGTCGCGCGTCTGGATCTGCTCACCGATGTGCTGGATGAGCGCTATCGGCGCATGGGCGTGAGTTATGCCCAGGGGTTGTTGTTTATGAACTTCCTGCCGGTGCAGTAAGGCCGTCTTCGTCCTTTCTCAGTAGCTTTCTTCCAAGCGTTTATTGCTCTGCGCATTGGCCGCTTCGATCTGCTGTTTCAGCTGCTCGGTCTGCTCTTGCAGTTGTGTCGCCTGCTCAGCTTGCAGGCTGGCGGTTGCGGCGGTTTCACCGAGGCCGCAGGCGCTCAGGGCTAGGGTGGTCGAGAGCAGTAATAACGCAAGGGCGACGTGCATGGTGGCTCCTAGGCAAATAGATACAAGACGCGGCTTAGTGCCAGCGTTTGTGAATGCTGTCCAAGGTGCCAGCCTGTCTTAAACGCTCTAGCGCTGCCGAGAACTGTTTGGCACGGGCGCTATCACCCTTGGCGAAGGCCACGTAGCGCGGCATTTCCACCAATGGTTTGGGCAGAATGCGCACGCTTTGCTCGGCGCGTTGCTCGCGCACGAAGTACATCAACTGCACCCGGTCGCCAACTATCACACTGATGCGCCCGGCCAGCAGCATCGAGACCAGTTGGCGCGGGTTCTGCGCGCTGGTATCGCGTGACAGGTCCGCCTTATCAAATTCCGATTGGTAGGCGTAGCCGCGCACCTGGCCAATGGTATAAGGCGACAGGTCATCGAGTTCGATCCAGTCGCTGAGGGTGATTTTGTGTGAGGTCATAAATACCGTGGAACCGGTACGAATCGGCCCGACCAACTCGTACTGTTGCATGCGCTCAGGGGTGCCGGCGAACTGAAAGGCCATGGCCACTTCGCTGCGATCAATCATCCGCTTGACCCGCTCCCAGGGGTACAGGCGCAGGCTGTAGGGGATCTTGGCTTCCTGCAGCACCGCCTCCACCAGTTCGACATCCAGCCCACGTGGCTGGTCGTCCTCAATGGTGACAAAACTGTAGGGAGCAAACTGCTCATCGCCGACCACCTTCCACGGTTCGGCCTGTACAGCCCAGGGCAGTAGCAGCATCAGACACAGCGCTACAGTACGCATAAGGTCCTCCAGGCTGGCGCCTCGAACGAGCGATTTGCTCTGTATTGATGCTAGCTAATGAAAAAAGCCCCGGCAGCTGACCGGGGCTTTTTTTGTTAGAAGCTGACTCAGACTTTGCGCACGAACTCGGATTTCAGCTTCATCGCGCCAATGCCGTCGATTTTGCAGTCGATGTCGTGGTCGCCGTCGCACAGGCGGATGCCCTTGACCTTGGTGCCGACCTTGACCACCAGGGATGAGCCTTTGACTTTCAGGTCCTTGATCACAGTGACAGTGTCGCCGTCCTGCAGCACGTTGCCCACCGAATCCTTGATCACCTTGGCGTCATCTGCCGCGTCGCTCGCGTCAGTGCTCGACCATTCGTGGGCGCACTCCGGGCAGACCAGCTGGGCGCCGTCTTCGTAGGTGTACTCGGAATTGCATTTGGGGCAGGGCGGCAACGTGCTCACGGCGGGTCCTTGATAGGTCGATAGGAAAAGGCCGCATATTGTATAGGGTTTTATCGCGCTGCGCCGGGCGCTGGCAGTTGTGGCCAATTCAGCGTGCCGCGGTCATTGAAACGCCAGGTGCCGAACAGACCGTTGGCCAGTTTGCCGCGTAGTTCATAAGGCAGGCCCTGGCCGTCCTGGTAGCCGGCCATGCCCCAGGCCTGACGCAGCGCAGCGTAGGCAGAAAGGCTGACGGGAATGCGCAGAATGCTTTCGCCATAACGTGGCACTTGCCCACGTTGGTCACTGACGCCACTTAGCAGCGGCTGCTGGTTAACCTGCAACTCCAGATCCACGCCGTTGAAATCGATGGCTCGGTCATTGGGGTTCTGTACCCGCAGTTTGATCGCGAAGCGCGCTTCCAGGCCTTCGCCAGGCAGAGGTTCGATACCGACCAGTTCGATGCGCAATGGGTCGTGTGGGGCCAGGGTGCTGCACGCAGCCAGGGTGAGCAGCAGGCTGACAAGCAGCGCGCGGGCAAGTGTGCGGTGAAGGGTGTTGGGCATGCTGGGTTTCCACTGCTGAGTAATCACAGAGTAGAAGACCCTGATACTGAGGCGATTACGCCGCAGCTGGGCAAATTAGCGCGAGAAAGGGTGTTGCGGGAGATGCCCGCCAGCCTGTAATCACTGGCGCTGGCGGGTTTTCAGCGGAATATCAGAAGTGCGCTTTTACCAGCAGGCTGGCGGTGTTCTGATCCGTCGCACCGACGAAGTTGTCGCTGACAAAACCGCTGTCTTCGATGCCGTACTTGTCCTTCCAGTAGTCATATTCGATGCCGACATACAGTTGCTTCTCGCCCCAGCTCATGGCCTTGCCCAGGTCGTACTTGATCTGTGGGTTGAAGTGCAGGTTGGCGTGGTAGCTCTTGTCGTTGTCCACCACCCAGTCCATAAAACCGTCGATCACGATATCGGATTTGCCCACTGGGATGGTGTAGCTCCACACCGGGGTGATCTGCCAGACGTTATCGCCGTCGCGCTTGCCATCGGTGGTGCGGTTGTAGAAATTCAGCGAGAAGTAGTCGAAACCGGGGATCGCCAGGTCAAACCCCGGGCCGATCAGGTAGGACTCGACATCGTCTTCACCGAATTCGTAGGTGGTGGCCAGCAGCACGTCCTTGATCGGGCCGAATTCCAGCTTGCTGTTGAACAGCTTGCCGAACGACAGGCGTGGTGAGAGCTCGCCGTAGAAGGTGTGGCCGTCGCCTGCGCCATTGGTGGCGTCGGTGTTGTACTTGATGGTGTCGACGAAGAAGAACAGGTCGCCGATAGCCCAACCACTGGCGTGCTCGAAGGTCACGGTCTGCTGGATTTCCGGGTCGATCTTGTAATCCTGGCCATATAGATAGGTCAGGCTGTTGTTCTGCCAGTGCAGCAGGTCACCCGCGACGGCCTGGCCGCCCGCCAGCAGCCCGCCCGCCAGGGCCAGAGAGGAAAGAGTACGGTTCATCGAGTGGTGCTCCCCAAAGTGCTGAATTATCGTTTTAAACCTGTCTGAGTGGTCAGGCTGTCGGAGCTTGAGCAAGAACAAGGCCAAGTCCTGCATTTGCCCACGACGCGACCACTAGAGCGCTGCGGGCGCGCACTCTAGTGCTTTCCAGGGGAATGTAAATACGCGGTATGCACTGATAACTGACCGGTTGGACAGTTTCGGCTTTAAGTTGGTGCGCCTGCTAGTTTTGTCGCGGCGTGGTGCTGATGGGGTGTTTGATCGGCTTGCGCGGTGGTTGTTTGAGCAGACGTAAGTCAGTGCTCATCAGCTACCGGTTCCAGGCTCTGCAGCACCACCTGCTCGAGCGAGTTGCTGAGTTCAGGCTGTGTGCCGGCCAGCTGACCGAGCAACTGCCACTGTTGGTCCAGCTCACTGTTGATTGCAAGCATTCGCTCGATCATCTTGTGCGCGGTGGCGTTTACGGCGCTGTCCTGGGTGTTGAGCAGTTCAAACGACATGGCGGTGATTGCGGCTGTCAAGTGGGTGAGGGTGCGCGTGGACAGGCTGAGCAACTCGGTCAATTGCGCTTCCTTGGCAGTCATGGTCATCTCCTTGTGAATCCTGTCTTGAGCTTAGCGCGACATTGTGTCGCCCGGCTATCCGCTCCGTCGCCTGAGTCCTGCCGTCGGGCTCTGTGCTCTATCTGTTTATCCCCCCGTGCCCGGTTGCGCTGATTGTCTGTGCACTCCGTCGGCCACTGCGCGGACAGTGGCCTGTTGTGCTTTGCTCAGTTAAGGCGTGAATAAGAGCCGTAGTGCAACCTTGTGTGCGTTTGGGTTGTACCTGTCGTCGGATGCTCTGTGTTTTTTAAAACGGGCGTTTTTCTGGTGCGGCAGGTGTTTTTTGCTAGAACCTTGCCAGTACTGGGTTTGCGTGAAGAAATAGCCGAATTACGGGCTGTTAGATGGCATAGATGGCCTTGGGTTTGTTTGGTTGCACCTAGTTGCACCTTGCGCCTTCTGAGGTTTACTCTCTCGCCAGATTTTTTGTGCCCCGCGACCCATGGCGGCCACCCCTCCGGGGCCGTTGCGGGCGACGTCAGAAATTGCTCCCGGCGCTTAGTTGCCGTGCTCCAGCTCATAACAGGACAAACCAATGGCCACCACTACCCTTGGCGTAAAGCTCGATGATGCAACCCGTGATCGCCTCAAGCAGGCGGCGCAGTCGATTGACCGCACGCCGCACTGGCTGATCAAGCAGGCGATCTTCAATTACCTGGAGCAGATTGAGGGTGGCCTGACCCCGGCCGAGCACTCCGGCCTGGCCGCTGTGGCGGGCGAAGAGGTGGTGGAAAACCTGACCGAGCAAGGCCTGCAGGTGTTCCTCGACTTCGCCGAAAGCATCCTTCCGCAATCGGTGTTGCGTGCGGCGATTACTGGTGCTTATCGCCGTCCGGAAACCGAAGCGGTACCAATGCTGCTGGAGCAGGCACGTCTGCCCAAGGACATGGCCGAAGCGAGCAACAAGCTGGCCATGGGCATTGCTGAGAAGCTGCGCAACCAGAAGAACGCTGGCGGCCGTCAGGGCCTGGTGCAGGGTTTGCTGCAGGAATTCTCGCTGTCGTCGCAGGAAGGTGTGGCATTGATGTGCCTGGCCGAAGCGCTGCTGCGTATCCCGGACAAGGCTACCCGTGACGCACTGATCCGCGACAAGATCAGCAACGGCAACTGGAGCCAGCACCTGGGTAACAGCCCGTCGATGTTCGTCAACGCCGCCTCCTGGGGCCTGTTGATCACCGGCAAACTGGTGGCCACGCACAACGAAGCCGGTCTGGTGACCTCGCTCAACCGCATTATCGGCAAGGGCGGCGAGCCGCTGATCCGCAAGGGCGTGGACATGTCCATGCGCCTGATGGGCGAGCAGTTCGTCACCGGCGAAACCATCGCCGAAGCCCTGGCCAATGCCACCAATATGGAAAGCAAAGGCTTCCGTTATTCCTACGACATGCTCGGTGAAGCCGCGTTGACCGATGAAGACGCCAAGCGCTACCTGGCGTCCTACGAGCAGGCCATCCACGCCATCGGCAAGGCCTCGCACGGGCGTGGCATCTACGAAGGTCCGGGTATTTCGATCAAGCTCTCCGCCCTGCATCCGCGCTACAGCCGCGCCCAGTACGAGCGGGTGATGGACGAGCTGTACCCGATCCTGCTGAGCCTGACCAAGCTGGCCAAGCAGTACGACATCGGCCTGAACATCGATGCCGAAGAAGCCGACCGTCTGGAAATCTCTCTCGATCTGCTCGAGCGTCTGTGCTTCGACCCGGCCCTGACCGGCTGGAACGGTATCGGCTTTGTCATCCAGGCCTACCAGAAGCGCTGCCCGTATGTGATCGACTACGTCATCGACCTGGCCAAGCGCAGCCGGCACCGTCTGATGATCCGTCTGGTAAAAGGCGCCTACTGGGACAGCGAGATCAAACGCGCCCAGGTCGAAGGCCTGGAAGGCTACCCGGTCTACACCCGCAAGCCGTACACCGATATTTCCTACATCGCCTGTGCGCGCAAGCTGCTGGCCGTGCCGGAGGCGATCTACCCGCAGTTCGCCACGCACAACGCCCACTCGTTGTCGGCCATTTACCAGTTGGCTGGGCAGAACTACTACCCCGGTCAGTACGAGTTCCAGTGCCTGCACGGCATGGGTGAGCCGCTTTACGAGCAGGTGGTGGGCAAGGTCGCCGATGGCAAGCTGAACCGTCCGTGCCGCATCTACGCACCGGTGGGCAGCCATGAAACCCTGCTGGCTTACCTGGTGCGTCGTCTGCTGGAAAACGGCGCGAACACCTCGTTCGTCAACCGCATCGCCGACCACAGCATCTCGATCAAGGACCTGGTGCTCGACCCCGTGCAGCAGATCGAGCAGATGGCCACCCAGGAAGGCGGCCTCGGTCTGCCGCACCCACGTATCGCTCTGCCGCGCGCCCTGTATGGCGAGGCACGGGTCAACTCCGAAGGCATCGACCTGGCCAACGAACACCGCCTGGGTTCGCTGTCTTCGGCGCTGCTGAGCAGCACCAACAGCGCTTACAAGGCCATGCCGCTGCTCGGCTGCGACACCCCTGAGCTGAGCGAAGCGCAGCCGGTACGCAACCCGGCGGATCACCGCGACATCGTTGGCCATGTGCATGAGGCCAGCGAGCAGGATGTGCGCTACGCCGTGCTTTGTGCGGTGTCCAGCGGGCAGATCTGGCAGTCGACCCTGCCGGCCGAGCGCGCCGCCGTGCTCGACCGCGCCGCCGATCAGATGGAAGCAGAAATGCAGCAGTTGATGGGCCTGCTGGTGCGTGAGTCCGGCAAGACCTTCGCCAACGCCATTGCCGAAGTGCGTGAGGCAGTGGACTTCCTGCGCTACTACGCGGCTCAGGCGCGCAATCATTTCAGCAATGACAGCCATCGCCCGCTGGGCCCGGTGGTGTGCATCAGCCCGTGGAACTTCCCGCTGGCAATCTTCAGTGGTCAGGTTGCCGCCGCGCTGGCTGCCGGTAACACCGTGTTGGCCAAGCCGGCTGAGCAGACTCCGCTGATCGCTGCGCAAGCCGTGCGCATCCTGCTTGAGGCCGGTGTGCCGAGTGGCGCCGTGCAGCTGCTACCGGGCCGTGGTGAAACCGTCGGCGCCGGCCTGATCGGCAATGAGCGAGTGCGTGGCGTGATGTTTACCGGCTCCACTGAAGTGGCCGGGATCATCCAGCGCAACCTCGCCGGGCGCCTGGATGCCCAGGGCCGCACCATTCCGCTGATCGCCGAAACCGGCGGCCTCAACAGCATGATCGTCGACTCCTCGGCGCTCACCGAGCAGGTGGTGGTCGACGTGGTCGCTTCGGCCTTCGACAGCGCCGGCCAGCGGTGCTCGGCCCTACGCGTACTGTGTGTGCAGGAGGACGTGGCGGATCGGGTGATCAACATGCTCAAGGGTGCCATGGCCGAATACAGCCTGGGCAACCCGGAGCGTTTGAGCACCGACATCGGCCCGGTGATCGACGCGGAAGCCAAGGGCAATATCGACCAGCACATCGAGAAGATGCGCGAGAAGGGTCGCAAGGTATTCCAGACTGCCCGCGCCGTGGGTGACGACATCAAACGCGGCACTTTTGTGCTGCCGACGCTGATCGAACTGGACAGCTTCGACGAGCTGCAGCGTGAGATTTTCGGTCCGGTGCTGCACGTGGTGCGCTACCCGCGTGCTGAGCTGGGCAAGTTGCTGCAGCAGATCAACGACAGCGGCTATGGTCTGACTCTCGGCGTGCACACGCGCATCGACGAAACCATCGCCCAGGTGGTCAACACCGCCAAGGTCGGCAACCTGTATGTAAACCGCAATATGGTCGGCGCTGTGGTCGGCGTGCAGCCGTTCGGCGGCGAAGGCCTGTCCGGCACCGGCCCGAAAGCCGGTGGCCCGCTGTATATGTACCGCCTGCTGGCGACGCGTCCGCAGGATGCCGTGGCCAAGCAGCTGCAGCAGGAAAGTGGCGAAATCCAGCGTCCTGCCGAACAGGCCAAGGTGATTCAGGCCCTGCAGGACTGGGCGGCCAAGCATGAGCCGAGCCTGAGTGCCCTGAGCGCGCAGTATGTTGAGCTGGCGCAGAGCGGCACCGTGCAGATGCTCAACGGCCCAACCGGTGAGCGCAACAGCTACAGCCTGCTGCCGCGTGAGCATGTGCTGTGCCTGGCGGATGAGCGCAGCGACCTGCTGGTGCAGCTGGCAGCGGCCTTGGCCGTGGGTTGCCAGGTGCTGTGGCAGGAAAGCGAGCTGACCCGCGAGCTGTTTGCTGCGCTGCCCAAGGCCGTGCAGCAACGCATCACCGTGCTTAGCCAGTGGAGCGAGAGCGACACGGTGTTCGACGCCATCCTGCATCACGGTGACTCCGATCAGCTGCGCGAAGTCTGCCAACTGGCGGCTCAGCGCCCAGGTGCAATCATTGGTGTGCATGGTCTGCACAAAGGTGAGACGGATATCCCGTTGGAGCGTCTGCTGATCGAACACGCCCTGAGCATCAACACCGCCGCAGCGGGCGGTAACGCCAGCCTGATGACCATCGGCTGACAGGTTCTACGAGCATCCCACCCTGACCGGTTCGCCGGCCGGGGGGGTTGGCAACACCGGCTCCACCCCCAGGCACCTTGCCCAGGTACCTGATGCTGCATTGCAGCGCCCGTCGTACATCCGGAAATGGAGGGTTACCCACCCGGTACGATGCGTTTCTTCCCCTCTGGCATTTCGATGCGCTGCGCTCGCCTACCCGGCGGCGCAGGAACGGAGCTACCCGCTCCGTTCCACATCGGCCGCCCGCCACATTCCCCACTCGAAATCAGGCGCGAATCCAGCGCTGCCGACTCCAGCTGCTTAATGCATCGACACCCAATACCAGCAGCAACATGGTGATGATCACCGTACTGGCTTGGGCTTCCTGAAACAGGCTGAGGCTGACATAGAGCATCTGCCCCAGGCCGCCAGCGCCGACGAAACCCAGCACGCTAGCCATGCGGATATTGTTTTCCCAGCGGTACAGGCAGTAGGCCAACAGTTGCGGCCACAGGTTGGGCAGGGTGCCGTAGCAGAACGCCGCGACCTGACTGCCGCCCTGCAGGCGAATGGCTTCGGCGGGTGCCGTGGGGGTGTTTTCCAGCGCTTCGGCAAACAGCCGGCCGAGTACCCCGGCGGTATGCAGGGCCAGGGCCAGGGTGCCGGCATTCGGCCCCAGCCCTGCGGCCAGCACCATCAGCGCGGCCCAGACCAGTTCGGGAATCGCCCGCAGGGCATTCAGCAGCAAACGCGCGGCGCTCTGCAGCGGCCAGCCGAAACGTCCGGCGGCGGGCAAGGCCAGCAGCAGGCCGAACACCGCCGCGAGCAGGGTGCCGATGGCTGACATGGCCAGGGTTTCCAGAGCGCCACGGCTGATGGCCGCCAGGTGCTCGGCGCTCAGGTCCGGGCTGAGAAAGCGCCGCACATAGCCGGCCATCTGCCCCAGGCTGTCGCCGCTGGTCAGCGTGACTAGATCAATGCCCAGGTAAATAAATGAAGCGATCACCGCTGCGCCGACACCAAGCAGCAACAACAGATTGATCAGTCGGTTCATGCCGGTCTCCCGCGCAGCACACGGCTGAGCTGGTCGGCCAGTAGCACCAGCAGCAGGAAGGTCAGCAGCATGCTGGCCACTTCACCGCCGGCGAACATGCGCAGCGACAGGTCGATCTGCTGGCCCAGGCCGCCGGCGCCGACAAAGCCCATCACCACCGAGGCGCGGATCGCGCATTCCCAGCGGTACACCGTGTAGGAGGTCAGCTCGGCCGCGGCATTTGGCAGGATGCCGTAGGCGAACGCCGCCAGCCGGCCACTGCCGGCCTGGAGCAGGGCGTGGGCTGGGCGCTGATCGACCGACTCGAAGATTTCCGCATAGACCTTGCCGAGCATGCCGCTGTAGGTAATGGCGATCGCCAGTACTCCGGCGGTGGGGCCGAGGCCGACGGCGCGGACGAACAGCAGGGCCCAGACGATTTCCGGCACGCTGCGCAGGAAGATCAGCAGGCCGCGCACCGGCCAGCGCAGCAGTTGCGCCAGTGGCTTCGGCCGCCCACCACGGGACGCGGCGGACAGCGACAGCGCGCGGCTGGCCAGCAGACTGGCTGGTATAGCCAGTAGCAGCGCCAGGGCCATGCCGGCGGTGGCGATGGCCAGGGTCTGCAGAGTGGCGTCGAGCAGTAACTGCAGAAAATCCGCGTCATGGGTCGGCGGCCAGAAGGCACCGACGAAACGGCCCATTTCGCTCTGGCTGTCAGCTTGCAGCAGCACGCCCAGGTCCAGTTCGCTGAGCTGGATGCCTGGCCATAGCAGGGCCAGCGCCAGCAGGGTGAGCAGCAGGCGGGGCAGGGCGGCCGGGTCGCGGGTGTCGCGGTTTAGCATCGCGGAATCTGCAGGCTCAGGGTCACGCTGGGCACGGGCGGCGAGAGCAGTTGCTCATTGGCATACAGGGCGTCGAGCTGCGCCTGATCGACCTCGTCGGCAGGGCGGTCGAAGAGAATCCGCCCGTCGCGCAGGCCGATGATGCGCGGGAAGTGCGCCAGGGCCAACTCCACCGCATGCAGGCTGGCGACCAGGGTTACAGCATGCTGTTCGGCATGCCGACACAACACGTTGAGGGTGTGTTCGGCCAGCACCGGATCCATGGCTGACACCGGCTCATCGGCCAGCAGCAACTCCGGTGCCTGGTACAGCACGCGGGCGATGCCGACGCGCTGCAATTGGCCGCCGGAAAGCTGCTGACACTGGGCGAACAGCTTGTCGGCCAGGTCCAGCTTGGCCAGCTCACGGCGTGCACCGGGGATATCCAGCGGGTGCAGCAGATTCAGCAGGCTTTTGCCCAACCCCCACTGGCCGAGCTTGCCGGCCAGCACCGCCGTCACGACGCGCTGGCGTGCCGGCAGTGGCGGCGCCTGATGCACCAGGCCGATGCGTGCGCGCAGGCGTTGGCGCTGGCGGCTGGACAGTTGCCACGGCTGCTCGCCGAGTACCTGCAGCTCGCCTCCACTGGGTTGCAGGGCAGTGGCCAGCAGGTTGAGCAGGCTCGACTTGCCGGCCCCGGACGGGCCGATGATGGCGACGCGCTCACCGGCGGCGATTTGCAAATCCACGCCGCTCAGGGCGTGGACTCCGTTACCGTGGCTGAGGCTGGCGCCGGACAGGCGCAGGCTCATTTCAGCAGGTCGGCGGCGCGCGCAGCGTCCTCGATGCCCTTGTAGTTCTCAGGCGAGGTTTCGATAAAGCGGCTGGCGGCCTGTAGATCGAGAATCGCCTTGTGTTCCGGGTTGGCCGGGTCGAGGGCGAGGAAGGCGGCCTTGATCTTCTCGGCCAGGTCCGGGTCGAGGGTGCCACGCACGGTCCAGTTGTAGTCGTAGTAAGTCGGGGTGGTGGCGAACACCTTGACCTTGTTGCTATCGACCTTGCCGCTGGCAACCAGCTTGTCCCACACACTGGCGTTGAGCACGCCACCATCGACCTTGCCGGCCTGCACCCAGGCGGCGGTGGCGTCATGTGCACCGGAGTAGCCGACGCGGCTGAAGTGGCTTTCCGGCTTGATACCGTCCTGCAGCATGAAATAGCGCGGCATCAGGCTGCCGGAGGTGGACGATACCGAGCCGAAAGCAAAGGTCTTGCCCTTGAGGTCGGCCAGGGAGGTCACGTCCGGGTTGGCGGTGATGAACTTGCTGGTGAACTGGGCATCCTGCTCGCGCTGTACCAGCGGAATGGCGTTGCCGGTCTTCAGGCGCACTTGCACGAAGGTGAAACCGCCGAGCCAGGCCAGGTCCAGGCGGTCGGTGGCCAGTGCTTCGACCACGGCCGGGTAGTCGGCGACCGGGGTGAACTCGACCTTCATACCCAGTTGCTGTTCCAGGTAGGCGCCCAGCGGTTTGAATTTGCGCAGCAGTTCGGTCGGTGCTTCGTCAGGAATGGCACTGACGCGGAGCACTTCGGCGGCGTGGGTCAGGTTGGTAGACAGGGAAAGGGCAAAGCCTGCGGCGAGCGCAAGGGTACGTTTGAGCATGAAGATTCTCCGGTTCAATAGCGGAAAAGGTTCGAAATGACAGGCCACGAGAACAAGTGGGCTGCGCGTAGTCAGGGTAGTCGACGTGGCGCGATTATATGGGGCGCCGTGTTAAAGGCCAGCTTTGCTAGAATCCGCGCCTGTTTCCGATTTGCCGAGAGCCTGGCCGATGAGCGAGCCGATCCGTTTGACCCAGTACAGCCACGGTGCCGGCTGCGGCTGCAAGATTTCGCCCAAGGTGCTGGAGGTGATCCTCGCCGGCAGCGGCGCGCAGAACCTCGACCCCAAGCTGTGGGTCGGCAATGCCTCGCGTGATGATGCAGCGGTGTATGCCCTGGACGGCGAGCGTGGGGTGGTGTCGACCACCGACTTCTTTATGCCGATTGTCGATGACCCCTATGACTTCGGCCGCATCGCCGCCACCAACGCGATCAGCGATATCTACGCCATGGGCGGCGATCCGCTGATGGCCATCGCAATCCTCGGCTGGCCGGTCAACCTGTTGCCGCCGGAAGTGGCTCGTGAAGTGATTCGTGGCGGTCGCGCTGTGTGCGACGAGGCCGGCATCCCGCTGGCCGGCGGGCATTCTATCGACGCCCCGGAGCCGATCTTCGGCCTGGCCGTCACCGGCGTGGTCAACAAGCAGCACATGAAGCGCAACGACAGCGCCACAGCCGGCTGCAAGTTGTACCTGAGCAAGCCGTTGGGCATCGGCATCCTCACCACCGCCGAGAAGAAGGCCAAGCTGCGTCCCGAGGATGTCGGCCTGGCGCGCGACTGGATGTGTACCCTGAACAAACCCGGTTCGCGCTTCGGCAAGATGGCCGGGGTTACCGCGATGACCGATGTCACCGGTTTCGGCTTGCTCGGCCACCTGGTTGAGATGGCCGATGGTGCCAATCTCACTGCCCAGCTCGACTACGCCGCCGTGCCGCGCCTGCCGGGGGTCGACTACTACCTGGCCGAGGGCTGCGTGCCGGGCGGCACCCTGCGCAACTTCGACAGCTACGGCGAGAAGATTGCGTCCATCAGCGACGCACAGCGTGACCTGCTGTGCGATCCGCAGACCAGCGGCGGCCTGCTGGTTGCGGTCACCCCTGAGGGCGAAGCAGAGTTTCTCGCCGTGGCCGCCGAGCTGGGCCTGAACCTGGCACCCATCGGCCGTTTGGCCCCGCGGCAGCGCTACGCGGTAGAGGTGCTCTGATGCGCGACAACACTGCCGACTACCGCGACATCTTCCTCAATGATCTGCCGATGATGGACGCCCGCGCGCCGGTCGAGTTCAGCAAGGGCGCCTTCCCCGGTGTGCTCAACCTGCCGCTGATGGATGACAGCGAGCGTCAGCGGGTCGGCACCTGCTACAAGCAGCATGGCCAGGAAGCCGCCATCACACTCGGTCATCAACTGGTCAGCGGTCAGGTCAAGGCCGAACGGGTTGCGGCCTGGGCGGCGTTTGCCAAGGCCAATCCACACGGCTATTTGTACTGCTTTCGCGGTGGCCTGCGCTCGCAGATCACCCAGCAATGGCTGGCGGAAGCCGGTATCGACTATCCACGGGTGATCGGCGGCTACAAGGCGATGCGCACCTTCCTGCTGGAAACCACCCAGCAGGCGGTGGCCGAGTGCGATTTCGTGATCCTCGGTGGCCTGACCGGCACCGGCAAGACCGACGTGTTGGTGCAGCTGGATAACAGCCTGGATCTGGAAGGCCACGCCAACCACCGTGGCTCCAGCTTCGGCAAACGCGCCAGCGGCCAGCCGGCGCAGATCGACTTCGAAAACCGTTTGGCCATTGATCTGCTCAAGCAGCGCGCCCGTGGCACCGAGCAGTTTGTGCTGGAAGACGAAGGGCGCATGGTCGGCAGTTGCACCGTGCCGCTGGCGCTGTACCAGGGCATGCAGCGATACCCGCTGGTGTGGCTGGAAGATGCCTTCGAGGACCGCGTCGAGCGCATCCTGCGCGATTACGTGGTCAACCTGTGCGCCGAATTTATCGCCCTGCACGGTGAGGAGGAGGGCTTTCGACTCTACGCCGAACGCTTGCTGCAAAGCCTGAGCAATATCCAGAAGCGCCTGGGCGGCGAGCGCTACCAGCGCCTGCTAGCCATAATGCAGACGGCGCTGGATGGACAGCGCAGCGGGGCGGTTGCACTGCACCGCGACTGGATTGCCGGATTACTGCGCGAGTACTACGACCCGATGTACGCCTACCAGCGCGAAAGCAAGGCGGCGCGCATCGAGTTTGCTGGCGACCAGGCGGCGGTCATCGCCTACCTGACGGAGCGCACGTCAGGCCGACACTGAACGGCATGCGCGGCTAGAGAGTCGGGGTTTTGCGTAACGGCAAACGGCAGCGCTCAACCTTCCACCAGGTGGGCAGTAGTTTGCGGACCGCCGGCTGGTTGAAGCGGTCATCAATCAGATAGACCACGCCCTGATCCTGGACCGTGCGAATTACTCGGCCAGCGGCCTGCACGACCTTTTGCAAACCCGGGTAGAGGTAGGTGTAGCCGTAGCCGTTGTTGCTGCCGAACATCAGCTCCATGCGCTGTTTGATTTCTTCATTGACCGGATTGATCTGCGGCAGGCCAAGGGTGGCGATAAAGGCGCCGATCAGCCGGTCGCCAGGCAGGTCGATGCCCTCGCCAAAGGCGCCGCCCAAAACGGCAAAACCGATGCCGCGACCATTACTGGAGAACCGATCGAGAAAGGCCTGGCGCTCGTTCTCATCCATCTGCCGTGACTGCTGCCAGGTCGGGATCTGCGGGTGCGCCATCTGCAGCTCCTGCAGCACGGCCTGCAGGTAGGTGTAACTGCTGAAGAAGGCCAGGTAGTTACCCGGTTTCTCCTTGTACTGGCGGGCAATCAGGGCGGCGATGGGGGCCAGCGAGAAGTCGCGATGGGCGTAGCGGGTGGACAGGTTGCTGACGGCCTGGACCTGCAGCTGCTCGGCGCTGAACGGCGACTCCACGTCGATCCAGGGTGTTTCCTCCGGCAGGCCGAGCAGGTCGGCGTAATAGTTCGCCGGGCTCAGGGTGGCGGAGAACAGCGTGCAGCTGTGCGCCTCGTCGAAGCGCGGGGCAAGAAACGGCGCAGGCACGATATTGCGGATGCACAGGGTGGACACCGGCTGACCGCTGCCCTCGTCGCGGCTGATATCGAACAGCGAGTGGGCGCCAAAGGCCTCGGCCAGGCGGCAGAACAGCATGGCATCCAGGTAGAAGTGCAGCAGCTCGGTGGCATTGCCCGCCGGCTGTTCGCTGAGGTGATCGGTGAGTGTGCTGACCGCCTTTTGCAGGGCCATGACGAACAGGTCCGGCGTGGTGGGGTACACCTGATACGCCACTTCCTGATCGCGTTCCAGCTGTCGCCAGTGCCGGCTGATACGCTCCAGCGGGGCCTTCATCACATTCGGCGCGATGCGCCGTACCGCTTCGAAACGCTGTTGATTGAGCTCGGCGGTGTACATGCCGCGCGCCCGCTCGATCAGGTTGTGCGCTTCGTCCACCAGCAGGGTGATGCGCCATTCATTGAGCAGCGTGAGGCCATACAGCAGGCCGCCCATGTCGAAGTAATAGTTGTAATCGCAGACCACCACATCGGCCCAGCGGCACAGCTCCTGGCTCAGGTAATAAGGACAGACATGATGCGCCACGGCGGTGGCGCGTACGCTGTCGTGGCTCAGCCATTGGCCTTCGAGTGCGGCCTGGCGGGCGGCGGGTAAGCGGTCGTAAAAGCCTTTGGCCAGCGGGCAGGAATCGCCATGGCAGGCTTTGTCAGGGTGTTCGCAGGCCTTGTCGCGCGCTACATGCTCCAGCACCCGTAGTGGCATCGCTTCTTCCTGGCTGCGCAGGGTGGCCAGCGCATCCAGCGCCAGGCGCCGGCCGGGTGTTTTTGCGGTAAGAAAAAACAACCGATCCAGCTGCTGCTCGGGAAAGGCCTTGAGCTGCGGAAACAGGGTGCCGAGGGTTTTACCAATGCCCGTGGTGGCCTGGGCCATCAGGCAGTGACCGTCACGCGCCGCGCGGTAGACCTGGTTGGCCAGCTGGCGTTGACCGCTGCGAAACTCGGCATGCGGAAAGCGCAGGCGCACCAGTGCCTCATCGCGCTGACGACGGTGCTCACGCTCGTACTCGGCCCAGCGGATATAGCGGCTGCATTGCTGCTCGAAAAACTCACGCAGCTCATCCGCTGTGGCGGTCAGGTGGAAGGCCGTTTCATGCTGGGTGATGACGTTGAAGTAGACCACCGCCAGATTGATCTCTGGCATGTCGCGCGCCTGGCAGAGCAGCCAGCCGTAGACTTTGGCCTGGGCCCAATGCAGCAGGCGATGGTTTTCCGGGATACGGCTGATATCGCCCCGGTGCGTCTTGATCTCCTCCAGCAGGTTTTCATCCAGGGCGTAACCGTCCGCGCGGCCGCGTACCTGCAGGCCCTGGTATACGCCACTCAATGGCAATTCGGCGCAGTAAGTCGGGCCGCGTCTGGCGACCACGATGGCGTGGCCGGTCATGCCTTCCTGAGCGGTGGGCGAGGGGGTAAAGCGCAAGTCGAGGTCGCCGACCTTGGCGGTGAACTCGCACAGCGCGCGCACCGCGACCTGATAGTTCATGCGTCTACCCATTGCACGTAGCAGACGTCCACCGGCATGCCGTGTTCGGCGCAGAAGGCCAGCCAGCGCCGCTGATTGTCCTGCAGGCGGTCGCCGGGGCCTTTTACTTCAATCATGCGGTAGCGCCGCTCGGCCGGCCAGAACTGGATCAGGTCCGGCATGCCGGTGCGGTTGGCTTTGATGTCCAGCAGCAGGCGTTTGAACCAGGCCCGCAGGTGTGCGGCGGGTAGGCAGTCGAGCGCTTGCTCCAGCAAGGTTTCGTCCAGCGCGGCCCAGAATACGAACGGCGACTGGATGCCGAATTTAGCCGCGTAGTTGTCACGGATCACCTGCTTGTATGCATCCGAGTCGAGGTGGGCCAGGCAGTTGGCAAACAACTCTTTGCGCTGGGTATGGAAGTCGGCACTGAACAGATCAACCGGGGCGGTGTGAAACGGGTGGAAGAACGCCCCTGGCACTGGCGCGAAGATGGCCTGCCAACAGAGCAGGCCGAACAGGCTGCAGATCAGGCTGTTCTCGACGTAATGCACCGGGGCGTCCGGTTCATGCAGATGGGCTTTGACGGCGAACTCGACACTCTGCGCCTCGGGACGTGGCAGGCATAGATCAATCCGCGCCGGCGCTATTGGCTTGGCTTTACCAGGCTGCGGTTGCCCAAGTTGACGGGCCAGTCGCGTTAACGCGCGTTCCACGGCCTGAGCTTCGGCATCATTTTCCGGTGCCTGGATGGCCTGCAGCGTCAGTTCATAAGCGTTTTCTGCGCGGCCCAGGCGCTCCAGTACGCGGATCTGCCGCAGGCGAGCGCCGACATAACGGCAGTCCGTGTAGAAAGCCAGCGCACCCTCCAGGTCAGCTTCACGCTCCAGCTGCTGGCCCATGCGGAATAACAGCTTGTTACGTCGCGCAGCCAGGAAGGGTGTATCGCAGTCGACTGCGCTGATCTGCTGCAGCACACTGGCAAGTGGCTCGCCGGCCTCGAACTGTTCACGGCTACGCTGCAGATGCAGGTAGCAGTCCACATCCGCACGGTGGCGGAAGGCCCGCGAGTCGGGCGTCAGCTCTACCCGCTCATAGCGAAAGATACCGAGCTCGGCGAGAACGAACTCGGACCAGTCCTGGCGTAGATTGCCGAAGAACATCAGGCGCAGACGCTCGCATAGCGCATCAATGGTCAAGGAGACAATCTGCTCCTCACTTGCAGGGCACCAGGCCGCAAAGGCGCGCGGCTCCTGGGACGTCTCGGTCAGTTGTGCCAGCAGTTCGCCTTTGTTCTGCGACTTTCTGGCGGTAGAACCTGCCAGGTGCTGGAGCACTTCATCCTTGCGTAGCAGCTTGAACAATTCCTCCAGGGAGAGTTCGGCGTCATGCCGCACCCAGCCCGCCTCAAGCAGCGACGTTGACGCCAGACGAGCACAACCGATTTCCTCGTAGCTCAACTTGCTCAGGCGAAAGTGGCTGCCCTTGCGCATGATCATGCGCACCAGTAGGGCCTGTGCGGGCGTTTCCATGGCGAAGAACTGCCGAACAAATTCATGCTCGGCTTCACTCAACAGATCGGCATAGCGCTCCTGCAGCCAGGTGAGGGCCTGACGAAAATTCGCCAGGTAGTAGAAGCGCGGATCGAGCTGCGACTGCATGGGCGTGCCGGTTGCGGTTGGCATACAGATACCTGCGTCTAACAAACAACAGGCGCGAAGGTAGGGCGCTGATGCACCGAACTTACAGAAGTTCAGGCACAAAAAAAGACGTCCGTGGACGTCTTTAGATGTTTATTTGGTGGGCCGGGGGGATTTGAACCCATTCCAAACACCACGCAATACGCCGCTGTAGTCCGCTAAACCAAGTAGATCAGAGGGTTACGAATTGCGCTATCCCGCATTGGTCGGCTTTGCCTTGCAGTGACTGTGACACTTTTGGGACTCCCTCATTTTCGCCGAGGTAATCGAACCCTCTTTTTCTGCCTGCGTTATCCCGCAAAGCCTTGCTATTCCTGGGCTCTAGCTGACTCATACCTGCTTTGATCCGCATTTCTTCGCTGTAATTTCGACACTTTTTCGACACGGTAGCTAGACAGTTCTGAGGCCGATCAGTAGCGTCTAGCCATTACGATGCCTTGGCTGGTTTGGTACGTGTCGCCTTTCGTGTTGCTTCTTCGCCTATCTGATTCGCGTTCTTCATTCGTGCATCTTTGTAAATATAGGGATTACAGCATGACACGGACCTTATCAGACACTTCCAAGTGTGGTATGCGACAGCAATGTCGTCTAATTAATAGTTAGGCACTAAAGGAAATGTATGTCACTAACCAAGGAAAATACTCTTTACGCCGTAAGTGGGCTCTCCGAAATAGAGCGCGTAACGGCACTTTCTTTCTTGCAGGGTGCCGTCTATTGCTGGTGTAAAAACCGGCCAGATGAGTGGTTCGCGTTGCGCGATCTAGTAGGAGGAGACAACACCCATTGGTCCGGTACCCCACTCATGCCGCTCTATGAGAAGCACAGCAACCTAAGTGACGCGCAAGCATTTGAGGCAGCAGCAAAGGACGTGGGATGGCTTCTCAAACACGTGGTTGTAAATGACATACGTGTCTTTGAAACAAAAAAGGCAGGTTTGGTTAGGCAATACAAATGGCAAAAATTTGTGCCAAATGCCTAACAAATGGTTCAAACCGTTCGCTTCGCTCACTGGGACGGGCTAAAGCCCGCCCCTTAACCAAACGTTATGCGTCAACCAGCGGTGTCCGTATTTGTAGTAGAATCGTCATAATTTTAATTTTAAGGATCGTTGCGTGAGTAAGAAGTCAGACTTTGAAAAAGCATTAAAAGAATTTGTAACTACCTTGCAAGGTTATATAAGCAGCGAAGATGGGCAATGGACAATAAAAGGATTTATAGACATATATAAGAATGTCTACACTATTTCCTCGGATACTAAAATTATTTCAAAAATACTTGAGATACATATCTTTCCAAAGCTCTTGGAACTTTCAGAGAAACATGGCTACAAAATAGTCCTCGCAGATCATCAGAACTACTATCCAGATATATCATTCGTTGATAATGAGAATGATTCTGTCAGGTTCGCAGTCGATTTTAAAACGTCATATCGTCTGCCAAGCAAGCCACATTTATGTAATGGATTTACATTGGGGTCTCATGGTAAATATTTTGAGGATAGGGCTAGCACAAAAAACATCCAGTTCCCCTATGGGACCTATTCTGGGCACTACTGCTTAGGGATCATATATGACAGAGTTGATTCTCGTGATATAGATGAGACTAAAATACACAATGTTGACTCACTAGCGTCTATTACGTCAGTGGTAGGCAACTTCAGCTTTTTCGTCGCTGAGAAGTGGCGAATAGCCAGCGACAAGAGTGGGAGTGGAAACACAGCAAATATTGGCAGTATAAACAATATTGCTGATATTTTCGAAGGGAAAGGAATGTTCTCCAAGCTCGGAGAACAGTGGTTTGATGATTATTGGATGAACTACAAAAAGATAACGGTTCCTGATGGTAAAGGCGGGACTAAGAAAATCACAAGTCTCAAAGAGTATGTCGCATACAGAAAAGGCGATGCATCTTTAATCGTGCCAAAACACAATGGCACACCTAAGAAGGTTAAGTAATGAAGGTTTCGGTGCCACCTATTAAATCGCAAGGAATTAAGACAAAGTTAGTTCCTTGGATCAAAAGTCTAGTTTCAGAAGAATTTAGGGGGCGGTGGATTGAGCCCTTTATGGGGACAGGCGTAGTTGCTTTCAATGTGGCGCCAGATAAAGCTTTGATGTGCGATACAAATCCTCACCTAATTAATTTCTATTCTGCTATTAAGTCAGGAGAAATTACACCTGAAATAGTCAGAAGCTATCTAGTTAAAGAGGGTGCATTGCTTCTAGAGAAGGGGGATGAGCATTATTACAGCGTTAGGGAACGATTTAATGAAAGCCACAACCCTTTAGATTTCCTTTTTGTAAATCGATCAGGCTTTAATGGGATGATTAGATTTAACCGGAAAGGAGGTTTTAATATTCCATTCTGTAAAAAGCCAAACCGTTTTGCTCAAGCATATGTCACTAAAATTGTAAATCAAGTGTCAAGTGTTGGCAAAGTAATCGCTGCTAAAGATTTTGATTTCAAGTGCCAATCTTTTGATCAGACTATTTTAGAGGCAAATGTTGGCGATATCATCTATTGCGATCCTCCGTATATAGATCGACATGTAGACTATTTTAATTCTTGGGATGAGTCACACGAAGTCTCTCTTTTTGAAGAGCTTTCTAAAGCACGTTGTGACTTTATACTATCGACATGGCATCACAATGATTATAGAAAGAATGAATATATAGAATCCCATTGGAATAAGTTTAATATTCTCACCAGGGAGCACTTTTATCATGTTGGCGGTAGTGAGAAAAATAGAAATCCAATGATGGAAGCAATAGTTACAACAATTGATACAAAGCTATATGAGTTTCCTGAGGCTGCAAAACAAGAACAGCTAACACTGCTTGAGTCAAAGTTTCACTAAAAAAGCGCATAACAAAGCGCTGCACTCGGATAAGTTTTCTGCTGCGTTCCAAATTTACCGGTGAGCGCGGCGTTACCTTCCGATCATTTCTAATCGCACTTGGCTCCATGTGCTCGGGCATACCAGCGTCTAGTCACTTCCTGGGTGATCGCTATCCCGCGTTGGGTTGGCTCAAGTTTCGGTTGGCTTCGTCGTAGTCAGGGCTGGTTTGCCCGATTTCTGGGGCGATCTGACCGCTTGATAGCCACAGTGCGTATTGCGGGTAGACCTTAACCAGCACATCTATCTCATCCGTGCTGACCCTTACCGCGCCTTTACTCACGCTCTTCCAGCGATCGTGATCGCCATTCCCCATTTCGCTGGCTTTCTTCGGCCCCAGCTTCTTAATCAATAAGCGTGCTCTATCGGCTGAGCTTGTCATATAGAAAACAATTTCACTTTGTTCGGGGGCAACTGTTGCCCTGTGGATCGCTGTGGGGATATATTTGCCCCGAGAGAAAATATTGCTCCGACTGATTCTCGGATTAATGCTGAATATAGTGGATTAAAGCTTATGGATACGGAAGGACTTGACCCTCAAAAGCTGCACGGTGCGCCACCTCTGATGCCCTGGCCAAAGTTCGCCGAGTGGATCGGCATGGGCGATGAGCCAATTGTTGTCCGCACCTGGGTGGAACGCGGCTACCTGCCTTCGAAGAAGGTGGGCAAACGCACCATGGTTAACGTCGTGCGGCTGGTGCAACAGCTGCTTGATGAGGAGTAAGGCACATGAGCCGAACAGATCCGCAATTCAAGCTGCGTGTGCCTCCCGCACTGCGCCTCCAGATCGAACAAGCCGCCCAGGCTACCCGCCGCTCTATGAACGCCGAAATGGTCGTGCGCTTGGAAGCCAGCTTTGCCAAGGAACAGCCCCTGCAGGAGAAACCTCATGATCAGTGACGACAGCCTAGACCTGTGCAGCGTGAAGACCTTCGCCGAGATGAGCGGCATATCCATCGAAGAGGCTATCGACTGGGTGGACAACGGCACCGTCCCGAGCATGCGGCTAGCCGACTTCCGCATGGTCAATCTGGCCCGCCTGCGTGACGACCTGCTCAAGGGTAAGACCACCTTCCAAGAGGGGGACTACAGCCATGTCTAGCCTCTACCCAGCTGTCGACGTAGCTACGGCGGCGTCTTATCTCGATAAGACCGTCCTGATGGAAATGTACTGGGAAGATGAGCCGGAAACGGTCTGGTACTGCGTACATATCGTCGGTGTAGTGCTGCCGATTGAGGGGTACTGTAACCAGGCTTATTTCATGGTGGTCAACTTCGCCAACGCGCGCCCCAGCCCCGATGAAATGTACTTCGCAGACATCCGCACCATTCGGGTAATACGGCACCGCGACCGGCATGGTTCCGGCAACGTACTGGGCCGTATTGCCCACCCTAACCAGGCAGGGTCAAGGGCCGCGCTCCCGGCTCGTCGGAACAGCTCCACCGTTCCGGCGAACGGAAGCACGGGCGCAGCGCACCCTTGACGCGGTGTGCCTATGAACAGCCTATCAGCGGGAGTATGGGGTAGCTTCTCCACCCCATGCTCCCGAGCCCTCGGCGGCAAGAGCGGGATGACAAGGGCAGCGCCCTTGGTGTGCTTCACCTTCGGCCATACCGCGCCCCCAGCCGCCCCGCGAAGTGCTGAGCGCCCCCACCTGCAAACTCTCCTGTTACTGATTCTGCTCACAGCCTGGTGCAGCTGGGTCGCCAGTCGTCCGCCCAACGACTCACGCCCCGTCCTGGCCATCGCCCAGGAACCCACCTGTCAGCATCTAGTAGATCAACAGCCCACAGTGCAAAGACCCAACCTGCAGAGCTGTGAAAAAAGCCTGGCGCGCGCTCGTGAGCGCCGGAGTGGCTCGGTTCAGAGCGAAGGCGCGAGCGACGCGCGCGCCTTGCGCTTTTTTGCGTATGCGCGAGGGACGAGCGCTGCGCAAAAAGCGCGGGCTGACGTCCCTGTAACACGTCAGATAACGACTTTAGAACTTCCGCAATAACTGGCATTAGGTGAAGAAATGACAATGGTAAAAGATCATCAGCGTTTGAATCTTCTGACTGCAGAGGATGACAAACACGGACGTCTGTTTGTTGATCCTGGCAACGTTACGTTCACCGACCTGTCAGGCGTTCGCCTGCTCCGTTGCGGCGTCGATACCGTGCGCCAGCTGTACAAAGGCCTGGTACGCCCGGAAGTCATGGCGCTGTTTGAAAACCCAGGCAGCATGGTTGATTTTGCCGGTCAGCGTTGGCACTCGGGCCGGGTAGGGCGCGACTCCGGGTATCAGTACAAGCTGCAGAATGCAGACCTGGGAATCATCCTTCTGGTGAAGAACTTCAACGCCAAGCTGGACTGCATCGGCCCGCATCTGAAAATCGAAGTGTCACCTCATGCAATCGACAGCCTTTCGCCTGAGCGCCTGCAGGATCGCTTAGATTTCTATGCATCACAGGTGATGACCCATCTGGAAATTAACCAGTGTGCTGTTCACCTGGCTCTCGACCTTCAAGGCTGGACGCCTCCAGATGACCTGGTTGCGCGTATGCACTGCAAAGCCAGAACGCACCGCGACATATCGGGCATAAACGAAATCAACTGGGCGTCTAAATCCAGCGTGTACGGCCGCGGTGAAACCTCGATGTTTGGCTCTGCCAGTGGCATCCAGCTGTGTATCTACAACAAGACCGAACAGGCCAAGGTGGCCGACAAGCTCGACTACTGGGAAAGCGTCTGGAAGCGCCGTGACAGCTTCGATGCTGCCGACCCAGACAACTACAACCCCGAGCAAACCGTATGGCGTGTAGAGCTGCGTTATCACCACTCGATCATCCAACAGTTCGCCAGCGGTTCCCTGGATGTGAAAACCGGGCAGATGATCGAAACCCGCTCGTTTGCAGCCTTTGCCGGGCATCTGGACGGCCTGTGGCGCTATGGGCTGGGGCAATTCAAGCTGTTGAGCCGACCGGGCTACTTTGCCCCCATCTGGACGCTTATACGCGATGACGTTCGGGTAGACCTGCCTGTCGATTCCCTGCTTGATGACACCGAATACAAGCGCTACTACAAGACTTCGCGGGGCTTCTCTGGCAAGAACGTGGAACTGTTCCTGGGAAACTTCGTAAGCCTGCTTGCAAGGGAGCGAGTGGGCGCAAAAAAGGCTTTCTTCACCCTAAAACAGTGGGACTGTTGGCCCGTTATACGGGATCACTACGCGGCAAAAGAAATGAGTGAGCGGGACCTGTTCCGGCACATCAAAAACCTGCTTGAGGAACGCCAGGTTAGATGGGGCAGGGCGGTATGAGTGTTAAACGGCGTGATGATGGCCGTTGGCTGGCAGATGTTCAGCCGATCCGTGGTCAACGCTTCCGCAAGCTCTTTGATACCAAGGGTGAAGCCCAGCGTTATGAGACCTTCATTCTGGCCAACAAAGCCAAGGATGCCGGCTGGAACCCCAAGGCATCAGATCGTCGCAAACTCTCGGAACTTGTGACGCTCTGGTATGACCTTCACGGTCACATGCTCAAGGATGGTCTACGTCGAAAGACCAGGCTCGATGCTATGTGCGTTCGGCTCCGTAACCCGGTAGCTGTCAAGCTTGATGCTTCGGTTTACGCCCATGATCGGCGTATACGCTCTGAAAACGGCACCAGTCCTAAGACCCTCAACAATGAGTTGGGCTACCTGCGTGCTGTGTTCAATGAGCTTCGCTGTCTTGGCCAGATCGATTACGCCAACCCATTGGAGCTGGTGAAGCCATTCCGCATTGATGAGCGTGAATTGTCCTGGCTCACAGATGATCAGGTAACCATTCTGCTCGATGCCATCCGCAAGCACTCGGACAACCCGCATGTCGAACCGATCACCCTGCTTTGCCTGGCAACTGGAGCGCGTTGGTCTGAGGCAGAAGGTTTAATCCCGGCTCGGTTGCGTAATGGTTCGGTGACTTACAGCAAGACCAAATCCAGCCGCGTCCGCACGGTGCCAATTGATCCGGCCCTGGAGACATTCATAAGGGAACACTGGAAGCGTTATGGCCCGTTCACTGGCTCAATCAGCTCGTTTCGTCGTGCCCTGGTTCGATCAGGAATCCAGCTACCGAAAGGCCAGGCCAGCCACGCGCTACGCCACACCTTCGCCAGCCACTTCATACAGAAGGGCGGCAACATCCTGACCCTTCAAAAGATCCTGGGTCACTCCAGCTTGGCTATGACCATGCGCTATTCGCATCTGGCTCCAGAGCATCTGGCGGAGGCGGTGAGGCTCAGCCCGTTGGTTGGGATAGGATTTGGACGTAACTCATTGGAATCCGAGGTAGACGAATAGGGCCGCGCCAATGGCGGTTATCGGGTACCTCAAACGGTACATCCTAATAAGCGATTTGATAGCTTCCCTATGTGGGTCGATAGGGCGTTTAGTAGTGAATGCGCTTAGCCGCCAAGTCATCTTCATGATTTTATAGCAATTCCTGACGTCTCTAAGAAGCAGGAAAGTAGTCAAAAGTCCTGTGGTCAATAGGGCGATTGACCTTGAAGTAGATGGCATCCAAGCAAAACTACTCTCTGTAGCGGCGAGGGCTAGCCCCACGCCAAATACCCATACGACCCATATGTTACGCGCTGGGACGAACCGCTGTATGGGCTTTAGCCAGCTATCAAGTTCTTCTAGCTTTGTTGGAAACCAGCCTCTAATTTTCGACTCGTCAACTGATAGCCGGCCATAGCTCTCCTTTTTCGATTGCCAGTGATGTGGCTGGGGTACGTCACTCATGTATTGGATGACGCGCTCGAAAATCATCGACCGATCTGTCCAGCGCTTACCGAGAATTATCCTCGTGTTGGCTGGTGCCTCTAGATGCCATCTGACTATTTGTGAGTCAGGTAGGCGAGAGCCGATAACCCTGAAGTTCAGATAGATTTTGCCCTCCCGGTAAGTGGCCCAGGACAGGAGTAGCCCATCTCTGTATTCAGGCTCGCGAGGGTCGCCATTGTCGTGAGTAACCACATAGGTTGGGTGTTCCGTCATGTTGCCGCTTCCGTTCTGGCAGGTGTGACACTTTCGGGACAGTCGACAAGTGTCGAAAGCAAAAAGCCCCGAAATTCCGAGGAAAATCAGGGCTTTAAGTGCTGCTATTTGGTGGAGCCGGGGGGATTTGAACCCCCGTCCGCCAGTTCTCCACTTTCGGTACTACATGCTTAGCCGTGTCTATTGAGTTAATCCGCAGCCGCCCGACGGGCAGGGTGCTTTGGACGAGTTGTGTAAGTTTTAGCCGCTTTGTCCACAACGTACTACGCGGCGATCCTGTTCTGCATGACAATCACTTCAGGTTTACAGGCATCCCCTAGTGATCGCTGGAGCCGAAGCTACCAGAAGGACTAGTCGCGCCGCTTACGCAGCGAGAGCGTAGCCCTCGTAGTTTTCGTCATTGGCAACTATAGAAAGTTGCAACAGTGGATTTACGACTTCTGTTACCAAGTCGGCATGCACCTAGAGCTTCGCTACCGGCGTCGAATCCTAATCGGCCCCAAAGCTTTTGCTGCTGGTACTGGGACGCGAGTTTACGCCAAAGGTTCCACAGCGTCGACCCGACAATTGCCTGGCGGACGCTGATTGAGCTTGCCGGCTATGATTGCATCCTGCACATTCGCTATGTCTTCTGGATGAGACCATCGTATGCCGCGCGCGTCGCGTTACCCTTTGCGTCAGTGGATCTGGCGCGCTTTTGTGCAGAGTGCCCTGATTCCGCTGATTCTGGTCGAGTCTGTGTTGATCACGGTGTACCTGCTGAGCAACGCGGCGATTCGCGATGCGCAGATCGAGCATTTGCAGCAGAGCGCGCTGGATGATCTGTCTGCGGCGGTGGCGCGTGAAGGTCAGGTGATTGATGGCCGCCTGCGATCGGTGGAGGTGCAGGTACAGATCTTCCGTGATGCTGCGCTCAATGCTCTGGATAACCATAGGTTTGAGCCCGACGCGCTAGAGCGCCAGCGCCATGCGCTGACTGAAGACGGCGTGTTCTACAGCCGCAGCGATGATGGCCGGGCGGCGTCCTTTTATGCCAACAGCACGCCGTTAGCCCAGCAGGATCACGCCAAGGCCCTGCGTCTGTCGCAGCTCGATCCTTTGATGCGTTCGATCCAGGCCGCCAACCCGCGCGTGGCGGCGGCCTATTTCAATACCTGGGACAGTTACAACCGCATCTACCCCTTCTTTATGACCCCCGAGCAGTATCCCCATGACATGGTGATACCCGATTACAACTTCTATTACCTGGCGGATGCCAAGCACAACCCTGAGCGCAAGGTGGCCTGGACCGATGTCTACCTTGATCCGGCAGGTATGGGCTGGATGATGTCGGCAGTGGCGCCGGTGTATCGCGGTGATTTCCTAGAAGGTGTGGTGGGCCTGGATATTACGGTCGGGCAGATGCTCGGTGAGATTGGCGAGCTGGATGTGCCCTGGCAGGGCTATGCCATGCTGGTCAGCCGCGACCACAACATCATGGCCTTGCCGGGTGCTGGCGAAGAGGATTTCGGCCTGCGTGAGCTGACCGAATACTCCTATGCCGAGGCGGTGCGCCGCGAGGTGCTCAAGCCTGAAGACTTCAGCCTGGGCAAGCGTGCCGAGATGCAGCCGCTGTTGCAGGCCATGGCGGCGGGGCAGAGCAATGTGCAGGAAGTGGTGCTGGGCGGTCGCAATCGGCTGATTGCCTGGAGTGAGATTCCGCAGACCGGCTGGCAACTGTTGCTGGTGGTGGATGAGGAGCACATCTTCAGCGAGACCAATCGCCTGGCCGAACGCTACCTGCATATCGGTTACCTGCTGATTGCTGGTCTGGCACTGTTCTATCTGCTGTTCTTTGCCCTGATGTGGCTGCGTTCGCGGCGCTTGAGTGAGCAGCTGGTACGGCCGATTGACGGGATTGTCGGGATGATGCGCGAGCTGGGTCAGGGCAACTATCAGCCCACTGCGCCGAGCAGCCAGATCCGTGAGCTGGTGAGCATGGCGGAGGCGGTGCAGCAGACCGGCGAGCAGTTGCAGGCCAGTGAAGCGCAGCGTGTGGCGGCGCAACGAATTCTCCAGCTGGTGCTGGAAAGCACTACGGAAAGCCTCTGGGAGGTCGACGCGGAGACGATGAGCATCACCCTCAGTGAGCGCTTCCTCCGGCGCTTTGGGCTGACTCACGCGAACATGAGTTTCAGTGAGTTCAACCAGCGCGTGCATCCCAATGATCTGGAGCGCATTCGCCATTTGCGTCAGCTGTTCGCCAGCAGTGGCGAGGACCGTTTCGAGGCGGAGTACCGCTACGCCGATGCGCTGGGTGACTACGTCTGGTTGCTCAGTCGCGGTAAGGTGCTGGAGCGTGATAGCGAGGGCCGCGCGCTGCGCGTGGCCGGCACCCATGTGGATATCACCCGGCTCAAGCAGGTGCAGGAAGACCTGCGCCGCGCCAGCCTGGATGCCCAGGCTGCAAGCCAGGCCAAGAGCCGCTTTCTGTCGAGCATGAGCCACGAGCTGCGCACGCCGCTCAATGCGATCTACGGCTTTGGTCAGTTGATCGAGATGGAGGCACAGGACAAGCCCGAGGCCAAGCTGGAGGCCGATTACGCCCGCGAGATCGTCAATGCCAGTCGCCATCTGACCTCGCTGGTGGACGATATTCTCGACCTGTCGAGCATCGAGAGCCGCCGTCAGCAGCTCAAGTTACAACCGGTGGAAGTCGGCGCGCTGCTGCATGGCTGCGCCGAGCTGGTACTGCCGGAAGTGCAGCAGCGTCAGTTGCAGCTGCAGGTACTGGCTGACGCCGACGCCGGTCTTTATGTGCAGGCAGATGTGCGCCGGGTGCGTCAGGTGGTGCTCAACCTGCTGTCCAACGCGATCAAGTACAACAGTCCGCAGGGGCTGATTCGCATGGGTTATGAGGTGCGCTCGAACTGTGTGCGTTTGTGGGTCGAAGACAACGGTGCGGGGATGACGGCCGAGCAGCAGGCCAATCTGTTCCAGCCGTTCCAGCGTCTGGGTCGGGAGAATTCCAGTATTCCTGGCACCGGTATTGGATTGGTGTTGTGTCGTGAACTGGCCACCTTGATGGCGGGCGAAATAGGCTTTAGCAGCAGCGCCGGTATGGGCAGCCGTTTCTGGATTGACCTGCCCGGCGCGGCGGCACCGGCAGCACCGGCTGTTGCCGATGTGCAGTCCATGTCGGCGCAGCCCAAGCAGCTGGCCGAGGTGCTGTGTGTGGAAGATCACCCGGCCTGCCTCAAGGTGGTTCAGGAAGCCTTGCGTGAGTTTGCCGAGGTGCGTGGCGCAGGTTCGGTGCAGCGGGCGCTGGCTGAACTGGAGCACTGTACGCCGACCCTGCTGTTGCTTGATCTGGATCTACCCGATGGCGACGGCATGCAGGTGCTGGATGCCATGCGCCTTAACCCTCGGTTGCAGGCGGTGCCGGTATTGGTGATCAGTGCGGCGGCAGATGAGGCGGTGTTTGCCGAAGCACGTCGGCGCGGCGCTCAGGCTTGCCTGGCCAAGCCGATTGATCTGGCTCAGGTGCGCCGAGTGGCGCTTAGTCTGTTAGGGCAGGCGCTTTAACCAGCGCCTTCTCGGCCTCTGTCTGGGCTATTCGCTGGCTTCGAGCAGTTGCAGCGCTTCGCCCAGAACCTTGACCGATTCGCTGTGGTTACCGGCCTTGTGCAGGGCTTCGCCTTCGGCGCGTAGCTGCTGCACTTGCGCGAGTACGGCGGCATCGCTCGGCGGGTCGGTTTTCAGCAAGCCATCGATCTTGGCCATATCCGCCGGGCAGTGCATGGCCCAGAGCGAAGTGCTGAGGAGTGCGGTAGCAAGGAAAGTGGCAAGACGGCGCATGGCATGGCTCCAGCGATGTAGGTAGGGCTTTCAGTATAGAAAGCCCTCACACGGCGACCGGGCCGTTGGTCACTCAAGACCTTGCGTGGCTGACCCGGTCCAGCAGATAGACCAGCCCGTGATAATCGATACCGCCGTGCTGGCTCAGACCAATTTCGCAGGTGCGGCTGGTGCTGATGCCTTCTTCGCAATATTGCACCGCTGACTTCAGGCTGCGCAGGGCGTGATCGTTCAGCTCGGGCGTGGTGAAGCCCTTATCGCCTGCGAAGCCGCAACAGTGAATGCCTTCCGGGATGACCACTTCTGAAGTGCAGCGACGGACGATATCAATCAGCCCCTGCGCCTCGCCCAGATGCTGGGTGCTGCAGGTGACATGCACGGCCACCGCTTTGTCCTGCGGAGTAATCGTCAACCTGTCGAGCAACTGCTCGCGGATAAATTTCACCGGGTCGTGCAGTTTCAGTCGGCTGTCCAGACCGTCCTGCATCAGCCGCAGGGTGCAGGGGCTGGTGTCGCAATAGATCGGGTCGAGGCCGCCACGGCTGGCCTTGAGCAGCGCGTCGATCAGCTCCTGCTTCTTGTGCTCGGCTTGTTCGGCATAGCCCTTGGAGGCAAACGGCTGGCCGCAGCAGAGGTTGTCCAGCTCATCCGGAAACACCACCTGAAAGCCGCCTTTCTCCAGCAGCGCGCGGGTCTTGTCGAGTAGCGGCATTTGCTCGGCATCGGTTGCCGCCGGGCCCATGGCGCGGGATACGCAGGCGGCCAGATAGACCACGCGTGGTCGGGTATCCGCCATTACGGCAGGCACTTGCAGGCGCTGTACCGCTTGCGGCATCGCTGGCGTCCACTGCGGTACGCGACCCTGGCTGGCCTTGCTCAGTGCCGCCGAAGTGCGACTGAGCAGGGGGGCACCCATGACCCTGCGCGCGCCGTTGGCCACGTGCAGCATCAGCCGTGCGCCCTGCAGGGCGCGGCGGAAGTTGTTGGCTAGCCAATCGGCGCTGCGCGGGCTGTTGGCGTCGCGGGCGCGCAGCTGGCGCACCAGGTCGCCGGTGTTGATGCCCACCGGGCAGCGCTGGGCGCACAGGCCGGTGGCGGCACAGGTGTCGATGCCCTGGTACTGGTAAGCCGTTTCCAGCTCAAAGGTATCGATGCCGGCGCGCTTTTTCGCCTGAATGTCGCGCCAGACCACAATGCGCTGGCGTGGGCTCAGGGTCAGCCCCTTGGACGGACAGACCGGTTCGCAGAAACCGCACTCGATGCACTTGTCGACGATCTCGTCGGCGGCCGGTAGCGGCTTGAGGTTTTTCAGGTGGATGTCGCGATCCTCGGAGAGGATCACATCCGGGTTGAGAATGCCCTGGGGGTCGAGTAGGCGCTTGATTTGCCACATCAGCTGGTAGGCATCCGCGCCCCATTCCAGCTCGACGAAGGGCGCCATATTGCGCCCGGTACCGTGCTCGGCCTTGAGCGAGCCGCCGAACTCCACCGCAACCAGTTGCGCCACGTCCTGCATAAAGGCTTCGTAGCGGGTCTTTTCGGCCTCGCTGTCAAAGCCCTGGGTGAAGACAAAGTGCAGGTTGCCCTCCAGGGCGTGGCCGAAGATGATCGCTTCGTCGTAGCCGTGTTTATCGAACAGCGCGAGCAGGCGATTGACGCCCTCGGCGAGCTGTTCGATGGGGAAGGTGACATCCTCGATAATCACCGTGGTGCCGGTCTGACGCACCGCGCCGACGGCGGGGAAGGTGTCCTTGCGGATCTTCCACAGCAGGTTGTAAACGGTCGGGTCTGCGCTGAAGTCCACCTGCTTTTCCAGGGGGAAGTCGGCGATGGACGCCATGATCAGTTGCAGCTGCTCGTGCAACAGGCTCTGGCTGGCAGCGCGGGATTCGATCAGCAGAGCGCAGGCGCTGTCCGACAGGCCCTTGACCCACTCCGGCATGCCAGGCTTGTTCTGCACCGAGCGCAGGCTGCGGCGGTCGAGTAATTCCACGGCTGACACCGGCTGCTGCTTGAGCAGCGTCACCGCACGGCAGCAGCTCTCCACATCGGGGAACACCAGCAAGGCGCTGGCCTTGTGCGGGTGGTCGGGCACGGTGTTGTAGGTTACCGCGCTGATAAAACCCAGGGTGCCTTCGGAGCCGACCAGCAGGTGGCTGAGGATATCCAGCGGCTGGTCGAAATCCACCAGGGCGTTGAGCGACAGGCCGGTGGTGTTTTTCAGCCGGTATTTGTGGCGAATCTTCGCCGCCAGCGCGCTGTTGGCGCGGGTCTGTTTGCCTAACTCGTTGAGCTGCGCGAGCAGGTCAGCATGAGTAGAAAAGAAGCGCGTGACGCTGAGCGGGTCTTCGGTGTCCAGCACCGTGCCGTCGGCCAGCACCAGGCGGATGCCGGCCAGTGTGTGGTAGCTGTTCTGCGCGGTGCCGCAGCACATGCCGCTGGCGTTGTTGGCGACGATGCCGCCGATTTTGCAGGCGTTGATCGACGCCGGGTCGGGACCGATCTTGCGCTGAAAGGGCGCCAGTACGGCATTCGCTTGAGCACCGATTACCCCCGGTTGCAGGCGGATCTGGCTGCCCTGGCCGCGGATTTCCCGGCCGTTCCAGTTATCGCCGAGCACGATCAGCAGCGAGTCGCTGATGGCCTGGCCGGACAGGCTGGTGCCGGCGGCGCGGAAGGTCACTGGCACTTGATGCGTGCTCGCCAGCTTAAGCAGATCGACCACCTCCAGTTCCGCCTCGACGCGCACCACCAGCTTGGGGATCAGCCGGTAGAAGCTGGCATCGGTGCCAAAGGCCAAGGTCGACAGCGGGTCGTCGAAACGCCGATCCGCAGGGATCAGGCGTTCGACGGCGGTGAGAAAGGCGCTAGGCAGGCTCATGCAGGCTCCATAGTTCGGTGCGGCGTCAGGGGCAGCGTCAGGACGCGGCGTGGTGCAGTTCGCGCACCAGCGAATCGGCCGTGATCTCGCTGATCGACTTGGCCCCGGTCAGCACCATGGCCACGCGCATTTCCTTCTCGATCAGCTCCAACAGGTTGCTTACCCCCGCGCCGCCGTCGGCGGCCAGGGCGTAGATAAAGGCGCGGCCGAGCATCACCGTGTCGGCGCCGAGGGCGATCATGCGCACCACGTCCAGACCGGTGCGAATGCCGGAGTCGGCGAGAATCGCCAGCTGGCCCTTCACCGCATCGGCAATCGCTGGCAGGGCGCGGGCGCTGGACATCACTCCATCCAGTTGGCGGCCGCCGTGGTTGGACACGACTATGCCGTCGGCGCCGAAGCTCACCGCGTCCTTGGCATCCTGCGGGTCGAGAATGCCCTTGATGACCATTGGGCCGTCCCAGAACTCACGAATCCATTCCAGGTCCTTCCAGCAAATCGAGGGGTCGAAGTTGTTGCCCAGCCAGCCGATATAGTCGGCCAGGCCCGTGGGGTTGCCCCGGTAGGCGGAGATATTGCCCAGGTCGTGGGGCTTGCCGAGCAGACCGACATCCCAGGCCCAGCTCGGGTGCATCATGGCTTGCAGCATTCGGCGCACAGGGGCATTCGGGCCGCTCATGCCAGAGTGGGCGTCGCGGTAGCGGGCGCCGGGTACGGGCATGTCCACGGTAAACACCAGGGTGGTCACGCCAGCAGCCTTGGCGCGCTCCAGGGCGTTTTTCATAAAGCCGCGGTCTTTCAGCACATAGAGCTGAAACCACATCGGCCGGTTGATGGCTGGCGCGACTTCTTCGATCGGGCACACCGACACGGTGGACAGGGTAAAGGGGATGCCCTTGGCGGCAGCCGCCTTGGCCGCTTGCACTTCACCGCGGCGGGCGTACATGCCGGTCAGGCCGACCGGGGCCAGGGCCACCGGCATGCTCAGGGTTTCATTGAACAGGCGGGTTTCCAGGCTCAGTTCCGACATATTGCGTAGCACACGCTGGCGCAGAGCAATGTCCGCCAGGTCGGCGACGTTGCGCTTGAGGGTGTGCTCGGCGTAGGCGCCGCCGTCGATGTAGTGAAACAGAAACGGCGGCAGCCGACGTTGGGCAGCGGCGCGGTAGTCGGTAGAGGCAGAAATGATCATGGAGTCACCCAAACAGGAAAAAGGGTTTGCAGCGAAACGCCAATGCGCGCCGCCCGAGCGGCGCGCATGCAGGCGTGTATCAACTCGCCATCAGTGGGTCGCTAACGCCCAGCACGTAAACGGCAAATAGCGCGATCAGGCCAGTAAACAGCACGTAGTACAGGGTAGGCCAGACGGTCTTGCGCAGGATGCTGCCTTCACGGCCCAGCAGGCCCACGGTGGCCGAAGCGGCGACGACGTTGTGGATCGCCACCATATTGCCGGCAGCGGCGCCGATCGCCTGCACCGCGACGATCAGCGCACTGGAGATCCCCAGGCTGCTGGCCACGCCGAACTGGAACTGACTAAACATCATGTTGCTGACGGTGTTGGAGCCGGCGATAAAGGCCCCCAGCGCGCCGACGCTCGGCGCCAGCAGCGGATAGATGCCGCCCACGCTGTCGGCTACCCAGCGCGCCATCAGGATCGGCATGCTCGACAGCTCGGCGGCGTTGACCCCGGAGTTGATCAGGATGCGCACCATCGGCACGGTAAACAGCAGCACAAAGCCGGCACTGAGCAGCACGCTGGACGATTCTTTTACCGCAGTACCCAGCTCGCGCAGTTTCATGCCGTGGAAGAAGAAGGTGGCGATGACCACGGTCACCAGAATCCCGCCCGGCAAGTACAGCGGCTGGAAGTTGGCGCCGATACCGGTTTCACCGAGCAGATCTGGGAAGTTCAGCATGACCGCTTTTAGCGCGGCGCTCACCTCGGGGAATACCCGGCTGATCACCAGCAGCACGCCAACAAGTACGTAAGGCAGCCAGGCGCGCAGGGCGCTCATCGGCTTGGCGGTGAGTTGGTCTAGCTTCATTTCTACGGTGCCCAGCCATTCGGCTGGCCATTTGTCCGCCGGGGCGAAATCCCAGGTGGTCTTGGGCAGCAGAAAGCCCATGCGCGCGGCGCTGGTGACAATCGCCAGACCAATCAAACCGCCGCCCAGCGACGGAAATTCCGGACCGAGAAATACGCCGGTCAGGGCGTAAGGGATGGTGAACGCCAGGCCGGCGAAGATGGCGAATGGCAGCACGGCAAAACCGGCTTTCCAGCTTTTTTCGGTGCCGAAGAAACGCGTCAGCATCAGCACCATCAGCAGCGGCATCACGGTGCCGACAATGGCGTGGATGATCGCCACTTCGCTGGTGATCAGCTGCAGAAACTGCGCCCAGGACGAACCCTGTTCAACCAGTTGCGCGCCTATGCTGGCCGAATCCAGGCCGGTGTTGACCCCGACGATGATCGGCGTACCCACCGCGCCGAAGGACACCGGCGTGCTTTGCACCAGCATGCCGAGCATTACTGCGGCCATGGCCGGGAAGCCGATGGCCACCAGCAGCGGCGCGGCGATGGCGGCGGGTGTGCCGAAACCGGACGCACCCTCGATAAAGCAGCCGAACAGCCAGGCGATGATGATCGCTTGGATGCGCCGGTCCGGGCTGATGGTGGCAAAACCTGCGCGAATTGCGGTGATGCCGCCGGAGTGCTTGAGGGTGTTGAGCAGCAGAATCGCGCCGAAGATGATCCACAGCAGGCCGAGGGTGATCAGCAAGCCTTGCACAGTGGAGGCGAGTACGCGGTTGAAGCTCATGTCCCAGGCAAACAGCGCGACGCCGGCGGTGAGCAGGTAGACCAGGGGCATGGCATGTTTGGCCGGCCAGCGCAGGCCGATCAGCAGAATGGCGGCCAGCAGGATGGGCGAAAACGCCAGTAGGGCAAGAAGACCTGTCGACATGCTGGTCTCTCCTTAACGCTGCGCGATGCGCATGGGTGAATGCGGGCGTGCATCGGGATGCAGCGTTGCGGCGGATATAAGCAATAGAGCCGGCATGGGGAGACCTCGTTGGATTCTTGGAATTGTTTTGTTTGGTTAATTGGTAATACCAATTTACAGGGCTGCGCGGTCAGGGTAAAAGTGCGGCCTCAGACCTGTCAATTAGCTGCCTTACGACTTTGGTCGTAAGGGTGCGCCTTGCTAGGCAGATGAGGCGGCGATAGGCTTGCCAGCAGCGGGCCGCAAAGGCCCATGGCAGGTGGTCAAACCAGTGGAGTGCGGGCTATGGAAGTGGGATCGGTGCGGCAGCGCCGTTTGTCGGACGATATCGTCAGTCAACTGGAAACCATGATCCTCGAAGGCACGCTCAAGGCTGGCGAACGCTTGCCCGCCGAGCGTGTGCTGGCCGAGCAATTCGGCGTCTCGCGGCCGTCGCTGCGTGAGGCGATCCAGAAGCTGGCGGCCAAGGGCCTGCTGGTCAGCCGGCATGGTGGCGGCAACTATGTGGCGGAAACCCTCGGCTCGACCTTTAGTGACCCGCTGCTGCATCTGCTGGAAAGCAACCCCGAAGCCCAGCGCGACCTGCTGGAGTTCCGCCACACCCTGGAAGGCTCCTGCGCCTTCTATGCCGCGCAGCGTGCCACCGAGCTGGACCGTCAGCGCCTGACCGAGGCTTTTGCCGCGCTGCAGGATTGCTACAGCCGCAGCGGCAAGGTGACCCGCGCCGAAGAGGGCGCCGCCGATGCCAACTTCCACCTGGCGATTGCCGAGGCCAGCCACAACGCCGTATTGCTGCACACCATTCGCGGGCTGTTCGACCTGCTCAAGCGCAACGTGGTGACCAATATCGGCGGCATGTACGCCCAGCGCGATGAAACCCGCGACATGCTGATCGAACAGCACCGCGCCCTGTATCAGGCGATTATCGAAGGCCGCGCCGAGGATGCCCGCGCGCTGTCCAACCGGCATATCGACTATGTGCAGGAGGTGTTGGCTGAAGTGCAGCTACAGGCGCGCCGCGAAGAGCGCGCCCTGCGTCGGGGTAGTACGCGCTAGTGTCTGGGCAGGCGCACCACGACTTCCAGGCCACCGAGGGGCGAGTCACCGAGGCTGATGCTGGCGCGGTGCAGTTCCACCACCCGTAGCACGATGGACAGGCCCAGCCCCGCGCCCTGACCGTCGCCAAGTCGATAGAAACGCTCGAAGAGTTTCTCCCGCTGCGCCTCATCCACGCCCGGGCCGCTGTCCTGCACGCGCAGGGTAATGGCGTCTGCCTGGGCGTCCAGCTGCACTTGAATGCGGCCGCCGTCTGGGGTGTATTGCACGGCATTGCTGATCAGGTTCTGCAGCAATGTGCCGAGGCTCGGGCCATCGGCGATCAGCTGATAATCCGCTGGCTCCAGAGCATCCAGATCGAGTTCCTGATGACGCGCCAGGGCCAGCGGGATCAGTTCTGCCAACTCGTTGCGCACAAACCCGAGCAGGTCCAGTTCGGCCATGGCCAGTTGCACCACGTTGGGATCCAGGCGCGCCAGGGTCAGCAGTTGCGCCACTACCCGGGTGGCGCGTTCGACACCGCTGCCGAGCTGACGCAGGGCATCGTTGCGGTCCTGCGGTTCCGGGGCTTCCAGGGCATTCTGGGCGTGGATGCGCAGCACCGCCAGCGGCGTGCGCAGCTCATGGGCGGCATCGGCGATAAAGCGCTTTTCCTGATCCAGCAGCTGGTTGACCTGCAGCAACAGGCGGTTGAGCGAGGCGCCCATGGGCTCCAGTTCCTGCGGCAGGAGGCCGAAGGTCAGTGGTGCGAGGTTGTCCGGCGCGCGTGCCTTGATCGATTCGGCCATGCGCTGCAATGGCCGCAGACCAAAACCCACGGCCAGCCAGAGCAGCAGGGCCAGTAGTGGCAGGCCGATCAGCAGTGGTTGCAGGGTGCGCCTGGCGATCTTGCCGGACAGCTCGCCGCGTACGTCTTCGCGCTCGCCCACCAGTACCCAGTGATGGTCGACGTTGTCGTGCAACACGAATACCCGCCAGCGGTGCTCACCGAGGGTCAGGGTGTGGTAGCCGCTGAGGTACTTGGCCAGGCGATTGAGGCGCTCACTCCGCGGCTGCTCGCCGGCCGGCAGGTTGAGGCCGAGCTGAGCGATCATCTCCAGCAGCAGGCCCTTGGGGGCACTGGCGGACTGGAATACCAGCTCGCCGTTGTCATCAAGCATCTGGAAGGCCAGCTTGCTTTCGTAGCTATGCCCGAGCAGGCCATCGAGGTTGCGTGGGCTGTTTTTCAGCAGCAGGGCTTCGTCCAGTGCTGCCTGCAGATCGCGACGCGAATCGGCCGACAGCTCGTGACGTACCAGGCCCATGAGCATGCGTGAGGTCTGCGCCAGCTGGGCGTCGAACAGCTCTTCCACTTCATGACTGGCATCGCTGTAGATCTTGTGGCTGATCAGCCCCAGGGAGATGCTCAGTAAGGACAGCAGCAGTACCAGCAAACGCGCGCGGATCGAGCGCAACATCTTCGGCATGTTATTTATCCACCAGGTAGCCGACGCCGCGCACGGTGCGGATCAGCTCGGGAAAGAACTTCTTGCGCAGGTGGTGCACGTGCACTTCCAGGGCGTTGCTTTCCAGCTCTTCATCCCAGCCATAGAGCGCCTGTTGCAACTTGTCGCGGGTCATCACCCGGCCCGGTTGGGCGAGTAATTCGTGCAGCAGGAGAAACTCCTTGCGCGGCAGATTGACCGGCTGGCCCTGATAGCTGACGGTCTGGCTGACCGGGTCAAGGCTGATGCCACGGTATTCCAGCGCCGGTTGCGGACGGTTGAAACTGCGCCGCAGCAGGGCACGCAGGCGCGCCTTGAGTTCGGCGACATCGAAGGGTTTGACCAGGTAATCGTCGGCACCGGCATCCAGCCCGGCGATGCGGTCACTGGTGGAGTCGCGGGCGGTCAATACCAGCACCGGCACCGGGTTGGCGGCGGCGCGCAGCTGCTTGAGCACCTGCAGGCCGTCCATGCGCGGCAGGCCAAGATCGAGGATTGTCAGCTCGAAACTCTCGCTGTTCAGGGCATGCAGCGCACTGCTGCCATCCTGCACCCAGTCGACGGTGTAACCCTCGGGTTTGAGGGCGGTGCGAATACCTTCGCCAAGTGCCTTGTCATCTTCGACCAGCAGAATGCGCATGCAGTAATTCCCGGTTTTTCCTATTCAAGCTCGCGCAGGCGAGATTAGTCCAGCTCGGCTTTGACCTTGGCCAGCAATGCTGCGATTTCCTCTTTGCGGCCGGCGTCTGCGGACAGACGAGCAGGCCGCGGCGGTGCTTGCAGGGCTTTCTCCAGTGCGGCGCGGGCTTCCTCGAAGCGTTTGGCGCGGGCCAGGTAGTCACCATAGAAGTAGTTGGGGTCGATACCATCCGGGTTGATCGCCAGCGCCTGTTTGAGCAGGGCTTCGGCTTTCTCGTCATCGCCAAAGCCCACCGGCCAGCCGGGCACCTGGTAATACAGGCTGCCGAGGCTGGTGTAGGCCGAGCCGGACAGTGCCTTGGGGTCTAGCGCCAGGCCCTGCTCCAGGCTGGCCTTGGCCTGCTTGACCAGACCCAGCGCCCCCAGGCCGCCCTTGGCGCCGGCATAGGTGCTGAGGATGATGCCGTTCCAGATCTGCAATTCGGCGGCGTTCGGCTCGGCGGCGACGGCGTGTTGCGCTTGCTCGCTGAGGCTGGCGAAGGCTTTTTCGCGTTGTTCCTTGGGCAGCTGATAGTTGATCTCGGCCCAGCGGTCTTGCAGGCTTTGCAGCTGCGCCTGGCCCTGTTCGCTGAGGGCAAAGCTGGGCAGGCTGGTGAGGCAGAGCAGGGCGCAGGTGGCGCTACGGATAAATTTCATGGGGTTTTCCTCTTAGGCTTTGCTGCGGGCAAAGCGCTGGATGATTGGCAGTTGTTTGCGCAGGGCCTGGTCGACCAGGCGCGGCAGCAGGCTGTTAAGACGTACGAAGAGCCGTTCCGGCCAGCCCAGGTAGCGCTCTTCTTCCTCGCGGCGAATGGCGGCCAGCAGTTGCTGGGCGACGCTGTGCGGGTCATCCATGGCGACGTTCAGCTCGTCATTCATGGCCACCACGTTGGCGGCGTTCATGCCGGTGCGGGTGGCGCGCGGGGCGAAGTAGAGAACCTTGACCTGGGTATCGGCCAGCTCGCGGCGCAGCGCTTCGGAGAAGCCGCGCAGGGCGAACTTGCTGGCGCAATAGGCGCTGAAGCCGGGGTAGCCGATGGAGCCGAAGGTCGAACCGAGGTTGACCACCAGCGCCCGGCCTTGTTGCTGCAGCAGCGGTAACAGACGGTGAGTCAGCTGCAGGGTGGCGGTGACGTTGAGTTCGATCAGCTCGGCGATGGCGCTTTCGTCATGCTGTTCGAGCAGGCCGAAGTGATTGACCCCGGCGGCATTGATCAGCGTATTGATGCCGCCGAAACGTTGCGCGGCAGCGACCACCGCCTCACGACCGCTGCGCTGGCGGATATCGGCAGCCACCACTGTGACCTTCCCGGTGTGGGCCTTGGCCAATGCCTGCAGGGTTTCCGGCTGGCGGCCGACCAGCAGCAGTTGGGCACCTTCGAGTAGCAGGGCGGCGACCAGTGCCTGGCCGATTCCGCCACTGGCGCCGGTGATCACGGCGCGGCATTCAGGAATGTTCATCGCTAGTCCTCAGGCACTCAGCGGCAGGCTGCGGAACATGTCGCCGTACAGGCGATAGACCACCTTGGCGGTGTGCACCACGGCCGCTTTGTCATCGTCGTTGTCGAGCTGGTTCATCAGTCTCTTGAAGAACTCGATATGTTCCAGATCCAGGCTGCCGTGGGAGCTCAGGTAGCTAAATGCCTTGTTCGGCAGCTGCAGCTTGTCCTGAATCACCCCGGCCACCTGGGTGGCCAAGGCAATGCTGGTGCCTTCCAGCACATTGACCATGCCGAAGAAACTTACCGGGTTGTGCCGCGCGATGCGGTCGTAGACGTAGCTGACCATCAGTTCGGTGGGCAGTTTGGGCGTGCCCTGGCGCACTGCTTCTTTATCGGCACCGCAGGCGGCGATGTCGTTGAGCACCCATTCCTGATGGCCCTTTTCCTCGTCGATATATTCGGCGATGGCTTCGCGCAGCCATTCCAGCCGTTCCGGCAGGCGCGCGCCACAGGCCATCAGCAGCGGTACGGTGTGTTTGACGTGGTGATAGGCCTCAGTCAGAAAAGCCACGTAGCTGTTCAGGCTGACGCTGCCAGCCATGGCCTGGGCAATGATCGGTGCGCTAAGCAGGTAATTGCGTTCAGCGCTGGTTTGTTCAAGCAGGGATTCATAGAAACTCATCAGGCATCTCCATAGCAGGATTCGCTGGCCATCAATTGCTCGATGGCATGCTGGTAGTGGTTGAGCAGGGCTGTGCGACGCAGGCGGCCATTGCTGGTGGCCAATTCATTGCTGGTGCTGAAAGGGTCTGTGGCGCGCAGCCAGTGGTGCACCCGGGCGTAGTCGGGCAGGGCCTGGTTGGCGGTGGTGACGGCCTCGGCCAGCTGCTGGTCGCTGATATGGGCGAAGCGCGGTACCAGCACGGCGACGTTGCCCGGCAGGGCCTCGCCGTGCAGCCAGGCCTGGCCGATGGGCAGTTGCTGCACCAGCTCGGCTTCGACCCATTCCGGGTTGACGTTGCGACCGAAGGCGGTGATGAACTGGTGTTTCTTGCGCCCGTGCAGGAGCAGAAACTGGCCGTCGAAATGGCCCAGGTCACCAGTGCCCAGCCACTCTGCATCAGGGCATGGTTCGCCCAGGTAACCGAGCAAGCGTGGGCCTTTGACCAGCACCTCGCCGTCTGTGCCCAGGCGTAACTGCAGGTGTGGCAATGGCTGACCGACGGTGCCGATGCGGCGGTTTTCCGGGGTGTTCAGGCATACCACCGAGGCGCACTCCGACAGGCCGTAGCCCTCGAATACCGGCAGCCCCAGAGCGTCGGCGCGTTGCAGCAACTGGCTGGCCACGCGGCCACCACCGACTGCAATAAAGCGCAGTGAGTCCGGTACGGGCAGGCCGCGTTCGGCGGCGCTGACCAGCGCCAGCAGGAGCTGCGGCAGCAGGATCAGACTGTTGGGTTGTGCCTGACCCAGCGCCGTCAGAAAGCGTGGCAGGTCAAATTGGCTGGCACCCAGCAGGCCGACTTGCGCCATCGGCATCAACTCGATCCGCGCCCCGGCCAGCAAGGGCGCATAAATCCCGGCGATATTCTCCAGCAGGGTGGCCAGCGGCAGCACGCAGAGGTGACGTTCGACTCGGCAGCTGGCGCTGGCCTGCACCAGGCTGTGGGCCACCGCCAGTTGCGTGGCGATATCCAGGCATACGCCTTTGGGTTGCCCGGTGGTGCCAGAGGTGTAGGTGATCTTGCAGGTGCCGGCATGCACGGCCGGCGGCTGTGCCACAGAGCGCAGATACAGGCCGGGCGCGGCCTGGAAAAATCCGGAATGGGCTTGGGCGCTGATCAGGCAGTCGATGCCGGCGCTGTCCAGCACATGGGCCTGCTGGCTGCTGGAGAAGAACCCGGGTAGCGGCACGCAGACCAGCCCTGCATGCAGGACGGCGAGGTCCCAGAGCACCCAGTCGATGCCGTTATCCAGGGCCAGGGCAACCCGCCGCGCGCCAAGTGCCAGCAGTTGTGTGCTGCACAGTTCGACCTCGCTGAGCAGCTGGGCGTAACTCAGTTGCCTGTCGCCTTCACGCAAAGCGATGGCGTCGCCAAGGGCTGCTAGGCGATTGAAGAGTAATTCAGCGGCAGGCCACATCGGGCATGTCCTCCAGGGCATAGAAGGCTTGGTGGGCTAGGCGCGGGTAAGCTCCCAGTTGCAGCAGGCGCTGGTGACCGGCGTAGATGTCGCCGGCCATGACCTGCGGCTGGTTGGCGTAGTAACTGCCCCAGTCCGCCTGTTCATCACCCAGGCATGCGGGGTTGGCCGGGCCCAGCGGCACGGGCGTCAGGCCCAGGCGCTGGAAGCTGTTGAGCAGAGCCAGGGTGCCGGTGAAGGTCACCCAGCGATAACCCAGCGCCACCAGCAGATCGGTCAGGGCGACGATCAGCAAACGCGCAGCGCCCGGGCTGCCGGCAGCCAGGTTGCCGACCTCGATCAGTTGCGCCCGTTGCGGCGCATGGGCCACCTTCTGAGCGGCAATCACCTGTTCTGCAGGGTGCTCAAGGTAGCGTTCCAGAAACAGCGGCCCACTGGCGGCGCTGCGCAAGCCCACCGCACCGAGCAGTTGCCCGTCGCGACCTTCCAGGCTGAGCAGGCAGGGCATAAAGTGACGGATACGCGCCTGATGCTGAGCGGCGAAGCGCTCGCCGATAAAGGCTTCAATCCCCGCACGGCGTGGACTTTCATGGTTGGCCAGGTACAGGCTGAGCGGCTGCTCGCGGCCGATCTGTGCAAGTGCAGTGTTTTGATACACCCAAGGCAGCTCCATAACCGGAACCTCATCTGAGAACTTGGGTGTGAGTTTCTGCCGCCAGGCTTAACGCTAAATTAAGAGTCTGTTTACGATCTGCTGCGCGTCGGCCCTGCTGCGTTAAAAACAGGCTCGGAATGCTCATGTACAGCTCGTACACTCTGCTTCCTCGCCTCTTTTTGCCTTGCATGGCTCTAGCTCGCGAGATCGTAAACAGACTCTACGTCGCGAAGTATTCTGTTGTGAGGTGGTTGCATGCATTTCATCGCTTGCGCTGCAGCCACCACAGCTCATAGCCTGCTAAGCCTGACTTGCCGAAGGACGGCAAGTTGATCAGCCCTGACCTTAATCGCCAAACGCTCGGAGATAGCTATGCCCCCTATGGATACTGAGCAACAACTGGCGGCCCGTCTGGCCATCCTGGAAAACCCTGACGCGCAGGGCTGCACGGTGTATCGCGCGGATGACCAGGACCCGGAAGCCGAGGAAGTGGATCTGGGTGATGCCAAGGTGCTGTTCTGCGGCCCGTTCGAAGCCCCGGCCGACTGGGATGCGGCAGAACGTGAAGATTATTTCGGCGACAGCGCGCCGGAGCTGTTCGTCAATGCGCGTATCGAATGCGAAGCCAAGCCGGGTTCCAAAGGCCATTTCAGTGTGGATATCGGTGACTACGTAGCCGCCCAGCCCGGCCTGGGTGAAGTCGTGATGTTCTATGTGCACGACTACCTGGAAGACGACACTGGCTGCACTTATGTGCTGCTGCGTGATGAGGAAGTGCTGGAATAACTCAGCTTTCCTTCGGCTATGTACAGCCTTGGTATGCATGACGCGCGCAGGTAGGTTGGTGTTGAGCGCAGCGAAGCCCAACGAGCTGTGGCATGCCTAGTTGGGCTTCGTCGCCTTGCTCCTCAACCCAACCTACTTGCTGCCTTTCGCCATTCCTCGCTGACCGTCTATCTATCGTTGGCTCTGTAGTACCGGGTTATTACCCGCGCTGGGCGGATCGGGATAACACTCTGTGCTTCTCAATTTATTGAAGGGAGCAGGCACATGGCAGCGAAGAAGATCCTCATGCTGGTCGGCGACTACGTCGAAGACTACGAAGTGATGGTGCCGTTTCAGGCATTGCTGATGGTCGGTCATCAGGTGCACGCGGTATGCCCGGACAAGACCGCCGGGCAGAGCGTACGCACCGCCATCCACGATTTTGAAGGTGAGCAGACCTACAGCGAGAAGCCGGGGCATAACTTCGCTCTTAATTTCGACTTCGCTCAGGTCCAGGCCGAAAACTACGACGCTCTGTTGATTCCCGGTGGCCGCGCCCCGGAGTACCTGCGCTTGAACGCTCAGGTGCTGGCGCTGGTGCAGGCCTTCGACAAGGCTGGCAAGCCGATTGCAGCGGTCTGCCATGGCGCGCAATTACTCGCTGCGGCGGGCGTACTCAAAGGCCGCGAGTGCAGCGCCTACCCGGCCTGTGGCCCGGAAGTGAGCCTGGCTGGCGGGCGCTATGTCGATATCGCCGTGGACCAGGCCCATGTGCAGGGCAATCTGGTCACTGCACCGGCCTGGCCGGCGCACCCCAACTGGCTGGCGGCGTTTCTCGGCCTGCTCGGTACGCAGATCACGCTATAAACTGCCGGGGCCTGTCAGGCCCCAACATTCAGGGAGGTGAGCCGTCATGTGCGAGCTGTATGTCAAAGCCGATCCGATTCTCTACGAGTCCCGCGCCCGCTCGCTGCGCATCCGTGGCGTGGTCACCACCCTGCGCCTGGAAAACCAGTTCTGGGACATCCTGCGCGAAATCGCCGAAGTCGATGGCATGACCACCAATCAGCTGATTACCAAGCTGTATGACGAGGTCATGGACTACCGCGGTGAGGTGGTGAATTTCGCCTCGTTTCTGCGCGTCAGCTGCACCCGTTTTCTCAGCCAGCGCCCCAGCAATGTGCGGGCGCTGCCGCCGCGGGTGCAATACGAGTAGTAGTGCTGCGCCCTCAACTGGCTTAGGCGAAGGCCAGCACCTCCTGCACGGGGCGGCGCACTTTCTGCGGCCAGTTGCCCTCGGCGGCATAGCCGACGGTAACCAGCAGGATGGGCGGTTCATGGGCTTCCAGCGCAAAGGCCTGTGCCACACCTTCGGCATCGAAGCCGGTCATGGCGCCACTGGCCAGGCCCATGCCCTGCGCAGCCAGTATCATGGTCATGGCCGCCAGGGACGCCGAGCGCACCGCCTCTTCACGCTGCAGCTGAGGGTTGTCGGCATGACTCTGGTTGACCATGTCCGTCCAGCTCTGCTGGACGCTGGCGGGCAGGATGCCGACATCGACCGAGGGTTGAAGGTGCTGGGCCAGGTGAGTGTGGGCCTCTAGAGTGCCGCAGACTATAAAGGTCACCGAGGCATCCAGCACCTGGCGTTGCTGGTAGGCCAGCTCGTACAGGCGCGCCTTGGCCGCTGCGGACTGTACGGCGATAAATTTCCAGTTCTGCAGGTTGAAGGCCGTGGGGGCGCGGGTGGCCAGTTGCACCAACTCGCGGATGACGGGCTCGGGCAGTTCGCGACCGCCCTGATAACGTGTGGTGGATACCCGGGATTCGATCAGGTGTTTGATAGTGGTGGTCATGGCAGGCTCCGTTATACAGGGTTGCTCAGGGAAGAATCTTTGGGCGGGCGCGAGGCCTTGGTGGCGTTGCTGGTCCACTGCACTGCGAGGATGCTGCCCAGTACGGTCAGCAGGCCGATCAGGGCCACGCCGGTGATGCGCTCATCCAGTAGCAGCCAGCCGATCAAGACGGCCACCACCGGGCTCAGCAGGCTTAGTGAAGAAACGGCCACGGGTGACAGACGGGCAATACCGCGGAACCACAGCACGTAGGCCAGTAGTGCACCGAACAGCGACAGGTAGGCATAGGCCAGACCCTGGCTGATGCTCAGGCTCTGCAAGGGCGGGTCGACCAGCACGGCCAGCGGCAACAGCATCAGCCCGCCCAGCAGCAGCTGCCAGCCGGTAAAGGGCAGCAAAGCCAGGTCGCTCTTCCAGCGTCGGGTCAGGTAAGTCCCTAGCGCCATGCAGCTCATACCGGCGAAGGCCGCGACAATCCCCAGGGTGTCCCAGCGCGAATCGGGTGACAGCAGCAGTGCCGCCATGCCGGCAACCCCCAGCAGGCTGGCACCAATGGTCACCTGAGCCGGGCGTCGACCCTCCAGGCCCCAGAGCAGGCCCATCAGCAGCAGGGGTTGCACCGCCCCGACCACGGCCGCCAGGCCACCGGGCAGGCGATAGGCCGCGACGAATAGCAGGGCCTGAAAGCAGCCGATATTCAGTGCGGCGAGTACCAGCATACGGCCCCAGTCACTGCGCGCCGGTAGCTGACGGCAGCACAGCACCAGCAACAGACCGGCCGGCAGGGCTCGCAGCATTGCGGCGACAAAGGGGCGATCAGGCGGCAACCACTCGGTGGTGACGATATAGGTGGATCCCCAGATCAAGGGAGCCAGGGCGGTGAGCAAGGTGTTGAACCAGGGGGTACGCAGCATGATGGTTATCCTGTAGATTGTCTCGCATTCAAGATAATTTCAGCCTAAGTCGAATTTGTCTTGAATTCAAGATAATTTTTGGAGAGTCCGCCATGCACCCGTCACGCCCAGCCGATGCCGTTGATCTCATCCTCCAGCAATGGGCCCAAGAGCGCCCGGATCTGGATGTCAGCCCGATGGGGGTGATCGGCCGTATTGGCCGCTGTTCGGCATTGTTGCGCCGCGAGCTGCTGCCGGTGTTTGAGCGCTTCGGCTTGAGCGCCTGGGAATTCGATGTACTGGCGACTTTGCGCCGCAGTGGCGCGCCTTACTGCTTAGCACCCACGGCCTTGTTCTCGGCGTTGATGATCACCTCCGGCACCATGACCCGGCAGCTGCAGCAGCTGGAAGCCGCCGGTAGGATCAGCCGCATCCCTAACCCCAGCGATGCTCGCAGTCTGTTGGTGCAACTCACCCCGGCAGGCCTGGAACTGATCGATCAGGCGGTGGAGGCCCATGTCGACAATGAGGCGCGCATCCTCGCGGCCTTGCCGGTCGCAATCCGCAATCAGCTGGATGATGGCCTGTCGGCACTGTTGGCTATATTGGAACCTGTGCAGAAGTGACTCGACAGACCGCCAGATTGTCTCGGCTGTGAAGGCGGCAGCCATCCCCGCGGGCGAACCAGACAAGAGAGCAGCACAGCATGAGCGATGAATTGAAGATCGAAGACATCCAGTTGGGTGACGGCAAGGAAGTGGTCAAAGGTGCGCTGATCACTACCCAATACAATGGTTTTCTAGAAGATGGCAGCAAGTTCGACTCATCCTATGATCGCGGCAAAGCCTTCCAGTGCGTGATCGGCACAGGCCGGGTGATTAAGGGCTGGGATATCGGCATGATGGGCATGCGCGTCGGTGGCAAGCGCAAGCTCTATGTGCCGTCCCACCTGGGCTATGGCGAACGCCAGTTCGGCGCGCATATCAAACCGCACTCCAATCTGATCTTCGAGATTGAGTTGCTGGAAGTGCTGACGCGGGATGATTGAGTGACTCAGCTGCTTCGACCAACTCCAGCCTTGCTCTAGACAGAGTTTGTCTCGTACCAGCACCATGTGCCTTGTTGTGGCTCAATGATTCTGGACACCCCGATAGGGCGTTAAGCTTCGCCCAGCCATGAGGTGTTTGTGTGACCAGAAGATCATTCAGTACAGATTTCAAACTCGAAGCAGCCGGTTTGGTGTTGGATCAGGGGTATTCCATTCCTGAGGCCTGCAAGTCGATGGGTGTAGCATTACGTCGATGGGTAGAGCAACTGCGCAGTGAGCGTGGCGGCACAACCCCGCCGCGCAGCAAGGCCATGACTCCCGAGCAGAAACGCATACAAGACCTTGAGGCCCAGGTTAGGCGTTTGGAGCGGGAGAAAGAGATCCTAAAAAAGGCTACCGCTCTCTTAATGTCGGACTCCCTCGATCAGTAAGCCTGATCGAGGCATTGGGCGAGCGGTATCCACGAGCCGAGCTGTGCCGTGTATTTGGCGTAAACCGCAGCAGTGTTTACTACGCCTGCACGCGACGCCGTCGGATAGATCATCGGCGGGCTGCTCTGCGTCAGCTGGCCACTGAGCTTCATCTACAAAGTCGAGGCTCAGCTGGGGCGAGAACATTGTCAGCGGCGCTGCGAATACAGGGTGTTGCTGTGGGTCGTTTCCTTGCCGGACGCCTGATGAAAGAGGCTCGGTTGTGCAGTTCGCAATCGCGTAAGCATCGTTATCGGCGAGCTGATGGTGAAAACGCTATCGCGGCGAATGAGCTGGGTCGGCAGTTCACAGTGAGCGGGCCCAACCAAGTGTGGTGCGGCGACGTGACCTACATCTGGGCGGGCAATCGCTGGATCTACCTGGCGGCGGTGATGGATTTGTATGCGCGCCGCATCGTGGGCTGGGCGTTGTCCAATCGACCAGACTCACAACTTACGACGCGCGCTTTGCGCGTGGCTTTTGAGTCCCGTGGTTGCCCGCAGCAACTGATGTTTCATTCTGACCAAGGCAGCCATTACACCAGCATCGAGTTCCGCCAGATGCTGTGGCGTTACCGGATCAAGCAGAGCATGAGCCGCCGTGGAAATTGCTGGGACAACGCCCCAATGGAGCGTTTCTTCAGAAGCCTGAAAACGGAGTGGATGCCAGAGCATGGCTATACCAGCCAAGGACAAGCTGAGGCTGATGTGCTGCGTTACCTGACGGATTACTACAACCATCAGCGGCCACACAGTTACAACGGATACAGAACGCCAGCGGAAACTGAATCACTGGCCGGATAAACCTAAACCAGTGTCCAGTTTTCGTTGACCACAACAACATGTCGTTTAAGAAAACGACAGGCTTCGCCCCTGTGTGTGCTTTATCATCGACGCAATTTGCGTCTGAGAGCACCACGAGCTGATGCACTTATGAGCGTGGCTGTTTACTACTGGCCTACCCCGTTCTGGTAGGCATCCCTTGCCTATTTTTGCTGATCTCTGCTGGTGATCAACGGTTGAACAGCTCGAAACCAACCTGTTCTCTTCACTATTTCGAAGAACAACAAACCCGGCACCAGGCCGGGTTTGTTGTTCTGCAGCAAATTTGGCTTGGCCTCAACGCCTAAGCGGCGTGGGCCACATATCTCAGATTGTCGGGACGTTTATCTAGCCAATACTCAAACCCACTGATCATTGCGCTTACGCCGTACCCGCAGCATGGTCGGCAGAATCAGCCCTGCGAGCAGTCCAGCGCCGGCGATACCGCCGCCGTAGGCCATATAGCGCATCAGTACCTGCTGGTTTTCCTCGCCCAGTTGCGCTTGCAGTTCACGTAATTCGGAGTTGGTCTGGCTTAGCTCACTATCCAGCGTCGAGCGCGCGGTTTGCAGTTCGTCGATCAGGGTTTTGCGTGAGTTGAGGGTTTCCTGCATGCCTTGCACGCGGGTTTTCCAGGTGTCGTTGATGCCTGCCAGTTCGGCGCTCAGTTCGGCCACTTGCTGTTCAAACTGCGGTAGGCGCTCGGCCTGGCCGGGCACGTCCTGCAGGTCGCGGTTGGCAATCCATACTGCACTGCCGGTTTCGCCGCGTACCTGGCTGTAGTCGCCGGAGGTTTGCAGCAGGGTGACCTTTTGCCCGGAGACCAGGGTGCCGACGATACGGTAGCCGTCGGTGGGGCCGCTGCGTACATAGGTGTGCAGGCTGTCGCTGACCCAACGGTTGTTGCTGGCATTTCCTGCAGCGTGGGAGTTGCTGGCGCTTGCCAGCAGGCAGGCTACAAGAACCAGCTTTTGCAGAGGGGGAAAGGGCGTGGCGTGATGACGGAGTAGGTGCATGGGGCAATCTTCACATGGCGATTAAACAAACCCTCAGGCGGGTGCGATAAGTGCCGGCCAGGCGCATGGCCGCAAGCTGTTAGGCGGTCGGGATGGTACGGCTGCTATGCAGCTGTGCGCTGGGCAAATGGCCATACAATCCACCCGGCGGGTCGACAGCAGACAGACACTTAGCGAGCGCGGGGAGTTCACTCGGCGGCGGGTTGCGGGATGGATGGTTGATATTTATGCCCAGCTTGCCGTGTGGTTCACAACCTGGCTGCTCACCTTGAGGCTGGATTCGTGAGTGCTGGAAACAACAAACCCGGCACGTGGCCGGGTTTGTTGGGGTTGCCGCAGGGCTTACTTGATCTCGACGGCCAGGCTGTCGTGGATCTTTTTGTTCCAGATTGCTGGGCCGGTGATGTGCACCGACTCGCCCTTGGTGTCGACCGCCACGGTAACGGGCATGTCTTTCACGTCGAACTCGTAGATGGCTTCCATACCCAGTTCGGCGAAGGCCACCACGCGCGATTTTTTAATCGCCTGGGCGACCAGATAAGCAGCGCCGCCGACGGCCATCAGGTACACGGCCTTGTTGTCCTTGATCGCTTCGATGGCAATCGGGCCGCGCTCGGACTTGCCGATCATGCCCAGCAGACCGGTACTTTCGAGGATCTGCCGGGTGAACTTGTCCATCCGCGTGGCGGTGGTCGGGCCAGCTGGGCCAACCACTTCTTCGCGCACCGGATCGACCGGGCCGACGTAGTAGATGAAGCGGCCTTTGAGGTCGACCGGCAGCTCTTCGCCTTTGTTCAGCATGTCGACCATGCGCTTGTGCGCGGCGTCGCGGCCGGTGAGCATCTTGCCGTTGAGCAGCACAGTTTCGCCCGGCTGCCAGCTCTGCACGTCTTCCGGGGTTAGGGTGTCGAGGTCGACGCGGCGCGCGCTCGGGCCGGCTTCCCAGACGATTTCCGGGTAGGCGGACAGATCAGGCGCTTCCAACTCGGCTGGGCCGGAGCCGTCGAGCACGAAGTGGGCGTGACGGGTGGCTGCGCAGTTGGGAATCATGCACACCGGTAAGGAGGCGGCGTGGGTCGGGTAATCCATGATCTTCACGTCGAGCACGGTGGTCAGGCCGCCCAGACCCTGGGCGCCGATACCCAGCTGGTTGACCTTATCGAACAGCTCGAGGCGCATTTCCTCGATCTTGTTCTGCGGGCCGCGAGCTTTCAGCTCATGGATGTCGATGTGTTCCATCAACACTTCCTTGGCCATTACCGCGGCTTTCTCGGCGGTGCCGCCGATGCCTATGCCGAGCATGCCCGGCGGGCACCAGCCAGCACCCATTTCCGGAACGGTCTTCAGTACCCAGTCAACGATCGAGTCGGACGGGTTGAGCATGGCCATCTTCGACTTGTTCTCGGAACCGCCGCCTTTGGCGGCAACGTCCACTTCCACCTTGTCGCCGGGGACGATGGAGTAGTGGATCACGGCCGGGGTGTTGTCCTTGGTGTTCTTCCGCGCACCGGCCGGGTCGGCGAGGATCGAGGCACGCAGGACGTTTTCCGGCAGGTTGTAGGCACGGCGTACGCCTTCGTTGATCATGTCGTCAACGCTCATGGTCGCGCCGGTCCACTGCACGTCCATACCGACGCGGATAAATACGGTGACGATGCCGGTGTCCTGGCAGATCGGCCGGTGGCCGGTGGCGCACATGCGCGAGTTGATCAGGATCTGCGCCATGGAGTCGCGTGCGGCTGGCGACTCTTCCTTCAGGTAGGCCTCATGCATGGCCTGGATGAAGTCGACGGGGTGGTAGTAGGAGATGAACTGCAGGGCGTCGGCGACGCTCTGGATCAGGTCGTCTTGCTTGATCACGGTCATGCTTGGCGCTCCTTTTTCTAGAGGTAGGAGTAGGGCAGGAACTTCGAACAGCGCTGGGTCATGGCCCGGCGCAGGGCTATCAAGGTCAAAGGACAAGGCCAAAGCACAAGATAAAAAGGCGCGGCAGTATACCGCGCACACCGTCAGGCGGACACCTGTGCCGGCCCAGACCATGGTCGCTGGTCGGCTGTTTGAGCCGACTAATGACGCGGCAGCGGCCTAGGCATTCGGTGATCACAGGGGTACAGTGGCGGCTAGATGCCAGCATGGGACGGAGCCCATAAACCCATGAGCCTAAGTAGCCAGCGGGTAACCCAGCGAACTCTGCAAAGCCTGCTGCTGAAGCGTTTCGGCATGGCAGTGGCCACCTATGCTCTGACTGGGCTGCTGTGCTGGATCGGCGTATTTGCTGGGCTGTTTCATGCCTCTCTCCTAACCACTTTGACCATCACTGCGCTGGCCGCACTTAGTCAGCTGGCGTTTCTCGGGCTGTTTCTGTCCCGCATCAATCTGCGTTTGGCCGACCCCAGCCTGACTGAACCCCAGGTGCTGGTGGCGTTGGCCTGGCTGACCGTGCTGCTGTCGCTGTTCAGCGAAGGCCGCGGCAGCATGCTGGTGATCTATCTGCTGATTCTGCTGTTCGGCGTGTTTCAGTTGCCGCCGCGGGTCTTCGCCCGTTGCGCGCTGTTTGCCTTCTTCGGCTTTGCCGGCTTGAACCTGTATGAAGCCTATACCCTGCAGCTGAGCGAGCCGCGCGTGGCGCTAATGCAGGCGTGCGTACTGGCGGTGGTGCTGGTCTGGCTGTGCCTGTTTGCCAGTTACGCCCAGGCCATGCGCCAGCGTATGCGCCAGCGGCGTTTTGCCTTGCAGGCGCATCAGGACACCCTGCGTGGCATGATGCGTCAGCTGGAAGACTTGGCCGCCACGGATGAGTTGACTGGGCTGTGCAACCGTCGGCACTTTCTGCGCCTGGCCAGCCGCGAGCTGGAAGGGCTGCATCATGGGCGCCAGCATGGCCTGGCGTTGCTCGATCTGGATCATTTCAAGCGGATCAACGATATTCACGGCCACGCCGCCGGGGATCGGGTTCTGCAGACGTTCGCCGCCGTCGCCCGCGCCTGCTTGCGCGATGGTGATGTGGTAGCCCGCTACGGCGGTGAGGAATTTGTGTTGTTGTTGCCCAATACCGAAGCCGATCAGTTCACCGCCTGCTGCGAGCGCCTGCGTGAGGCCTTTAGCCGCGCCGAGCCGCTGGGCGTGAAGGTGGCCAGTCTGAGCGTGTCCATCGGCATGACCCTGCTGACCGTGCACGATGATCTCGACGAAGCCCTGCAACGTGCCGACCAGGCGCTGTACCAGGCCAAACGCGACGGGCGTAACCGTTGCGCGGCGACCTGGGAGGATGTGGATGCCTGAGTTACGGGCCGCTGATCGCTGCCTTGAGGTCACCCCCGCCAGTAACCTGCTGGACAGCCTGCTGGCTGCCGGCATCGCCGTGCCCTACAGCTGCCGCGCCGGCAGTTGCCATGCTTGCCTGGTGCGCTGTGTGGGCGGCGAGCTGCTCGATTCAAAGCCGGAAGCCCTGGACGCTGCGCGGCGTGAACAGGGTTGGCGCCTGGCTTGCCAGTGCCGGGTAGTCGAGGACGTGCAGATCGAAGTGTTCGACCCGCTGCGTGATGCGGCTCCAGCCGTTATTCACAGTTGCGACTGGCTCAGCAGCGATGTGCTGCGTCTGCGCCTGGCCCCACAGCGGCCGCAGCGCTACAGCGCCGGGCAACATCTGCAACTCTGGACTGAGGACGGCATTGCCCGACCCTATTCGCTGGCCAGTGTGCCGGGTGATGACCCCTGGCTGGAATTTCATATCGACTGCCGCCAGTGCGGCGCCTTTGCCAGTGCGGCGCGGGCGTTTCAGCCGGGCGATGGTCTGCGTCTGGGCGAGTTGCGTGGCGCGGCCTTGCACTATGACCCGGACTGGCAAGCCCGTCCGCTCTGGCTGATGGCCGCCGGAACCGGCCTGGCGCCGCTGTACGGGGTGCTGCGTGAGGCGCTACGCCAGGAGCATCAGGGTGCGATCCGGGTTATTCACCTGGCCCACGATGCATCAGCGCATTACCTGGCTGAGCCCTTGCAGGCGCTGGCGGCCAGCCATCCGCAGCTGCAGGTCGAGCTGCTTGTGGCGGCCGAGTTGCCGGCTGCTTTGGCCGAACTGCGCCTTGTTTCACGGCAAACCGTCGCCTTACTCTGCGGCCACCCCGACAGCGTCGAAACCTTTGCGCGCCGCCTGTATCTGGCGGGTTTACCGCGTAGCCAGGTTTTTGCTGACGTCTTTCTGCCCCACGCGCGCTAGCCGTTCAGGTTTTCAGCGCGCAGGTGGCCTGCCGTGAGGATTGATGATGAGCGAGCACCTGCTGGTTGAGCGTGAGCAAGGCCTGCTGACCCTGCGCATGCACCGCCCCGACAAGAAGAATGCCCTGACCCGCGCCATGTACAGCGGCATGGCCGAAGTGCTGGTGCAGGCCGATCAGGATAAAAGTGTGCGCGCCGTGCTGATCACCGGCGGTGAGAGCTGCTTTACCAGCGGCAATGATGTCGCCGACTTTATCCAGGCACCGCCCACTGGCCTGGGCAGCGAAGTGTTCCAGTTTATGCAGGCGCTGTTCGAGTTCAGCAAGCCAGTGGTGGCCGCCGTCAGCGGCCCTGCAGTGGGCATCGGCACGACCATGCTGCTGCATTGCGATCTGGTGTATGTCAGCCGTGATGCCACGCTGAAGATGCCCTTCGTCAACCTTGGCCTGTGCCCCGAGTACGGATCCAGCCTGATTCTGCCGCGTTTGCTCGGCCACGCCCGTGCTGCCGAACTACTGTTGCTCGGGCAGAGCTTTACCGGTGAGCAGGCCTCAACCTGGGGCATCGCCAATCAGGCGCTGGATAGCGGTGAGGCAACCCTGGCCAAGGCCCGTGAAATGGCCCTGCGCTTTCAGCAACTGGCACCGGCAGCAGTGGCGGATAGCAAACGCCTGATGCGCGCACCGGACCGCGAGCAACTGCGCCGGGTTATCGAGGAAGAGGGCGCCTTGTTCGGCCAACGTCTGCGCTCGCCGGAAGCCATCGAGGCGCTGACGGCTTTTATGCAGCGGCGCACGCCGGACTTCAGCAAGTTCGCTTGATGCCCTGTAGGAGCGGCATTGGCCGCGATTTTCTCGTTATTGACGTCGATTCGCGGGCAAGCCCGCTCCTACACAAGGGAGAGTATCAGGTGTCGTTAATAAAAAAGGCCGCTCAATCGAGCGGCCTTTTTTATTGCAGCGAAGCAATTAAACGAGTGCTTCACCGACATGCAGCAGCTTCATGGTGTTGGTGCCGCCGATGGTGTGGTAACTGTCGCCCTTGGTCAGGATCACCCAGTCTCCGGCTTGCACCACGCCGCGCTTGAGCAGCTCGTCCACTGCGGCCTGGCTGACTTGCGCCGGTTGCAGGGCGGCTGGGTCGAACGGCACGGTGTAGACGCCGCGGAACATGGCCGCACGGGCCTGGGTTTCGCGGTGCGGGGAGAAGGCGAAGATCGGCACCGAAGAACGGATGCGTGACATGATCAGCGGCGTGTAGCCACTTTCGGTCAGGGCGATGATCGCCTTGACACCGGGGAAGTGGTTGGCCGTGTACATGGCTGCCAGGGCAATGCTTTCGTCGCAGCGCTCGAACTCGGTGCCCATGCGGTGGCTGGATTTCTTGCTGGTCGGATGCTTTTCCGCGCCCAGGCAGATGCGTGCCATGGCCTGCACGGCCTCCAGCGGGTAGGCGCCGGCGGCGCTTTCTGCCGAAAGCATCACCGCGTCGGTGTAGTCGAGTACGGCGTTGGCCACGTCGGAGACTTCCGCGCGGGTTGGCATCGGATTCTGGATCATCGACTCCATCATCTGCGTGGCCGTGATCACCGCCTTGTTGTGGCGACGCGCGTGCAGAATGATTTTCTTCTGGATGCCGCACAGTTCGGCGTCGCCGATCTCCACGCCCAGGTCGCCACGAGCCACCATCACCGCATCACTGGCGCGAATCAGGCCGTCGAGGGTTTCGTCGTCAGCCACCGCTTCGGCGCGCTCGATCTTGGCCACCAGCCAGGCAGTGCCGCCGGCTTCGTCACGCAGCTTGCGCGCGTAGTGCATGTCATCGGCATCACGCGGGAAGGACACGGCCAGGTAATCCAACTGCATCTCGGCAGCCAGTTTGATGTCGGCTTTGTCTTTCTCAGTCAGGGCTGGCGCAGTCAGGCCGCCGCCACGGCGGTTGATACCCTTATGGTCGGACAACGGGCCGCTGATGATCACTTCGCAGTGCAGGGCGTCTGCGGTTGCGGTTTCTACTCGCATCACCACACGGCCGTCGTCGAGCAACAACTCGTCACCGACGCCGCAATCTTTGACCAGATCCGGGTAGTCGATGCCGACTATGTCCTGGGTGCCCGCAGTCAGCGGATGGCTGGTAGAGAAGGTAAAGCGATCGCCAAGTTTGAGCTCGATGCGCTTGTTGGCGAATTTGGCGATGCGGATTTTCGGGCCTTGCAGGTCGCCGAGCAGGGCAACGTGGCGACCGTGCTTGGCAGCCAGCTCACGCACCAGCTTGGCGCGTGCTTTGTGCTCATCGGGCGAGCCGTGGGAGAAGTTCAGGCGGGCGACATCCAGGCCAGCGATGATCAGTTGCTCCAGAATTTCCGGCGCGTTGCTGGCTGGGCCGAGGGTGGCGACGATTTTGGTGCGGCGAAAGGTCATGCACAGACTCCTGAGTGGCAGCTGAGCACGAGGCTACTATGCCGCCACCCTGTAGTCATTGTTCCTCTGCACTACCTTGCCTGGTCTGCTAGTGATTAAGTGCCTGATCCAGATGGCGGGCGGCCTTAGTATTCAGGTCGCTATTGGGGAACTGCACCAGTAGACGACGCAGGTAGGTGATGGCCTTGTCGCGGCTGGCCTGTGGGTTATCCGGGGCTAGGTACATCAGACCGAGCTGGTACAGGGCCTTTTCCTTGATGTCGGCGGGGATACCTGGGTCGCTCAAGGCGAGTAGGTACAGCTCTTCAGCTTCACTGACACGGTTTTTCAGCACGGCGCGGCGCGACAGCAGGGTCATGTCCGTGTCGAGGCTGGGCTTGTACAGGTCAAATTGCTGGTTGGGTTTCCAGTGCGCCAGTAGTTCGCGTGAGGTCTTGTGCACGGGCTCGTCTGCGCGTTCGCGGATCATCACAATCCGCGCCTCGGCTCGTTCGGCAGCGCGGCTGGCGGGGAACTGGTTGAGCACCTGATAGAAGTAGTTGAGCGCCTTGTTGTCATCGCGCTGCTCGTTGAAACGGTTCATATAGAGCAGGCCGATCTGATAAAGCGAGATGGCGCGCACCTCATCGCTGAGCTTCTCGTCACGATAACCGGTGAGGTACAGCTGCTCGGCCTGCTCACTCTTGGCATCGCGGATGGCCTGGGCGCTGTAGGTCAGCAGGTCGCCTTCATCCTCGATGGCGGCGAGCATCCTGTTGTTCTTCAGGGTTTTGTATTCGACCACTTCGTTGGTGGTGATCTGCGCAATAAACAGTGGTGTGGTGGGCGAGCAGGCGCTCAAGAGGGCGGTACACAGTAGCACTAGCAGGCGAGAGGAAGACGACATGACAGCTCCTGGGCACAATGGCCGTTGCGCGCCAGTCTAGTCAGGCGTGCGGGCGGCAGCCAAGTGGCTGGCGGCATTACCCATCAGAGGATATGTTGCTGCAGAATTTTCCCGGGCAGTCGATACACTGCTCATCGGAGGAGAGGCTTATGCGCATACTGTTTATTGTTCTGCTGGTGGTGGGAGTAGCGGGGTGCAACCGTTACTCGTTTGATCACCACCTCAATAGTGCCTATCAGGCCTACGACCGCGGTGAGTGCGAGGCGGCCATCCTGTCGCTGTCCAAGGCCGAGCGCAACAGCCGCTCGCGGCGCTATATGCAGCCGGAAATCTCCCTGCTGCGCGGCCAGTGTCTGGAGCGTCAGGCGCTGTTTGTCGATGCCATGCAGACCTACCAGTTCATCGTCGCCCACTACCCGGCCAGTGAGTACGCCTATCGGGCCCGCGCGCGTATGGACACCCTGCGTCAGTTGGGGCATGACGGCGTCGACGTGGCCGTCAAAGTCAATCCGGTCAAGCCCTGACCGCTGGTCGTCACAGGCCATAAAAGGCTACTCTCGGCAGTAAGCTGAGACTTTACGGGAGGGAATCCATGCGCGTCTTGTTGTGCCTGTTGTTATTGCCGGGGTTGGCGGTTGCGGAAATCTATCGTTGGACCGATGCCAATGGCCAGGTGCATTTCGGTCAGCGCCCTGCGGCGGCAGGGGCTCGGCAGATTGAGGTCAAGCCGCAGGTGGTCGAGCGCGATCAGTTGACCCGTGAACGTGAAGAGCGCGCCAATCGTTTCTACGATGCTCGTCGTGAAGAGCAGGCGCAGGCTTCTGCTGTGGCGGCTGAGCGTCAGGCCAAACGGGCGGCCGAATGTCAGGAGTTGCGCCGTCGACTGGGCAATATCCCTGAGGGCTACAGCTATTACCGTACCGACGCCAATGGCGAGCGCGAGTATTACAGCGATCAGCAGGTGGATACCGCTCGTCAGCAATTGCAGAGCCAGGTGGCTGATCGCTGTTCCTGAAACTGGTTTAAGCGCAGTAGTGAGGCCATACTCAATGGCCATCTATAGCGATTTGCCACTATGCCCAAGCACATTCAGCGCAGCATCGAACGCCATCAGCTGCCCTACTACCTGAAGGTGTTCAACCGCATTACCGACAAGCCCATGGGCTATATCGGTAACGTCTCCCTGGACGGCCTGATGCTGATCAGCCAGCTGCCCCTGCTAGTGGGCGCGCGTTTTGATATGCGCCTGAAGATCCCTGGACACGACGCGCCGCACTACATCGATTTTTCCGCCACCTGCCAGTGGTCCCGCGAGGATGTCACTCCAGGCTGTTATGACTCAGGTTTTGCCCTGGTCGCGCCGCCTGGTGACTATGTCGAGATGGTCGATGCGCTGCGACATTACTTCAGCTTCCGGTCTATGGCTGCCTCGGCCTGAACACGCGGCGGACTGATTGCTGAGGACATAAAAAACCGCCCCGAGAGGCGGTTTTTTATTGCCTGCCATCCCTGGCGGCCGTCGCTGGCGCGACGTTAAAAATTGCTCCCTGCAATTTTTTATCTTCAGGCGGTTTAGGCGCTGACGGTTTGTTCCAGCTGCAGCAACGCGTCGGAGCGCGACTGCACTTCGCGGTAGCGCTCGGCATCGCTGGCGAGCACTGAACCCATGGCTGGGAAGATCTCGTTCAGCTTGCTGCTCCACTGCTCTGATTTGACCTGCGCGCCGAAGCAGCGCTGGATCAGGTCAAGCATGATCGAGACAGTCACTGAAGCACCTGGCGAGGCGCCGAGCAGGGCGGCGATGGAGCCGTCCTGGGCAGCTACCAGTTCGGTACCGAACTGCAGGATGCCGCCGTTCTTCGCGTCCTTCTTGATGATCTGCACGCGTTGGCCAGCCATCTCCAGGCGCCAATCTTCGGCTTTGGCCTCTGGATAGAAACCGCGCAGGGTTTCCAGGCGCTGTTCTTCGGACTGCAGCACTTCCTTGACCAGATAGCGGGTCAGGTCGAAGTTGTCGCGCGCCACTGCCAGCATCGGGCCGATGTTGTTCGGGCGTACCGAAAGTGGCAGGTCGAGGAAAGAGCCGTGACGCAGGAACTTGGTCGAGAAGCCGGCGTAAGGGCCGAACAGCAGCGAGGTCTTGCCATCCACAACGCGGGTGTCCAAGTGCGGTACCGACATCGGCGGCGAGCCGACTGCGGCCTGGCTGTAGACCTTGGCCTGGTGCTGTTTGACCACTTCCGAGTTGTCGCAACGCAGCCACTGGCCGCTGACCGGGAAGCCGCCAAAGCCTTTGCCTTCCGGAATGCCGGACATCTGCAGCAGCGGCAGGGCAGCGCCGCCGGCGCCGAGGAAGACGAACTTGGCCTGAATTTCACGGCTGCGGCCGTTCTGCTGGTCCTTGACGCTGACGCGCCAGCCATCTGCATTGCGCTTGAGGCCGACAACCTTCTGGCTGCAGGTCACTTTGGCGTCTGCCTGCTGGCCGAGGTGGTCGAGCAGGTGCTTGGTCAGGGTGCCGAAGTTGACGTCGGTACCGGCCATGACGCGGGTGGCGGCAATCGGCTCGTTCGGGTCGCGACCCGGCAGCATCAGCGGCATCCATTCGGCCATGGTGGCACGGTCTTCGGTGTATTCCATCTCGGCGAAGGCGTGGTGCGCGGTCAGCGCTTCGAAGCGCTTCTTCAGGTAGTCGATACCTTTCTGGCCGCGAACGAAGCTCAGGTGTGGAACCGGGTTGATAAACGACTTGGGCGAACCGAAGCGGCCTTTCTCGACCAGGTAGGCCCAGAACTGCTTGGATTCTTCGAACTGGGTGTTGATGGTCACCGACTTCTTGATGTCGATCGAACCGTCCGCCGACTCCGGCGTGTAATTCAGCTCGCACAGGCCCGCGTGGCCGGTGCCCGCGTTGTTCCAAGGGTTGGAGCTTTCGATCGCTCCGGAGGCCATCATTTCAAGCACTTCCAGTTTGATCGCCGGGTCGAGCTCTTTCAGCAGTACGGCCAGGGTCGCACTCATGATGCCGGCACCAACCAGCACCACATCCATTGTTTCGTAATCGTTTTGCGCCATTACCACTTCTCCGCAAACCAGCACTCAATAGACGTTAGTCAGCTTATGTATGCACACAGCCAATCAGCAGTCGGCGAGACGCTCAGGGTTGAAGGAAGCAGGCTTCTGGGGGCAGATGCCAACCGCGAGATCGTTCATTTTCGCCACACTCTTGTGAAGTTTTCCAAACCGTTTTTTCACGCTCTTTTGGAGTCGTGAACCTCAAAACACGTCTGCCTGGGCCGACTTTTCCACGATATGAAGCAACCACTGCAGCGACTGCATGGCATTTCACAGTGGGAAAAAGCGGCGGCCGGAAGGCAGCGCGAAGTGGGCGACTCTCTGGGGCGCGGCCGATGAATGGTGCATCAGCGTGACGGCAGGGCCCGAACAGGAGGCGTCCTTATAATCGGGGCGCGATTATAAGGGCAAAGCAGGAAAATTGATCGCCTGGCGTGACTTTTCTTCTTCCGCTGGTCAGGCTGCCAGCGTTTGTTGCAGGCGCAGGCATGGCGTGACCTGCACGGTTCTGACGCCGGCTGGCAGTGGTCGATTGAGCCAGCTCAGGCAGCTGTGTCGCACCTCAATCCAGCCGGAGCCTTGTGGCACCTGGGCTGACTGGCGCAGGGCGCGGCAAGTGCCTTGCGCATCGACCAGGGCAAATGAGCGCATTGGGCGGCGTGGGGCGAGCAGGTTGCGCAGTGAGAACATGGCGGATCACTCACAAACATAGAAGACTAAAGTCTTATGCCTGATGTGCATGACAAGGGCGTTACGGGAACCTGTGGGCGCGATAAACGTCCTAGCAAGCAGCGCTGTCAGGCATTTCCCGCGCTGGTTATACTGCGCGCCACTTCACCCCCTTATTTATGGAGAGTTGAGCATGCTGCATCGTCTGCTGTTTGGTCTGGTGGCTGTTGCCAGCCTTACTCTGGTGGGTTGCGCCCACAGCCCGCAACAACTCAGCCCACAACCCAAACTCAATAGCCCGCTGACTGCTGTTGGTCAGGGCCAGCCGGTGGTGGTGCGGGTGGCCGATGGTCGTCCTTCGCCTGTGCTGGGTACCCGTGGTGGCCTTTACCCGGAAACCAGCGCCATCAGCGTGACCGGCCAGGACATCCTGCCCAAGCTGCAGGCCCAGGCTGAAGCCGCTGTACGTCTGCTCGGCTTTACCCCAAGCGCGAATGCCTACAACGCACCACAGCTGACCCTGACCCTGGCCGAACTGAAGTACCAGTCGCCGAAAGAGGGCTTGTACGTGACCGAAGCGGACATGACCGCCACCTTCCGCGTGGATGTGCAAAACAGCAGCCGTCGTTACAGCGGTCGTTATGGTGCGTCGCTGAACCAGCGCTTCGGTATGGCGCCGAATCAGGCGACCAATACCAAGCTGATCAGCGATGTGTTGAGCGATGCCCTGACTCGTGCCTTCAAGGACCCGACCATCGGCCAGATGCTCGCGCAGTAAAGTTTGCGGCGGTAATAAAAAAGCCCGGACTATTCCGGGCTTTTTTACACCTGCGTTTTGCTGCCTTTCAGGCTGCCTCACTGTAGAACTCGGGCAAGCTCATGCCGGTGCGTGCGTCTATGTCGGGCAGGGCGTAATGCTCATGGCCGCCCATGGCGCAGTAGACCAGCCAGTGGTCGTCCTGCACATTGAAAGACAGTTCGTCGATGACAGCTTCTATGTCATCCAGCGAATCGATCAGGTAGTCACGGTCTTGCGGTTGCGCGTGCAGCATGGTGCGTTCCTCCATGGATGTTTAAGACCTGTCACCGTGCTCGAAGCCTTTTGGGCTAAGGCGTTGGGACGAGTGTTAGACCATAGCTCAGGAACATGACAGTGTTTAGACCGCTTGGTCATGGTGGCTGCGATTCGTCGGAATCGAACCGCGAGTACGGCAACCTTCGGTAGACTCCGCGGCCGTATTTGGATCGCTCGATGCTGCATCGGGTGTTTTGCTAACCAGGCGTGACGTTGACCGCATGCCTTATAGATGTAGTCGAGGTTGAGCATGTCGTTGCAAGCGCTCTGGTTGCTGATCGAAGGTCAGCCTGGGCAGTGGCTGAATGGGCTGGCGCTGTTTTTCGCCCTGGCGGGTGCCTGGCTGCTACTGGCTACCCGTCTGCGCGAGCAGCGTGCGCAGGCCCGCTTGCTGGCGGGCAATCAGTTGAATGAACTGGCGGATGAGGCCTATGCCTTTGATGAGCCGACACTGCGCCTGAATCAGTTTTTCTATCGCTTTGGTTATGCCTGCCTGGGGTCGTCATTGCTGCTGTCCTGGCTTAGCACACAGCTGTAACCTGGTTTCTCAGGCAATAAAAAACGGCAGCCATTGGCTGCCGTTTTTTCTGGCTGCGATTTACCTACAGCGGCAGACCAGCCTTGATCCGGTACTGGTTACGTACCGGATTGGCGTATTGCAGGATCAGGTAGGGCTGCTGCTCGCTCGGGCAGTTGGCCAGGCGTCGCTGCCATTCGTTCTTGGCTGCGCTGAGCTCGGCTGCTGGGAATAGCTCGGCGGCGTTGGGCACGGCCAGTTCCGGATCGCGATCTGCCCACATGGCATAGGCCAGGTAATGCACGGGAAACAGCCGATAACCGCTGAGAATCTGCCGATCCATTTCCGCTGCCAGCAGCTTGCTGTCTTCCAGGCCCTGGCTGACTGGCGCACCGAAGTGCACGTGCACGCGGCCTTTGTAGCCTGTAATGCCGAGGGCAATACTCTGGTCATCCTCGCCCGCCGCCTTGGTGTAGTTGCCAGTGCTGGCGCGGATAAACAGCTCGCGGGCCTTGGCCTGGTCGCAGGGGTCGTACTCGTAGCTGATCGATACCGGCGTCAGGCGCAGGGCATTGATCACTTCGGCGAACGGCTCATCCTTACGACTCATATGGAACATCTTGAGGATCGCCGAATCGGTGCGGTCATCACCATCCTTGGCGCGGCCTTCGGCCTGGGCGATCCAGATCGACTCGCCGTCGTTGCGGATCGAGTGATTAATATAGGCCGAGAGCAATTGGTAAGCCGCCAGCTTCTCGCGCCGTCCGCTGATCGAGCGGTGCACGATAAAGCTCTTGTTCAGGCGCATCAGGTCACTGACGAAGGGCTTCTGCAGCAGGTTGTCGCCGATGGCGATACGCGGTGTAGGCAGGCCCGCGTGGTACACCGCGTAATTGACGAACGCCGGGTCCATGACGATATCGCGGTGGTTGGCGAGGAACAGATAAGCCTTGCCGGCTTGCAGGTGCTCGATGCCGGAATAGCTCACGCCATCGGTGGCCTGCTCAATGGTGCGGTCGACATAATTCTCGATGCGCGCCTGCAATTGCGCCACCGAGCTCACGTCACGAAACTCAAGACGCAGGCGATAGGCTATAAGTGGTTTAAGCAGCCAGCCTAAAGGTGCCGCAAGGCGCGGGAAGCGGAACTGGGTGAGGATGCCAAGGAACGCATCGTCGGCCAGCAGGCGCGCCAGCACGGCAGGGACTTCGGCGTCGGCGTAAGGTCGGATGGCATCGAATTCGCCCATCATGCTCTCTTGTTGTGGTTGGCTGTGGAGATGCTTATTGCACCGCTCGTCACGCGTAGTAATGGCTCGTGCGCGACTGCAGGGCCAGCTATAGACCGGCGATTATAACGCCAAGTCACAAGGAGACAGCGATGCTGGAAAGCCAGGACTACCAATGTCCCTACTGTGGCGAGCAGGTAGAGGCGCTGCTTGACCTTTCTGCCGGCGATCAGCAGTACATCGAAGACTGTCCGGTGTGTTGCCGGCCCATCGTGTTTTCGCTGCAGACCGATGGTGAGGGCTGGAGCCTGGATGTGCGCGGAGAGAATGACTGATGCAGCGAATCTATGAGCCACAGGACCTGATGGAAGGCGAGCTGCTGCTGGGTATGCTGGCCAGTGAAGGGATCGAGGCCTATCTCACTGGGCAGCACCTGGCTGGTGCGGTGGGTGAGTTGCCCGCCTGCGGCTTGCTTGGGGTGATGGTTGAGGATGATCAGGCGTACAGCGCACAACAGCTGATCGCCGCGTACAATGCTGCGCTGCCGCTGCCCGGTGATGAGCCGGATAACTTCCAGGGTACGTTGCTCTGCTAAGAGCCTGTTACGGTCTGCGGCGCGTCGCCCCTGCTGCCTTTATTTCAAGTGTTATCGAGTTTCCCATGTGTGGACGTTATGCCCTGTTCCGTTGGACGCCTGCATTTGCGGCGACTCCCGGTTTTCCTGCTGATCAGTTGCCGCACTGGAGCATTTCGCCCAATAGCCAGGTGTTGTTGTTGCGCAACGTAGAAGGTGAGCGCCAGTTGACGCGTGCGCGCTGGGGGCTGACGCCGCCCTGGTTGACTGATCTGACCAAGACTCCGGCCCAGGCGCGTGCTGAGACTTTGGCCGAGCAGCCGATGTTTCGCGAAGCATTTCGCCTGCGTCGCGGCCTGTTGCCGGCCAACGGGTTTTACGAGTGGCGCGGCTCGGCGCGCAAGCGTCCGTACTGGCTCACCGGTGAGAGTACGCCGCTGTATTTTGCGGCCTTGTGGGAAGCCTATCCGGTTGAGGGTTGCGTTTATCTGAGTGCTGCGGTGGTGACTCAGGCAGCGGCCAGTCAGCGGCGGCCGTTGATTCTTGATGAGGCTGGCCAGGCTGCCTGGCTAGCTGCCGAGACACCGGCGGCCGAGTTGCAGGCTTTATTGGCGAGCCCGCAACCGGCGCTGCGCGAGCGGGTGCTGGCCAACCTGATCAATGATCCCAAGCTGGATGCGCCTGAGTGTCTGACTCCGGCCTAGGCCATTAACAGAGCGCAAAAGGACGTGCTGCCAGGCAGTCCGCCCTTTTTGTGGCCGGCCATCCCTGGCTGCTCCACTATGTGGCCGTTGCTGCGCAACATCAAAAATCGCTCCTGGCGATTTTTTGTTGCGGCGTGATCAGACCTTGAACTGGTTGATCAGGCGGCGTTGCTGCTCGGCCAGCTTGGTCAGCTCGGCGCTGGCCTGGCTGGCTTCGTCGGCACCGCCGGCCACTTCATTGGCCACCTGACCAATATTGGTGACGTTGCGGTTGATGTCCTCGGCCACTGCGCTCTGTTCTTCGGCGGCGCTAGCGATCTGGGTGTTCATATCGTTGATCACCGAGACCGCCTGGGTGATCGATTCCAGCGCTTCGGCGGCCTGGCTGGCCTGCTGCACGCTGATTTCAGTCTTGCTCTGGCTGTCTTCCATGACCGTGACCACATCGCGGGTGCCCTGTTGCAGTTGCTGGATCATGGTCTGGATTTCTTCGGTGGCCTTCTGGGTCTTTTGTGCCAGGTTGCGCACTTCATCGGCCACCACGGCAAAGCCACGGCCCTGTTCACCGGCACGTGCCGCCTCGATGGCCGCGTTGAGTGCCAGCAGGTTGGTTTGCTCGGCAATCCCGCGAATGGCCACCAGAATGGCGTTGATGTTCTCGCTGTCCTGGGCCAGCGTTTGCACCACAGTGACTGCACGGCCGATTTCCTGCGCCAGGGCGGCGATTGCATCGGCAGTGTGTTGCACCGTCTGCTTGCCCTGATTGGCGGCGCGGTCCGCATGATTGGCTGCCTCGGCCGCATGGGTGGCGTTGCGCGCCACGTCCTGGGCGGTGGCGGTCATTTCATGCACGGCGGTTGCGACTAGTTCGATCTCCGCCAGCTGCTTCTGTACGCCCGTGTTGGTGCGGATGGCAATGTCGGCGGTGTGTTCGGAGGAATCGCTGACTTTCTGTACCGAGCTGACTACTTGAGTAATCATGCTTTGCAGCTTGCCGAGGAAGGTATTGAAACCCTTGGCAATATCACCCAGTTCATCACTGCGGTTCACGTCCAGGCGGCGGGTCAAGTCGCCGTCGCCCTGGGCGATATCGTCGAGCATGGTCACCATCTGCCGCAGCGGGCGGGCGATGCCATAGCCGACAAACCAGATCACCAGCATGCCAATGCTGGCCACCAGCAAGCCCACCAAAGCCATGCCGAGGGTGTCAGCCTCAGCTTGCTCAGTAAGGCCGACCTGTAGCGCATTCAGGTCTGCGAATACCGCACGGGTCGGCAGCACGATGGCCAGGGTCCAGCGTGTCGAGGTACCGGCAACCTGGAACGGCAGCAGCAGTTGGAGGAGTTGGCGTTCTTCGTCGAGCTTGTTGATCGGCTGGTCGTTACTGCTCTGCTTGAGCTGACTCAGCAGCTCGGCATCAATGGCCTTGCTCGCCGGCTGGCCAATCAATGCTGCGTCCTGGGTTGCGGCGATCAGGGTGCCGTTGGAGGCAATCAGGGCCAGCTCCCCGGCGCCGTCATACAGCTCGGTTTTGGCGGTTGTGAGCAGTTCTTGAATAAAGTCCAAGGCCAGATCATTGCCGGCAATGCCGCGGAACTGGCCATTGACCATGATCGGCGCGTTGAAGGCGGCGACCAGTACCTGCTTGCCGCCAAAGTCGTAGGAGGCCGGGTCAATCACGCAGGGCTTGCCGGTTTCCTTGGGGCACAGGTAGTACTCGCCTGTGCGCACGCCGGTAGGTTGAACCTCCTCGCTTTCCATCTGTTCCACAGTCAGGCCGTCGAGCTTCAGTTGGTCGCCATCCCGATACCACCACGGCATAAAGCGACCGGTGTGGTCGTAGCCGCTTTCCTTCTGATTGACGTAGAGGTCGTCGTCCTGATCGAAAGCGTTGGCCTCCCAGCCGATGTAGAGATCAAGTAGTTCCGGGTTGGCCTTGAGGTACACACCGACCAGATTGCTCAGCTCTTCGCGGGTCAGGCTGATGCCGGGGCTGCCATCAGTGCTGCCCATCTGGCTGTTGAGGGTGGCCAGGGATTTGGCGACGGTCATGGGGTGTTCAAACTGGCGCTGCAGCTGGCCGACCTGAGCTTTGGCCAGGGCGTTGAGGCGTTGGTCGATCACACCCTCTAACAGGCTCTGGGTGCGCTCTTGAACCTGGGTCTGGGTGCGCGCTCCGGCGAATAGGGCGTAGAGCACCAGGGCGACGACGACTGCCAGGATGCTGGCCCCTGCCATAAGTGCTACGGAGGACTGGATCGACTTGAATCGCATAGGGACTCCTCAGCGTGTCAGTTGCGCCTGTCCCTGGCTTATCGGCAGCGTAACTTCAAAGCATTAGTTCGCCGCTGTATCTAGCAAAGAGCCTGGAGGGCCATAGTGCAAGTCGTGCGGGTTGTGTTGCCCTGGTGCACGGCCTAGCATACGGTCCCTGTCGTGAAGGAGAACTGACATGAATACTCCATTTCGTCTGGCCAGCCTGGTGCTCTGCAGCCTGCTGACGGCTTGCCAGGCTGTGAACACCACCAGTGGCGGCGCCGTAGGTGTTGAGCGCAAGCAATACATGTTCAGCATGCTCTCGACCCAAGAGGTCAATCAGATGTATGCGCAGTCTTACCAGCAGACCCTCGGCGAGGCGTCCAGCAAGGGCGTGCTGGATAAAACCAGCAATAACGCCAAACGTCTGCGCACCATTGCCAATCGCCTGATCAAGCATGCCCCGTTGTTCCGTCCGGATGCGGCGCAGTGGCAATGGGAGGTCAACCTGATCAAGAGCCCTGAGCTGAACGCCAACTGCGGTCCAGGCGGCAAGATCATTTTCTACAGCGGGATTATCGAGAAGCTCAAGCTCACCGACGATGAGATCGCTGCGATCATGGGCCACGAAATGGCCCACGCCCTGCGCGAGCACAGCCGTGAGGCAATGTCCAAGGCCTATGGTGTCGAGCTGGCGAAACAGGGCGCGGGTGCCTTGCTCGGCCTGGGCTCCGACAGCTTGGCCCTGGCCGATGCGGCCGTGCAGTACGGCATGATGCTGCCCAACAGTCGTGGCAATGAGAACGAGGCCGACCTGATCGGCCTGGAGCTGGCAGCCCGTGGAGGTTACAACCCTAATGCCGCGGTCAGCCTGTGGCAGAAAATGGCCGCCGCCAGCGAAGGTGCCCCGCCTGAATTTATGAGTACGCACCCTTCGTCGAGCAGCCGAATCGCTTCTCTGCAGGCGGCAATCCCCAAGGTGATGCTGTTGTATGAGAACGCGCGCTAAAACGCGGTAAACAAAAAGCCCCCGATTGGGGGCTTTTTGTTGGGGGTTATTTGTTCAGGGCAGCGCCTTGGCGGCAAAGGGTTGGGTGGCCAGGCCCAATTGCGAACGGAAGCTTTCCATGTCGAACATGGTGCAGATTTCCTGAATCTCATTGCTTGGGGTAATGGTCCAGAAGGCCATGGCCGAAATGCTCAATACTTTGTCACTGGGCGGATAGCCAAGTGCGGGTTTCTGGATGGTGCCGATCAGGGTGCTCCAGGTAACGACCTTGTTGTCCTCGGCGATGCATTCCTCGATCACCACCTGCAGATCCGGCATGGCATGGCGGATGTCCTGCACCATCTGGGCAAAGGCGGGGCTGGTCAGTGGCCGGCCGATAAACGAGCTTTTGTAGAGAAAGTCTTTGCTGTGCAGTTGTTCTGCCAGCGCGGTGCGGCCTTTGTTCCACGACAGGTCGATATGATGGCGTACCAGTTTTTTCCGATCATCCAGTGACATAGGTGTCTCCCTGACGGCTGAGTGGGCAGGATGTTGCGCACTGTAGCAGCCGTCTGGAAGCCGAGGTATTGGCCGAAACGCCAGTGTACTGGCGTCAACTTGATGTCAAATCAGCCCGCTGAATTTCAGCGCCTGATACCCCGCATACATGGCTAGCACTGCAAAGGCGCAGGCGGCCAGGCGGCGAATCAGGGTCAGTGGTAAACGTTCCGCCGCAAAGTTGCCGGCCAGAACCACCGGCACGTTGGCGATCAGCATGCCCAGAGTGGTGCCGATCACCACCAGAATGAAGTGCGGGTACTGCGCGGCCAGCATCACCGTGGCGACCTGGGTCTTGTCGCCCATCTCCGCGAGGAAGAAGGCGATCAGGGTGGTCAGAAACGGCCCGTAGCGCTTGAACTTGGAGCTTTCGTCGTCATCCAGCTTGTCCGGGATCAGCGTCCACAGCGCTACGGCAACAAAGCTTGCGGCAAGAACCCAACTCAAGGTGGCGGGAGAGAAGAAGCTGGCAACCCAGTTGCCGATAGCGCCGGCGGCGAAGTGATTAGCCAGGGTGGCGACCACAATGCCCCAAATGATCGGCCAGGGTTTGCGAAAGCGTGCGGCCAGTAGCAGTGCGAGCAGCTGCGTTTTGTCGCCGATTTCGGCCAAGGCAACGATAAAGGTGGGAACAAACAGGGATTCGAGCATCAGGCTTTCCTAAAGGGGCGGGTCGACACGGCTATGACACGTACAGCCTTCCCGCCCCGGGTAAGGTGTGCGTGTCATAGGTCTTGTCAAACCGCAGGCCCCTCTGAGTGGGCCTTGGGTCGCACGCGCCATGCTCTGCCGAGCAAGTATGTTGACGCGTGCCGGGCGAGCTGGCGCTCGCGGGAGACTACTCCCCTAGGACGCGCGCATTCTGCCCACGCATCCGTGATAGGGCAAGCCCCGTTTCAGCCTTTGCTGGCGCGGTAGATGCGAAAGCCCTTGGCGTCGGCCAGGATCTGGCAGGGGCCGAGGTGCTGTTCGATCAGCGGCGGGTATTTGAGAAAGCTGTTGGCGACCAGGCGCAATTCGCCTTTGCTGGCCAGGTGCTGACTGGCCTGACGCAGCAGGTGTTCGGTGGCCTGGTAGTGGGTGTGTACGCCCTGGTGAAAGGGCGGGTTGCTGAGGATCGCACTCAGTCCCGTGGGCGCCGCATCGATGCCGTCAGCATTGATAACATCGGCTTCAAGGCCGTTGGCAGCCAGAGTCAGGCGGCTGCTTTCGATGGCAAAGGCATCGACATCCAGCAGGGTGATCTGGCTGTCCGGGTAGCGGCGTTTCAGCGCTGCGCCGAGCACGCCGGCCCCGCAACCGAAATCCAGGATATGCCCGCTGGGTAAACCGTCGAGGTGTTCAAGCAGCAGGGCGCTGCCAACGTCCAGTCGGCCATGGCTGAATACGCCAGGCAGGCTGAGCACCTGCAGCGGCCCGTCAGCCAGGGCGAGTTCGTAGCGTTGTGCCAGGTTGTGCAGGTCCGGCGCGGCGGGTGCGTGCTCAACCCGTACCTGCCAGAGCTGGCAGTGCCGTGCGCTGTCGAGCTTGCGTGCCTGGCCGAAGGTCGCCAGCTGTTTGGCAGCGCGTTCAATGCCGGCGCGTTTTTCACCGACCAGAAACAGCTCGCGTCCGCCTAGGCGCGCCGCCAGGGTATTGAGCAGGTATTCGGTCAGCTCGCGGGATTTCGGCAGAAACAGCACGGCGGCCTGGAATGCCTTCTCCGGCGGGCTGACGCCGAAGTGGCAGCGCCCGGCAAAGCGTGCCTCGCGCAACGCGTGTTCGCCTGCATGCCAGCTCCAGCCGTAGGCTTCGGGGAATTGACCGAGTAGGTCATCCGCCGGCAAGCCGGCAAGCAGTAGTGGGCCGTTGAACAGATCGGCCTGGCGCAGCAGTACTTCGCTTCGCGGGTCCATAAGCGCTCCTGGAAAAAAGTCGCGTAGCTTAGCTCACCACACGGATGGCTGCTCCGTTGAAAAATGCCAAGGCGTTTTCACTGAGCTGGCCGACGATACGTTGCCTCGCCTCGCGGCTGCCCCAGGCGCTGTGCGGGGTGATGATCAGCCTTGGAATATCGGCGGCGAGCAAGGGGTTGCCGTCTTCCGGCGGCTCCTGGATCAGTACATCGGTGGCTGCGCCGCCCAGGTGGCCGGCGCGCAGTGCGTCAGCCAGGGCCTGTTCGTTGATCAGCCCGCCACGGGCGGTATTGATCAGAAAGGCCGTGGGCTTCATCAGGCCGAGTTCGCGGGCGCTGATCAGGTTCAGGGTGTCGTTGTTCAACGGACAGTGCAGGGTAAGCGCATCGACCTGGGGCAGCAGCTCATCCAGTGGCAGACGGTCGGCACGTGGCGGTCGACCGGGCAGCTGACCGAGCAGCACACGCATGCCAAAGGCTTCAGCCAGTTTGGCCACCGCGCCACCCAGTTCGCCATGACCGAGCAGGCCGAGGGTTTTTCCGTGCAGTTCGATGATCGGATAATCGAGCAGGCAGAACTGCTGCGCCTGCTGCCAGCGGCCGGCGCGAACATCCTGCTGGTAATCGGGCAGCCGCGTGGCCAGCGCCAGTAGCAGCATCAAGGTGTGCTGCGCCACCGATGGCGTGCCGTAGCCCTGGCAGTTGCAAACGGTTACGCCGTGAGCGCGGGCGGCGGCCAGGTCAATTGGGTTGGTGCCGGTGGCAGCCACCAGTACCAGCTTCAGTTCTGGGCAGGCGGCGAATACCTCGGCATTCAGCGGCACCTTGTTGCTGATCGCAACCTGTGCGCCCTGCAGGCGTTCGATGGTTTGCGCCTGGGGGGTGTGTGGATACAGCAGCAGGTCGGCAAAGCAGCCGCTCAGGCTGGACAGGTCAAGGTCGCCCAGGTCGAGTGAGCTGTGGTCGAGAAAGACTGCGCGGTGACTGTTACTCATCAGCTGTATCTATCCTACGGGTTTGGGCGGGGAGTAAGGTGGCGAGCCTAACAGAATCATTTCGACGTCGCGGAGCCGCCCCATGTACTGGACTGAGTTTTTAGCTGTGGCCCTGATCCACTTGCTGGCCGTGGCCAGCCCTGGCCCGGATTTCGCGATTGTGGTGCGCGAGAGTGTGGCGCACGGGCGGCGTGCCGGCATCTTCAGTGCGATGGGTGTGGGCTGCGGAATTTTTATCCATGTGGCCTATTCGCTGCTGGGGATCGGCTTGATCGTGTCGCAGTCGATTGTGCTGTTCAACGCCCTGAAGTGGTTGGCAGCGGCTTACCTGCTATATATCGGCATTCGGGCGTTGCGCGCCAAGCCGGCAAGCCCGAACGACGCCGAGCTGAGTCTGGGTGAGGGCGAGCGTTCGCCGCGTGCGGCCTTTGTCGCCGGCTTTGTGACCAATGGCCTTAACCCCAAGGCCACGCTGTTCTTTCTGTCGCTGTTTACCGTGGTGATCAATCCGCATACGCCACTTTCAGTTCAGGCCGGCTATGGCGTTTACCTGGCGGTGGCTACGGCGCTGTGGTTCTGTATGGTCGCGCAACTGTTTAGTCATCAGCGCGTACGTGCGGGTTTCGCGCGCATGGGGCACTGGTTTGATCGGCTGATGGGCGCGGTGCTGGTAGGGCTCGGGGTGAAGTTGGCCTTCAGCGAGTTGCGCTAGGCCAGGCGCTGGAATGAAAAAGCCCCGCAGTGCGGGGCTTTTTTGCGAGCGCAGAGCCGATTTACTCGTCTTTTCCTTTGCTGCGCATGGCGCGCTGCACTTCACGGTCGGCGTCGCGCTCTTTTTCGGTGTGGCGTTTGTCGAAGTCCTTCTTGCCCTTGGCCAGGGCAATTTCGCACTTGATCAGGTGCGCCTTCCAGTACAGCGACATGGCCACACAGGCATAGCCTTTCTGTTGTACGGCGCCGAACAGTTTGTCCAGCTCGCGTTTGTTGAGCAGCAGCTTGCGGGTGCGTGTCGGATCCGCGATCACATGGGTGCTTGCCGCCGTCAGAGGGGTGATGTGGCAACCCATCAGCCAGGCTTCGTCGTTTTTCAGCAGCACGTAGCTGTCAACCAACTGGGCCTTGCCGGCGCGCAGACTTTTCACTTCCCAGCCGGCCAGGACCAAGCCTGCCTCGAACCTGGATTCGACGAAGTAGTCGTGCATCGCCTTCTTGTTTTGCGCGATGGTGCCTTGCGGGTGTTTCTTTTGTTTAGCCATAGGGCGCGCATTATAGGGAGTCACTGGCGCGGGCGCTATGTGTGCGACAGGACAAAATCAGCTTTACCGGGCGCTTGGTACTGCGCGGCGTCGGCTGTGCTTGAGCCGCCTTGGCGAATCCCCGACAATGCGCGATCTTTTTCAATAGAGCAGGCTAGCCGAGCATGGCGAACGATAAGGTTTCGATACACGGCGCCTGGGCCAGTCGTTGGGTGTTTATTCTGGCGGCGACCGGTTCGGCCGTCGGCTTGGGCAATATCTGGAAGTTCCCTTATATGACCGGCATGTACGGCGGTGGGGCTTTCGTGATGATGTACCTGGTGTGCATCTTTATGGTCGGCTTGCCAATCATGCTCGCCGAAACCCTGGTCGGTCGGCGCGGCCGGCAGAGTCCGGTGAACACCTTGAAAGCCCTGGCCATCGAGTCAGGTGCTTCGCCGAAATGGTCCTGGGCAGCGCTGGTGGGGATGATTGCTGCTCTGCTTATTCTGTCGTTTTACAGTGTGGTGGCCGGCTGGTCACTGGATTACATCCTCAGCATGGGCGGCGGCCAGTTTGCCGGCGTCAGTGCCGAGGGTGCAGGCGCTGCGTTTGGCGCGTTGACGGCTGATCCATGGCGGCTGACCCTGTGGCACACGCTGTTTATGCTGTTAACCGGTTTTGTCATTGCCCGCGGCGTAGTGGCTGGTCTTGAACGCAGCTTGCGCATCATGATGCCGTTGCTGTTCGTCCTGTTACTGGTGCTGCTGGGTTACAGCATGACCACTGGGCACTTTATGCAGGGCTTCCACTTCCTCTTCGATTTTCAGCCGGATCGTGTGCTTGATGGCGTGCTGGCCGCCATGGGGCATGCATTCTTCACTCTGAGCGTCGGTGTGGGTGCGATCATGGTTTACGGCTCATATATGCCGAAAAGTGCCTCGATTGGCGGCACCATTCTCACCGTCGGCATCCTCGACACACTGGTTGCTCTCACCGCCGGAATGGCGCTGTTTCCTATCGTTTTCGCCGGTGGTTTGGAGCCTGGCGCAGGGCCGGGACTGATGTTTGTCACCCTGCCGGTGGCGTTCGGCAATATCGTCTTTGGTCAGGTAATGGGCACGCTGTTCTTTATCCTGGTGCTGATTGCGGCCTGGACCTCGTCGATCTCCATGCTGGAGCCGGCGGTGGCCTATCTGGTCGAGCGCAGCAAGCGCAGCCGGGTGCTGGTGACCAGTGTGCTGGCGTTCCTCTGCTGGGCGGTCGGTATGGGCACGGTGCTGTCCTTTAACCTGGGGGCAGAAGCGAAGTTCTTTGTCTTCGGTGAGGACGGCTTTCACCTGTTCCAGTGGGGCGCAGAAGGTGGACGGAATTTCTTCGACACCATCGATTACCTGACCAGTCGCATTCTGTTGCCGTTCGGCGGCCTAGCGTTCGCCCTATTTGCCGGCTGGGTGCTCAAGCGTGAGGCGGTGCGTGAAGAGTTGGCGATGAAAAGCCCGCTGCTCTTCAGCGTGGTGTACTGGTTGATTCGTGTGGTCGCGCCAATTGGCGTGCTGATCGTATTTGTCGCAGAGCTGAGCAAATGATCGCCTGCATCCTGTTTAGCCAAATGGTTGGGTTATGAGTACTCATATTCAGCGTTCGGCGCTCTTGCCTTATCCCGCGCGGGCGCTGTTTGATCTGGTCAATGATGTGGCCAGTTACCCGCAGTTTCTGCCCTGGTGTTCGGCCAGCGAAGTGCTTGAGGTCAGTGATACGCATATGCGCGCCAGTCTGGCGGTGGCCAAAGGTGGCTTGAGCCAGCGCTTTGTCACAGCCAACACTTTGGTACCTGGTGAGCTGATCAAGCTGACTCTGGTTGAGGGGCCGTTTACCCAGTTGTATGGGCATTGGGAGTTCAAGGCATTGGGCGACAAGGCCTGCAAGATCAGCCTGGATCTGACTTTCGACTATGCTGGGCCACTGGTACGGGCGACCCTTGGGCCGCTGTTCAATCAGGCCACCAATACCCTGGTCGATGCATTCTGCCAAAGGGCCAAGCAACTGTATGGATAAGCCAAATATCGTGGTCGAAGTGGTCTATGCCCTGGCCGACAAGCAGAAGTTGCTGCGCCTGAGTTTGCCTTATGGCACCACGGTGCGTCAGGCGGCGCTGCAGTCCGGCATGCAGGCGCATTTCCCCGATCTGGATCTGCGCAACAGCCCGCTGGGGATCTTTGGCAAGGCAGTGAGCAAGCCCGATGAGCGCGTGCTGGAAGAGGGGGAGCGGGTGGAGATTTACCGGCCGCTGATTGCCGATCCGAAAGAAGTGCGCAAGCAGCGTGCTGCCAAAGCAGCGCAAGCCAAGGCCGAGGAGGCTGGGCAATAAGTGTTGAAGGCTCGGTCAGCAGCGATGCAGGTATAAAAAAGCCCGGACATGTCCGGGCTTTTTTATCAGCAAGTATTACTGCGGTGTACTTTCCAGAGGCTCTGGAGTCGGTACCGGTACGACTTTTATGTCGTCCACTTCGCGCTGAATCTGTTCAAGCAACGAACCCGGGGCGGGCTTCTCTTCAACCTGCGGCTGCTGAGTGGTTTGCGGAGTGGTTACGCCGCTGTCCTCACCCAGAATGGCCTGGTCGCGGCTGACGCCTGGCATAAAGTCGCCAGACAGACCAATCAGTTGGTCATCAGCGTTGAAATTCACGCTGACGCGTTCTTGCAGGCGTTCACCGCCGCCAGGCTGAATACTGTAGAGGTAATCCCAACGATTGGCGTGGAAGGTGTCAGTGAGCAGGGGATTGCCCATGATAAACCGCACTTGCTTGCGGGTCATTCCTGGCCGCAACTGGTCTATCATGTCCTGCGTGACGACATTGCCCTGTTGGATGTCGATTTTATAAACCCCGGGGAATGAACAACCGGCGAGTGCGAGTAGCCCCGTAAGGGTGAGGCTGGTCAGCAGGAGTTTGGTTTTTTGCATCGGTGGGCGACTTCCACTATCTTGGCTGGGCAATATAACCCCGGATCATACCCGCAATAAAGGAAGCTGCGAAGCCGCTTCCGTGAGAAAGCAGACCATGGTTGAAAATAGCGAACTACGCAAGGCTGGCCTGAAAGTGACCCTGCCACGGGTCAAGATACTGCAAATGCTCGACCACGCCGGTCAGCGTCACATGAGTGCTGAGGATGTCTACAAAGCGCTGATGGAGGCGGGTGACGACGTAGGTTTGGCGACTGTGTACCGCGTACTGACCCAGTTTGAGGCAGCAGGTCTGGTGGTTCGTCATAACTTCGATGGCGGTCATGCGGTCTTCGAATTGGCGGATAGCGGCCATCACGACCACATGGTCTGTGTCGATTCTGGTGATGTGATCGAATTCTTCGATGCCGAGATCGAAAGACGCCAGAAAGAAATCGTCAAAGAGCACGGTTTTGAGCTGGTTGATCACAATCTCGTGCTGTATGTGCGCAAGAAAACCTGATTGATGCAGGTACAACAAAGGCGACCCTAGGGTCGCCTTTGTGCTTTCTAGGTCTGCGCAATCAAGCCTGGGCGCTACCGACCATCTGTCGGGCATGGGCCAGTGACTCCTCAGTGAGATCTACGCCGCCAAGCATGCGGGCGATTTCCTCGACCCGTTGCGCAGGGCTGAGTTTGCTCACTGCGGTGCGGGTGGCATCGCTTTCACGTACTTTGTGCACGAACAGGTGCTGGTGCCCTTGTGCGGCAACTTGCGGCAGGTGAGTGACGGTTAGTACCTGGCCACGCTCGCCGAGGCGGCGTAGTAGTTGGCCGACCACTTCGGCGGTGGGGCCGCCGATGCCGACGTCGACTTCATCGAATACCAGAGTCGGCACCCGCGAGGTCTGTGCGGTGATCACCTGAATTGCCAGGCTGATGCGCGACAGTTCACCGCCCGAGGCGACTTTGGCCAGCGCCTTCAGCGGCTGGCCAGGGTTGGCGCTGACCAGAAATTCCAGTTGCTCCAGGCCGTTGGGGTGCGGCTCGCTGTTGCTGTTGGCACTCAGCTTGATATTGAAACGCCCGCCGGGCATGCCCAGCGTTTGCATTTTCAGCTCGACCGCGCTGGCCAGCTGGCTGGCGGCGTTGTTGCGCAGGGTGCTGAGCTCGGCCGCTTTTTCCTGGTAATGCCGTTCGAATGCGCCCAGCTCATCACTCAGGCGTTCGGCGGCCTGGTCGTCGGCGTTAAGGCTTTCCAGTTCTTCGAACAGTTGCTGCTGCATGGCGCTCAGCTCTGTTGGCTGGATGCGGTGCTTGCGCGCCAGGGTGTAGATGGCGTCCAGGCGCTCTTCCATCTGTTGCAGGCGCTCAGGGTCGGCGTCGAAGTGGTCGAGAAAGCGGTTCAGTTCGCCGACCGCTTCTTCTACTTGAATCTGCGCGCTGGCCAGCAGGTTGGTGGCTTCGCTAAGCGCGCCAGGTTGACCCTGAAAGGCGCCGAGGCGATTGAGGCTGCTGGTCAGGGCGGACAGTACATTACCGGCATCATTCTCGCTGCATTGCTCGATCACTAGGCGGCAGGCGCTGAGCAGGCTTTCGGCGTTGGTCAGGTTTTTGTGTTCCTGCTCCAGGTTGTCCAGTTCGTCTTCGCCGAGTGCCAGGTTGTCGAGTTCTTCCAGCTGATAGCTGAGCAATTGATGGCGCGCACGTTGTTCGTCGCCGATGCTGGAAGCCCGCTCCAGCTCATTTTTGGTCTGCTTCCAGCGTTGTGCCGCGAGCTGCACCTGACGGGCCAGTTCCTGGCTGCCAGCGTATTCGTCGAGCAGGCGGCGGTGGGTGTCGGGCTTGAGCAGGGATTGGTGCTCATGCTGGCAGTGGATGTCGATCAGCAGCTCCCCCAGGGCCTTGAGGTCGCCTTGCGGGCACGGTGAGCCATTGATATAGCCGCGCGAGCGGCCTTCGGCAGTGATCACCCGGCGGAGGATGCATGGGCCGTCGTTGTCCAGGTCGCGCTCGGCCAGCCAGGCGCGGGCTTCGGGGATGTCATGCAGGTCGAAACTGGCGAGGATGTCCGCCTTGTCCGCACCGGGACGCACTACGCCGCTGTCGGCGCGATCACCCAGAGTCAGGCCGAGGGCGTCGAGCATGATCGACTTGCCGGCGCCAGTTTCGCCGCTGATCACGCTCATGCCTGCGTCCAGCTCTAGATCAAGGTGTTCAACGATGGCGTAGTTGTGTACGGACAGGTGCACCAGCATGGCGAGGGCCTCCCAAGTTCATGTCTGGTTATTTATACAGTGTTTTTTTGTGGGCTGACAATCCGTCTGCGGTCCTTGAAACCACATTTTTTGACCCCATATAGCGGTCAGGCACGTGAGTTGAGGCTCGCGTCGGATTTTAAGAGGAGAGACGCATGGCTGACGAACAGACCCTGGATACGCAGAACCCCGATGTACAAACAGCTGCTGAAGCGGCTGCGGGCGATGACCTGGTTGCCCGCGTGCAAGCGCTGGAAGAGCAACTGGCTGCTGCGCAGGATCAGTCGCTGCGCATGGCCGCCGATCTGCAGAACGTGCGTCGTCGCGCCGAGCAGGATGTAGAAAAGGCGCACAAATTCGCTCTGGAGAAATTCGCCAACGACCTGTTGCCGGTGGTGGATAGCCTGGAGCGCGGCCTTGAGCTGTCGAATCCGGATGATGAGGCGATCAAGGCGGTCCGTGAGGGCATGGAGCTGACGCTCAAGCTGTTCGGCGACACGCTCAAGCGTCACCAGCTGGAGGCGCTTGATCCGCATGGTGCACCGTTCAACCCTGAGCACCATCAGGCCATGGCGATGCAGGAAAGCACCAACGTCGAGCCTAATAGCGTGCTCAAGGTGTTCCAGAAGGGCTACATGCTCAACGGTCGTCTGCTGCGCCCCGCCATGGTGGTGGTCAGCAAGGCGCCGGTGGATGCGCCGCCATCGATCGATGAGCAGGCTTGAAATTCGCCGAGCCGCCCCCATTAAACAGTCAAGCGTTTTAGTGCTACCGCCGCTGACAACGATCAGCGGCGGGATTATCAAAGTTTCGGGAGAGTGAATATGGGCAAAATTATTGGTATCGACCTGGGGACCACCAACTCCTGCGTCTCTATTCTGGAAAACGGCAGCGTCAAGGTTATCGAGAACGCCGAAGGCGCGCGTACCACGCCGTCAATCATTGCATATGCCAACGATGGCGAAATTTTGGTTGGCCAGTCGGCCAAGCGCCAGGCTGTAACCAACCCGCACAACACCCTGTACGCGGTAAAGCGCCTGATCGGTCGTCGTTTTGACGAAGAGGTTGTGCAGAAAGACATTCAGATGGTGCCGTACAAAATTGTCAAAGCTGACAACAACGACGCCTGGGTGGAAGTGAACGGCCAGAAAATGGCGCCGCCACAGATTTCGGCTGAAATTCTGAAAAAGATGAAAAAGACCGCCGAAGACTACCTCGGCGAGCCAGTGACCGAAGCGGTTATCACCGTGCCGGCCTACTTCAATGACAGCCAGCGTCAGGCCACCAAAGACGCAGGCCGTATTGCCGGTCTGGACGTCAAGCGGATCATCAACGAGCCAACCGCAGCCGCTCTGGCCTACGGTATGGACAAGGCCAAGGGCGATCACACTGTGATCGTCTATGACCTGGGTGGCGGTACCTTCGACGTTTCGGTGATCGAGATCGCTGAAGTCGATGGCGAGCACCAGTTCGAAGTGTTGGCCACCAACGGTGACACTTTCCTCGGCGGTGAAGACTTCGACATTCGTCTGATCGACTACCTCGTTGACGAATTCAAGAAAGAAAGCGGCATGAACCTCAAGGGTGACCCGCTGGCCATGCAGCGCCTGAAAGAAGCCGCTGAGAAAGCCAAGATCGAGCTGTCTTCGAGTCAGTCGACCGACGTCAACCTGCCGTACATCACTGCGGATGCCAGCGGTCCGAAGCACCTGAACGTGAAAATTTCCCGCGCCAAGCTGGAATCGCTGGTTGAGGATCTGGTGCAGCGCACCATCGAGCCTTGCCGCATCGCGCTGAAAGATGCCGGTATCGAAATCGGTGCAATCAATGACGTGATTCTGGTTGGCGGTCAGACCCGCATGCCGCTGGTGCAGAAGCTGGTGACCGATTTCTTCGGTAAAGAAGCGCGTAAAGATGTTAACCCGGACGAAGCTGTGGCCATGGGTGCTGCTATTCAGGGTGCGGTACTGGCTGGCGACGTCAAAGACGTGCTGCTGCTCGACGTCAGCCCGCTGACCCTGGGTATCGAAACCATGGGCGGCGTGATGACTGCGCTGATCGAGAAGAACACCACCATTCCGACCAAGAAGTCGCAGGTGTTCTCGACTGCTGACGATAACCAGGGCGCCGTGACCATTCATGTGCTGCAGGGCGAGCGCAAGCAAGCCAGCGGTAACAAGTCTCTGGGCAAGTTCGACCTGGCCGAGATTCCGCCAGCGCCACGTGGCGTACCGCAGATCGAAGTAACCTTCGACATCGACGCCAACGGCATCCTGCACGTCGGCGCGAAAGACAAGGCGACTGGCAAGACTCAGTCCATCGTGATCAAGGCCAACTCCGGTCTGTCCGAGGAAGAGATTCAGCAGATGGTGCGTGACGCCGAGGCCAATGCCGAGGAAGACCGCAAGTTCGAGGAACTGGCTACCGCGCGCAACCAGGGTGATCAACTGGTGCACGCCACCCGCAAGATGATCACTGAGGCGGGCGACAAGGCTACTGCTGACGAGAAGGCTGCTATCGAAACTGCACTGAGCGCCCTGGAAGTGGCGATCAAGGGTGACGACAAGGCCGATATCGACGCCAAGATGACCGCGCTGTCCGAAGTCACTGCCCCGCTGGCGCAGAAGATGTACGCCGAACAGCCGCAGCCAGGTGCGCAAGCCCAGGATGCTGAGCAAGCCAAGGACGCAGGCGACGACGTGGTCGACGCTGAGTTCGAAGAGGTCAAAGACAACAAGTAAATAGGCGCAAGCTTATGCCGCTCTGGCCGGGCGCGACGCGAGTCGTGTTCGGCATGATCCGCCGCGCGGGAGCTTGCTCCCGCGTTGGCGTGTCTGGAGTAGACGATTTAAAGGTGTTGAAGACTTATGGCTAAACGCGATTTTTACGAGGTGCTCGGTGTCGAGCGCGGTGCCAGCGAAGCGGAGCTGAAAAAAGCCTACCGCCGTCTGGCCATGAAGTATCACCCGGACCGTAACCCTGACGATAAGGCCTCGGAAGAGAAGTTCAAGGAGGCCAACGAGGCTTACGAAGTGCTCTCCGATGCGGCCAAGCGTTCGGCTTACGACCAGTACGGGCACGCCGGGGTCGACCCACAGATGGGCGGCGGTGGTGGCCCGGGCGGGGCGAATTTCTCCGATATCTTCGGTGATGTATTCAGCGATTTCTTTGGCGGCGGTGGTCGCGGTGGTTCACGCGGTGGTGCACAGCGCGGCAGTGATCTGCGTTACACCCTGGAGCTGGATCTGGAAGAAGCGGTGCGTGGCACGACGGTGACCATTCGCGTACCGACGCTGGTCAATTGCAAGCCTTGCGATGGCTCGGGCGCGAAGAAGGGCACTACGCCGGTGACCTGTACCACCTGTGGCGGCATCGGTCAGGTGCGGATGCAGCAGGGCTTCTTCTCGGTGCAGCAGACCTGTCCGCGTTGCCATGGCAGCGGCAAGATGATCACTGACCCTTGCGGTTCCTGCCATGGTCATGGCCGGGTAGAAGAGCACAAGACCCTGTCGGTGAAAGTGCCGGCTGGCGTCGATACCGGCGACCGCATTCGTCTGTCTGGCGAAGGCGAGGCGGGAGCCATGGGTGGCCCGGCGGGCGACCTGTATGTGGTGGTGAATGTGCGCGAGCACGCGATCTTCCAGCGCGACGGCAAGCACCTGTACTGCGAAGTGCCAATCAGTTTTGCCGATGCGGCGCTGGGCGGCGAGCTGGAAGTGCCGACCCTGGATGGTCGGGTCAAGCTGAAGATTCCGGAAGGCACGCAGACCGGCAAGATGTTCCGTCTGCGTGGCAAGGGCGTTGCTCCAGTGCGTGGCGGTGGTGCCGGTGACCTGATGTGCAAGGTGGCGGTGGAAACCCCGGTCAACCTGGATAAGCGTCAGCGCGAACTGCTCGACGAGTTCCGTAAAACCCTGGAAGGCGACAGCTCGCATTCGCCGAAGGCCAATGGCTGGTTCGAAGGTGTTAAGCGCTTCTTTGGCGACCTGTAAATCCCGCTGACAGGCTGCGCGGTCGTTAAGCGGCGGCTGCAGCCTGGGGCGACAGCTTGGAGCTGATAGCTATGCAACGTATTGCTGTGATGGGCGCCGCCGGGCGCATGGGCAAGACCCTGATCGAGGCCGTACAGCTGGTCGATGGTGCAAGCCTGAGTGCGGCGATTGATCGTGCCGACAGCAGTTTGGTTGGCGCGGACGTCGGTGAGCTGGTGGCGCAGGGCAAGATTGGCGTCAATCTGGCGGGTGATTTGAATGCGGTGCTCGATCAGTTCGATGTGCTGATCGATTTCACTCACCCGTCGGTTACCCTGAAAAACTTGGAGATTTGCCGTCAGGCCGGCAAGGCTATGGTCATTGGCACCACCGGTTTTTCCCCGGAGGAAAAGCAGCTGCTGAGTGATGCTGGCAAGCAGATTTCCATCGTGTTCGCCGCCAACTTCAGTGTCGGCGTCAATCTGTGCCTGAAGCTGCTCGATACTGCTGCGCGGGTGCTGGGTGATGATGTGGATATCGAAATCATCGAAGCGCACCACCGTCACAAGGTCGATGCGCCGTCCGGCACCGCCTTGCGTATGGGTGAAGTCGTGGCCAATGCCCTGGGGCGCGATCTGCAGAAAGTCGCGGTGTATGGCCGTGAGGGTCAGACCGGTGCGCGCGAGCGCGAAACCATCGGCTTTGCTACGGTACGCGCCGGTGATGTGGTGGGTGATCACACTGTGCTGTTCGCCGCCGATGGCGAGCGCGTGGAAATCACTCACAAGGCATCTAGTCGCATGACCTTCGCCAAGGGCGCTGTTCGTGCGGCGCTGTGGTTGCAGGATCGTAAGCCTGGTCTATACGACATGCAGGACGTTCTGGGGCTGAATTGATGTTGGAGTGGGGCATTCTGTCGCAGGGGTGCCTTTTGCCTGGCTCTCAAGTGCAACTGGCGGTGGACCGAAAAGGCAGTTTCCTGTAAGCTTTCTGCTTTAGTGTGTCCACTAAAGTTGCGCAGAATGAATCAGATAAAAAAGCGGGGTGACGGTTGATACGTCATCCCGCTTTTTTACAATCTGCGTTTGCTTCACGTTTTGATTTCCGGAGGTTTTCTTGAGTAAGCCAGCCCTTAAACCTGCCATTTTGGCTCTTGCTGATGGCAGTATTTTTCGCGGCGAGGCCATCGGTGCCGATGGCCAAACTATTGGAGAGGTGGTTTTTAACACCGCCATGACCGGCTATCAGGAAATCCTTACCGATCCTTCCTATGCCCAGCAGATTGTCACCCTGACCTATCCGCATATCGGCAACACCGGTACCACACCGGAAGACGCCGAATCCAACCGCGTATGGGCCGCTGGCCTGATTATCCGTGACCTGCCGCTGACCTCCAGCAACTGGCGTAACAAGCAGCCACTGGATGAATACCTCAAGGAAAACGGCACCGTCGCCATTGCCGGCATCGACACCCGCCGCCTGACCCGCATCCTGCGTGAGAAAGGTTCGCAGAACGGTTGCATTCTGGTTGGTGACGACGCCACCGAAGAGAAGGCGCTGGAGCTGGCGCGTAGCTTTCCTGGCCTGAAAGGCATGGATCTGGCCAAGGTGGTCAGCTGCACCGAGCGTTACGAATGGCGCTCCAGTGTGTGGAATCTGAAAGACGACAGTCATCCGCAAATCCCGGCCAGCGAGCTGCCATACCATGTGGTGGCATACGACTACGGCGTCAAGCTGAACATCCTGCGCATGCTGGTTGAGCGCGGTTGCCGCGTGACCGTCGTGCCGGCGCAGACGCCTGCTAGCGATGTGCTGGCGCTGAATCCCGATGGCGTGTTCCTGTCCAACGGCCCAGGCGATCCCGAGCCGTGCGATTACGCGATTCGGGCGATCAAGGATGTGTTGGAAACCGAGACCCCGGTATTCGGTATCTGCCTTGGCCACCAGCTGTTGGCCCTGGCTTCCGGTGCCAAGACCCTGAAAATGGGCCACGGCCACCACGGAGCCAACCACCCGGTGCAGGACCTGAAAACCGGCGTGGTGATGATCACCAGCCAGAACCACGGTTTTGCCGTGGACGAAAGCAGCCTGCCAAGCAACGTGCGCGCCATTCACAAGTCGTTGTTCGACGGTTCCCTGCAGGGTATCGAACGGACCGACAAGGACGCCTTCAGCTTCCAGGGTCACCCCGAAGCGAGCCCCGGCCCGGCCGATGTGGCGCCGCTGTTCGACCGTTTTATCGAAGCCATGGCCAAGCGCCGTTAAGCCAGCCGACTGACCCAAGGATTCGAGAGAGAGAACATGCCAAAGCGTACAGACATTAAAAGCATCCTGATCCTCGGCGCTGGTCCGATTGTTATCGGCCAGGCCTGCGAGTTTGACTATTCCGGTGCCCAGGCGTGTAAAGCGCTGAAAGAAGAGGGTTATCGCGTCATTCTGGTCAACTCCAACCCGGCCACCATCATGACCGATCCGGCCATGGCTGACGCCACCTACATCGAGCCGATCAAGTGGGCCACCGTGGCCAAGATCATCGAGAAGGAGCGCCCCGACGCGCTGCTGCCGACCATGGGCGGCCAGACCGCACTGAACTGCGCGCTGGATCTGGAGCGCCACGGCGTGCTCGAGAAGTTCGGCGTCGAGATGATCGGTGCCAACGCCGATACCATCGACAAGGCCGAAGACCGTTCGCGCTTCGACAAGGCGATGAAAGACATCGGCCTGGCCTGCCCGGTATCCGGCATCGCCCACAGCATGGAAGATGCCTACGGTGTGCTGGAGAAGGTCGGCTTCCCGTGCATCATCCGTCCGTCCTTCACCATGGGCGGCACCGGCGGCGGCATTGCCTACAACCGTGAAGAGTTTGAAGAAATCTGCGCCCGCGGCCTGGATCTGTCGCCGACCAGCGAGCTGCTGATCGACGAGTCGCTGATCGGCTGGAAGGAATACGAGATGGAGGTGGTCCGCGACAAGAAGGACAACTGCATCATCGTCTGCGCCATCGAAAACTTCGACCCGATGGGCGTGCACACCGGCGATTCGATCACCGTGGCTCCGGCGCAAACCCTGACTGACAAGGAATACCAGATCCTGCGTAACGCCTCGCTGGCGGTACTGCGCGAGATCGGCGTGGAAACTGGCGGCTCCAACGTGCAGTTCGGCATCTGCCCGAACACTGGCCGTATGGTCGTGATCGAGATGAACCCGCGCGTGTCGCGTTCCTCGGCCCTGGCCTCCAAGGCCACTGGCTTCCCGATCGCCAAGATCGCCGCCAAGCTGGCTGTGGGTTACACCCTCGACGAGCTGAGCAACGACATCACTGGCGGGCGCACCCCGGCTTCGTTCGAGCCGGCCATCGACTACGTTGTGACCAAGATCCCGCGTTTTGCTTTCGAGAAGTTCCCCAAGGCCGACGCCCGCCTGACCACGCAGATGAAGTCGGTCGGCGAAGTCATGGCCATCGGCCGTACCTTCCAGGAGTCCCTGCAGAAAGCCCTGCGTGGCCTGGAAGTGGGTGTCTCTGGTTTTGATGAAAAGCTCGACCTGGCTGACCCTGAAGCAGAAAGCACCCTGCGCCGTGAGCTGACCGTGCCAAGCGCTGATCGTATCTGGTACATCGCCGATGCCTTCCGCGCTGGCAAGACGGTTGCGGAAATCTTCGAGCTGACCAATATCGATGAATGGTTCCTGGTGCAGATTGAAGACCTGATCAAGGACGAAGAGCGCATCAAGACCCTGGCGCTGTCGAGCATTGATCGTGACTCGATGTACAAGCTTAAGCGCAAAGGCTTCTCCGACATCCGTCTGGCCAAGCTGCTGGGCGTGACCGAGAAGACCCTGCGCAGTCAGCGCCACAAGTTGAAAGTGCTGCCGGTGTACAAGCGCGTCGACACCTGCGCCGCCGAGTTCGCCACCGACACCGCCTACATGTATTCGACCTACGAGGAAGAGTGCGAAGCCAATCCGTCGACCCGTGACAAGGTCATGATCCTTGGCGGTGGCCCTAACCGTATCGGTCAGGGCATCGAGTTCGACTACTGCTGCGTACACGCCGCACTGGCGCTGCGCGAAGACGGTTATGAGACCATCATGGTCAACTGCAACCCGGAAACCGTCTCCACCGACTACGACACCTCGGATCGCCTGTACTTTGAGCCAGTAACCCTGGAAGACGTGCTGGAAATCGTCCGCGTCGAGCAGCCGAAAGGTGTGATCGTGCAGTACGGCGGGCAGACCCCGCTGAAGATCTGCCGCGCTCTGGAAGAAGCCGGCGTGCCGATCATCGGTACCAGCCCTGACGCCATTGATCGCGCCGAAGACCGCGAGCGTTTCCAGCAGATGGTTCAGCGTCTTGGTCTGCGTCAGCCGGCCAACGCCACTGCGCGCAGCGAAGACGAAGCCCTGGCTCACTCCAAAAGCATCGGTTACCCGCTGGTGGTGCGTCCGTCCTATGTACTGGGCGGTCGGGCGATGGAAATCGTCTACCAGGAAGACGAGCTCAAACGCTATATGCGCGAAGCGGTAAAAGTCTCCAACGACAGCCCGGTGCTGCTCGATCACTTCCTCAACTGCGCCATCGAAGTGGACGTGGATGCGGTGTGTGACGGTGAAACCGTGGTGATCGGCGCGATCATGCAGCACATTGAGCAAGCTGGCGTGCACTCCGGTGACTCGGCCTGCTCGCTGCCGCCTTACTCGCTGCCGATGCATATCCAGGACGAGATCCGCGAGCAGGTCAAGAAAATGGCCCTGGAGCTCAATGTGGTCGGCCTGATGAACGTGCAGATGGCGGTGCAGGGCGAGGACATCTTCGTTATTGAAGTGAACCCTCGCGCTTCGCGTACCGTACCGTTCGTCTCCAAATGCGTCGGTGTTTCCCTGGCCAAGGTGGCTGCCCGCGTCATGGCTGGCAAGTCCCTGGCTGAGGCCGGTTACAACGCCGAGATCATCCCGCCGTATTTCAGCGTCAAGGAAGCGGTATTCCCGTTCGCCAAGTTCCCTGGTGTCGACCCGATCCTAGGCCCAGAGATGAAGTCCACTGGTGAAGTGATGGGCGTCGGCGATACCTTCGGTGAGGCTTTTGCCAAAGCGCAGATGGGTGCTAGCGAAGTGCTGCCGAACGCAGGCGTGGCCTTTATCAGTGTGCGTGATGACGATAAGCCGTTGGTGGCTGGCGTTGCCCGCGATCTGATCGGGCTTGGCTTTGAAGTGGTGGCAACTGCCGGTACTGCCAAGCTGATCGAGGCGGCTGGGTTGCCAGTGCGTCGCGTGAACAAGGTGACTGAGGGTCGTCCGCACGTGGTCGACATGATCAAGAATGACGAAGTCACGCTGATCATCAATACCACTGAAGGTCGTCAGTCCATCGCTGACTCCTACTCCATTCGTCGTAACGCTCTGCAGCACAAGATCTACTGCACCACCACTATTGCGGCGGGGCAGGCGATCTGTGAGGCGCTGAAGTTCGGTCCCGAGAAGACCGTACGCCGGCTGCAGGATCTGCATGCAGGAATCAAGGCATGACCAAATACCCCATGACCGTCCAGGGTGCTCGCGCCCTGGAAGAAGAGCTGGCACATCTGACCAAGGTGGTGCGTCCCAAGCTCAGCCAGGATATCGGCACCGCGCGCGAGCTCGGTGACCTCAAGGAAAACGCCGAATACCACGCTGCGCGCGAGCAGCAGGGTATGGTTGAGGCGCGTATCCGCGATATCGAAGGCCGTCTGCAGAATGCGGTGATCATCGACGTCACCACTATTGAGCACACCGGCAAGGTGATTTTTGGCACCACCGTGGAAATCGCTAACTGCGAGACCGATGAAAGCGTGGTCTATCAGATCGTTGGTGAAGACGAAGCGGACATCAAGCAGCGCAAGATTTCTGTCGGCTCACCTATCGCACGTGCCTTGATCGGCAAGAACGAAGGCGACGTGGTGGTGGTGCAGACGCCAAGTGGTGCGCTGGAGTATGAGATCGTCGAGGTTCGTCATCTCTAAGCCGGGCGGGCGCGATGCGGGTGCAATCAGCTGGCTGCTGGCTCAGACGCTCTGGGTTGGTGGCCTCTGGTTGCTGCATTTTCTGCTGATACCGGCAATTGCCAAGATCGGCCTGGCTTCGTTGCTGGTCGAAGAGATCAGCAATACCCTGCGGCCATTGCTGGTTGGTCTGGCGGCGGTTTGCGCTGGGTTGCAGGTGTTGGTGCTGATTCGTGCCGAGCGCCTGGTAAGCCTGTGGCGTGATGCTCGCGGGCAGTTGTTGTTGGTTGTGGTGGCGATGGCAGGCAGTTATTTCGCTGTGCGCCAACTGCTGCCTGAGGCTGAACTGTGGTTGATGTTCAGTTACCTGGTCATGGCTTTTTGCGGGTTGTTATTGGTCTTGCAGCCAGTGCCGGAAAAGCTCATGCATAGGCTCTAGGCCGTAAGATTGGGTAGGATGGTTGCAAAGGCGCTGAGCGCGCCTTGCAGCGGCCGACTAATCAGCCGTGATAACGATGAACGTTGGACAGGTTCTTGTTCACTTTCGGGTTCTTGCGGTAGATCAGCGCCATTTTACCAATCACCTGAACCAGTTCGGCTTTGCCGGCTTTGCACAGTTCATTGATGGCCGCGAGGCGGTCTTCACGCTCAGTGATGCGTAATTGCACTTTAATCAGTTCATGATCGCCCAGTGCGCGTTCCAGTTCAGTCAGCACACCTTCGGTCAGACCGTTGTCAGCCACGATCAATACAGGCTTCAAATGGTGACCGATAGATTTGAATTGTTTCTTCTGCTCTTGAGTGAGCGGCATAATCTGATTCCTGCATTTAATCTGGTAAAAAACGGCGGTTAGTTTACCCGAGCGCCTTCGGGGCCGCCCAGATATTCATGCGTTGCACATTCGAGGTATTGCGTGGCCCGTTCCAAGACCAGTCAAGGTTGGCTGAAAGAGCATTTCAACGACCCCTACGTCAAAATGGCGCAGAAGGATGGCTATCGTTCCCGTGCCAGCTACAAGCTGCTGGAGATTCAGGAGAAGGATCGCATACTGCGGCCTGGCATCACTGTAGTTGATCTAGGTGCTGCGCCGGGCGGCTGGTCGCAAGTCACCAGTCGGGTGATCGGTGACAAAGGGCGCTTGATCGCTTCAGATATCCTGGAGATGGACAGCATTCCGGACGTTGCCTTCATCAAGGGCGACTTTACCGATGATGAGGTGTTCGCGCAGATTCTCGAAGCCATCGGTGATCACCCGGTAGACCTTGTGATTTCCGATATGGCCCCCAATATGAGTGGGGTAAGGGAGTCGGATCAGCCTCGTGCGATGTACCTGTGCGAGTTGGCTCTGGATCTGTCGATCCGGGTATTGCGACCGGGTGGTGATTTTCTGATCAAGATCTTCCAGGGCGAAGGTTTCGATCTGTACCACAAGCAGGTGCGCCAGTTATTCGAAAAGGTGCAGATGCGCAAGCCGTTGTCCTCGCGTGACCGCTCCCGCGAGCAATATCTGCTGGCACGAGGCTTTCGCGGCCTCTGAAGGCGTTGGGGTTTGCGGCGAATTGTGGTGGGGCTTTGTGGTCTCACAACAAATAAAGGGTTACAGACGGCGTCTGCCAGGGGTGGGCGTTGTGTAGTAAGTTAGATCGGTACATAACTGGTCGTCATGCGAAGTGCGCTTCGACACGGGGCCTGCTTCAGAGGGTAGCTAATTGAACGACATGGCAAAGAATCTGATCCTGTGGCTGATCATCGCCGCCGTCTTGGTGACGGTGATGAACAATTTCTCCAGCCCGACTGAGTCGAACAAACTCAACTATTCGCAGTTTATCCAGCAGGTTCAGGATGGCGGCGTTAAGCGAGTAACGGTTGATGGCTTCATCATCAGCGGTACGCGTACTGATGGTTCCTCGTTCGAGACCGTGCGTCCGGCGATTCAGGATAATGGCCTGATCAAGGACCTGATGGACAACAACGTCGAGATCGTCGGCAAGCAGCCTGAGCAGCAGAGCATCTGGACTCAACTATTGGTCGCCAGCTTCCCGATTCTGGTGATCATCGCCGTGTTCATGTTCTTTATGCGTCAGATGCAAGGTGGCGCTGGCGGCAAGGGCGGGCCGATGAGCTTTGGCAAGAGTAAGGCGCGCCTGCTTTCGGAAGATCAGGTCAAGACGACCTTCGCTGACGTCGCCGGTTGCGACGAGGCCAAGGAAGAAGTCAGTGAGTTGGTTGAGTTTTTGCGTGATCCGGGCAAGTTTCAGCGCCTGGGCGGCCGCATCCCGCGTGGCGTGTTGATGGTCGGCTCGCCAGGTACCGGTAAGACTTTGCTGGCCAAGGCGGTTGCCGGTGAAGCCAAAGTGCCGTTCTTCACCATTTCCGGTTCGGATTTTGTGGAAATGTTTGTCGGTGTCGGCGCGTCCCGTGTGCGTGACATGTTCGAACAGGCCAAGAAACACGCGCCGTGCATCATCTTTATTGACGAAATCGATGCCGTGGGTCGTCATCGTGGCGCTGGCATGGGTGGCGGTCACGACGAACGTGAGCAGACTCTCAACCAGTTGCTGGTAGAGATGGACGGCTTTGAAATGAACGACGGCATCATCGTGATCGCTGCCACCAACCGTCCTGACGTACTTGACCCTGCCTTGCTGCGTCCGGGTCGTTTCGACCGCCAGGTCGTGGTGGGGCTGCCGGACATTCGTGGCCGCGAGCAGATTCTCAAAGTGCACATGCGCAAAGTACCGATGGGCGAAGATGTTGCCCCGGCGGTGATTGCGCGGGGTACTCCGGGCTTTTCCGGTGCGGATCTGGCCAATCTGGTCAACGAGGCATCGCTGTTCGCTGCCCGTGCCGGTAAGCGTCTGGTCGAAATGAAAGAGTTCGAGCTGGCCAAAGACAAGATCATGATGGGGGCTGAGCGCAAGACCATGGTCATGTCGGACAAGGAAAAACTCAACACTGCATTCCACGAAGCTGGCCATGCAATTGTCGGGCGTCTGGTGCCTGAGCATGATCCTGTCTACAAGGTGTCGATTATTCCGCGCGGTCGCGCCCTGGGCGTGACCATGTTCCTGCCTGAGGAAGACCGCTACAGCCTGAGCAAGCGTGCGCTGACCAGTCAGATCTGCTCGCTGTTCGGTGGTCGTATCGCCGAAGAAATGACCCTGGGTTTTGATGGCGTCACCACTGGTGCGTCCAACGACATCATGCGCGCCACTCAGTTGGCCAAGAACATGGTCACTAAGTGGGGTTTGTCGGAGAAGCTCGGTCCGCTGATGTATGCGGAGGAAGAGGGTGAGGTATTCCTCGGCCGCAGCATGGGCAGCAATCAGAGTAATGTCTCTGCCGACACCGCCAAGCTGATTGACCAGGAAGTGCGCAGCATCATCGACGAGTGCTACGGCACCGCCAAGCGCCTGCTGCTGGAAAATCGTGACAAGCTTGATGCGATGGCTGACGCGCTGATGAAGTACGAAACCATTGATGCCGAGCAAATCGAAGACATCATGAATGGCCTTACGCCGCGTGAGCCGAAAGGCTGGCAGGGCGGTGACGACAACAACGGCACGCCGACTGCGCCAGTTGAAGTTACCGAGTCCACAGAGAAGCCAATTGGTGGCCCAGCCGCCGAGCTTTAAGGTTTTCCATGTCTGTTGCACCAACCTTTGACCGGCTGCCCTGTGGCAGCCGGTTTCTTGATTTAAGCCGTCCGCAAGTGATGGGTATCCTCAACGTCACCCCCGACTCTTTTTCAGATGGTGGGCGCTATGGCCAGTGTGATGCGGCTTTGCGTCATGCCGAGGCGATGCTGCAGGCGGGGGCGACCCTGATTGATGTCGGTGGTGAGTCGACCCGGCCCGGTGCTCGTGCAGTTTCACCAGTCGAGGAGCTGGAGCGGGTTGCGCCGGTCGTCGAAGCCATTGCCCGTGAGCTGGATGTGATCATTTCGGTGGATACCTCAACGCCAGCGGTTATCCGCGAAACGGCGCGGCTGGGGGCGGGATTGATCAATGACGTGCGTTCACTGCAGCGTGATGGTGCGCTGGATGCGGCGGCGGATAGCGGTTTGCCTGTGTGTCTGATGCATATGCGTGGCGAGCCCACGACCATGCAGCAGAACCCTCAGTACTCTGATGTCGTGGCAGAAGTGTGCGAGTTTCTGTTTGAGCGGCTGGCCGCCTGTACGGTGGTGGGGATTGGCGCTGAGCGAGTCATTCTTGATCCGGGTTTTGGTTTTGCGAAAACCCTGGAGCACAATCTGTCGCTGTTCAAACACCTACCGGCGCTGCATGCGTTAGGGCGACCTTTGCTGGTGGGGGTGTCGCGCAAGAGTATGATCGGCAAGGTGTTGGGGCATGAAGTAGGCGAGCGGCTATATGGCAGTCTGGCCCTGGCTGCGCTGGCGTTGAGCAAAGGTGCACACATCTTGCGGGTCCACGACGTGGCACAGACGGTTGATGTTGTACGGATGATCGCTGCGGTTGAAGCGGCCGAATAAGTTAGAAGGAATTGTGGGATGGGTAGAAAATATTTTGGTACTGACGGTATTCGTGGGCGTGTCGGTGACTTCCCTATTACCCCGGAATTCATGCTCAAGCTCGGCTGGGCGGCCGGGATGGCGTTTCGCAAGCAGGGCAAGTGCCGCATTCTGATCGGCAAGGACACGCGCATCTCCGGTTATATGTTCGAGTCTGCCCTGGAGGCGGGTCTGTCTGCGGCGGGGGCTGATGTAATGCTGCTCGGGCCAATGCCGACGCCGGCGATCGCGTATCTGACTCGTACGTTCCATGCCGAGGCGGGGATCGTTATCAGTGCCTCGCACAACCCCCATCATGACAACGGCATCAAGTTCTTCTCTGGGCAAGGAACCAAGCTGCCGGACGAAATCGAGTTGATGATCGAGGAGTTGCTTGATCAGCCGATGACGGTCGTTGAGTCCGAGCAGCTGGGCAAGGTCTCGCGAATCAATGATGCCGCTGGGCGTTATATCGAGTTCTGTAAGAGCAGTGTGCCGAGCAGTACCGACTTCGCCGGGCTGAAGATTGTGGTCGACTGCGCCCATGGCGCGGCGTACAAGGTTGCACCTAGCGTATTCCGTGAGTTGGGCGCGCAGGTTACGGTGCTTTCAGCGCAGCCCAATGGCTTGAATATCAATGACAGCTGCGGCTCGACCCACGTCGAGGCGCTGCAGGCTGAAGTGCTGGCGCAGCAGGCTGATCTGGGTATTGCCTTTGATGGTGATGCGGATCGGGTGTTGATGGTCGATCACTCCGGTGCCGTAGCGGATGGCGATGAGCTGCTGTTTATCATTGCCCGTGATCTGCTGGAGCGCGGCAAGCTGCAAGGTGGCGTTGTTGGTACGCTGATGAGTAACCTCGGGCTGGAGCTGGCTCTGGCTGATCTGGGTATTCCGTTTGTGCGTGCCAAGGTCGGTGACCGTTACGTGATTGCCGAGTTGCTGTCGCGCAACTGGCAGCTGGGTGGGGAAAATTCCGGTCATCTAGTGTGTTTCCAGCACACAACTACCGGTGATGCAATTATCGCTGCGCTGCAGGTGTTGATGGCGCTCAAGCGTCGTGAGCAAACCCTGGGCGAGGCTCGCCTCGGGATGCAGAAGTGCCCGCAGGTGCTGGTGAACGTTCGCTTTGCTGGCGGTGTTGACCCTCTGGAGCACCCAGCTGTGCAGCAGGCCAGTGCGCGGGTGACCGAACAGATGGCTGGTCGTGGGCGGGTGCTGCTGCGCAAGTCCGGCACCGAACCGTTGGTGCGGGTTATGGTTGAGGGTGACGATGAAGGCCAGGTGCGCGGCTATGCCGATGAATTGGCTAAAGTTGTTGCTGGTGTATGTGCTTGATTCGGCTTGCCAGTCGGGTGGCTGTTGGGTAACATCTGCGCCCTCTTTGACCGACGAGGTAAAGCATGCGTCGCCCAATGGTTGCTGGTAACTGGAAAATGCACGGTACCCGCGCCAGCGTCGCAGAGCTGATCAACGGTCTCAATCAGCAGGTGTTGCCTGCTGATGTGGATGTAGCGGTTTTCCCGTCTTGTTTGCATCTTGGTCAGGTGGTTGAAGGTCTGGCCGGCAAGGCTGTTGCGATAGGTGCACAAGATTGTGCGGTCGAAGCGCAGCAAGGCGCTTTAACTGGCGAAGTGGCTGCGAGTCAGTTGCATGATGCGAGCTGTTCGCTGGTGTTGGTCGGTCACTCCGAGCGTAGATCGCTGCTGGGTGAGGGTGATGAGATTGTGGTGCGCAAATTTGCGGCTGCACAGTCTTCAGGTCTGCTTCCGGTGCTGTGTGTTGGTGAAACCCTCGCTCAGCGTGAAGCGGGGCAAACACTTGAAGTAGTTGCTGCGCAGTTGTCTGCGGTGGTTGATGCTCTGGGTGTTGAGGTGTTTGCCGATGCAGTCATTGCCTATGAGCCAGTTTGGGCCATTGGTACTGGTCTAACTGCATCGCCTGCGCAGGCGCAGGAGGTGCACGCAGCAATTCGTGCGCAGTTGGCGGCGAAGAGCCCTGAGTTGGCAGGTAGGGTAAGAATTCTTTATGGCGGCAGCGTCAAGGCCGCCAGTGCAGCCGAGTTATTCGGTATGCCGGATATCGATGGGGGGCTTGTAGGTGGAGCCTCTCTGAATGCGGATGAGTTCGGTGCGATCTGTCGCGCCGCAGGAAGCTAAAGAAATGCTGGAAACAGTTATTGTTGTTCTTCATCTGCTGGGTGCTATCGGTGTTGTTGTGCTGGTTTTGCTGCAGCAGGGCAAGGGTGCGGACGCGGGTGCTTCTTTTGGTGCGGGTGCCTCTTCTACCGTATTCGGTAGTCAAGGAACTACTACCTTTTTGAGTCGCGTTACTGCTATACTCGCCACCGCTTTTTTCATGACTAGCTTGGGTTTAGCGTTCTTTGCTAAAGATAAAGCTGATGGTATGGCTCAGGTTGGTTTGCCTGATCCAGTAGTCTTGGAAGTACAACAGGCTAAGCCAGCTGTTGAAGATGTACCTGTTCTTGATGCAGCTAAGCCGGCTACCGAAGCGGCGGACGTACCTCAGGCTCCTGAGCAGCAGTAATACGTAGTAGGTTGTACGCAACAAACGATTTTGCCGAGGTGGTGGAATTGGTAGACACGCTACCTTGAGGTGGTAGTGGCCATAGGCTGTAGGGGTTCGAGTCCCCTCCTCGGTACCAATTTTCAGGAAGGCCCGCTCCATGCGGGCCTTTTTGTTGCTGGAGTGTTGATTGACCCTGCTTGGGGTTCAGTCGTATAATCCGGCCCCAGCTTTGATGTGGGATTGAGCAGCAAGGTCGCTCCTCGGATGTTTAATCCGAAGCTGGCTGGGTTAAACCAGTCCCCGCATTGAGTTGCAGAGGAGCCCCTTTTAAGGGGCTTTTTGCTAGCTGGGCGACAGCTTTGCCGGCCTTTAGAGGGCGGTTTGATGATGGGCGATTCGCCCATTTTTTATTTTTACAGCATGCGCGAGGGGTTCAGGTGTCGAGCAAGCTAGAACAGTTGCAGGCCTTGGTGGCCCCGGTAGTCGAGGCTCTTGGCTACCAATGTTGGGGTGTCGAGTTCCTGTCACAAGGGCGGCATTCTCTGCTGCGGATTTATATTGATAAACAGCCTGACGGCGTGCTGATCGAGGACTGTGAAATTGTCAGTCGGCAGATCAGTGGTGTGCTCGATGTCGAGGACCCGATCAGTGCCGAGTACACCCTTGAGGTGTCCTCACCAGGTATGGATCGGCCACTGTTCACCCTTGAACAGTTTGCCAGCCATGTCGGCGAGCAAGTGAAGATCAAGCTGCGTTCGCCTTTTGAAGGTCGACGCAACTTCCAGGGCCTTCTGCGCGGTGTGGAAGAGCAGGACGTGGTAGTGCAGGTGGATGACCATGAATTCCTGTTGCCGATCGACATGATCGACAAGGCCAACATTATCCCCAGGTTTGATTGAGACGCGGATCCCCCGCAAGTGGCGCGGATAGCGCGGATCCAATGGATTGCGAAAGGCGAGGCGTACGATGAGCAAAGAAGTACTGCTGGTTGTTGAGTCGGTATCCAACGAAAAGGGCGTACCGGCGAGCGTAATTTTTGAAGCGCTGGAGCTGGCTTTGGCCACCGCTACCAAAAAGCGTTTCGAAGACGAAGTCGAGTTGCGTGTGGCGATCAATCGTCAGAGCGGCAACTACGAAACATTCCGCTGCTGGACAGTGGTTGAAGAAAGTGACTTTGATGATCCTGCACACCAGGTCACCACTGACATGCCGCGTGCAGTCGAAGCCAACGCCAAAGTTGGTGACGTGCTGGAAGAGAAGATCGAGTCCATCGAATTCGGTCGTATTGCCGCGCAAACCGCCAAACAAGTGATCGTGCAGAAAGTCCGCGAAGCCGAGCGTGCTCAGGTGGTCGAGGCTTACCGCGAGCGCCTGGGTGAAATTATCTCCGGCACCGTGAAGAAAGTGACCCGCGACAGCGTAATCGTTGATCTGGGCAACAACGCTGAAGCCATGCTGGCGCGCGAAGACATCATCTCCCGCGAAACTTTCCGTGTTGGTGTGCGCCTGCGTGCTCTGCTCAAGGAAATTCGCACCGAGAACCGCGGTCCACAGCTGATCCTGTCGCGTACCGCGCCGGAAATGCTGATTGAACTGTTCCGCATTGAAGTGCCGGAAATTGCCGAAGAGTTGATCGAAGTCATGGGCGCGTCCCGTGATCCGGGTTCGCGCGCCAAGTTGGCTGTGCGTTCCAAAGACAAGCGTATCGATCCGCAGGGTGCCTGTATCGGCATGCGCGGTTCGCGCGTGCAGGCGGTTTCCGGCGAATTGGCGGGTGAGCGTGTGGACATCGTGCTGTGGGATGACAATCCCGCGCAGTTCGTGATCAACGCCATGTCGCCGGCCGAGGTTGCCGCCATCATCGTCGACGAAGATGCCCATGCCATGGACATCGCCGTTGGCGCCGACAACCTTGCTCAGGCCATTGGCCGTGGCGGTCAGAACGTGCGTTTGGCCAGTCAGTTGACTGGCTGGACCCTGAACGTGATGACCGAAGCGGACATCCAGGCCAAGCAGCAAGCAGAAACAGGCGACATCCTGCAGCGCTTTATCGACGAGTTGGAAGTCGACGAAGAGCTGGCCCAGGTGTTGGTCGAAGAGGGCTTCACCAGCCTTGAAGAGATTGCCTACGTACCGATGGAAGAAATGCTCAGCATTGATGGCTTTGACGAGGATATCGTCAACGAGCTCCGCGCCCGTGCCAAAGATCGCTTGCTGACCAAAGCCATCGCCAACGAGGAAAAGCTGGCAGATGCCCACCCAGCCGAAGACTTGCTCTCGCTTGAGGGGATGGATAAGGCGCTTGCGCATGAACTGGCAGTGCGCGGCGTTGTTAACCGCGAAGACCTGGCCGAGCAGTCGATTGATGACCTGCTCGACATCGACGGTATCGACGCTGAGCGAGCCGGCAAGTTGATCATGGCCGCCCGAGCCCATTGGTTCGAGTAAGCAGTTGCGGCCTGAGGAGAGAAATGCATGACGCAAGTCACGGTTAAAGAACTGGCCCAAGTGGTCAATACACCGGTTGAACGCCTGCTACAGCAAATGAGTGAGGCAGGTTTGCCGCACAAGAGTGCTGAGCAAGCAGTGACTGACAGTGAGAAGCAGGCCCTGTTGGCCCACCTCAAGAGCAGTCACGGCGACAGCAAAACAGAAGAGCCGCGCAAGATTACCTTGCAGCGCAAAACTACCAGCACCCTGCGGGTTGCCGGTAGCAAGACCATCAGCGTTGAAGTGCGCAAGAAGAAAACCTTCGTCAAGCGCAGTGCTGAAGAAATCGAAGCTGAAAAGCAGCGTGAGTTGGCTGAGCAACGCGCTGTAGCTGAAGCGGCCAAGGCCAAGGCTGAAGAAGAAGCCAAGCGCCGCGCCGCAGAAGAAGCGCAGCGTCCTGCGCCTGCTGCTGAAGCGGTAGTTGAAGCAGCTCCAGCTGTCGCGGTTGAGTTGCCGGTAGTGGCTGCTCCTGTGGTTGAAGAGCGCAAGAAGGACGAGCCGCGCCGCCCAGACAAGGCGCGTAATGATGATGCCGATCGTCGTGGTGGTGAGCGCAAGACCACTCAGCATCGTCCGACCGTCAAGGAAAAGGCTCCTGCACCACGGGTTGCTCCGCGTACCATCGACGAAGAAAGCGACAGCTTCCGTCGTGGCGGTCGTGGCAAGGCCAAGCTGAAGAAGCGTAATGCGCACGGCTTCCAGAGCCCAACAGGTCCGATCGTGCGTGAAGTGAAGATCGGCGAGACCATCACTGTGGGCGATCTGGCTCAGCAGATGTCGGTCAAAGCCGCTGAAATCATCAAGTTCATGTTCAAGCTGGGCACTCCTGCGACCATCAATCAGGTGCTGGATCAGGAAACGGCCCAGCTGGTTGCTGAAGAGCTGGGTCACAAAGTTACCCTGGTCAGCGACACGGCTCTGGAAGACTCCCTGGCTGAGTCGCTGAAGTTCGAAGGTGAGACCTTTGCCCGTGCGCCGGTTGTGACCGTAATGGGTCACGTTGACCACGGTAAAACCTCGCTGCTCGACTACATTCGTCGCGCCAAGGTGGCGGCTGGCGAAGCTGGTGGTATCACCCAGCACATCGGTGCTTACCACGTAGAAACCGAGCGCGGCATGGTTACCTTCCTCGACACCCCGGGCCACGCCGCGTTTACCGCGATGCGTGCCCGTGGTGCCAAGGCGACCGATATCGTGATTCTGGTGGTTGCGGCGGACGACGGCGTGATGCCGCAGACCATTGAAGCCGTTCAGCATGCCCAGGCTGCTGGCGTGCCGCTGGTGGTTGCAGTGAACAAGATCGACAAGCCGGGCGCTGATCTTGATCGCATTCGTAGCGAACTGTCGGTGCACGGTGTGACCTCGGAAGAGTGGGGCGGTGATACGCCGTTCGTACCGGTTTCGGCGAAAGTCGGTACCGGCGTCGACGAGCTGCTCGAAGCCGTACTGCTGCAGGCCGAGATCCTCGAGCTGAAAGCCACTCCGTCGGCCCCGGGCCGTGGTGTTGTGGTTGAATCGCGTCTGGATAAAGGCCGCGGTCCGGTTGCGACCGTACTGGTTCAGGACGGTACTCTGCGCCAAGGCGACATGGTGCTGATCGGCTCCAACTACGGCCGTATCCGCGCCATGCTCGACGAGAACGGCAAGCCGATCAAAGAAGCTGGCCCGTCTATTCCGGTCGAGATTCTCGGCCTGGACGGCACTCCGGATGCCGGCGATGACATGAGCGTGCTGGCTGACGAGAAGAAGGCCCGTGAAGTTGCGTTGTTCCGTCAGGGCAAGTTCCGCGAAGTGAAACTGGCTCGTGCTCACGCCGGCAAGCTGGAAAACATCTTCGAGAACATGGGTCAGGAAGAGAAGAAGACGCTTAACATCGTCCTCAAATCCGACGTCCGTGGTTCGTTGGAAGCACTACAAGGCTCGCTCAGCGGCCTGGGTAACGATGAAGTACAGGTGCGTGTGGTCGGTGGCGGCGTCGGTGGTATCACCGAGTCCGATGCCAACCTGGCACTAGCCTCCAACGCTGTACTGTTCGGCTTCAACGTGCGTGCCGATGCCGGCGCGCGCAAGATCGTCGAGCAGGAAGGTCTGGATATGCGTTACTACAACGTGATCTACGACATCATCGAAGACGTCAAGAAAGCCTTGACCGGTATGCTCGGCAGCGATGTTCGCGAGAACATCCTGGGTATTGCCGAAGTACGTGACGTGTTCCGTTCGCCGAAGTTCGGTGCGATTGCCGGTTGTATGGTGGTCGAGGGTACGGTCTTCCGTAACCGTCCGATCCGCGTACTGCGCGATGACGTGGTGATCTTCGAAGGCGAGCTGGAATCCCTGCGTCGCTTCAAAGACGATGCCTCCGAAGTGCGTAATGGCATGGAGTGTGGTATCGGCGTGAAGAGCTACAACGACGTCAAGGTCGGCGACAAGATCGAAGTGTTCGAGAAAGTCCAAGTGGCTCGTAGCCTGTAATCATCAGGTAGCGAGTTGCGATACGCAGCGCCCGGCCCCGTTTATGCGTGGCCGGGCGTTTGCCGCTTTTAGGTCCGCTGCTTATTTAGGCGGCGTGACGAGTGAAGGTAGTAGAAATGGCCAAAGAATTTAGCCGGGCCCAGCGCATCGGCGACCAGATACAGCGCGAACTGGCGCAGTTGATCCGCCTGGAAATCAAAGATCCGCGTCTTGGCGGTCTGGTGACCGTCACGGCAGTAGAAGTCAGTCGTGATTCCAGTCATGCCAAGGTGTTCGTCACCATCATGGGTGGCGAGTCTGAAGAAGGTGTTGATCCAGTCGTGCAGAGCCTTAAGGTGCTCAACGATGCCAGCGGCTTCCTGCGCATGCAGTTGGGTAAGGCAATGAAGCTGCGCAGCGTGCCAAACCTGCGTTTCCACTACGACGAAAGCGTGATTCGCGGTGCGCAACTGTCGGCCCTGATTGAGCGTGCAGTCAGCGAAGACCGTCAGCACGCTGATGAACCCGAGGCCAAGGAGTAAGCGCGTGGCCCAGGTCAAACGTATTCGTCGTGCCGTTGATGGCATCATCCTGCTGGATAAGCCTAAAGGCTTTAGTTCCAATGCTGCGCTGCAGAAGGTGCGCTGGTTGCTGAATGCCGAGAAGGCTGGGCACACCGGTAGTCTCGATCCACTGGCCACTGGCGTGTTGCCGTTGTGCTTCGGCGAGGCGACCAAGTTCTCCCAGTACCTGCTGGATGCCGACAAAGGCTACGAAACCCTGATGCAGCTGGGTGTCACCACGACTACCGCCGATGCCGAAGGTGAAGTGCTGGAGCGTCGCCCAGTGACCGTTGGTCGCGCCGATATTGAGGCTGTTCTTCCCGGTTTTCGTGGTGAAATCAGTCAGATACCGCCGATGTACTCGGCGCTCAAGCGTGATGGTCAGCCACTGTACAAGCTGGCCCGTGCCGGTGAAGTAGTGGAGCGCGAGCCGCGTTCTGTTACTATTGCGCGCCTGGAATTACTGGGCTGCGAGGCGGAGCAGGCGCGCCTGGCGGTCGATTGCAGCAAAGGCACCTATATCCGCACCCTGGTTGAAGACATCGGCCAGCAGCTGGGTTGTGGCGCACACGTTGCAGAACTGCGTAGAACCAAAGCCGGCCCCTTCGACTTGAGCCGCACCGTAACGCTCGAAGAGCTGGAACGGGTGCATGCTGACGGTGGCTGTGAGGCGGTTGACCAGTTCCTGCAACCGGTCGACAGCGGTCTGCAACACTGGCCGCTGCTGCAGTTCTCCGAGCACAGTTCGTTCTACTGGTTGCAAGGGCAGCCGGTACGCGCCCCGGAGGCGCCGAAGTTCGGCATGGTTCGGGTGCAAGATCACAATGGTCGCTTTATCGGTATCGGTGAAGTGAGCGAAGACGGGCGCATTGCGCCGCGTCGATTGATTGCAACCCAAGCGTAGGCTGGTTGATAGAGGATTCGGTCGGCATGACCGTAGCGCAGGCAAAGGGTTTCGGCTCTGGTCTGCGTGTATCGAGGGTGGCTGTTAATAGGCGCGGTCATACCTCACTTAAAAACACGGGAAGCGATTCCCGGCCTATTGCGACTGTTTCGGCAGTTGCCTAACTGAGAGGATTGCCCCATGGCACTCAGCGTTGAAGAAAAAGCCCAGATCGTTAACGACTACAAGCAAGCTGAAGGCGACACCGGTAGCCCGGAAGTGCAAGTTGCACTGCTGTCCGCCAACATCAACAAGCTGCAAGGCCACTTCAAGGCCAACGGTAAAGATCACCACAGCCGTCGTGGTCTGATCCGTATGGTTAACCAGCGTCGTAAGCTGCTGGACTACCTGAAGGGTAAGGACACCAGTCGTTACAGCGCCCTGATCGGTCGCCTGGGTCTGCGTCGCTAAGCAATGCTTACGCGTAGCTGACTGCCGAAGCTGGAAGTGGGGTTTACCCTGCTTCCAGCTTTTGCTTTTCTGCTTTAGCTGTTTTGGACGATAGCGGGTCCGATTCCCGTAACCGCCCACTCATTCTGTAAGACCCGTCTGCTCACATGCTGAGTAACGGTTGCAAGAAACGCTTTCCCCAAGGGCAACAAAGAGAAGGAAAACACCGTGAACCCGGTAATCAAGAAGTTCCAGTTCGGTCAATCGACCGTTACCCTCGAGACAGGCCGTATCGCCCGTCAAGCCTCCGGCGCAGTGCTGGTCACCGTTGACGACGATGTCGCTGTACTGGTCGCCGTAACCGGCGCCAAGACTGCCGACCCAAGCAAAGGCTTTTTCCCGCTGTCCGTGCACTACCAGGAAAAAACCTACGCAGCCGGCAAGATCCCTGGCGGTTTCTTCAAGCGCGAAGCCCGTCCATCCGAGAAAGAAACCCTGACCTCGCGTCTGATCGACCGTCCGATCCGTCCGCTGTTCCCGGAAGGTTTCCAGAACGAAGTGCAGGTTATCTGCACCGTGATCTCCACCAGCAAGAAGACCGATCCGGACATCGCTGCGATGATCGGTACCTCGGCTGCGCTGGCCATCTCCGGTATCCCGTTCAACGGCCCGATCGGTGCCGCGCGCGTAGCCTTCCATCCGGAAACCGGTTACCTGCTGAACCCTACCTACGAACAACTCAAGGCCTCGAGCCTGGACATGGTCGTTGCCGGCACCAAAGATGCCGTGCTGATGGTTGAATCGGAAGCCAAAGAGCTGACCGAAGACCAGATGCTGGGCGCCGTGCTGTTCGCTCACGACGAATTCCAGGTGGTGATCAACGCTGTTGCCGAACTGGCCGCTGAAGCCGCCAAGCCGACCTGGGACTGGCAGCCGAAAGCGGAAAACACCGCGCTGCTCAATGCCATCCGCAGCGAGTTCGGCGACGAAATCTCCAAGGCCTACACCATCATCATCAAGCAGGACCGCTACGCGCGTCTGGGCGAGCTGAAAGATCAGGTTGTGGCCAAGTTCTCTGGCGAAGAAGGTCAGCCTTCTGCCGGTGAAGTCAAAGAGGCCTTCGGCGAAATCGAATACCGCACCGTGCGCGAGAACATCGTTAACGGCAAACCGCGTATCGACGGCCGTGACACCCGCACCGTGCGTGGCTTGAACATCGAAGTCGGCGTACTGGACAAGACCCACGGTTCGGCCTTGTTCACCCGTGGCGAAACCCAGGCCCTGGTCGTTGCCACCCTCGGTACCGCCCGTGACGCGCAGCTGCTCGACACCCTGGAAGGCGAGAAGAAAGACCCCTTCATGCTGCACTACAACTTCCCGCCGTACTCGGTCGGTGAATGTGGTCGCATGGGCGCCACCGGCCGCCGCGAAATCGGTCACGGTCGTCTGGCCCGTCGTTCGGTGCAGGCCATGCTGCCGGCCGCTGACGTGTTCCCGTACACCATTCGTGTTGTGTCGGAAATCACCGAGTCCAACGGTTCGTCCTCGATGGCATCCGTCTGCGGTGCTTCCCTGGCGCTGATGGACGCCGGTGTGCCGATGAAGGCACCGGTTGCCGGTATCGCCATGGGTCTGGTTAAAGAAGGCGAGAAATTTGCCGTTCTGACCGACATCCTCGGCGACGAAGACCACTTGGGCGACATGGACTTCAAAGTGGCCGGTACCGCCAATGGCGTGACCGCGCTGCAGATGGACATCAAGATCCAGGGCATCACCGAAGAAATCATGGAAATCGCTCTGGGCCAGGCCCTGGAAGCGCGCCTGAATATCCTCGGCCAGATGAACCAGGTGATTGCCCAGTCCCGCAGCGAACTGTCGGCCAACGCACCGACCATGATCGCGATGAAGATCGACCAGGACAAGATTCGCGACGTAATCGGCAAAGGTGGCGCGACCATCCGTGCGATCTGCGAAGAAACCAAAGCTTCGATCGACATCGAAGACGACGGCTCGATCAAGATCTTCGGCGAAACCAAGGAAGCTGCAGAAGCAGCGCGTCAGCGCGTGCTGGGCATTACTGCGGAAGCCGAGATCGGCAAGATCTACGTCGGTAAGGTTGAGCGCATCGTCGACTTCGGCGCCTTCGTCAACATCCTGCCGGGCAAGGACGGCCTGGTGCACATCTCCATGCTGAGCGACGCTCGCGTTGAGAAAGTGACCGACATTCTCAAAGAAGGTCAGGAAGTCGAAGTGCTGGTACTGGACGTGGACAACCGCGGCCGTATCAAGCTGTCGATCAAGGATGTAGCTGCTGCTAAGGCTTCGGGCGTTTAATCGCCACGTTACTTTGCACAGAGCAAGAGGGCCCTTCGGGGCCCTCTTTTTTTGTCGGTAAAAAAGTATGTGAGGCTTTGTGCCTATGCAACCGCCGCTGTCGTGCAATATGCCTTGCTCGGCTGGCTCTAACATGCAGATTGCACGGAATATGATGGCCTCTTCTTTTAGTAACTCGTTGATATTTAACAAATAAAGTATTTTAAAGAGATTGGCACAGCGCTTGCGATAGTACTGGTGAGGCTGCAGCTCGTAGTGGCTTGCAGATTGTTCAGTACACGCAGGAGGCATTTTTTATGAAGAAGCCAATCAAGCATTTCGCAGTAACCGCCATGACCGCTACCGCGCTGGGTCTGTTGCTCGCCGGGCCGGTTATGGCTGCGGACACCCCGGCCGTGCAGCCAACCCTACTGGCCGCTAGTGAGACGATGGATAAAGCAGAAGATGCGGTTTCCGACACCTGGATCACCAGCAAGGTGAAGTCGACTTTTTTGGCCGACAGCAGTTTGAGCGGTATCGACATCAAGGTCGAAACCAATAAGGGCGTTGTCACGCTTTCCGGGGTTGTTGCCAGCTCAGCCGAACGTGATCTGGCCATTGCCAAGGCAGGCGAGATCAAAGGTGTCAGTGCTGTATCCGCCGAAGCGCTGAAAACCGCTCAGTAAGCCATGGATGCGAGCCAGGCGAGATGACTCCGTCTGGCCGCCACTCAACGACGAGGACAAACAAATGAATGCTGACGTAATCAAAGGCAAATGGAAGCAAATCAATGGCCGCATCAAGGAACGTTGGGGCAACCTGACCGATGATGACCTAGACGTCGCCGAAGGCCATAGCGAGTACCTGGCCGGCAAGCTGCAAGAGCGTTACGGTTGGACCAAGGAAAAGGCTCAGAACGAGCTGCGGGATTTCAGCAGCAAGCTGTAATCAGGCGTAAAGAAGCCCCGCTGGCATAACCAGCGGGGCTTTTTTGTGGCTGTTCTGGCTGGCTCAGCTGCCGCGTTTACTTTCCACGCTCTTCAAGCGACCGCCTTCGAATCGCAGGTAGTAATTCATACCATTACGCGGGCCATAGACCCACTCTTCGACGAGGAACTCGTTATTGCCGTGGGCATCCAGGGTGTAACCCAGCATATCGCGGGCAATCGGTTCGCCACATTTGCTGGCGACCTCTGTGGTGCGGTCGCCGGTGCTGGCGATGCCTTTCTCGCAGCGAAGGGTGCTGGCCTGGGCGCTGGTTGCCAGCGCGAGCAGGGTGAGGCTGAGTGCTATCCGTTGCATGGTGCAATGTCCTTATCGTGGATGCGGGAAGTGTAGGGAGTTGCTAGTTGCCGCGTTTGCTTTCGATCTTGATCAGTCGGTTGCCTTGGAAACGCAGAAATTGGTACATGCCGTTGCGCGGTCCGTATGACCATTCTTCGACCGCGACTTCATGGTAGAAACCGTATTCATCCAGCACTTCGCGGTAGTCGAGAAAGTCACGGCTCAGTGGTTCGCCGCATTTGCTGCTGACTTCGCTGGTGGTGTCATCAAGGCTGACCAGGCCGCTGTCGCAACGCAGAGTCGATGAGGCCTGTGCACAGATGGGCACAAGTAATAGCAGGGCGCTGATCAAGGCTTTCATCGGTTAGCGGCTACGACGGCGTTCGATGGCGCGCAGGCGCGTGCCTTCGAAGGTGAGAATACTGAGCATGCCGTTATCGGGGCCGTAGACCCATTCCTCGATCTGGTATTCGCGGCGCTCGTTTGGCCCGAGTGAGTAGCCGACCAGGTCGCGAAAAGCCGGTTCGCCGCATTTCTGCAGCACCTCGAAACGCCGATCATCCAGGTTGACCAGTTGGCTGCCGCAGCGCAGCGTTTCGGCCTGGGCCAGCGACGATGCGCCGGCGCAGGCAAGGATCAGAATTGTGGCGAAAGCACGCATATTACGAAGACCTTACTCGCTACCGAGGTGCAGGGTGGTGGCGACGCGGCCATCGGCGTCAGCCTGTGCAATATTGACATCCAGCAGGTAAATACGTTCGTCGGCCAGGCCGCCGCGCTCGACCAGATAGCTCTTTATTTCTGCCGCCCGCGCCTGAGCCAGCTGACGCTGTAGCAGTTCACTTTGTGCCCAGGATTGCAGCACTCCATCGCGCATCTTCGCGCTGCGTTCCTCGTCGGGCAGTTCGGCCCACTCGGCTGGTGGCTGCTGCTTGAGGCGGGTGCGGTAGATGCCTTCGAGCAGTACGGCCTTGTCGTCATCATCCACGACCAATTCACTGGCCTCGGCGGGTACATCATCGCCACGGCGTTGCAGCATCTTGTACCAGGTGTTCTGGTATTCGCGCTCCAAGCGCGCCGCCGCGAGTGGCGCGCCGTCGCTGCTTGCAGCGCTCATGCCCTCGATCTCCAAGCGCAGGGTCGGACGTTCCTTCAAGGCGCTGGCCAGGGTGTCCAGCGCTTTCTGCGCGTCGCTGTCGAGCTCACTGCCGCCGGCCGAGAAACGTACGCTGCTGAGGTCGACATCGCTGCCGCCACTGACCAGCCCGCCGATAAACTTGAACGGTGCCTGGGCCGCGCGCAGCACCAGATTGCGCAGGGTTTGCCAGACGATCGGCATTACGCTGAATTCCGGGCTATTGAGGTTGCCCTGCACCGGTAGCTGGATTTCGATATTGCCTTGGGTGTCTTTGAGCAGGGCTACAGCCAGACGAATCGGCAGGTCCATGGCGTCCTTGCTGTCGACCTTCTCACCCAGCTGCAGATCTTCGAGCAGCAGCTTGTTCTCGGCGTTGAGGTTGCCTTTCTCGATCTGGTAATGCAGATCGAGGTTGAGGCGGCCTTTGCGGATGCGGAAACCGGCGAATTTGCCGGAATAGGGCGTCAGGGTGGTTAGTTCGACATTCTTGAAGCTGGTGGCGATATCCAGGCTGTTCAGCGGGTCAAACGGGGTGAGCTTGCCCTTGATGCTAACCGGCGCGTACTTGTCGACCTTGCCCTTGATATCGACGCTGGCCGCTTTCGGGCTCTGGTTATCCAGGGTGCCTATCTGGCCGTTGAGCTGACCAATCGCGGTGGCGAAGTTGGGGCGCAGGCTGAAGTCGGCGAAGTTAGCCGAACCATCCGCGATGTTGATGCCACCAATGCGGATCGGTAGCGGCTTCTCGGCTGATGCTTTGGCAGGTGTGGCGCTGGCCGGTTGGGGCACCAGCAGGTCGTTGATATTGGTGGTCAGGTCTTCGTTGATGATAAAGCGCACATAGGGCTGTTGCAGTTTGACCTGGCCAATCACCAGGCCCTTACCGTGCTGGTAATCGAGCCCTTCAATCACGACCTGTTGCCATTTGAGGAAGTCGCGGTCCTTGAGCGTATCGAGGGTGTGCAGCTGGTTGATCTCGGCTTGCCCGCCAATGCTGAAGGCCAGCGGTTCGACGCTCTGTAGGTCAACCGTCAGGTCGCTGCCGAGCTTGCCGCTGCGCAATTCAAGGCGGACAAAGGGGCTCAGGTAGGTCTGCGCCAGGCGCAGGTCGATATCGCGGGTGGCCACCTGTAGCTTGGCGGTGGTCGGGGTCAGTTGCACCTGGCCTTCGGCTTTGATCTGGCCTGTCTTGTTTACCCCTGTATCGAGTTTGAGGGCAAACGGCGAGGTGCCCTGGCTGTCGAAATCGCTCAGGTCGAGATTGAGCGGAGCGAGGTCGATTTTGACCTCCGCGCCGCCAGCACGGTCGGCCAGATGCACCTGATAGTCACGCAATTGCACGTCACGCAGGATCACCTGCCAGGGTTTGCTGGGTTCCTCCGGCTGGTTTGCAGTTGCGGTTTCCAGATCAGCGGATTGCTCTGCGATGGTCGGTGCGGCTGACTCGTTTGCTGGTGGGGGTTCCGTTGCTGCTGAGCCGGCGCCACCCTCATTTGGAGCTGGAGCTGGAGCTGGAGCTGGAGCTGGAGCTGGAGCTGGAGCTGGTTTGGCGGGTTGGCTGGCCAGCAACTTCTGCCAGTCGAGCTGGCCATCGGCCTCGCGCGCGGCCCAGGTTTCCAGCTTCTGGCTACGAATCTTGCCAACGATGACCTGCTGCTTGGCCAGGTCCACGCTGGTTTCGCTGATGTCCAGGCTTTCCAGGCGCAGCAAGGCTTTGTCCGCCGGGCTTTTGATGGCAAAGCTACTGACGCTGAGCTGGGTGTTGTTCAACAGCAGTTCGGTGCCTTTGGCCAGATTCAGGCTGTAGTCGCTGCTCAGGTTGACGGTGCCGTCCTCCAGAACAAGCGGCACCGCATCGCGCACGTAGGGCCAGATGGCTTTCAGCTGCCCATCGCTGATTTTCAGACTGCCGCTGGAGCTGATTGGCACCAGGCTGATGCGCCCGGTCCAATCGATGCGCCCGCCAGTGGGACCCGTGGCCACCAGGCTCATGTCGGCATTGTCGTCGGGCAGGGTGCTAAGGTTGAACAGCTCGAAATTGAGGTCGTCGTAAATAAACTCGATCGGCTCGCTGGGGCGCAGGTCCTGAAAGTGCACGTTGCCGCCGCTCAGCTTGATCCGCGAAATACGCAGCGGGAACGGCTCGCCGGCCGGTTCTTCAGTCGCAGGCTCGGTGCTAGGCGGGACGTTGAACAGCTGGGTCAGGTTAAGCTGACCATCCTTGCCGAACAGCACTTCACTGTGCGGCTTGTCCAGCTCGATATCAGCCAGGTGCAGCACACCGCTCCACAGGCTGTCGAGTTGCAGGTTGGCATACAGGCGTTCGAAGGCGATCTGCTGCTGTTCGGCTTCGCCAATCTGCAGGCCCCAGAGGCTGAGCTCCAGGCTGAACGGGTTGAGTTGCAGGCGCTGCAGTGTGGCGGGTACTTCGGCGTAGTGTGCCAGTTGCTGGTTGGCGATGCGCAGGCCGATTCCGGGCAGAATCAGAAACCCCAGCAGGCTGTAGAGGGCAACAGCGATGGCAATGGCGCTGGCTGCGCGCTTTATTCCTTTAAGCATAAAAACGTCATCTATCCCGACGAGAAGTGCCTTGGAGTATGGCACGCGTGTGCAGTTCCGCAGAGGCTCTGCGCGGGGATTTTCTTCACGCAGACTGGGGCATCAGAACTGCAGGATCAGGGTTTTCAGCGGTGGTTGGCCATCCTGCGAGGGGAAGTCGCTGGCGGGCGGCAACACTTGCCAGTCGCGCACCGGGCGGCCGAGTTTTTCCGCGCAGCGCAGCACCTGTTCACGCCAATCGGCCAGGGCAACTTTCGCCAGGTTGTTGCAGCAGATCAGCACGCCATCATCGGCGGTGGCGAGAATCGCTGGCTTGAGCAGGCTCTGATAATCGCGCAGCAGGTCGACGGTACCGAAAGCACTTTTGGCCCAGGCCGGTGGGTCGAGTAACACCAGGTCGAACTGACGTTGCTCAAGGCGTGGATAGTGCGGCAGTTTCTGCCCGCGCCGCGCATTGATCGGCAAACCGGCCAGTTGGCGAATCGCCGGGAAGTAGTCCGACTGGACAAACTGCATAGGCGCCAGCTGCGGATTGAGTGCGCCATTCTCGCGGCCGACCGCCAAGTTGCCCTCGGCAAAATCCAGATTAAGCACCTCGCTGGCACCGCCGGCAGCAGCACTCAAGCCGACGCCACAGGTGTAGGCGAACAGATTGAGCACCGACTTGCCAGTGCTGTGGGTTTTAACCCAGCCACGGGCGTTGCGCAGATCGAGAAACAGCAAGGGGTCTTGCCCGGCATGACGGCCGCGCACGCGGTAATTGAGGCCCCATTCATGGCCGATCAGGTCTTCCAGGGCGGCCGGTTCGGCTTGATAGACCGAGTCGCTGCGGTCGATACGCGAGTTGCCTTGGGAGCGATCGTTGTACACCAGCAGCAGTGGGATGCTGAGGTGGGTTTGGCACTGTTCGGCCAGTTGCAGCAGTTCGTCGCGGCTCAGGCTGTGGTGGAAGCTCTGTACCAGCAATTGCGGACCGTAACGGTCGATGGTCAAGCCGCCGGCACCTTCCTGGCTGCCATGGAACAGGCGGTAGCAATCAGTGCCTTGCTGATGCAGTTTGGCCAGCAGGTCTTGGCGATTGTTCAGTGCGGCGCGCAGCGCCTGATCGAGAGAGGGCATGCGCGGCGACTCGAAAAAGAAGGGCGCGCAGTTTATCAAGAATCACCTGCCGGGACGCGGGCTCGGCAAAAACAGCAAGGGCACCCTGAGGTGCCCTTTAATTTGCGAGTGATGATGCAATCAGGCGATGCGGTTGATGCCCGTGCGATCGGCACCATCAGCAGCGATGCGGTTGCCACCAGTACGGTCAGCGCCATCGGCAGCGATACGGTTGATGTTGGTACGGTCAGCGCCGTCAGCAGCGATACGGTTGCCACCAGTGCGGTCGGCACCATCAGCGGCTACGCGGTTGCCGCCAGTGCGGTCAGCGCCGTCAGCGGCTACACGGTTGCCGCCAGTGCGGTCAGCGCCATCTGCAGCGATACGGTTAATGCTGGTACGGTCGAAGCCATCGGCAGCGATACGGTTAGCGCCAGTACGGTCAGCGCCGTCAGCAGCTACACGGTTACCACCAGTGTGGTCAGCGCCATCGGCAGCGATACGGTTGATGCTGGTGCGGTCAAAGCCATCAGCGGCGATACGGTTGCTCAGGGTGCGTTCAGCACCGTCAGCGGCAAAAACGTTGCTGGTCAGGCTGGCGGCAAGCAGGGAAGCGATCAGGTACTTGTTCATCTGGGTGTCCTCGGAAGAGTGGGTAAGTGGTACGGGGCTAATGTTGCGCCGCAGCCCGACTCTTGAGAAACGCAGGCGGTCAATAGCAATCATCATTGCTGTCGATGGTAAATAAAAAAACCGGCCTCATGATTGATGGGGCCGGTTTTTTCTAGCTATAGCTAAGCGTTGTTATCAGGCCCGTTCGATGGCCAATGCCACGCCCTGGCCGCCACCGATGCACAGGGTTGCGAGGCCTTTCTTGGCGTCGCGCTTGATCATCTCGTGCAGCAGGGTGACTAGCACGCGGCAGCCGGAGCCGCCAATCGGGTGGCCGAGGGCGATGGCGCCGCCGTTGACGTTGACCTTGCTGGCATCCCAGCCCAATTCCTTGCCAACCGCCAGGGCTTGGGCGGCGAAGGCTTCGTTGGCTTCGATCAGGTCCAGATCACTCAGTTGCCAGCCGGCCTTGGCCAGGCAGCGCTGAGTGGCGCCGACTGGGCCGATCCCCATGATCGCCGGATCGACACCGGCATTGGCGTAGCTGGCGATCTTCGCCAGTACCGGCAGGCCCAGGATCTGGGCTTTGGCGGCGCTCATCAGCAGCACGGCGGAAGCGCCGTCGTTGAGGCTGGAGGCGTTGCCGGCGGTGACGCTGCCGTCCTTTTTGAAGGCCGGTTTGAGTTTGCCCAAGGACTCGGCTGTGGTGCCGGCGCGCGGCTGTTCGTCGGTGGCGAAGGCGATTGGGTCGCCCTTGCGCTGCGGAATCATGATCGGGGTGATTTCATCGACAAAGCGCCCGGCCTCGATAGCGGCCACGGCTTTCTGCTGCGAGGCGGCGGCGAAGGCGTCCTGCTCTTCGCGGCTGATGTTGTATTTGTCGACCAGGTTCTCGGCAGTGATGCCCATGTGGTAGTCGTTGAAGGCATCCCACAGGCCGTCAGTGATCATCGTATCGACTAGCTTGGCGTGGCCCATGCGCAGGCCGGTGCGGGCGCCGGGCATGACGTAAGGGGAGAGGCTCATGTTCTCCATACCGCCGGCGATGATCACCTCGGCGTCGCCGCAGCGAATGGCCTGAGCACCCAGGTGCAGGGCTTTGAGGCCCGAGCCGCAAACCTTGTTCAGGGTCAGGGCCGGTACGGCGTGCGGCAGGCCGGCGAGGATGGCGGCCTGCCGCGCCGGGTTCTGCCCGCTGCCTGCGGTGAGTACCTGGCCGAGGATTACTTCGTCGACCTGTGCGCCATCCAGGCCGGTCTGCTCCAGCAGGCGGCGGATCACCGCTGCGCCCAGTTCCGGTGCCGGGATATTCGCCAGTGAACCCTGAAAGCTGCCGATGGCGGTGCGGGTGGCGGCAACGATGACGACGTCTTGCATAACGCGATCCTCACAAGTGACAGGCGCGGCGGGCCGCGAGAGGCCGCTATGGTGGCACAGCGGCTTTGTTTACGGCCAGCTTGCGAACCGATCGGTCAGCGCGGTGGTAGATTCAGACGCCGGCGCGCACGGTGAATGGCGCCGCCACGTACCGCCCAGCGCAGCACGGGGGCCAGACTGTGCACGCCGCTGTGGATAATCCTGCTGCGCGCCGGGCTGATCTGCTGATCGAACATCTCCTGAGTCCAAGCCGGCAGCAGGTCAATACCGGCCTGCATCAGCAGCTTGGCCGCCGGTGCCGCCAACGCACTGGGTGCCGGCGCGTTAAGCAAAATGCGCAAAATCTCCAGCGAGCGTTCATCACAGCGTAATTCAGGGCGCACAGCCGCCAAATAGGCGGCGACCTCGGCGCGTGAACGCGGCACCTGGGTCGCGCCCAGGCGTTCGGCGATCAGCGCGATTTCCGCGTAGTAGCGGTCCTGATCGGCCTCGCTCAGCTGCGGGTTGCGGTAACGCAGGTGGGCCTGGAGGAAACTGTGCACCTCGGCCACGTGCACCCAGGTCAGCAGTGCCGGGTCACTGGCGGCATAGGCGCGGCCATCCGGAGCGGTGCCTGTGACTTTCAGGTGAATGGTTTTGACCTTGTCGATCAGCCAGTCGGCATCGGCGCGCGAACCGTAGGTGGTGCCGGAAATAAACTGCCCGGTGCGGCGCAGGCGGCCGAGCAGGTCTTCGCGAAAGTTCGAGTGATCCCACACGCCGGCTAAGGCCAGAGGGTGCAGGGCTTGCAGAAGCAGGGCGCTGATGCCGCCAATCAGCATGCTGGTGAAGTCGCCGTGTACCTGCCAGCTCACCGAATCGGGGCCGAACAGGCCGGGATCACCCTTGGGGTTTCCGAAGTCGATTTGCCCCAGGGCGATACCGCTGAGACTAAGAACTTGGCTTTCGATACGGCGGCGCAGAAATTCCATGGGGGCGAAGCTCAAGCAAATGGCACTGCAGTGGGGAAATTGGGTTGAGCCCAGTGAGCTGGTTGTCAGGCGGCACAGTGGCCTGTGCCGCTAACCGCGTTGGGCTTCAGGGCTGCGCCCCTCAATCCAACCTACCGGTTCAGGCGCTGCTCGATCAGGCCGTTGACCACCGTCGGGTCGGCCAGGGTCGAGGTGTCGCCCATGTTTTCCAGCTCGTTGCAGGCGATCTTGCGCAGGATGCGCCGCATGATCTTGCCTGAACGGGTTTTCGGCAGGCCCGGTGCCCACTGGATCAGCTCGGGTTTGGCGAAACTGCCGATTTCCTTGCCGACCAGGGCCAGCAGCTCTTTCTTCAGTGCATCGTTGATTTCCACACCGTTCATTGGCGTGACGAAGGCGTAGATGCCCTGGCCCTTGAGGTCGTGCGGGTAACCGACCACGGCGGCTTCGGCCACCGCGTCGTGCAGTACTAGGGCGCTTTCCACTTCTGCGGTGCCGATGCGGTGGCCGGAGACGTTGATCACGTCGTCTACGCGGCCGGTGATCCAGTAGTAACCATCCTCGTCGCGGCGCGCGCCGTCGCCGCTGAAGTAGTAGCCGGGGTAGGGCTTCAGGTAGGTGTCGATCATCCGCTGGTGGTCACCGTAGACGCTGCGGATCTGGCTCGGCCAGCTGTCCTTGATTGCCAGTACGCCGCTGCCTGGCCCCTCGATTTCCTTGCCCTGCTCATCCAGCAGCACCGGCTGTACGCCGAAGAACGGCCGGGTCGCCGAGCCGGGTTTGAGGTCGGTGGCACCGGGCAGCGGGGTGATCAGGATGGCACCGGTTTCGGTCTGCCACCAGGTATCGACGATCGGGCAGCGGCGTCCGCCGACCACGTTGTAATACCACTCCCAGGCTTCCGGGTTGATCGGCTCGCCGACGCTGCCGAGCAGGCGCAGGCTGGTGCGTTCGGTGCACTCGACCGGGCCGCTGCCTTCACGCATCAGTGCACGCAGGGCGGTGGGGGCGGTGTAGAAGATATTCACCTGGTGCTTGTCGATCACCTGCCAGAAGCGTGAGGCGTCCGGGTAGTTGGGCACGCCTTCGAAGATCAGACTGGTGGCGCCGTTGGCCAGTGGGCCGTAAACGATATAGCTGTGCCCGGTGACCCAGCCGACGTCGGCGGTGCACCAGTAGATATCGCCTTCGTGGTAGTCGAACACGTACTTGTGGGTCATGGCCGCCATCAGCAGATAGCCGCCGGTGCTGTGCAGCACGCCCTTGGGTTTGCCGGTGGAACCGGAGGTGTAGAGGATAAACAGCGGGTCCTCGGCATCCATCGGCTCTGGCGGGCAATCGGCGGAGGCTTCACGCAAGGCCTCGTGATACCAGATGTCGCGGCCCTCTACCCAGTCGATCTCGCCCTGGGTGCGCTCGACCACCACCACTGTGCTGACGGCCGGGCAGCTTTGCAGGGCCTTGTCGACGTTGGCCTTGAGCGCCACGTATTTGCCGCCGCGCACGCCTTCATCGGCGGTAATCACGGTGCGGCAATCGGCATCCAGGATACGGTCACGCAGGGCGTCCGGGGAGAAACCGCCGAACACCACCGAATGCACCGCGCCGATACGCGTGCAGGCGAGCATGGCGTAGGTGGCCTCGGGGATCATCGGCATATAGATGCACACCCTGTCGCCCTTTTTCACCCCACGGCTTTTCAGCACGTTGGCCAGGCGGCTGACGTTGTGGTGCAGCTTGTTATAGGTGATGTTGGCGGATTCTGCGGGGTTGTCGCCTTCCCAGATCAGTGCGATCTGCTCGCCGCGCTTTTCCAGGTGGCGGTCGATGCAGTTGTAACTGACGTTTAGTTGCCCGCCCTTGAACCACGAGCCAGAACCGCTAAGCAGGTCGCCCTGTTGCACGCTGTCCCAGGGTTTGCTCCAGTCAAGAAAGGCCTTGGCCTGCTCGGCCCAGAAGGTTTCCGGTTGCTCCACCGATTGCTGGTACAGGCGCAGGTAGTCGTCGTTGTCCAGGTGGGCGCGTTGGCGCACGGCATCGGGCACGGGGTGGCGGGTGATTTCGAACATGACGGGTCCTTGTTGTTGTGTTCCGCAATGCCCGTAAGGGTGCACCCAAGCGGGTGCTTGGTTCAAGTGCTGGCCTTGTGCTCAGGTGCCGTGGCTCAGCCGCGATGACGCTCGCGGAAGTGCTGGATCAGACCCTGTGTCGAGGCGTCACTGGCAGGTTCATCGAGCTGACCGGTGAGACGCTGGTAGACGCCCTGGCCCAGTTCCTTGCCCAGTTCGACACCCCACTGATCAAAGGCGTTGATGCCCCAGATGGCGCTCTGCACGAAGACCTTGTGCTCATACAGAGCCACCAGGGCGCCGAGGCCGAACGGGTCGATGCGGTTGAGCGCCAGGATATTGCTTGGGCGGTTGCCAGGAATCATCTTGTGCGGCGCCAGGCGCTGCACTTCTGCCTCATCCAGGCCTTTGCCGCGCAGCTCGGCCTCGGCCTCGGCGCGGGTCTTGCCGTGCATCAGTGCCTGGCTCTGCGACAGGCAGTTGGCAAACAGCCATTGGTGGTGATCGGCCAGGGGGCTGAAACTGTTGACCGGCACGATAAAGTCCGCCGGGATCAGCTCAGTGCCCTGGTGCAGCAACTGGTGGTAGGCATGCTGGCCGTTGCAGCCGACGCCACCCCAGATCACCGGCCCGGTGCTGAAGTCCACTGGCGTGCCATCCTGGCGTACGCGCTTGCCGTTGGATTCCATATCCAATTGCTGCAGGTGCTTGGTGAAGTTACGTAGATAGTGATCGTAGGGCAGGATCGCCTGGCTCTTGGCGTCCCAGAAGTTGCCGTACCAGATGCCCAGCAGGGCCATCAATACCGGCATGTTCTCGGCCAGCGGCGCCTGGGTGAAGTGCTGGTCCATGGCATAGGCGCCGGCCAGCAGCTCCTTGAAGTTGGATACGCCAATCGCCAGCGCAATAGGCAAGCCGATTGCTGACCACAGCGAATATCGCCCGCCGACCCAGTCCCACATCGGGAAGATGTTTTCCGCCTTGATACCGAACTCGATGGCGGCCTTCTGGTTGCTGGTCACCGCAATAAAGTGTTTGTGCAGTTCGTCTTCCGGACCGCCCAGGGCCAGGTACCAGTCGCGTGCGGCCAGAGCGTTTTTCAGGGTTTCCAGAGTGCCGAAGGATTTTGACGAGACGATAAACAAGGTGGTTTGCGGATTCAGGCGTGCGGTCAGCTCGCGGAATTCACTGCCGTCGATATTGGCCAGGTAATGGCAGCGCACGCCACGCTGGGTAAAGGGCCGCAGTGCTTCGGAAACCAGCTGCGGGCCGAGGAACGAACCGCCGATACCGATATTCACCACCTCGGTGATCGGTTTGTCGCTGTAGCCGCGCCACAGGCCGCTGTGCACGCGGCTGACCAGTTCGGTCATCTGGTGCAGCACGCGATGCACTTGCGGAATCAGGTCGACACCGTCGAGTTTCAGGCTGCGGCCAATTGGGCTGCGCAGGGCCGTATGCAGTGCGGCGCGGCCCTCTGAGGCATTGACCTGATCGCCCTTGAGCAGCGCTTGAATGGATTCCTGCAGCTGGGTCTGTTCGGCCAGTTGTACCAACAGTCCCAGGGTCTTTTCGTCGATCAGATTCTTCGAGTAATCCAGCAGCAGGCCGCAGCTGCTCAGAGAGAAGCGGTTAAAGCGTTGTGGATCACTGGCAAAGGCCTCACGCATGCTGAAGTCGTTCATCTGCTCGCGCTGCTCGCGCAGTGCCTGCCAGGCGGGCAGGCTGGTGACATCAAGCGGCTGCTGGTAATAGGCCATTGGCGCGTGTTCCTTGCTCTGGGTGCGACGATTTATGCAAAAAAGCCCGGTGTGATCCGGGCCTTGAGTGTAACTGGCGGGTGTTGGGCCAGCATTTACGCAGTGGATCAGCCTGGAGTATCGAGGTCGAAAGCCAGGTTGTCGATCAGTCGGGTGCTGCCAATAAAGGCGGCCACCAGAATCACCAGCTGGCGATCATCGGCGCTGGCCGGGCGCAGGCTGTTGGCTTCGCGTACTTCCAGGTAATCCGGGCGAAAACCTGCGGCGCTATGTTGCTGCTGTGCTGCGGCAACCAGCGTGGCGTAGTCGCGGTCACCGGCGCGGATCGCAGCGGCCATCTCCTGTAGGGAGCGGTACAGCACCGGTGCAACTTCACGCTGTTCGGTAGTCAGGTAACCGTTGCGCGAGGACAGCGCCAGGCCATCTTCGGCGCGTACGGTCGGCTCGCCGATAATCTGGATCGGCATATTCAGGTCGCGCACCAGGGTGCGGATCACCGCCAGTTGCTGGAAGTCCTTCTGGCCGAAAATTGCCAGATCAGGCTGCACCATATTGAACAGCTTGCTCACCACGGTGGCGACGCCTTCGAAGTGCCCTGGGCGACTGGCGCCACACAAGCCTTCGGATACGCCTGGCACGCTGACGCGGGTTTGGCCGTCCATGCCATGCGGATAGATTTCCTCGACATCGGGAGTAAACAGCAGGTGGCAACCGGCTTCGACCAGTTTTTCCTGATCGGCGAGTAGGGTGCGCGGGTATTTGTCGAGGTCTTCGCTGGGGCCGAACTGCAACGGATTGACAAAGATGCTGGCGACCACGAAGTCCGCGCGCTGGGCAGCTTTCTCCACCAGTGCGGCGTGACCGGCGTGGAGATTGCCCATGGTCGGCACGAAGGCGATCTGTTTGCCTTCGGCGCGGGCCTGGGCGACAGCGGCGCGCAACTCGCGCACGCTTTTCACTGTGTTCATGCAGAAAATCCGTGTTCGGCTGCTGGGAAGCTCTGCTCTTTGACCGCTTTGACGTAGGCGCTGATGGCGTTCTGGATGCTGCTCTGGCCGGCCATAAAGTTCTTCACGAACTTCGGCGTGCGGCCGCTCAGCGATAGCCCAAGCATGTCGTGCAGCACCAGCACCTGGCCGTCGGTGGCAACGCCGGCGCCAATGCCGATCACCGGGATTTTCACCGCCTGGGTGATTTCGGCAGCCAGCTCGCTGGGCACGCATTCGAGCAGCAACATGGCGGCGCCAGCTTGTTCCAGGGCCATGGCATCGGCACGCATCTGCCGTGCCTGGGCTTCCTGGCGGCCCTGAACTTTATAACCACCAAGGATATTCACCGCCTGCGGGGTCAAACCCAGGTGGGCGCAGACCGGTACGCCGCGCTCGGCCAACTGGCGAATCGGTTCGGCCAACCAGGCCGCACCTTCCAGCTTGACCATATGGGCGCCGGCCTGCATCAGCGCGGCGCTGTTATTCAGGGCCTGCTCAAGGGTGGCGTAGGCCATGAAGGGTAGGTCGGCGAGAATCAGCGCGCCCTGGTTGCCACGTTTGACGCTGGCGGTGTGGTACGCCATTTCGGCGACAGTGACGGGCAGCGTGCTGTCATGGCCTTGCAAGACCATGCCGAGGGAATCGCCCACCAGCAACACATCGACACCGGCCTGGCAGGCCGTCTGGGCGAACGTGGCGTCATAGCAGGTCAGCATGGCGATTTTCTCGCCGCTCTGCTTGAGGCTTTGCAGGGTGGTCAGGGTTACATCAGGCATGAAAACTGTCCTCACTCAGGCGTTCAGTCAGCAGTTGTGCTGCTTCAAGTTGGCCTGCATTGGCCTCGAATTGCACCGGTGCGGGGCAACGGGACGCCTATAGTCCTGATGGGGGGGCTCGAAGTCAATTGCAGGTGTTACCGGCCTGTTACTGGCGTTACCGCCAATGTACCGGCTTGCCGCCGGGGTTAGTGCTGCAGCGGCTGCATGACCCGGCAGTCGAGATCGCCCTGCTTTCAGGTCTGCTCTGCTGCGCTGAGGCGCTCCAGCCCTATATAAGGGCAGGCATCAAGCAGCTCAGCCAGTGTTCGGCTATCCGGTAGCTGTAGGTCGGGGGCGATCTCAGCCAGCGGGTAGAGGACAAAAGCACGGGCGTGCATATGGTAGTGCGGCACGGTCAGGCGTGGCTCATCCAGCTGGCGTTCACCGAACAGCAGGATATCCAGGTCGAGGGTACGCGGCCCCCAGCGTTCGGCCTTGCGCGTGCGGCCCTGTTCCTGCTCGATGGTTTGCAGCGCATCGAGCAGGACCAGCGGACTGAGTTCGGTATCCAGCGCAGCGACGGCATTGACGTAGCGCGGCTGGTCCGCAGGGCCCAGTGGGTCGCTGGCATAGAAGGACGACTGGGCAGCCAGGCTTGTGTGTGGCAGTGCGGCCAGGGCGGCCAGCGCGTTGCGCAGTTGTTCGAGCGGGGTGGCCAGGTTGCTGCCCAGGCCGATATACACGCGCTCCATTATTCACTCGCGGTGGGGTTGGCGGTGTCACTGGCGGGGCCGCGTTTGCGCTTGTTGTTGCTGCGCTTGCGTTTGCGCGGCGCGCCGGGGCCTTCGTCCTTGCTGCTGAGGTCGCGGATCATATTGCGCCGCTCGCTGTCGCTGACATCCTGATAGCGGGTCCACCAGTCGCCGAGGCCGCCGGTTTGCTCGCCAGCGCTTTCACGCAGCAGCAGGAAGTCGTAACCGGCGCGGAAGCGTGGATTTTCCAGCAGCATGTCGGCACGTTTGCCGCTGCGGCGTGGCAGGCGTTCCTGCATATCCCAGATTTCGCGGATCGGCATGGTGAAGCGTTTGGGTACGGCGATGCGCTGGCATTGCTCGCTGATCAGCTCGTGAGCAGCTTCCTGCATGGCTGGGATTGGCGGCATGCCTCGATCCTGCAGCTTGATCACGCGGGCCGGCAGGGCTGGCCACAGTAGCGCCGCAAGGAGGAAGGCCGGAGTAACAGTCTTGCCCTGATGAATACGTAGATCGGTGTTGTCCAGCGCGTTACGGATCAACTGGTCGGTGTAGTCCGGGTTGAGTTTCAACGCTTCGGCGCTGGCCGGGAACAGCTGGCCGAACAGCCCGTAATCCACCAGCAGCTCGTAGGTGTACACCGCGTAGCCGGCGAGAAACAGCTTGAGCACTTCATCGAACAGGCGTGCGGCGGGGATGCCGCCGAGTAGCGGAGCCAGTTTGTATATCGGTGCTGCACTGTGTTTTTCGATGTCGAAATCCAGTTTTGCGGCGAAACGCACTGCGCGCAGCATACGCACCGGGTCTTCCTGGTAGCGCTGGGTCGGGTCACCGATCAGGCGGATCAGGTGATTGCGAATGTCGTGCACGCCATTGGCGTAGTCGAGAATGCGCTCGGTGCTCGGGTCGTAATACAGCGCATTGATGGTGAAGTCGCGGCGCTGGGCATCGTCTTCCAGGCTGCCATACACGTTGTCGCGCAGGATGCGGCCGCTCTCGTTGCGCGAGGACAGGTTGCTGTTCTCTTCTTCATCACCTTCGGGGTGATTGGCGCGGAAGGTCGCGACTTCGATGATCTCGCGGCCGAAATGCACGTGGACCAGCTTGAAGCGCCGACCAATTACCCGGGCGTTTCGGAACTCGGCACGCACCTGTTCCGGTGTGGCGCTGGTGGCCACATCGAAATCCTTGGGGTCGATATCCAGCAGTAGGTCGCGCACGCAACCACCGACCAGATACGCCTGGTAGCCGGCCTGTTGCAGGCGTTCGACCACGCTGATGGCATAGCGGCTGATTTCACCGCGCTCGATAGGGTGCTGGCTGCGGCTCAACACTTCGGGCGTGCTGTGCGAGTGTTTGCCACGGCGGATGGGGGTACGAAAGGACTTGAACAGCTTTTTCAGCATGGGAGGCACTGTTTGACTAAATGACTGGCCAGAGTATATGCCGGCCGCAGGAATGGCGCGGATTCTAGCATTGAGTCGGGGTTTGATGCAGGAAACGGCGGGAGACTGCTACAGGCGGGGAGTTTGAAGCTACTGGGGGAGCCTAAGCTCCCCCCCAAATTGGTGCGTGCTCTTTTTTTATTATTATGGCGGGCTTGTTGTTTTTGTTGATTTACCCGTTCCATCCAGTCAAGGACTTTTGGAAAATTTCCCAAGCTGGGAATCAAGAGCAAACGGATTTCTTTGGATGCTGACGCTGCCATGATCACACAGTGACCCAACCAGTTCTGGCGCTGCCTTAGGGCAGTTTTATTATTCTCGGCCTGGTTTTGGGGCGAACCCCAAAGGCAATTCCTTTCCAAAAGAATCAGTTAGCTGCGCCTCCGCGTTGTTGTTTTTATTGTGCTGGAGTCGGTACGTCTTATTTTTATTAGGTTTGGAACGTGCTTGTTATTGTTGTTGTGTCAGCAATAAAGCAGAACCCGTGCCAGTTTTTGCAATTCCTTTAAAAACAAGGCCTTGAGCTGTGGTTGGAGAGGTGGGGTGGCATAAAAAAGCCGGGTTCTCGTTACCATAAGACCCGGCTTTTGTTACTAAGTGTTGAATGGGTAACAGACTGTGGAACCTCTTGCGCGTATATCTGTCACCCACGCGCAGTGCTCTAGCCTGCGGTTGCGCCCGAGGATTTGCGCCGTGGAATGCCCAGGCGCTGGCGGCGTTCCCACAAGCACTTGCGGCTGATGCCGAGTTTGCGTGCCAGTTCGGTCTCGGTCATATGGTCCTGGTGTTCCAGTACGAAGTGCTGAAAGTAGTCTTCCAGTGACAGGTCTTCGGTCGGTTCGCTCGGTTCATGCCCCAGGCCGCCGCTTTGCGCGGGCAGTCCAGTGAAATCGTCTTCCAGGTCATCCAGCTCGATATCGATGCCCAGCAGTTCGGCCGAGATGCTGTTGCCTTCGCAGAGGATTACCGCGCGCTCGATGGCATTCTCCAGTTCGCGCACGTTGCCCGGCCAGGGGTAATGGCGGATGGCCTGTTCGGCGTCGCTGGCAAAGCTCAGGTCGAGGCGACCCTGGCGAGTGCTCTGACGGATCAGGAAGGCGCGGGCGATTTCGATTACGTCCGCCCCGCGCTCACGCAGCGGTGGCAGTTTCAGGGCGATCACGTGCAGGCGGTAATACAGGTCTTCACGGAACTGGCCGATCTTCGACAGGGTTTTCAGGTCGCGGTGGGTCGCGGCGATCAGGCGTACATCGACCTTCTGCGATTGCACCGAACCAACCCGGCGAATCTCACCCTCCTGCAACACCCGTAACAGACGCGCTTGAGCTTCCAGGGGCAGCTCGCCAATTTCATCGAGGAACAGGGTACCGCCATCGGCGGCTTCCACCAGGCCAGCACGGCCGGCGCTGGCGCCGGTAAAGGCACCTTTCTCGTGGCCAAACAGTTCGGACTCGATCAGCGATTCCGGGATGGCGGCGCAGTTCACCGAAATCAGCGGCGCTTTGGCGCGACGCGAGAGGTTGTGCAGGGCGCGGGCGACCAGCTCTTTACCGGTGCCGGACTCGCCCTGAATCAGCACGTTGGAGTCAGTGGGCGCGACCTTGCGAATCTTGCTGTACATCTCCTGCATGGCAGAGCAGGAGCCGATGATGCCGATTTCGCCATTGCTGTTGTCCACCACCTTGTCGGCGCTGGCTTTTGCTGTGCTGGTTGCGGGTGCTGGCGCGCTCTTGGCCTGTTGGTGATCGCGCAGGATGCGCGCCACGGCCTGGAGCATTTCGTCGTGGTCGAAGGGTTTGGCGATGTAATCGACCGCGCCCATTTTCATCGAATCGACTGCCGAGCGCAGGCTGGCGTAGCTGGTCATGATCAGCACCGGGGTGCCTTGACCAAGCTTGATCAGCTCGGTGCCGGGCGCACCTGGCAGGCGCAGGTCACTGACAATCAGATTAAAGCTGGGGATGCTGAAGCGCTCTTGCGCTTCCTGCACCGAGCCGGCTTCGCTGACTTCGTATTGGTTACGTTCCAGCAGGCGACGCAAGGCAGAGCGGATAATGGTTTCGTCTTCGACGATCAAAATATGAGGCATCAATTCGGTCTCTCGACGGTCTCGGGGCATGTCGCTGGGCTAAGGGGCCTGGCAGGCATGCTCGCTGGTAGCTGGTTTAAGTCGCTAGGGACGTCGCCTCGACATGCCTCGGCAGGCTGACCCTAATGCGGGTGCCGCGTTGAAGCTCGGGGTCGGCCGGGCTGTCGATTGTTATCTGTCCATAATGCTCTTCCACGATCGAATAGACCAGTGCAAGGCCCAGTCCAGTACCTTTGCCCGGGTCCTTGGTGGTGAAGAAGGGTTCGAACAAACGATCGATGATCGCCTTGGGAATACCGCTGCCTTCGTCCTCGACGATCAGGTCGACGGTATGCTCGAAACGTTCGCTTTTGACCCGGATCGCACTGCCCGGCGGTGACGCATCGCGGGCATTGGACAGCAGGTTGATCAGCACCTGAGCCAGGCGTTGCGGGTCACCCACCACCCAGTGGTCGGAATCGCAGAGGTTGAAGAACTGCACTTCGACGCTGCGCCGGTTGAGGGCCAGCAGGGCGATGGCGTCCTGGGCGACCTGGGCCAGGCAGACCGGCTCTTCGCTGTTCTGGTGGCTGCCGGAGTGGGCAAAGCTCATCAGCGACTGGACGATGCGCGACACGCGTTTGGTCTGTTCGATGATCTGCTCGCTGATTTCGGTCAGCTCGGGGTCGCCTTCGCGCTCTTCGCGCAGGTTCTGCGCCAGGCAGGCGATGCCGGTGATCGGGTTGCCGATCTCATGCGCCACTCCGGCGGCCAGGCGACCGATGGAGGCCAGGCGCTCGGAATGCACCAGCTTGTCTTCCAGCATCTGGGTTTCCGTGAGGTCTTCAACCAGCAGCACCAGGCCGCTGTTACCCGGCGCCAGGGGCTCGTCGATGGCCGCCTTGTGCAGGTTGAGCCAGCGGGTCTGGCCGTCGAGGGCCAGGCGCTGTTTGTGCAAGTGCTCGTCGGGCAGTTCGATAAACCGTTCCAGCAAGCCGCGCCAGGGTTCGCCCAGGGTGTTCAGGCGTGAACCGACCACACGCTGGGCGGGGATTTCAGTGAGTTCTTCCATGGCCTTGTTCCACATCAGAATCTCCTGATCCTTGGCCAGCGAGCAGACGCCCATCGGCAACTCCTGCAGGGTCTGACGGTGGTAGCGGCGCAGGGTGTCGAGCTCGGCGGCAAGGCCGGTGAGGCGTGAGTGGTAGTCCTCCAGGCGGTTCTCGATAAAGTGAATGTCTTCGGTGACATAGGTTTCGCTGCCGGCCTTATAAGGCAGGAAGGTTTCGACGATGTCCTGGGCCACACTGGGGCCCATCAGCCCGGAGAGGTTGGCTTCGATGCGGTCACGCAGGCGACGCAGGGCGTAGGGGCGGCCTTCGTCGAACGGCAAATGCAGGTCGCGCAGGGCCTGTTCGACCTCATGCTGGGCGGTCTTGGCGCCCAAAGGTTTGGCCAATTGCGCGGCAAATTCCTGTGGCGAGGCGGCCAGCAGCTCGCGGCGTTGCGGGCGGCGCACGTTATCCACGGCGCAGGCTTCGGCGGCGCTTTTTTCTTCCGGGCTGGCTTCGGTAAATACCGACACCAGGGTGAACACCAGCACGTTGGCGGCCAGCGAGCCGATGGCTGCCAGATGCCAGCTGCTGTCATCCAGTACATAAATGACGTTGAACCAGGGCAGGTACAGCCCCTGCAGGTTGCCGAGCATTGGCAACAACATGCTTACCACCCACACGCCGATACCCGCCAGCAGACCGGCAATAAAGCCTTTGCGGTTGGCGGTCGGCCAGTACAGTACCGACAGCACGCCGGGGAGGAACTGCAGGGTGGCGACGAAGGCGACGATGCCAAGGTTGGCCAGGTCCTGTTCGGCGCCGAGTAATAGGTAGAAGCCGTAACCGGCCATGATCACCAGCAGGATCAGCGCGCGGCGCGTCCACTTCAGCCAGCGGTAGATATTGCCTTCCGAGGGCGGCTGATACAGCGGCAGCACTACATGGTTGAGCACCATGCCGGACAGCGCCAAAGTGGTGACGATGATCAACCCACTGGAGGCTGAAAGCCCACCGACATAGGCGATCAGCGCCAGAGTCTGGCTGTTGACCGCAATGCCAACGCCGAGGGTGAAGTACTCCGGGTTGGTGGTCGCACCGAGCTTGAGCCCGGCCCAGAGAATCAGCGGCACCGCCAGGCTCATCAGCAGCAGGAACAGCGGCAGACCCCAGCTGGCGCTGACCATGGCGCGCGGGTTGAGATTCTCGGTAAAGGTCATGTGGTACATGTGTGGCATGACAATGGCCGAGGCGAAAAACACCAGCAACAGGGTGCGCCACGGGCCTTCCTGCAGCGGGGTGTGCAGGCTGGTCAGCGAGGACTGGTTCTGCACCAGCCAGGATTGCAGGTCTTGCGGGCCATCGAAAACGCCGTACAGGGCATACAGGCCAATGGCGCTGATGGCCACCAGCTTGACCACCGACTCGAAGGCGATGGCGAACACCAGGCCCTCATGTTTTTCGCGAGTGGCGATATGCCGAGCGCCGAACAGGATGGTGAACAGAATGATCAGCCCGCAATAGGCCAGCGCCACGCGCTCCTGCACCGGCTCGCGGGTGAGAATGCCGATGGAGTCGGCCACCGCCTGAATCTGCAATGCCAGCAACGGCAATACCCCGACCAGCATAAATACCGTGGTCAGGGCGCCGGACCAGGTGCTGCGAAAACGGAAGGCAAACAGGTCGGCCAGCGATGACAGCTGGTAAGTGCGGGTAATGCGCAGGATCGGATAGAGCAGCACCGGCGCCAGCAGAAACGCCCCGGACACCCCCAGATAGCTGGCGAGAAAGCCATAGCCGTATTGATAGGCCAACCCCACCGTGCCGTAGAAGGCCCAGGCGCTGGCGTAGACGCCGAGCGACAGGGTGTAGGTCAGCGGGTGGCGAATCACCCAGCGCGGAATCAGGCCGTGTTCACTGATCCAGGCCACGCCGAACAGAATAAGAAGGTAGACAGCGCTGATCAGAATCAGCTGGCTCAGGCTAAAGCTCGTCAGCATCACGTTGGCTCTGAAGCGAATAGGGGTAAGGAGCGCTCAAGCAGGTCGCGCCGCAGCAGGTCAGAGCTCATCGGCATCACGCTGACTCTGCAGGATGAAGGTCACGACTATCAGGATCAGCCACAGCAGATAGGGGCGGTACCAGGCCCCATTGGGGTCGATCCACCAGTCCATGATGGCCGGGGAGAACAGGTAGATCCCCACCACCAGGATCAGCACCAATCGATAGATATACATGCCGCATCTCTTCGCTTAATTGCCGGCGATGGTAACGGATGCGTGACGCTCTGGGCTATTGGTCGGGCGGCGTGCGCAGGGCTTGGCTTTTTCTGATTAGTTGGTACTATCGTTCCACTTAATAAGAATACGCTGGAGATTGCCATGCGCCTTGCCCCGCTTTCCGTGCTTGCCCTGTCCGTGCTGCTTGCCGCCTGCAGCGAAGAACCGGCCCCAGTGGCCGATCTGGATTTCCAGAAAGACCTGCAGACCCAGCTGATCAAGGCCAAGCCCGGCAGCGTGATCGAGATTCCTGCCGGCACCTACCAGCTCGACCGCAGCCTGAGCCTGAAAGTCAGCGGCGTGACCATCAAGGGCGCGGGCATGGACAAGACCATCCTCAGTTTCAAAGGGCAGAAATCCGGTGCCGAAGGCCTGCTGGTGGATGCCTCGGACTTCACCATCGAAGACATCGCCTTTGAGGACACCCTGGGCGACTCGCTGAAAGTGGTAGGCGGTAAGAACATCATTATCCGCCGCGTGCGCACCGAGTGGACTAACGGCCCGGCCACCGAGAACGGCGCCTACGGCATCTATCCGGTGCAGACTGAAAACACCCTGATCGACGGCGCGGTGGCCATCGGCGCATCGGATGCCGGCATCTATGTCGGCCAGTCGCGCAACGTGGTGGTGCGTAACAGCCGCGCCGAGCGCAACGTCGCCGGCATCGAGATCGAGAACACCATCGACGCCGACGTATATGACAACGTCGCCACCGGCAATACCGGCGGCATTCTGGTGTTCAATATGCCCAACCTGCCGCAGGCCGGGCGGGTTACGCGGGTGTTCCGTAACAAGATCGAAGGCAACAACCACAAGAACTTCGGCCACAAGGGCACGCCGGTAGCCAGTGTGCCGGCAGGTTCCGGGGTGGTGATCAACTCCAACGATGATGTCGAGGTGTTCGACAACGACATTGGCAACCACAAGACCGCCAACGTGATCATCAGCAGCTACTTCAGTACCGGTTATACCGACCTGTCCACGGCGGAGAGTTTCGACCCCTACCCGGAAGGCATTCATATCCACGGCAACCGCTTCGGCCCCGGTGGCGAAAGCCCGGATCACCTGGAGCTGAAGGCGCTGAAGGTCAGCCAGTTTGGCTTGAATGGTCGCCTGCCGGATATCCTCTGGGATGGTTACGTCAACCTCGACATCCTGGTCGACGGCAAGCTGCCGGCTGATCGGGCGATCTGCATCAATAACGGTGAGGCGGGAATGATCAACGTCGACGGGCCGAACAACTTCCAGAATATCAGCACCGAAATGGCCGACTACCGTTGCAGCCTGCCAGCGCTGCCGGCGGTCAAGCTGGCCTCGGCCGAAGCCGGTCAGGGGGCCTGATGCGCAGGTTGCTGCTGGGTGTGCTGTTGCTCCTGGCCGGCTGTGAGCAGCAGCCGGCGCCGCTGTACCTGCCGCAAGGTGACAACTACCCGGAAACACTCAGCGAGTGGGGCATGCTGCGGCGCGCCGATGGTTTTATCGCGCCCGTTGCCGAGGCCTTGCCCTACGACCTGAATACCCCGTTGTTTACCGACTATGCACACAAACTGCGCACCGTCTGGATGCCGAGCGGGACAGCGGCGACCTACGCCGAGGCGCACTTCGATTACCCGGTCGGCACGGTGCTGAGCAAAACCTTCTACTACCCCAAGGATGCCCAGGGCCGTCTGCTGCTGAGCGAGCAGGATAACCGTGACCCGCAGCGCGGCCTTGAGCTGGCGCGGGTGCAGTTGATCGAGACACGTATCCTGCTCAAACAGCAGGACGGCTGGGTGGCGTTGCCCTACGTGTGGGATGAACAGCAGCAGGAGGCGCATCTGGAGTGGGCTGGCGACAGCCGCGAGTTGAGCCTGCTGAATGCGGAGGGCAAGACTCAGGCGGTGGCCTATCAGGTACCGGACGCCAACCAGTGTGCAGGTTGTCATGAGGAAACCGCAGGGCAGGGCGTCAATCCGCTGGGGCCGAAGGCGCGGCACCTGAACAAGGATTTTGCCTACGCCGACGGCGCGCACAATCAGTTGCAGTACTGGCAGCAGCAGGGCCGTTTGCAGGCGCTGCCGGCCGAGTTGCAGGGCGTGCCGCAGAACGCCCTATGGCCGACGCCGCGCAATGGCGAGAGCCTGGAAAAGCAGGCACGCAGTTACCTGGATGCCAACTGCAGCCACTGCCACAACCCCAAGGGGCCGGGGCGTACATCGGGGCTGTTGCTCGACCCGGCCACCGCCATTGGTATCAGCTATGGCCTGTGCAAGCAGCCAGTGGCGGCAGGCAAAGGTTCGGGTGATCGACTGGTGGATATTCACCCCGGCCAGCCGGACAAATCGGTGCTGCTGTTTCGCGTGGAAAGTGTCGACCCGAGCATCATGATGCCGGAGTTGGGCCGCTCCACCTTGCATGCCAAAGGCGTCGAGGTGCTGCAGCGGTGGGTGGCCAGCCTGCAAGGGGATTGCTGAGTTATCCCTATTACGGGCTAGGAGTTGCAGGAGGCGCTTTCGGCTTTGGCATCCTGCTTCGCTCTACCTCCTGCATCCATGCAGTCGTAGCGGCGAGCTGTTGTTGCGGCTAAAGCCCCTCCCATGGTTTTGCAGACGCCATGCGATCAAGGAGCGACCTGTTTTCGTGCGCCGCAGCAGGCGTGGGGCATGCCTGGCCCTGTTGTGGTGCGCGTCAGTGGCAGGAGAGTACGCCAGACCGCGCCAGCGCTGGCGTGGGCCACTGGCATAAGTCTTGCGCTGCTGGGTTATCGCCCAGGCTCGCAGGAGGCCCGCTGTGTCGATTCATATCGCCTTGCACCATGTCAGCCACTACCGCTACGACCGCGCAGTCAATCTTGGCCCGCAGGTTGTGCGCCTGCGCCCTGCACCGCACAGCCGTACCCGGGTGTTGTCCTACGCGTTGAAGGTTGAGCCGGGCGAGCACTTTATCAACTGGCAGCAGGACCCCCAGGGTAACTACCTGGCGCGCCTGGTGTTTCCGGAAAAGACCCGTGAGCTGAAGATCGAGGTTGATCTGGTCGCCGAGATGGCGGTGTTCAACCCCTTCGATTTCTTCCTTGAGCCTTACGCCGAGAAAATCCCCTTCGCCTACACCGAGGGCGAGCAGCTGGAGCTGGCACCTTATCTGGTCAAACTGCCAGCCGGGAAATTGTTCGCCAAATACCTGGCCAGCATCGAGCGCACGCCGCTGCCGAGCGTGGATTTTCTGGTGGCGCTCAATCAGCGCCTTTCCACTGATATCAGCTACCTGATTCGCCTGGAACCGGGCGTGCAAACCCCGGAAGAAAGCCTGCAGAAAGGCTCCGGCTCCTGCCGCGATTCGGCCTGGCTGCTGGTGCAGTTGTTCCGACATCTGGGCCTGGCGGCGCGTTTTGTCTCCGGTTACCTGATTCAGCTGAAAGCCGATGTGAAATCCCTCGATGGCCCCTCCGGCACCGAGGTGGACTTCACCGACCTGCATGCCTGGTGCGAGGTCTATTTGCCCGGCGCCGGCTGGATCGGCCTCGATCCGACGTCCGGGCTGTTCGCCGGCGAGGGCCATATTCCGCTGGCCTGCAGTCCCGAGCCGTCTTCGGCGGCGCCAATCAGCGGCGGCGTTGATGAGTGCGAATGCGAGTTCAGCCACGAGATGTGGGTCGAGCGTATCTGGGAAGCGCCGCGGGTCAGCAAGCCTTACAGCGAGGCGCAGTGGCAGGCGATTGTCGACCTCGGGCAAAAAATCGATGAGGACCTGCAGGAGCAGGACGTGCGCCTGACCATGGGCGGCGAGCCGACCTTTGTCGCCCTCGATTACCCGGATGATCCGGAGTGGAATACCGCCGCCCTGGGGCCGAACAAACGCCGCCTGGTCAGCGACCTGTTTCATCGCCTGCGCGAGCATTACGCGCCGAGTGCGCTGGTGCACTTCGGTCAGGGCAAGTGGTACCCGGGCGAGCAGCTGCCGCGCTGGTCGTTGAATGCCTACTGGCGGCGTGACGGCGAGCCGATCTGGCATAACCCGGCGCTGTATGCCGATGAACAAAAAGACTACGGCGTCGATGCGGCCAAGGCCGCCGACTTTCTTACCCTGCTCGCCGAGCGCCTGGGCGTGGACGCTAATTACTGCGTGCCGGCCTATGAGGACCGCTTCTACTACCTGTGGCGCGAGCGCAGGCTGCCAATCAACGTCAGCGCCGAAGACCCGCGTCTGGCCGATCCGCTGGAGCGCGAACGGCTGCGCAAGGTATTCGAACAGGGGCTGGATAAGGTCGTCGGGCATATCCTGCCGTTGGCCCGGCAGGCCAAGCAGCTGGGCTGGCAGAGTGGCAGCTGGTTTCTGCGCGATGAGCACTGCCGGCTGATACCGGGCGATTCGGCGATGGGCTACCGCCTGCCGCTGGATTCGCAACCCTGGGTCAGTGAGGCCGATTACCCCTACATCACTCCGGAAGACCCGAGTCAGCGCTTCGCCCCGTTGCCGGCAGCGGCGCAGATCAAACCGCAGTCGCGCGGTGTCTGGTCGGGCAGCCAGACCAACACGAACAAACGTCCGCTGCTGGGTCAGTCCGCCGCCGGTGTGGTGCGCACGGCGCTGTGCGCCGAACCGCGGGACGGCAAGCTGTACCTGTTTATGCCGCCACTGGTGCGCCTGGAGGATTACCTGGAACTGGTGGCGGCCATTGAAGCCACCGCCGCCGAGCTGAACTGCCCGGTGCTGCTGGAAGGTTACGAGCCGCCGCTGGATCCGCGTCTGCAGTTCTTCCGGGTGACTCCGGACCCTGGCGTGATCGAGGTGAATATCCACCCGGCCGCCAGTTGGGATGAGCTGGTCGAGCGCACCGAGTTTCTCTACGAGCAGGCCCGCGAGTGTCGCCTGAGTAGCGAGAAATTTATGATCGACGGCCGCCACACCGGCACCGGCGGCGGCAATCACTTCGTCCTCGGCGGCGCGACGCCGGCGGACTCGCCGTTTCTGCGCCGGCCGGATTTGCTGCGCAGCCTGATCAGCTATTGGCACAACCATCCGTCGCTGTCCTACCTGTTCAGCGGCCTGTTTATCGGTCCGACTTCCCAGGCACCACGCATCGATGAAGCGCGCAACGATGCGCTGTACGAGCTGGAAATCGCCTTTGCGCAGATGCCCGACGTGGGCCGCGACTGCCAGCCCTGGCTGGTCGACCGCCTGTTGCGCAACCTGCTGGTGGACGTGACCGGTAACACCCACCGCGCCGAGTTCTGTATCGACAAGCTGTATTCGCCGGACTCAGCCTCCGGGCGCCTCGGCCTGCTGGAGCTGCGCGCCTTCGAAATGCCGCCCCATGCGCAAATGAGCCTGGCCCAGCAGTTGCTGATTCGTGCGTTGATCGCGCGCTTCTGGCGCGAACCCTACAAACCGGCGCGGCTGGTGCGCTGGGGCACTGAGCTGCATGACCGCTACCTGCTGCCGCACTTTATCGAGCAGGATTTTGTCGACGTGCTGCAGGAGCTGGACGGCTGCGGCTATCGCCTGCACAGCGAATGGTTTGCCCCGCATTTCGAGTTCCGCTTTCCCAAATCTGGCGATTTCAACGTCAAGGGCATCGAACTGGAGCTGCGTCAGGCCCTGGAACCCTGGCATGTTCTGGGCGAGGAGGGTGGTGGCGGCGGTACGGTGCGCTATGTCGACTCCTCGCTGGAACGCATGCAGGTCAAACTCAGCGGCCTGCCGAGTGACCGCTATGTGCTGACCTGCAATGGCGTACCGGTGCCGCTGCGGCCCACCGGCAAGGTCGGCGAATTTGTCGGTGGCGTGCGTTTTCGCGCCTGGCAGCCGGCCAACTGTCTGCACCCGACCATCGAGGTACATGCGCCGCTGGTCTTCGATCTGGTGGATAGCTGGATGAGCCGCTCTCTGGGCGGTTGCCAGTACCATGTCGCCCATCCCGGCGGGCGTAACTACGACAGCCTGCCGGTAAACGCCTTTGAAGCCGAAAGCCGACGCCTGGCGCGCTTCTTTCGGCTGGGCCACAGCCCAGGCAAACGCCCGGCCCTGGCGCCCATCAACAATAATGAACTGCCCATGACTCTGGATCTGCGCCTCGTTTAATCCCCTCTCCCATAATGGGGCGAGGGGCGCGCCGCCCTTGATCGTCTTATCGAGCCTGCCATGCCCGACCTGCTTGCCGACTACCCCCTGACGCCAGGGGCTTACCACGAACTGTTCGACGCAGACGGTCAGGTGCGTCCGCACTGGCGCCTGTTGCTGGAGCGTCTGCAGCGCAGCAGCCCGGCGCAGCTGGCGCAGCGTCAGGCCCTGCTGGCCCGGCAGATTCAGGAAAATGGGGTGACCTACAACGTCTACGCCGACCCCGATGGCGCCGACCGTCCGTGGGAGCTGGACCTGCTGCCCAATCTGATTCCGGCCGAAGAATGGCAGCAGATCGCCGCCGGCGTGGCGCAGCGTGCCACTTTGCTGAACGGCGTGCTGGCCGATCTGTATGGCCCGCAGCAACTGCTGGCCGATGGCTTGTTGCCTGCCGAGCTGGTGTTTGGCCACAACAACTTCCTGTGGCCCTGCCAGGGTGTGCAGCCGGCCGGCGGCACCTTCCTGCACCTGTATGCGCTGGACTTGGCCCGCGCCCCGGATGGCCGCTGGTGGGTCACCGCCGACCGCACCCAGGCGCCGTCCGGTGCGGGTTATGCCTTGGAAAACCGGCAGATCGTCTCGCGCGCCTTTCCCGAGCTGTACCGCGACCTGCGCGTGCAATACCTGGCCGGTTTCTTCCGCACCCTGCAGGACACCCTGGCGCGGCAGGCGCCTGTTGCCGGCGGTGAGACGCCGCTTGTCGTGCTACTGACGCCTGGGCGTTTTAACGAAAGCTATTTCGAGCACCTGTACCTGGCACGTCAGCTCGGCTATCCGCTGGTGGAAGGCAGTGACCTGACCGTGCGCGACGCCAAGGTCTACCTGAAAACCCTGGCCGGCCTGCGGCGTGTGCATGCGGTGCTGCGCCGTCTGGATGATGATTTCTGCGACCCGCTGGAGTTACGCACTGACTCGGCCCTCGGCGTGCCCGGCCTGCTCGAAGCGGTGCGCCAGGGCCATGTGCTGGTGGCCAATGCCCTCGGCAGCGGTGTGCTGGAATCCCCCGGTTTGCCGGGCTTTCTGCCCGCCATCGCCGAGAAACTGCTCGGCGAAGAACTGCTACTGCCCTCAATCGCCAGTTGGTGGTGCGGCGAACCGCCGGTGCTGGACAAGGCTCTGGAGCAGCTCGACGAGTTGCTGGTGCGCGCCAGCTTTCCCTCGCAGAGTTTTGCCCCGGTGTTTGGCCGTGATCTGGATGAAGCGCAGCGCGCCGAGCTGGCCGAACGGCTCAAGGCGCGGCCCTACGCCTATGTTGCCCAGGCGCTGGCGCAGTTGTCACAGGCGCCGGTCTGGCAGCCCGAAGAAGGCCAGCTGGCGCCGCGCGCCATCGGCATGCGGGTGTTTGCCGTGGCCAGCGCCGAGGGCTATCGGGTGATGCCTGGTGGCCTGACCCGGGTCGCCGCCGAAGCCGACGCCGAAGTGGTGTCGATGCAACGCGGTGGCGCCAGCAAGGACACCTGGGTGCTCGGCGAACGGCATGCTGGCGGTGAGCCCTGGCAATGGCTGCGCCCGCTGGGCGTGGCCGATCTGGTGCGCAGCGACCCCTACCTGCCTTCGCGGGTAGTGGAAAACCTCTACTGGTTCGGCCGCTACAGCGAACGCTGCGAAGACGGTGCGCGGCTGCTGCGCATCATGCTGGCGCGCTATGTGGATGACGACGATGATCCGCAAGCGCTGCAAACCGCCCTGAACCTTGCCGAGAGCCTGGGTCTGCTGCCGGATGCCGACAGCGGCGAGCTGCAGCAGCGCCTGCTTGAAGCGCTGCTCGGCGAAGACTGGCCACACAGCCTGCGTAGCAATCTGCAGCGCCTGCAGTGGGTGGCCGGTAGCGTGCGCGGCAAGCTGTCTCAGGCCAACTGGCAGGCTCTGCTCGAACTGCAGCGTGAGGCCCAGTCACTTAGCAGCGAGCAGGCCGACTTTGGCGAGTTGCTGGATTTTCTCGACCGCCTGCTGCTGTCGCTGGCGGCGCTCTCAGGCTTTGCCCTGGACGATATGACCCGCGATGACGGCTGGCGTTTTCTGATTATTGGCCGCTGTATCGAACGTCTGCAGTTTCTTTGCGACAGCCTGGCCAACTTCCTCACCAGCAGCGCGGCGCAGGATCAATCGGCGCTGGAGTGGCTGCTGGAACTGGGCAACAGCAGCATCACCTACCGCACCCGTTACCTGGCCTCGGCGCAGTTGATTCCCGTGCTCGACCTGTTGCTGCTGGATGAGCAGAACCCGCATGCCGTGCTGTTTCAGGTGCGTACTTTACTGCGCTCGCTGGCGCGCCTGGGCGAGCGTTTCGAGCTGCCCAGCGAGCGTCGGCTGAAACACCTGGAAGGGCAATTGCTGCGCTTCAGCCTGGCCAGCCTGGAGAACCCGTTGTTCGGCGCTGGTAGCGTGCAGGAAGTGCTCGACGGTCTGGCGGCATTGCTCAGCAGCATCAGCCAGGCCAGTGCGGAGATTTCCGATCGCCTGGGGCTACGTTTCTTTGCCCATGTCGACGCCAGCCAGCGGACGCAATCCTCATGAGCAGCGCCTTCTACCAGATTCTGCATGACACCCATTACCGCTATGCCGCGCCGGTATCGCTGGCCCAGCAACTGGCGCACCTGTGGCCGCGCGCCTGCCCCTGGCAGCGTAATCATGAACAGCAGCTGTTGGTCAGCCCACAACCTTGCCAGCGTCAGGATGCCCTGGATGTATTCGGCAACCCGCTGACCCGCCTGGTGTTTGAGCGTCCGCATGATGAGCTTATGGTCAGCGCGCGCCTGCAGGTCGAAGTGCTGGCGCGACCAACGCTGGATCTGCAGGCGTCACCGCCCTGGGAAGAGGCCTGCACGGCGCTACGCTACAGCGGCCAGATGCTGCTGCCAGGTATTCTTGAGGCCACGCGTTTCCGCTTCGAGTCGCCCTATGTGCACCTCAAGCAGGTGTTCAGCGATTATGCGGCGGATTGCTTTAGCCCCGGTCGGCCGTTACTGGCGGCGGTGGACGGGCTGATGCAGAAGATTTTCAGCGAGTTCAGCTTCGATGCCGCCGCCACTCAGGTGGCGACGCCGCTGTTGCAGGTGTTGGAGGAACGCCGCGGTGTGTGCCAGGATTTTGCCCACCTGATGCTCGCCTGCCTGCGTTCGCGCGGCCTGGCGGCGCGCTATGTCAGTGGTTACCTGCTCACTCAACCGCCGCCCGACCAGCCCCGGCTGATCGGCGCGGATGCCTCGCACGCCTGGGTCTCGGTGTTCTGCCCAGAGCAGGGCTGGGTGGATTTTGACCCAACCAACAATATCCGCCCGGCCCTGGAACATATCACCCTGGCCTGGGGCCGCGATTTTGCCGACGTTTCGCCGCTGCGCGGGGTGATTCTCGGTGGCGGCAGCCACGACCCCGAGGTGCAGGTGACGGTGCTGCCGATCCCCGCCATAGAGCGTTAGGGCTTGTTGCTGTTTCGCTTGCGAACGAAACGGCAACAGGCCCTCGCGCTTATGTAACGGCGTGCTAGCTTTTTTCCAGTGAACACTCACTGGAGCTGCGCCATGGAAGAAACCAACCTGATCAATCTCGGCACCGAGAAAGTTGCCGATCTCTACAACCTGGTCGCGCAGTACGGCGCGGCGTTTGCCATCAAGATCATCTCGGCAATTGCCTTCTGGGTGATCGGTCGCTGGCTGATCGGTTTTGCCGTCGGTATGGTGCAGCGTGCCCTGGGCCAGCAGCGGGTCGATCCGACGGTGCTGCGCTATGTCGGCAACTTTATCTCGGTGACCCTCAACATCATTCTGGTCATCGGCATTCTCGGTTACTTCGGCGTGCAGACCACCAGCCTGGCGGCGCTGATTGCGGCGGTTGGCCTGGCCATTGGCATGGCCTGGTCGGGGCTTTTGGCCAACCTGGCGGCGGGCGGTTTTATCATCGTGCTGCGGCCGTTCAAGGTGGGCGACTTTATCAGCGCCGGTGGGGTGACCGGCACCGTCACCGAGATCGGCTTGTTCGTCACCGCGATCAATACCCCGGACAACGTGATGACCTTGGTGGGTAACAACAAGATCTTCTCCGACAACATCCAGAACTTCAGTCACAACGCGTTCCGCCGGGTCGATCTGCAGGCGCAGCTGTCCGGCGCGGCAGATTACAAAGCCGCTGTGGCGCTGCTCAAGGAACGTATTGCGGGTATTGCCAATGTGCTGAGCGAGCCGGCGGTGGATGTGGAAATTATCGAGTTCAATCTGGTTGGCCCGGTGCTGGCGGTACGTCCGTATTGCCACACTGACCACTACTGGCAGGTGTATTTCGATAGCAACAAGATGATCAAGGATGCCCTCGGCGAAGGCGGCTTCCCGGCGCCGATGCCAGCGCAGACGGTGATCATGCAGCAGGCGGGGTAACAGAGGAGGCCGGCCGCCAGGGGGCGGCCGGCGCTGGATCAGGCTTGCGTCTTGCTCGGTTTCACCGCTTTCCAGATGCGGGTCGCCAGGCTGACCAGCAGTAGGGCAATGGCCCCGGCGATAATCCCTGCGATGGCATTCAGCAGGGTTGGCAGCAAGGCCGCGAGCAGGCCGCTGCTGGCCGCCACGCTCTGCGCCATCTGGTCGATCCATTCCTGCGCGGCATGTACGCCGTGGGTGAGGATGCCACCGCCGACCATAAACATCGCTGCTGTGCCGAGAATCGACAGGGTTTTCATCATGTATGGCGCGGTAAACAGAATGCCGCGGCCGATGCTGCGTTGCAGGCGGCCGCCCAGGCCTTGGCTGCCACGCTGGTTGAGGTAGAGGCCGGCGTCGTCCAGCTTGACGATACCCGCCACCAGGCCGTAAACCCCAACCGTCATCACTAGGGCGATGGCGGACAGCACCGCGACCTGCTTGCCGAAACTGGCCAGGGCCACGGAGCCGAGGGTGATGGCAATGATTTCTGCCGAGAGAATAAAGTCGGTGCGAATCGCGCCTTTGATCTTGTCCTTCTCGAACGCCAGCATGTCCACTTCAGGGTCGGCCACGGCGTGCAGCAGTTCTGTATGCTGCGCCTGGTCCTCGGCTTTGCTGTGGAGGAACTTGTGCGCGAGCTTCTCGAAGCCTTCGTAGCAGAGGAAGGCGCCGCCGAACATCAGCAGCGGCGTCACCGCCCAGGGCGCGAAGGCGCTGATCAGCAGGGCGGCAGGCACCAGAATCAGTTTGTTCTTGAACGAACCCTTGGCCACCGCCCACACCACCGGCAGCTCACGTTCGGCACGTACGCCGCTGACCTGCTGGGCATTCAGCGCCAGGTCGTCACCGAGTACTCCGGCAGTTTTCTTGGCGGCGACTTTGGTCATTACGGCCACATCGTCGAGAACGGCGGCAATATCATCGAGCAGGGTTAACAGGCTAGCGCCGGCCATGGGTCGGATTCCTTTCTACGGTTTCTGGGGCGAATCATCCGGCATAACTGCAGACAGAATTGCAGGTGATAGTGCGCAGATTTATACGTGAGTCAGCACGCATCAGCCATAGGCGGCAAACCCAGGTTTGCCGCAGTGCACGAAAAAATCGGTAGCGAGTGCGATGCAGGGGCGACGGCAATGCTATTGCGGCACCGCCCCGGATATGTCGGTAGATAGGCTGGCGATATGGGAGGGGCTTTAGCCGCGATTGACCTTAATAGGGCGCTGAAAGCGTCGCGGCTGAAGCGGAACGCCGCCCGGCCCCTCCCACGGAAATGGCAGCTTTTGCGTCGTAAGACTAATCGTTACTGCTGCCGCTGGCGCCACTGGCATAGGCAGCGAGCAGGCTGCGTAACAGGTCATTGAGAGGCATGGGCATATCTCCTTGGTAGGTAGAGTGACATTACGCCTGTGCCCGGCGGCTGGGCTGTTGATTGTCTTGATGAGGGTCATAGCCGGAAGCCGCTTTGGTGTTATGTACAGCCGTTGCGGCAGAGTTTGTTCAGTTGTGCACAAAGACTGTGGAGCGAGCTGTGGATAAGGTGGGCGTAGGCGTATGCAGACCTAGTCGTGTGGCTGTTTACGGTGTTTGTACACTTTTTGATCAGTCGGTTATTTGCCATTAAAACAACAGGTTAGCCTGGTTATTCAGGGGGTTATGGGGTAGCACTGAAGTTGTCCACGACTATTGTGGGTAGAGCTGTTGATAACTCTGGTATGCCTGCCTGCAGGGGTGATAAAACCTGGCTTTGCGCCGTTTGGTTGATTTTTAAGCAGTCCGCTGGCGCCATGAAATACGTCATTTCCAGTGCCCCGAGTCAAGCAATAATCGCGCTATTTCAAGGGTTTGCTACCGTGCTGCGGTACGCGGTGGATAACTTATCCCAGGTTGCTGTGGAGTGATCTGTGGATAAGCTGCGCACGCTTGTGTTCAGGCCACAGTGGGCGTGGCCTGAACACAGTAGGTTGTTTTTTGTACAGTTGGGCTGGGGCGCAGCAGATCGTAAAAGGTTTTTAGTCTTCCAGGGCACTGATCTGCGTCGAACGTCCGAGTACCTGCAGGGCGCGATCCGGGTAGTCGGTGATCAGCGCGTGTGCACCCAGGTCGAGCAGGCGGCGCATGTCCGGCTGTTCGTTGATGGTCCACAGTTGCACGTTCAGCCCACGCTGTGCGGCGGTCTTGAGCAGGCTTGGGCTGGCAACGTGCAGGCCACCGTGGGCTTCGGGAATCTGCAGCGCCTGGTAAGAGGGCGACAGCAAGCTGCCCAGACCGACCCAGTTGAGCGCCACCAGCAGGCGCACCGAGCCGGGGCCTGCGGAGGTCGCAACACCTGGGCATTGTTCGCGGAACAGCTGCAGGCTGCGGTCATAGAAACTGCCGACAATCACCTTGTCGCGTTGCTGGTGCGCTGCAAGGGCATCACACAGCTGTGCTTCCATACCGACATCCGGCACCTTGATTTCAATCACTTTGGGGATGTTGGGGAAACGTTCGAGCACTTCGGTAAAGGTCGGGATACGCACACCCTGGCCACGGTAGGGGTAGCTTTGGCCACCATCGGCGCTCCAGCGATAACCGGCGTCCAGTGCTTGCAACTGCGCCAGGCTGAGCGCGGCAACCGGGCCTTCACCATTGGTGGTGCGCTCCAGGGTGCTGTCGTGGATCACCACCAGTTCGCCGTCGCTGGACAGGTGCAGGTCCATCTCCAGCATGTCTACGCCCAGGTCGCTGGCGCGCTCGAAGGCAAACAGGCTGTTCTCCGGCCACAGGCCTTTGCCGCCCCGGTGGGCAATCACCAGCGGTTGCTCGGCAAAGCTGCTGAGCACCGCCGCCGGTTGGGCCGGTTTGCTGGTCAGGGCCAGTACGCCGAGGGCGATGGCCAGCAACAGCAGTGGAACAGAGAGAAAGCGGGCAACGCGCAGCATGGTCAGGGTCCAGGGCAGTCAATGGGGGAGGGGCTTTAATACGCCTTGACTATGACAAAGCCATGGCGGCTGGGCGAGAGGCGAAATGCGCCAGCCTAGCGACCTTTGCGGTCAGGCATTGCTGGCGTGGAGGGTGCGGGTGGAAGCTGGTCGTCCACCCGCGCCAGCAACTCAGCCGGCCAACAGCCAGGCGCCGGTTACGGCCGAGGCGGCGCCGAGTACGCGCACCACCGGGGCAGCGGCCTGCGGTAGCAGACGCACCAGGGCATAGCCGCTGGCGTGCAGGGCCGCAGTGGCCACCACGAAACCTGCGGCATAGCCCCATGGGCTGGCCAGTTCCGGCAGCTCCAGACCGTGGGCGACGCCATGGGTCAGGGCGAACAGTGCAGTCAGGGCGATGGCGATCACCATCGGCAGGCGGATGGCGACTGCCACCAGCAGGCCGAAGGCCAATACCGAAGCGGTGATGCCGGTTTCCATCAGGGGAATCTGCAGGCCATTAAAGCCCAGCAGGCCGCCAATCAGCATGCTGCCAACGAAAGTCAGCGGCAGCGCCCAGCGCGCCGCGCCGGATTGCTGTGCAGCCCACAGGCCGACGGCGAGCATCGCCAGCAGGTGATCAAGGCCGAAGACTGGATGCGCCAGGCCGGCCATCAATCCAGAGTGATCGTGGCCCGCGTGGGCGAAGGCCACCGCTGGGCTGAGAAACAAAGCAATGGCGAACAGGGTTTTGCGCAGGTTCATGGGGTGTCTCCTTGACTGAGTAGGTTCTCAAGCGGCCGTGAGCATGCCGTGCCGTTCGATAAAGGCGATGATCTGCTCAAGGCCTTGGCCGATCTTCTGGTTGCTGAACACGAATGGCTTGTCGCCACGCATCTTCAGGGTGTCGCGTTCTATTACCTCCAGTGAGGCGCCGACCAGCGGGGCCAGGTCGACCTTGTTGATCACCAGCAGGTCGGACTTGCAGATGCCAGGGCCGCCTTTGCGCGGCAGCTTGTCGCCGGCCGATACGTCGATCACATAGATGGTCAGGTCCGACAGCTCCGGGCTGAAGGTGGCCGAGAGGTTGTCGCCGCCGGACTCGACGATGATCAGGTCCAGCCCCGGAAAGCGCCGGTTGAGCTGATCCACCGCTTCCAGGTTGATCGAGGCGTCTTCGCGGATCGCCGTGTGCGGGCAGCCGCCGGTTTCCACACCGATAATCCGCTCCGGCGCCAGGGCTTCATTGCGCACCAGAAACTGTGCGTCTTCCTGGGTGTAGATATCGTTGGTCACCACCGCCAGGTTGTAGCGCTCGCGCAGGGCCAGGCACAGGGCCAGAGTCAGGGCGGTCTTGCCGGAGCCGACCGGGCCACCGATGCCGACGCGCAGGGGTTGGCTGTTCATCTTCAAGTCTTCCTTATCATCAAGAACGGAATAAACGGCTGTATTGACGCTCGTGCGCCATGCTCGCCAGGGCCAGGCCGAAGGCGGCGCTGCCCCAGTGTTGCGGTTCCAGCTCGCTAGCCTGGCGCTGGGCCTGATCGAGCAGCGGCAGCAGTTGTGTGGTCAGACGCTGGGCGGCTTGCTGGCCCAGCGGCAGGGTTTTCATCAGCACCGCCAGCTGGTTTTCCAGCCAGCCCCAGAGCCAGGCGGCGAGGGCATCCTCTGGCACGATCTGCCAGGCTCGTGCCGCCAGCGCCCAGCCAATGGCCAGGCCGGGTTCGTCCAGTTCGCTGAACAGCAGCTGCGCCGGCTGATCCAGCTCGGGTAGGCCACTGAGCAGCTGCTGCAGGGAGTAGCCCATTTGCCGGCTTTCCAGGCGCAGTTCGCGGGTTTCACGGCTGGCGCGTTGCTGTTCGGCGAGCTGGCGCAGCTGGGCCCAGTCCTCGACGGCGGCGGCCTGGCAATGGGCGAGCAACAGCGGCGCCTCGAAGCGTGCGAGATTCAGCAACAGCTGATCGGCAATCCAGCGCTCAGCGCTTGCGGCGTCATCGACCAGACCCTGTTCGACGGCCATTTCCAGGCCCTGGGAATAGCTGTAGCCGCCAATAGGTAATTGAGGACTCGCCAGTCTCAGTAGCGCCCAGGCCTTATTCATCGGTAGGCCTTGCTGTCGAGAGCGCTGTAGCCGATTGGCTTTTCGCCAGTGGCGGGCTGGCCAGCCGCAGTAGCTGCCAGACTTTATTCACTTGCGCGCACCAAACTGATGCAGGCGCGGCGCATAGCTGAACTCGGCATCGCCGGCATGGGAGTGGTGGTGGCCTCCGCCGTAAGCGCCTTGCTCGGGTTGGTAGGGCGCCTCGATCAGTTCCACCGTGGCGCCCAGCTGTTCGAGCATGGCCTTGAGCACGTAGTCATCCGGCAGGCGCAGCCAGCCATCGCCGAGTTGCAGAGCGACGTGGCGGTTGCCCAGGTGGTAGGCGGCGCGCATCAATTCGAAAGGGCTGGCGCAGGTAACGTGCAGCAGCGGCTCGGCGCGGGCGACCACGCGGACGATGCGGCCGTCTTCGGCTTGCAGGCATTCGCCGTCGTGCAACGCCGGCTGGCCGCGTTCGAGGAACAAGCCGACATCTTCGCCGGTGCGGCTGAAGCAGCGCAGGCGGCTTTTGCTGCGGGCCTCGAAGCTCAGTTCAAGTTCGGCGTCCCAGTGTGGCTGGGCGGCAATACGGCGGTGGATCACCAACATGGGGCAGTTTCCGGCAGGGCAATACCGGTTATAGAGCAAGTGCCTTGCCAAACTGCTGTTGCGCCACGCAGAGCGGGGCGCCAGGGGCGGGTGTGGCTGAAATTAGAGCGTGATGAGGTTTGGTTTGGTGCGCTTGTTTGGGTTGTGCGTGTTTTTGGTGCGAGCTACGGGCGGTGATCAGTCGCGGGTTTGCCCGAGGCCTTGCCAGTGCTTGGCACCGATAAAGATAAAGCGCAGCTGTTCGATCATTTTGACCTCGGGCGAGGCGTGCATCGGCAGGGGCGCTGCAGGAGGGTCGATCAGTTCTGGCAGGGTGGCGAATACGGTTTTTACCACCAGGTCGGCAATCACGTTCTGCGCCGGGGCGTCGAAGTGTTGCAGTTTCGGCATGGCCGCAAGATCCGCCACCAGGTCGGCGGTGATGCGTTCGCGCAGCGCGCCCACGGCCTGGCGTACCAGCAGCGAGCCGCCGTACTGCTCGCGGGCGAGAAACAGGAATTGCGAACGGTTGGCCGCCACTGCGTCGAGGAAGATGCGCACCGAAGCGTCGATCACGCCGCCCACTTCGAACTCGTGATGGCGTACCCGGCGAATGGTTTCGCGGAAGGTTTCGCCGACCTCGGCGATCAGCGCCAGGCCCAGGGCGTCCATATCCTCGAAGTGCCGGTAGAAACCAGTCGGCACGATGCCGGCGCAGCGCGCCACTTCGCGCAGGCTCAGGCTGCCAAAGCCACGGCCGCTGTCCATCAGGCTGCGCGCTGCGTCCATCAGGGCGTGGCGGGTTTGCAGTTTTTGTTCGGCGCGCGGTTGTAGTGGTTTCAAGCGGGCATGGCTCTGCATGGCGAAATCAGCGCAGCACTCTAACAAACGCTCATTGTTTACGTCGAACCGTGCATGCGTTCCTGGCTTTGAGTGTACGACTGTTGACTGAACTGGTGCGCTCTGCCAGTCTGGTGAACAATTGTTCACTGGAGTCTTGCCATGGCCCTTCTTCCTTTTGCCTGGGTACGTGGGCTTGCCAGCCTGCTGTATCCACTGCGCATGCTGGTCGCCCACGGCTGGCTGCGGGAAAGTGATATCGATGCCGGGTTGAAGTTGCTGCACCCGGCGCTGCGGCTGAATCGGGTGTTCGCGCAGGTTACCCAGCGCCAGTGGGTGGCCGATGACATGCTCGAATTGACCCTGCAGGCCAATGGCAACTGGTACGGCGCGCAGCCGGGCCAACACCTGCAGCTGTACCTCGAGCGCGATGGCGTACGCCTGAGCCGCAGTTACAGCCTGACTGCGGTGCAGCCGAAAGGCCGTGTACAGATCGCGGTCAAGCATCAGGCCGCTGGCCGCGTCTCGCCCTACCTGCTGGAGCATCTGGAGGTGGGCGATGTGCTGGAGTTGGGGCCGGTGTATGGCGAGCTGAGCTGGCCCGAGGCGCAACAGGGGGTGTTGCTGTTGGCTGCGGGCAGTGGCATCACGCCGCTGCTGGGCATGCTGCGCGCCGCGCTGGCTCAGGGTTTCAGCGCACCGATCACGCTGCTGCATTACGTGCGTGAGCAGGGCCAGCGCGGTTTTGTCGCCGAGCTGCAGGCCCTGCAGGCGCAACACAGCAATCTGCAGGTGCGTTGGTCGCTGACCGCTGCCGGGGCTGAGCCGGGAGCCCTGACTGGGCGTTTTGCTGGCGAGCATCTGACCGAGGTCACGCAGCTGGACCAGCGCCGTGTGCTGGCCTGCGGTCCGGCGGGGTTTGTCGCCCAGGTGCAGCAGTGGTGGCAGGCCGCCAGCTTGCCAGGTGCGTTGCAGGTTGAGGCCTTCACTACGCCCGTACTGCGCGCCGATGTCAGCCTACGCGAAGTGCGCTTGGGGTTTACCCGCAGCCATCAGCAGGCGACCGCCAATAATCAGCTCAGCTTGCTGGAACAGGCCGAAGCCCATGGCCTGCAGCCGGTGCATGGCTGTCGTCAGGGTATCTGCGCCAGCTGTACCTGCACCTTGCTTAGCGGCACGGTGCGCGATTTGCGCAGTGGTGCGCTGTTTAGCGAGCCCGGGCAGCCCATACGCTTGTGCGTAAGTGCCCCTCACAGCGACGTCGAAATTGATCTTTAACTTGCGAGGGAATCCCTATGCGTCGTGACCGTGAACTCTCCATGGATGAACTGCACGCCTTCGGCAACGAGCTGGACGCCTTGCGCCAACGCACCCTGGCTGATCTGGGCGAGGCAGATGCGCGCTATATCCGTCGTATCCGCGCTGCGGTGCGCTGCTGTTGCTGGAGCGGTCGGGCCTTGCTGATGCTCGGTTGGTTTCCGCCGACCTGGTTGCTCGGCACCTTGCTGCTGGGCCTGGGCAAGATTCTGGAGAATATGGAGCTGGGCCATAACGTCATGCACGGCCAGTACGACTGGATGAATGATCCCGAGTTTGCCGGGCGCAGCTATGAGTGGGATATCGCCGGGCCTAGCGACTTCTGGCGGCACACCCATAACCATGTGCATCACACCTGGACCAATGTACTGGGCATGGATGATGACGTGGGGTATGGCGTGGTGCGGCTGTTTCCCGAACAACGCTGGAAGCCGTTCTACCGCTGGCAACCGTTGTGGGTGACGATCCAGGCGCTGTTGTTCCAGTACTCGGTGGCGATTCAGCATCTGCGCCTGGACAAGGTCTACAAGGGCAAGCTGAGCAAGGCCGAGGTGCGCCCGCTGATCAAACAGTTCAACGCCAAGATTCTGCGGCAGTGGGGTAAGGATTACCTGTTCTTCCCGTTGCTGGCGCTGCTGATCGGGGCCAATGCCTTGGCGGTGCTGGCCGGGAATGCCGTGGCCAACCTGATCCGCAATCTGTGGACCTTTACGGTGATCTTCTGCGGTCACTTTACCGAGCAGGCGGCGGTGTTCAGCAAGGAATCGGTGGTCGGCGAGAGCCGCGGTCACTGGTACCTGCGTCAGCTGCGCGGGTCCAGCAACCTGAATGGCGGGCCGCTGTTTCATATCCTCACCGGCAACCTGAGCCATCAGATCGAGCACCACCTGTTTCCCGATCTACCGGCGCGGCGCTATGCGGCGATGGCCGTGAAGGTGCGCGAGATTGCCGAGCGTTATGGCCAGGTCTACAACAACGGCAGCCTGTGGAAGCAGTTTGCGACGGTGCTTAAGCGGATCTGGATCTACCGCCGCCGTCCCGTCGAGGCTATGCCGGCTGGGCTTTGAAGTCGCCCCGAGCAAGCCGCTCTATGTAGGGTGGATGACGCTTCACCCATCCACCAACGGCAGTGGTGGATGAAAGCAGCGCCTTCCACCCTGCGTGGGGTTTGCCTGGGCGACAGTCAGCGGGTAAAAACGCAGGTCAGATAACGGTTGCTAAAGCCGTAGCGCAGCATCGAATACAGCCGGCTGAACAGGTACAGCGGGCGCTTGCGGTAATACAGCAGCACAGCATTTCCGACCCCTTCGCTGCGGTGCTGTTTCTGTTGATCGACCTGTTTCGAAAACAAACCTTTGAACTGCCACCACTGAATCTGTTCCAAGTGCTGGCTGGCATGCAGCCCCTGCTGGCGGAACAGCGCATAAAAGCTGCGTTTGCTGAAGTCATGCAGGTGGTGGGGGTTGCCGTCCAGGGTCGGGGTGATTGGCACCGAAGCGATGACCTTGCCGCCCTCGGCCAATAAGCGTGCATAGTTGGCCAGAAGCTGTTGCGGATGCGGCAGGTGCTCGATGGTTTCCAGGCTGACGATGCAATCAAAGCCCTGCTCGCTGGCGAATTGTTCGGCATCGGCACATTCATAACGCAGGTTGGACAGCTGGTAATGCGCGCGGGCGTAGGCGATGGCCGCCGGGTCGATGTCCACGCCGGTAACCTGCATGTGCGGGTTGCGCTCGGCCAGCAGGGCGGTGCCATAGCCGCAGCCACAGGCCATATCCAGTACGCGCTGGCCGCTGAGGTGCTCGGCGGCGAACTCATAGCGCTGCATATGAATCTGCAGGCTGGCCAGGTCATCCGGGTTGAGCGGGTTGAGATCCTTCGGGTAAATCCGTTCGATGGTATGCATGGTCATGGCAGCGCAAAGAGAAGCCGGGACTATATGCCAGGCGGCTCAGTTTTCCCACGAGCTGTATTGGCATACTTCGTGGTTCAGCACTTTCTTTCTCGGCGGTATGACACAAGGATGGTTTGCTATGTCGACATCTTCTGCACCCCGTTATCCCCTGGTCCTGGTGCCAGGTTTACTCGGTTTTATCAGCCTGCTCGGTTACCCCTACTGGTACGGCATCGTCACGGCGCTGCGCCGCATCGGTGCAACAGTCTTCCCGGTACTGGTGTCTTCGGTGCACTCCACTGAGGTGCGCGGCGAGCAACTGCTGCTGCGTATTGCCGATGTGTTGCAGCAGACCGGGGCAGAAAAGGTTCATTTGATCGGTCACAGTCAGGGCGCGCTGACGGCGCGCTATGCGGCCGCGCTAAAACCCGAGTGGGTGGCGTCCGTGACCTCGGTAGCCGGGCCGAATCATGGTTCGGAATTGGCGGATTTTCTCAAACGCAAAGCCCCGCATGGCAGTCTGCGTGAGCGCGTGTTGAGTGCTTTATTACGCGGCGTGGCGCGTTGCATGGCGTGGCTGGAACGTGGTTATAAAGGCGAACCCCTGCCGATCGATGTGGCAGCGGCGCAGCAGTCGCTGACCAGCGAGGGCGTGGCAGCTTTCAATGCGCAGTATCCGCAGGGCTTGCCTGAAGTCTGGGGGGGCGAAGGCGCGGCTGAGGTCAATGGCGTGCGCTATTACTCCTGGTCCGGCACCATTCAGCCAGGTATCACCAATAAAGGCGGCAACCGCTTCGACGGGCCGAATGTCGCCTGCCGACTGTTTGCCAAAACCTTTCAGCGCGAAGTTGGCCAATGCGATGGCATGGTCGGACGCTACAGCTCGCACCTGGGAACGGTGATCGGTGATCAGTACCCGCTGGATCACTTCGACATCATCAATCAGACCTTCGGCCTGGTCGGCAAGGGTGCTGAACCGGTCAAGTTGTTTGTTGAGCATGCCCAGCGCCTGCAGACTGCAGGGCTTTAGAACCTATTTACGATCTGCTGCGCGTCGGCCCTACGGCGTTAAAAGCAGGCTCGGATGCTCATTTACAGCCAGTAAACTCCGCGTCCTCGCCTGCTTTTGCCTTGTATGGCTCTAGCTCGAGAGATCGTAAACAGGTTCTTAGGCTTCGTTTAGATCAACCCAGATGCCCTGCTCATCCTCGTGGATGGCAAGCTCTTGCAGCGATTGCCCGGCGCAGGGGCCTGCGACGCATTCGCCGGACTCGATGAGAAACAGTGCGCCGTGGGTGGCGCACTGGATCAGGCTGGCGCTGTGATCGAGAAACTGGTCGGGTAGCCATTCCAGCGGGATACCACGGTGCGGGCAGCGATTGCGATAGGCATACAGCTGGCCGTCCTTGCGCACGGCAAACAGCTTCTCACCTGCAACTTCGAAGCCCCGGCTCTGGCCTTCGGCCACTTCATCCGGTGCACATAAACGCAACATAGCAACCTCCCCGACAGGCCGGCATTATGCCGCCCTGGCGTGGAAGTGAAAGAGGAGGGCGCATCCTTGCGCCAAGTGGAACGCTTTTTCGCGGCTAGTTAATCGCGCGGTAGACCTGTTGCCGGGTCAGATTTCCCAGACCAGATTGACGGCAGCGTGGCGGCCCGGCTGACTGAAGCGGCCTAGGCTTGGGCTATTTTCAGTCAGGCCGCGTACATCGCCCCACTGCCAGTACTCTTTGTCGGTCAGGTTGAACAGGCCGGCATTCACGGCGAAGGCATCAGTCATTTGCCACCAGCCGTTGAGGTCGAGTACGCCATAACCCGATGTCTCGACGTGATTGGCGGTTTGGGTCATGTCGACGCGGGTTTTCGCCGCCACCAGGGTCCAGCTCAGCTCGCCACCAAACTTGCCGCTCGGCTCGCTGTAGCCCAGACCGAACACACCTTTGAGCGGGTCGACACTGTTGATCGGCTGGCCTGTGCCTTCATCCTTGCCGCGGGCATAAGCCACGCTGCCACGGGCTTTCCAGCCAGCCGGAAGACCCAGTTGGTCGAGGAACAGCTCACCTTTGGCTTCCGCACCGCGAATGGTCACGCGATCACGGTTGACGTATTGGAACTCGCCGAAGGGGAAACCCGGCACGCTGGAGGGGCGGCTGATCTGCTCAATAAAGTCGTCGTACTGGTTGTAGAACAGCGCCGCACCAAAGCTGCCGAGGGCGTACTGGCCGCGCAGGCCCAGCTCGAAGCTGTCGCTGGTTTCCGCTTTCAGGTTGGTATTGGCCAGGGTGCGGTACATGCCCGGATTGGCAAACTCGCCAAAGATCTCGATCGCCTGGGGGGCACGGAAGCCCGCAGCGTACTGACCGTAGACACTGTGGGCGTCGTCGAGTTGGTAGGTCACGCCAAACTTGGGCGACAACGCCGAATCCTTGAAGTCGCTCGGATTGCGATCCGTTGCCTGGCTGTTGAGGTACTTGTCGGTGACGTGCGGGCTCATCTCATAGTGGTCATAGCGCAGGCCCGGCAGCAGGGTCCAGCGGCCGATGCTGATGCTGTCCTGAGCGAACAGCGCGTATTCCTTGGTGGTCGGATCGGGGAAGTCGCTGGTGGGCAGAACTGGTGTGGTCACGCCGGTGGCCAGTACGGTCTCGCCGCCTTTGCGCAGATCCGCGTTCTTCAGGTGTTTGACGTCCAGGCCATAAACCAGCGCATGTTGTGTGCTGCCGATGCTGAACGCCTTGTCCAGCTTGGTGTTGAACGCCCAGAGCTGTTCTTCGTAGTACGAGTCCCGTGTGCGGTAGCGCGGCTGTCCGCCGACCACGCGGTCCTCGAAGGTTTGCTGACGGGTCTGGCTGTCTTGGTAGCTGAGCTGACTATGAATCTGGTCAACCAGCAGGGTATCGAGTTGCTGGGTATGGGCGAGGGAGTAGCGTTCACGGTCGACGCGGTCTTCGGCATCCTGGGTACGGATGGTCGCAGTGTTGCTGTAGTTGCTCAGCACGCGGGTATCGGTGTCGTCCTGATAACGCTCGTAGGTCAGCTGCAGGCGACCGCTGTCGCTGTAATCCCAGCCGAATTTGCTCAGCAGGTTATCGGTGCGGTAATCCAGCGGGTTGGCCTGTTCGCGGGTAGCGCCGATTCCCCCCTGGCCGCCGTGGGTGTCGGTGGCCTGACCACTGCGTCGACCCAAGTGCAGCAAGCCGTCGACTTGGCCCAGGCGGGCGGCGAAGGTGGCGCTGCGCTGCCAGCTGTCATCGCTGCCGTCATAGCCGGTTTTCAGGCGGGCGTAAGCGTCATCGCCTTCGTCCAGATAGTCGCCGGCATCCTTGGTCAGGAAGCTCACCGCACCGCCAATCGCATCACTGCCGTACAGCGAGCTGGCGGGGCCACGAATGATTTCCACCTGCTTGACGGTGTCGAGGTCGACGTAATCGCGTTTGGCGCTGAGGAAGCCGCCGAAGGAGAAGGCGTCTGGCATACCAATACCATCTACCTGAGTCAGTACGCGGTTGCCGCCTATGCCACGAATGGTGAAGCCGGACAGGCCAAAGCGATCACCACTGCCGCCGACCGATACGCCGGGCTCGTAGCGCACCAGATCCTTGATGTTCTTGATGTTCTGCTGGTCGATCTGCCGTTCGGTTTGCACCGACACAGTGCTGGGCACCTGGTCGAGGGTCTGCTCGGTGCGGGTGGCCGTGACGGTCACGGTATCGAACTGGTTCGGCACTTGTTCTGCGCCAAGGGCCAGCGAGGGGCTGAGCAGCAGCAGGGCAAGCCAGGGACGGCGGGCGAATGGAGGACTTCTGTGCATGGGGACTCCAGGATCGTGCAGGTGGTTTCTGTGACCACCGGGTTGGCATCGGCGGCAAAACTAAACGACATTGACATGCGAATGCAAATAATTATCAAATAGATTTAATTCGATTTGACTGAGCTCTTGCATGCTGCGTTTGTCGCTATTTCTGCTGCTGTCGCTGGCGCTGCATATCGCCGGCTGGCTGCTGCATGGCGACGCACAACCGCCTGCTTTGAGCGCTACACAAAGCCGCGAAGCCCCTCAGGTGTTACGCCTGGCTGCAGTGCTGCAACAGGCCGCGCCGGCGCCGGTCAAGCTGTCAGAGCCTGCGCAACCGCAGCGCCAGGCGGTGGTGCCGAGCAAGGTCCCGGTCGCCAAGCCCGTCGCGCAGGTGCCAGTGGTCAAGCCGATGCCGGCGAAAGCGGTCGCGCCGGCCAGGAGCGCGCCCGCCCAGGCTTTGGCAAGCAAGGTGGCTAGCCAGCCAGCTGCGGTTGTCGGCTCAGCTCCGTCCGCGCCGACAAAACAGGTGGCAGCACAACCGGCCGCTGAAGTGCTCAGCGCTAAACCGAGCTTTCGTGAGCCGCCACGCCAGCCGAATTATCCGTCCCAGGCGCGGCGGCGCAATCAGCAGGGCGTGGTGTTGGTCGAGGTGCGCCTGGATGAACGCGGCCAGCAGCGCAGCCTGAATGTACTGCGCTCTTCTGGCGTGGACAGCCTTGATCGCGCCGCCCTGGAGGCTGTTGCCAAGTGGCGTTTTCGCCCTGAAACCAGCGGCGGCCAGGCCGTGCCTAGCCGTGTACAGATCCCTATTCAGTTCGCTTTGACGGCGAGCCGTTGATAAATCACTGAGGAGTTTTCCATGAGCACACACGCCCAATCCGTCGCGCCCAGCAATGATCTGTATCTGGCCTGGCAGGTGCTGCGCAGCGAGCAGCCACGCCTGCGCGCCCGCGATGCCGCCGAGCGCCTGGCCGTCAGCGAGGCCGAGCTGGTGGCCAGCCGCCTGGATGTCGATACCCTGCGCCTGCAGCCCGACTGGGCGCAGTTACTGCCAGCACTCGGTGAGCTGGGCTATGTGATGGCGCTGACCCGCAACGAACATTGTGTGCATGAGCGTAAAGGTTATTACCGTGAAGTGACGGTGACCGGTAATGGCCAGATGGGCCTGGTGGTCTCGGCCGATATCGACCTGCGCCTGTTCCTCGGCGGCTGGGCCAGTGTGTTTGCCATCGAAGAGCAAACCGGTAAAGGCATCCAGCGCAGCATTCAGGTGTTCGACCGTCAGGGCACTGCGGTGCACAAGGTCTTCCTCACCGAGGACAGCCAGCTAAGTGCCTGGGCACCTCTGCTGGAGCGTTTTCGTATGGCTGAGCAGAGTGTGGAGCTGGAGCTGATGCCATTGCCCCAAGCGCAACCGGTGCAAGCCGATGCTCAGGTGGATGTGAATGCCCTGCGCGTGGGCTGGTCGACCCTCAAGGACACTCACCATTTCTTTGCCCTGCTGAAAATGCATGGCACTACACGCACCCAGGCCCTGCGCCTGGCAGGGCGCGAATGGGCTGAGCCAGTGGACGTGCGCGAGCTGCCGAAACTGCTTGAACAGGCCGGTGCGCGTGAAGTGCCGATCATGGTGTTTGTGGGCAATCGCCACTGCATCCAGATTCATTCCGGCCCGGTACGCAACCTGCGCTGGATGGACACCTGGTTCAACGTACTCGACCCCGAGTTCAACCTGCACCTGCAGACCACTGGCGTGACCGAGCTGTGGCGGGTGCGCAAGCCGAGCAGCGATGGCGTGATCACCAGCTGGGAAGCCTTCGACGCTAATGGCGAGTTGGTGGTGCAGCTGTTTGGTGCACGCAAGCCGGGTATCCCGGAGCGTGAAGATTGGCGCGCCCTGGCCGAAAGCGCGCCAGCGCTGGAGTGCTGAAATGAGCCAGTGGTGGAGTGCGATGGGGCCGCTGGGTTGGCCGCTGGCACTGTGCTCGCTTGTGGCGTTGGCGCTGATACTTGAGCGCCTTAGCGTATTTCTGCGTTTGCAGCCGCTGAGCAATGCTGCCGGGCGGGCCGCAGTCAGCGCTTGCCGTACCTGTGAGCGCGAGCACTGCAAGGGCCGCGCGCGCGGTTGGCGCTATGGCCTGGCGTTGTTGCTCAAGCACAGCGCCTTGCCAGCGGTGCAGCGCGAAGAACTGCTCGGCTGCTGGTTGCTGGAAGAACGTCAGCGCCTCAATCGACAACTGCGCTTGCTGCAGCTGATCGGCATGCTGGCGCCCATGCTCGGCCTGCTCGGTACGGTGCTGGGCATGCTCGAAATGTTTGCCAATATCGCCGGGCAGAACAGCCCGGTCACCCCTGCGCTGCTCGCCGATGGTCTATGGCAGGCGCTGTACACCACGGTGTGGGGCTTGCTGATCGCCATTCCGGCGCTGGCGACAGGGCAGGGCTTTGCCTTGTGGGCCGAGCGCTACCTGGAGGGCGTGCAGGCGTTGCTCAATCGCTGCCAGCTGGCATTGGATGGCCTTGAGCTGGAACTGCCGAGTCATCAGCCGGCCGCGCAGTGGGTGTTGTCGTGATTCGTCTGCCCGCTGCCAGCAGCTCCCAGGGCAATCTGTTGCCCGATCTGACGCCGCTGCTCGACGTGATCTTTATCGTACTGGTGTTCTTTCTGCTGACCGCGCAAACGCCGTTGCTGGAGCTGCCCCTGCAGCTGCCGCAGAGCCGTGAAGCGCTGCCTACAGCAAGTGCAGGCAGCGGCGAGCGCATGCAAGTACAGCTCTCAGCCGAAGGTGCTTGGCGCTTTAACGGCGTGCAGCATGCGGATTTCAACACGCTGCGCACCGAACTGAGCGAAACCTTTGCTGCCGACAACTCTGCGGGCTTGGACCTGGCGCTGGATCGTCAGGCACCGCTGTCGGCATTTCTCGACCTGATGGCGCTGCTGCAGCAGCAGGGCATTCAGGACAGTCGCATTCTTCTAGAGGCCAATCATGAAACGCCTTAATACTCTGCTCGCCCTGGGCGCGAGCCTGTTGTCCTGTGCCTCAGTGATGGCCGCCGAGCCGTTGCCGCAACGCTGGATCAGTTCCGGCGGCTCGCTCAGTGAGTGGGTGGTGGCGCTGGGTGGCGAAAGCCGTCTGGTCGGGGTGGACAGCACCAGCCAGCATCCAGAGTCGCTGCGTGCGCTGTCGAGCATCGGTTATCAGCGCCAGCTGGCAGCCGAAGGCATGTTGACGCTGCGCCCGGATATGTTGATCGGCAGTGAGGAAATGGGCCCACCGCCGGTGCTGGCGCAATTGCGCGGCGCGGGTGTGCGGGTGGAAATGCTCTCGTCCAAGGCGGATCTGAGCAGTTTGCAGGCCAGCCTGCAGCGCATCGGCACCCTGTTAGGCGAGCCGCTGCGCGCCGATCAGGCCTTTGCGGCCTATCAACAGCGCTTGCAGCAGCAGGCCGACTGGCTGGTAGCTGCACAGCGTCAGCAGGCGGCGCCAGGTGTGCTGCTGTTGCTCGGGCATGCCGGTGGTAGCCCGATGGCGGGCGGCAAGGACACCTCGGCCGACTGGCTGATCGAGCGCGCCGGCGGGCGCAACCTGGCCAGCCACAGCGGTTTCAAGGCAATGTCCACCGAAGCCCTGCTGGCGCTTGATCCGGAGGTGGTGATCATTGCTGATCGCAGTCTTTCTGGTGACGCCGCGCGTGAGGCATTGCTGCAGCAGAACCCGGCGCTGGCGGCGACCCGGGCGGCGCGTAACCAGCGTTTGCTGATGCTTGACCCGACGCTGCTGGTCGGTGGCCTTGGCCCGCGTTTGCCGGATGGGCTGGCGGCCTTGTCCGCAGCCTTTTATCCTGCCAGCCAACCTCTGGTCGCCGAAGCTAAGCCCACGCCATGAATCCTGTTATTCGACCGCGCTCACTGTTTATCGCACTGAGCCTGTTGCTGGCGCTCGCGCTCTGGTTATCTCTGGCGCTGGGGCCGGTCAGCCTGCCGCTGCTGGATACCCTCAAGGCAGCGCTACGCCTGTTGGGTCTGGCGCAAGCGGGTGATGACCTGGCTCAGGCCGAGCTGATCCTCGGGCAGATCCGCCTGCCGCGCACCCTGCTCGGGCTGCTGGTCGGCGCGGTGCTGGCGCTGTGTGGGGTGGCGATGCAGGGCTTGTTTCGTAACCCGCTGGCTGACCCCGGGTTGATTGGGGTATCCAGCGGCGCGGCGCTCGGGGCGTCGATTGCGATTGTTGGTGGTGCGGCATTGGGTGGTTTGCCGGAAGCGTTCGCGCCCTATCTATTGTCGTTGTTCGCCTTTATCGGCGGCCTGGGCGTGACCGCACTGGTCTACCGTCTGGGTCGGCGTGATGGTGAAACCCATGTGGCGACTATGCTGCTGGCGGGTATTGCGCTGACCGCATTGGCCGGTGCGGCCATCGGCCTGTTTACCTACCTGGCCGATGACGCCACCTTGCGCACCCTGACGTTCTGGAACCTGGGCAGTCTCAATGGCGCCAGTTACGCACGTCTGTGGCCGCTGCTGCTGGTCACGGCGGCGGTGGCGCTGTGGTTGCCGCGTCGAGCCAAGGCACTGAACGCCTTGCTCTTGGGCGAATCCGAGGCGCGTCACCTGGGCTTTGCGGTTGAACGGATCAAGGCCGAACTGGTGTTCTGCACGGCCCTGGGCGTCGGCGCAGCGGTGGCGGCGGCGGGGATGATCGGCTTTATCGGCCTGGTCGTACCGCATCTGGTGCGTCTGCTGGTCGGGCCGGATCATCGCGTGCTGTTGCCGGCTTCGGCCCTGGCCGGCGCCAGCCTGCTGCTGCTGGCGGATCTGGCGGCGCGGCTGGCGCTGGCCCCGGCGGAACTGCCGATCGGTATTGTCACGGCGCTGATTGGCGCGCCGTTCTTCCTTTATCTGTTGTTGCGGGGGCGTACCTGATGCTGCGCGCGGAAAATCTGGCGGTACAGCGCGGCCCGTGTACGGTGTTGGCGGATATCAACCTGGAACTGCGTCCGGGCGAAGTACTCGGCGTACTGGGGCCCAATGGCGCCGGTAAGAGCACCTTGTTGGGTGCTTTGTGTGGCGAGCTGCAGCCGAGCCACGGCGATGTCTGGCTGGATCAGCGGCGGCTGCAGGACTGGCCGGGCAGCGAGCGTGCGCAGCGTTTGGCGGTATTGCCGCAAACCTCGACGCTGAACTTTGCCTTTCGTGTGGAAGAAGTGGTCGGCATGGGCCGTCTACCTCACGCCAGCGGGCGTGTGCGTGATGCGCAGATCATTCATCAGGCGCTGGAAGCGGCCGATGCCTTGCATTTGGCCGGCCGCAGTTACCTGGCGTTATCCGGCGGCGAGCGCCAGCGCGTACACCTGGCGCGGGTGCTGGCGCAGCTCTGGCCGGGTGGTGAAGGGCAGATGCTGCTGCTCGATGAGCCGACCTCGATGCTCGACCCGCTGCATCAGCACACCACATTGCAGGCCACCCGCGCCTTCGTCGAGCAGGGTGCAGCAGTGCTGGTGATCCTGCACGACCTCAATCTGGCTGCGCGTTACTGCGACCGTCTTTTGCTGCTGGAGCGCGGCCGGCCCCATGCGCTCGGTAGCCCTGAGGACGTGCTGCGCGCCGAGCCGCTGCAGGCCGTGTTCGGTCTCGAAGTGCTGGTGCAGCAGCATCCAGAACGGGGGCATCCTTTAATTGTTGCTCGCTAAGGTTGTGTCTATGCGTATTGCATTACTGCTGGTGGCGGCGCTGCTGAGCGCCTGTCAGGCTTCATTACCTGTGTTGCCTGCCTGGCAGAGTCCGGAAGGCTTGCAGCATCCTGAACTGGGGCAGATTGTCGAGTTGCGCACGGGCGCGCGGCTGACGCCTGAGCAACTGCTGACACGTCTGGCTGCAGCCCCCAAGGTGCTGGTCGGCGAGCGGCATGACAATCCCGATCACCATGCGTTGCAGCTCTGGTTGTTGCGCGCGCTTGCAGCGCAGCGGCCACAGGGCAGCCTGCTGCTGGAAATGCTGACGCCGGATCAGCAGGCCAAGGTCGATCAGGTGCGCGCTGCCACCGCTGCCGGGCTGGCGCCGCAGGACATGCTTGGTGCTTTGAACTGGCAGCCGGGCTGGGCTTGGTCTCTGTACGGGCCGCTGGTGCAGCATGCGCTGCGTCAGCCGTATCCGTTGCTGGCAGCCAACCTTGAGCGCCGTGAAGTCATGCAGATTTACGCCCAGGTGCCGCAACTGCAAGGTCAGGTCTCCACGGCAGCGCCGGTGCGCGAGGCGCTGTTCAAGCAAATTCGCCAGTCGCACTGCAACTTGCTACCGGAAAGTCAGTTGCCGGCGATGCTCGCCGTGCAGCAACAACGGGATCGGCGTATGGCCGAAGCGCTGCCGGCTGCGCCGGAGCCAAGTCTGCTGTTTGCTGGTGCTTTCCATGTGCGCCGGGAGTTGGGTGTACCGCTGCATCTGCAGGATTTAGGGGCTGCTGAAGCTGTGCAGGTGCTGATTCTGGCGGAGGTCGGCAGCCAGGTAGCCGCTGAGTCTGCCGATTACGTCTGGTACACGCCAGCGCAGCCTGAGCAGGATCACTGCGCAAAACTGCGACCCTAGCCCGATTTGCCTGCGGCTGAGCAGGTAGTCTGCGGTTTTTACCGGAGACCGCTGATGCCAGCCGCTACCCATGCCCTGCTGACCCGCTATTTCAACGCCCTCAACGAACGTGATAGCCGCGCCTGTCTGGCTCTGCTCAGCGACGATGTGTTGCTGGATATCAACCAGGGCCCGCGTGAGCAGGGTGTACAAGCCTTTGCTGACTACCTGGAGCGCACCCAGCGCTGCTACCGCGAAAGCATCGACAATCTGCAAATCCTTACCGAACCGAGCGGGCAGCGCGCCGCGTGTGAGTTCACTCTGAGCGGCGAATACCTGAGCACCGATGATGGCCTGCCGGATGCCTGTGGTCAGAGCTATCAGCTGACGGCAGCAAGTTTCTTCGAGATTCGCGACGGCAAGATCTGTCGCGTAAGCCAGCACTTCAATCTGCCGGAGTGGTTGGCGCAGGTCGACTTCTAGAGACTGTTAAGCGTACTTTTCGACAGGTAAAAAAAGACCCGGCAAGAGCCGGGTCAATAACCGTGATTAGCCTGATGAGGAGATAATCTGAAGAGGCCGACTGAAGGTCTCTTAAGCTTATCGGCTGATCTCGCGACCAGTTGTGCTAATAATAACAATTCTCATTTTCAAGTCAACACCCTTAACCCAACTTTTTTATCAGCCTGCCAAATGTTTGTTCGGGCCATAAACAAACAACCCGACACAGGGTCGGGTTGTTGAGGTAGCCAGCGGGTTCAGGATGCTTCGGCCGGTAGGCGCAGCTGGGTGACTTCCTTGTTCAGCAGGTCGATGCGCTTGGCCATGCTCTCAATCAGGCTGTGGGCAATCCGCGGGTTGCTCTGCATCAGGCTGAGGAATTGCTCTTTGGGAATGACCATCACGGTGCAGGGCTCACTGGCCAATACGGTGGCGCTGCGTTTCTCGCGGGTGAATACCGCCATGGCACCGAAGATTTCATCCTTCTGTACGTCACCGACCTTGTGTCCGTCGACGTACGCTTCGGCATGACCTTCGATGATGATAAATACGTTATCGGCGACATCACCCTGATGGATCAGCTCTTCACCCGCAGCAAAATGCTGGAAGCCGGTGGATGGGCGAATTTCGGGTTGTTTCAAGCGTGCCAGGGCATCGGAAAGCAGGGCGGTATGGCCGATCAGGTACTGGATAAACAGTTCCTGGCGCTGTTCGCTGGCATAGATGTGCTTGAACACGTCGCTGCGTGAGTAGGGAATCAGGCTCAGCTGTTCTTCACTGCTGTAGCGGCAGCTGGGCATGTCCAGGCCCTGGCGCAGGCCAACCAAGTCGCCTTCCTGTAGATAAAACAGTGGGCGTTCATCGACCACGGCATGCAGCAGGCCATTTTCAATGATGAACAACTGATTGCCCGGCAGCATCTTGGCCAGGTCTTCCGCGCGTTCAAGCTGTAGTGGTGATCCAGCAGGTGCAAGCCCATCGAGCAATTGAGTGGGGATGCTTTGTAGTCGGTTGATCAGCTGATCGGCGTAAGCCGGTTGCTCCCCGAGTAAATACATGAGCGAATTTCCTTGAACTGGCTGGGCATACTAAACCGCACGAACGTCCCTAAAACAATAGTTGCCAGCGCGCCTCAGGTAAATCAAAAGCCTGAGAGGTTGTGAGCTAGCTCTTGTTGTGGGGTGAAGTTTCATCGAGCTGACCATTCAGTTCGGCCTTATGCCCGGGCGGCAGCTCGTTCCAGTGCACGTCCAGCAGTGCGCCTTCAATCGCATACAACAGCACTTTGGATGCCCTGAAGCCCCGCGCACGTACCGCTCGATAAGCACTGACCGCACCCAGCCGACGCAGGTCATTGGCGCTGTGGATGCCAACCGCGTGTAACCACTGGGCTGAGGTTTTGCCGAGGTTTTTCAGATGTTGCAGTTCATCGTTCATCAAGCCTCCTTGCGCTGCTGGGCAGTCATGCGGTGGAGTCAGTTTGGCGTGCCTGCCAGAAAGTGTAGCGGCCAGTGGACAAAACGTGGCTGTTTGGCATCACCCCAGGCCTGGCGCAGTGTTGGTTGCAGTTGCAGCAGTGGGTCGACGCCGTTTTTCTGCTCGTAACGTTGCACTGCAGACCAGGTGCGCAGATAGCCCAACAGTTGTTCGAGTGTCCAGTTGGCTTCGATAGCCGAGGCGGGTGGGGCGAGCGTGCTAAAGGGATTGTTGATATCGCTGTAGCCGGCATCGACACTGGCACGGCCTACTGGCCAATAGCCGCCGAGGGTATTCCAGTAAAGATCGTCGATCAGTGCGTCCAGCTTATTGTCAATGCGCATCAGGCTGTAACACCAGGCACAGAACCCGGCGCCAGGCTTGAGCAGGCGGCGCACTTCGCTGAAGAACGCTGGCGTGGCGAACCAGTGCAGGGCCTGCGCCACCACGATCAGATCCAGGCTATGGCTGGGTAGCGGTTGTGTCTGCGCTTCAGCGACGAACAGGTGCAGTCCTGTCTGATCTGCGCCAGCCTGCAACTGCTCAAGACTGGCATCGCAGGCCAGTACCTGCTTGAAGTGTTGAAGCAGTGGGTAGCTGGCCTGACCATTGCCGCAGGCGATATCCAGCGCCCGCAGACGCTCTGGACATTGTGCGGCCAGCCAGGCAAACAGGCTTTCTGGGTAATGCGGGCGGAAGCTGGCGTAGGCATTTGCTCGGGCGCCGAACAGTCGGCTGACGTGATTGCTTCTCAACGGGTGTTGTAGCGCAGGCGGGTGCCGAAATTCACCGACATAAGAATCTCGTCAGCTGTCAGTTCGACCGGGAAGTAGGCGCCGGAAATCTGCGCATGGGCCAAGCTGGCGCCTTCGAGCTTGGCGTTACGCAGGTCAAGGCCGCGCAGGTCAGTGCCGCGAAAGTAGGCGTTGGTGAAGTTGATGCCTTGGGCATCCAGGGCGCGCAGGTCAATGCCGCGAAAATCACCGTCGCTCAGGTCGACGACTGTGTCTTTGGGTTTTTGCGCATTAAAAGCGGAGATTTGTTCGTTGCGGATCAGGACATACAGCGGGTTATCCAGTTGTCGGGGCTGGCTCATGGGGCATCTCCATATGGACTCACCGCCAGTATAGAAGCAGCGGCGCGCTCTGCTCGCGCCGCAACGTCGTTAGCCGTTTTCTGGTTACAGGCCTGGCAGGCGCTGGCGAATGCGCGCGATCAGGGTGTCCAGGCTGGCGCTTTCGTGGGTGTCGACGCGCTTGCTGTGCAGCAGCTCATCGTCACTCAATGCTTCGCGGTTGGCCTGCTGGGCGCGCACAACGTCCATGGTGGCATCGGACGGATCGCTGCCGGCGGATTTGCGCTGTTCCAGCCAGCTGGCGATCACTTCATCGGGAGCGCTGCACTCCAGAATGATGAAGGGAGCGCCGCAGGCTTCGGCCACCTGGCTGGCTGCCTCGCGCTGAGCCTGCTTGAGGTAAGTGGCGTCGATGACTACCGGAAAGCCGGCGTGCAGGGCCGCTTCGGCGAGCTGGTGCAGGCGCTGGTAAGTGGCGGCACTGGCGTCCTGGGTGTAGATGCCGGCGCTGAGTTTGCCGAGGTTGGCAGCCTGCTGCTCACCGAACAGACGCTTGCGCTCCACATCCGACCGCAGGCGAATAGCGCCCAGTGCCTCAACCAGGCGCATGGCCACATGGCTTTTACCCACTGCAGAAACACCGTGGGTAATGGCCAGGAAGTTCGACGGGATGGCGCTGTAGCTTTCCGCCAGATTGGCGTAGTTGCGGTACTGGCGCAGGGTCACGGCTTTCTGCACTGCATCGGTCTGATGGGCCAGGCTGAACAACGCGACCTTGGCGCGTACCAGGGCGCGGTAGGCTTTGTAGAAATTCAGCAGTTCCAGAGCGGCGTAATCGCCTGTGTGCTCCAGCCAGCCATTGACGAAGCGCCAGGCGTGAGCCTTGAGGCCGCGGTCTTCCAAGTCCATGGCAAGGAATGCAGCGTCCGAGGCAATATCGATCAGGCGGAACGGCTCGTTGAATTCGATACAGTCGAACAGCACCACTTGGCCGTCGAGCAGGGTGGCATTGCCCAGGTGGATGTCGCCGTGGCATTCGCGAATTGAGCCATTGGCTGCGCGCGAGGCCAGCAGTGGTTCAAGGCGCGCGCAGTTAGCTTCAGTCCAGGCCTCCAGGGCTTCCAGCTGCTGCAGGTCGGCCGCGTCATTAAGCATCGGGCGGATCTGTTCGAAGTTCTGTCGCATCGGCGCGACGATTGCTTCAGGTGTGCACAGTACATGGTTGGTTGCGACGACTGGGGTCGAGGCGTGGAAGTCGGCGATTTGTTTGGCCAGGGCATCGATATGCGCCTCGCTCAGTTCGCCGCGTGCCTGCACGTCACTGAGTAGCTGGCTTTGCGGGAATTGGCGCATTTTCAGTGCATATTCGATGGCCGGGCCGCTGCCGCCGAGCTGTGGCGTATCGGTGCTGCCACTGATCGGCAGTACTTCCAGATAAAGGCCCTGAGTCAGGCGCTGGTTGAGACGCAGCTCTTCCTTGCAGAAGTGCTCGCGGGCGCTCAGCTCGGTGAAGTCGAGAAAGCCGAAGTTCATCGGTTTCTTGATCTTGTAGGCAAAGGGGCCGGTAAGCACCACCCAGGAAATATGGGTTTCGATAACCTGAAACTGCTCCACGGGATGAGGGTAGAGGGCCGGGTTCTGCAGTGCGGCGATCAGAGCTTGGCTCACGGGCGATCCTTGGCGTTGTACTGAAATAAGAAGCGGCCATTATGGCCGCTCAATGTCCGTCTGCAAACCGCTGTGCTGGCCTGCTGGCAAGTGGGCAAAGTGCGTATAATGCCGCGCCATGACTCGTACCCGATCTTCCCGTCCCCGTTCTAAACGCCGCTCTGGTGGTATGCGCCCCTGGTTGGGCTGGGCTATCAAGCTCGGTCTGGTCGGTCTGGTGGTGCTCGCCGTGTTTGCGGTTTATCTCGACGCAGTGGTGCAGGAGAAATTCTCCGGCAAACGCTGGACTGTGCCCGCCAAGGTGTATGCCAGACCGCTGGAGTTGTTCGTTGGACAGAAACTGGCCAAGGATGACTTCCTCAAGGAGCTGGATGCCCTGGGCTATCGCCGCGAAAACGCGGTGGCCGGCCCCGGTGGGGTGTCGGTTGCGGGCAACAATATCGAGCTGCATTCACGCGGTTTTCAATTCTATGAAAGTACCGAGCCGTCGCAGCGCGTGCGTGTGCGTTTTTCCGGTGATTACGTTGCCGGGCTGACTCAGGCGGGTGGTGGCAACCTGGCAGTAGCGCGACTGGAGCCGTTACTGATAGGTGGGTTGTACCCGGCGCACCAGGAAGATCGTGTGCTGATCAAGTTGGAGCAGGTGCCGCCTTATCTGGTGGAAACCCTGGTAGCGATTGAAGATCGCGAGTTCTTCAATCACTTCGGTGTGTCGCCCAAGGGCATTGCCCGTGCGGTGTGGATCAATGCCACCGCCGGTCAGCTGCGCCAGGGCGGCAGTACCCTGACTCAGCAGTTGGTGAAGAACTTCTACCTGACCAATGAGCGCAGCCTCTCGCGCAAGGCCACCGAAGCCATGATGGCGGTGCTGCTGGAGCTGCATTACGACAAGAAAGAAATCCTTGAGGCTTACCTCAATGAAGTGTTCCTAGGTCAGGACGGCCAGCGCGCGGTGCATGGCTTTGGTCTGGCCAGCCAGTATTTCTTCAGTCAGCCGCTGTCCGAACTGAAGCTTGATCAGGTCGCTCTGCTGGTCGGTATGGTCAAGGGGCCGACTTACTACAATCCGCGGCGTAACCCTGAGCGCGCGCTGGAGCGGCGTAACCTAGTGCTGGATGTGCTGGCAGAGCAGGGCGTAGCCAGTGTCGAAGAGGTAGAGGCGGCGAAACAGAAGCCGCTGGGCATCACCCGTCGCGGTAGTCTGGCGGACAGTTCTTTCCCGGCTTTTCTCGATCTGGTCAAACGCCAGTTGCGCGAGGATTACCAGGAGCAAGACCTGACCGAAGAAGGTCTGCGCATTTTCACCAGCTTTGATCCGATTCTGCAGCTCAAGGCAGAAAGCGCCTTGGCGGACACGCTCAAGCGCCTGTCTGGGCGCAAAGGGGTTGATCAGGTTGAGGCGGGCATGGTGGTGACCAGTCCTGAAAGTGGTGAAGTGCAGGCGATCATCGGCAGTCGTCAGCCGCGCTTTGCTGGCTTCAACCGGGCATTGGATGCGGTACGGCCGATTGGCTCGCTGATCAAACCGGCGATCTATCTGACGGCGCTCGAACGACCGAGTCAGTACACCCTGACCAGCCTGCTGGAGGATCAGCCGTTCTCCATCAAGGGTGCCAATGGCCAGGTGTGGAGTCCGCAGAACTACGACCGCAAGGCCCACGGCACGATTTACCTGTATCAGGGATTGGTCAACTCTTACAACCTGTCCACCGCGAAGCTGGGGCTGGAAATCGGTGTGCCGGAAGTGCTGAAGACCCTTAACCGTTTGGGTGTCGAGCAGCAATGGCCGGCCTATCCGTCGATGCTGTTGGGCGCGGGTGGGCTGAGCCCGATGGGCGTGGCGAATATGTACCAGACCCTGGCCAATGGCGGTTTCAACACACCGTTGCGCGGTATTCGTGCGGTATTGACGGCAGAGGGGGAGCCGCTCAAACGCTACCCGTACCAGATTCAGCAGCGCTTCGACAGCGGTGCCATCTACCTACTGCAGAACGCCATGCAGCGCACGATGTCTGAAGGCACAGGCCGCTCGGTGTACAGTCAACTGCCGCGCTCTCTGGCCTTGGCCGGCAAGACCGGCACCAGTAACGACTCGCGCGACAGCTGGTTTGCCGGCTTCAGTCAGGATGTTCTGGCGGTGGTCTGGTTGGGGCGTGATGACAACGGGCCGACGCCGTTGACCGGGGCTACCGGTGCGCTGCAGGTGTGGACGGACTTTATGCGCAAGGCCGATCCGCTGCCGTTGGATATGCCTGTGCCGGATAATGTGGTGCAGGCCTGGGTGGATGCCAGTAGCGGCCAGGGCACTGACCCCAGTTGTCCGAATGCAGTACAGATGCCGTATATTCGCGGCAGCCAGCCTGTTGCCGGGCCGGCCTGTGGTATTCAGGCACCAGTCAACGAAGTGATGGATTGGGTACGCGGCTGGTTGGATTAAGCGAGAGGGTTTGATGTGAATAAGTGGTTGATTCCAGCTGTAACGGTGTCACTGGTGCTGGCTGGTTGCAGCAGTGTTCCGCGCGGCTCAATTCCTGTTGTTGAAGGCGGCAGTGCGGTAGCCGGCGCCCAGTCGGGCACACCTGGTGGCTATGGTGCTCCAGTTACACAGCCTCAGGCCTTGCCGGAAGACTCCGGCGTGGTGGTGATGGTGCCTGGCGGTGGTAGTTCCGCGCCGATTCAGTCGTTCCCTGCTGGTAGTGCTCCGCTGGATACAACGCAGCCGTGGAGCGCTACGCCGCCAGCAGCTACTCAGGGCGGTTATGCCGCGCCGGCGCCCAGTGGCATTCCAAGCGGTAGTTTGGCCATGGATGAGCAGCTGGATGGTCCGGTTCTGGCCTTGTTGACTACGGCTCAGCAACAGCAGGGTGGTGGTGATCTGAATGGCGCTGCCTCCAGCTTGGAGCGTGCTCAGCGTATTGCTCCACGTGAACCGCAGGTGCTGTACCGTTTGGCTGAGGTTCGCCTGGCTCAGGGTGATGCTGCGCAGGCCGAGCAGTTCGCCCGTCGCGGCCTGAGTTATGCCAGTGGTCGCCCTGCTCTGCAGGCCAGTCTGTGGAACCTTATTGCCCAGGCCCGTGAGCGCCAGGGTGATGCCGCGGGTGCCGCTCAGGCCCGTGAACAGGCGCGAGTCAGTCTCTGATGGATGCGCGTGTGCTTGCCGTGGCAGAACAGTTGCTGCTGATCGAACGTGAACTGCGTCTGCTCGGCTGGTGGGAGATGCAGTCGCCCAGTGCGCAGGCGTTATCCAGTCAGCAGCCGTTCTGTGTCGATACGCTGGCGTTCGAGCAGTGGCTGCAGTGGATATTTCTACCTAGGATGAAACAAATGCTGGAGGCCGGGGTGGCATTGCCCAGCGTGTCCGGGATTCAGCCGATGGCCGAGCAGGTGTATGGTGGTCAGGCCAAAAAGGCTAGAGAGCTGATCAAGCTGTTGGGTGAGTTCGATCAGCTGATTGTTGGCGCGAGCTGAGTCGCGCCAACTGGCTTACTTGCAGTTTTCGGCAATTGCCTTCTGTGCCTCGCTGATACGGCTCTGGCGCTCTTCTTCGCTTAGGCGCCGCAGTTCACCGTCAACTTCCATACGTAGGCGGGGGGTGTTCTGCAGTTGCGCGAGATTGGTACGCACATCTTCGCAGTATTTCTTGCGCTCTACTTCCTTGGCGGCAACCTCTTGCTTAACCTTCTCATCAATGGCTGCCTGCTCGGGGTCGGCGATGCTCTCGAAGGTCGGCGCAGCTTTCTTTTCTTCCGCAACAGCAGGCTTTGGCGGCGGTGTTGCGGTGTTGATGCTGGTTGCGTCTTGGCCTTGTGGCGGCTGTGCGCTGAAGTGCGTCACGCCTTGAGCGTCGACCCACTTGTAAACCTGGCTGGCCATGGCGGTGGCGCTCATGGCGAGCAGCAAGCTGCTGGTGATCATCATGCGGCGCATGCGGTTTCCTTATGTTGAGCTGCGGTGCCTGCCCACTACTATAACCAAAATGTTCGAATCGTCATCCTGCGCTGCGTCACAGCAGAAGATTGCAGATTCAATCACGGATTGCTTGACTTGGTAGCGCCGAATCCGAACAATTCCACGCTCGCTGTAGTGGAGTCCGCCGCAAGCAGGCTTTAGCTCAGTAGACATGAGGTGCACACCCGCGCCGACCTGTTACACCCGCAACGCGTTACCTCGCGCTGGGTGGGAAAACCCCGCAACACTTTGGGGCATTCCCAATACTTGCTCAGTAGTAGCTGACGTAGTCGGCGACCACCGTCGCTCATGCTCTGCTGGCAGTAAACCTATCTTAGGCCGTCCTCCTTGTTGGGCGGTTTTCTGGCGTTTTAGAGGTGAACAACGTGGAGCTTTTATCCGGCGCTGAAATGGTCGTCCGCTTTTTGCGTGACGAAGGCGTTAAGAACATCTATGGGTACCCGGGCGGTGCTCTTCTACACATCTACGATGCCTTGTTCAAAGAGCCGGAAGTGCAGCACATCCTGGTTCGTCATGAGCAAGCGGCAACCCATATGGCAGACGGCTATGCCCGTGCCACCGGTAAAGCCGGCGTGGTGCTGGTAACGTCCGGCCCTGGCGCAACCAATGCCATTACCGGCATTGCTACTGCCTACATGGACTCCATCCCGATGGTGGTGTTGTCCGGTCAGGTGCCGAGCACCATGGTCGGCACCGATGCCTTCCAGGAAACCGACATGATCGGTATCTCCCGGCCGATCGTGAAGCACAGCTTTATGATCAAGCATGCCTCGGAAATCCCGGAAGTCCTGAAGAAAGCTTTCTATCTGGCGCAATCCGGCCGTCCAGGCCCAGTGGTTGTAGATATTCCCAAGGACATGACCAACCCGGCTGAGAAGTTCGAGTACGTCTATCCGAAGAAGGTCAAGCTGCGCTCCTACAGCCCGGCTCTTCGCGGTCACTCCGGGCAGATCCGCAAGGCGGCTGAATTGCTGCTGACAGCCAAGCGGCCAGTCATCTACTCCGGTGGTGGCGTGATCATGGGCGGTGCTGCAGCGCCGCTGACTGAGCTGGCGCAGATGCTCAACCTGCCAGTTACCAACACCCTGATGGGCTTGGGTGGCTATCCCGGTACCGATCGCCAGTTCCTCGGCATGCTCGGCATGCACGGCAGCTACACCGCCAACCTGGCAATGCACCACGCCGATGTGATTCTGGCGGTTGGTGCACGCTTCGATGATCGGGTGATCAACGGCGCGAGCAAGTTCTGCCCGAATGCCAAGATCATCCACGTCGATATCGATCCGGCCTCCATCTCCAAGACGATCAAGGCCGATATCCCCATCGTTGGCCCGGTTGATAGTGTGATGACCGAAATGGTCGCCATCCTTAAAGAGATCGGCGAGCAGCTGAACAAGGATGCGCTGGCGAGCTGGTGGAAGCAGATCGAAGAGTGGCGCGGTGGTCGCATCATGTTCCCTTATGACAAGGGCGACGGCAGCATCATCAAGCCGCAGACGGTGATTGAGACTCTGTCCGAAGTCACCGGTGGCGATGCTTTCGTGACCTCCGACGTGGGTCAGCACCAGATGTTTGCGGCCCAGTACTATCGCTTCAACAAGCCGAACCGTTGGATCAACTCCGGCGGCCTGGGCACCATGGGCTTTGGTTTCCCTGCTGCTATGGGCGTCAAACTGAGCTTCCCGGATGACGAGGTTGCCTGCGTTACCGGTGAAGGCAGTATCCAGATGAACATTCAGGAACTGTCGACCTGCCTGCAGTACGGCTTGCCGGTGAAGATCGTCAACTTGAACAACGGTGCGCTGGGTATGGTGCGCCAGTGGCAGGACATGAACTACGGTAGCCGTCATTCGCATTCCTATATGGAATCGTTGCCGGACTTCGTCAAGCTGGCCGAGGCCTATGGCCATGTTGGCATACGCATCACTGATCTGAAGGATCTAAAACCGAAAATGGAGGAAGCCTTCGCGATGAAAGATCGCCTGGTGTTCCTCGATATCCAGGTTGATACCAGTGAGCACGTCTACCCGATGCAGATCAAAGACGGTGCAATGCGCGATATGTGGCTGAGCAAGACGGAGCGTACCTAATCATGCGACACATTATTTCCCTGCTGCTGGAAAACGAACCCGGCGCATTGTCCCGCGTGGTTGGTCTGTTCTCGCAACGCAACTACAACATCGAAAGCCTGACTGTCGCGCCGACTGAAGACCCGACTTTGTCGCGTCTGACGCTAACCACTGTTGGTCATGATGAAGTCATCGAGCAGATCACCAAAAACCTCAACAAGCTGGTTGAGGTGGTCAAACTGGTCGACCTATCGGAAAGCGCTCACGTCGAGCGCGAACTGATGCTGGTCAAGGTCAAGGCGACTGGCGCTCAGCGTGCTGAAGTCAAGCGTACTACCGACATCTTCCGTGGGCAGATCGTCGATGTGACCAGCAGCGTGTACACCATTCAGCTGGCTGGCACTAGCGATAAGCTGGACAGCTTTATTCAGGCCATCGGCACTGCGTCGATTCTGGAAACCGTGCGCAGTGGCGTTACCGGCATTGCTCGTGGCGACAAGGTGCTGAGCATCTGATTGCGTTGTACTGATAAAACGAAAAGCCCTCAGAGAGAGATCCCTGAGGGCTTTTGCGTTTCTGGGCTTTCGCTTAATCCGCCAGCAGATTAAGTAAGCGTCTCGCGCAAGGCGGGTGTTGTTAAACAAGCTTAGCGTTGGCGATTCCAGAAGGCGCTGATCAACGGATCTTTAAGGCGCTTCTCCAGCGCGAACAGGCCAATGTCGTATGCGGTTAACGGTGGCTGAATATCGTAGGTGCGGATGTGTGCGGTCAGTGGGCTGTTGTCGAGGACGATTTGCGGCACTACGCCAATACCGAAACCCAGGCTCACCATGCTGACGATGGCCTCATTGCCACTCACCTGGGCGTAAATCCGCGGTTTGATATTGTGGTGTTTTAGCCATCTATCGGTGCGAGTCCTGGCAAGGCCTTCTTCTGAGAGAATCATCGGTACGTCTTTCCAGGTATCTGTGCCGGGGCGCTTCACTTGCTCCTCGGTTAGCAGCTGGGGAAACAGTGGGCCGATAAAGCAAAGGGCGGAACGGGCAATCGATTGAAATGCGATACCGCTTGGTAAGTTGTCGGGGCGGGCGCCGATGGCCAGGTCCTCCAGTCCTTCCTGTACGCGCTCGACAGCTTTTGCGGGGTCGCCGGTGTGCAGTTTCATTTCAATGCGCGGGTAGTCCTGGCGAAAGTTGCTCAAGATGTCATAGAGGAAGCTGTAGCTAGCGGTTACCGAGCAATATAGGGAGAGCTCGCCGTGTAGGATCAACTGGTCCTGCTTGAAGGTCTGGCGGATGGCTTGCCAGCCGTTCATGACCTCATTCGCATACTCGCGGAACTGTTGCCCCTCGCGGGTCAGGCGGACGGAGCGGTTGTCTCGCAGAAACAGTGGTGCGCCCAGTTCGTCCTCGAGTTGCTTGATGCTTCGGCTGAGTGCCGAGGGGCTGACGTGTTGCTCGCGACTGGTTTTGCCGAAGTGCAGGTTGTCGGCCAGGGAGAGAAAGAGTCTGAGTGCGTGACTATCCATAATTGTTTCAAATATCGGCATGTTGTGTTGCAAATATATCATTTTACGCAATGGGGCGGATCACTTAAGGTGTCTTCGTCGCGGTGCATGCACCCCATCCCTTTTCGATTAAAAGAGCCAAGAACATGAAAGTTTATTACGACAAAGACTGTGACCTCTCGATCATCCAGGGTAAGAAAGTTGCCATCATCGGTTACGGTTCCCAGGGCCACGCTCAAGCGTGCAACCTGAAAGATTCCGGTGTTGACGTGACTGTTGGCCTGCGCAAAGGCTCCGCCACTGTTGCCAAGGCTGAAGCCCACGGCCTGAAAGTGACTGACGTTGCTTCCGCCGTTGCTGCTGCCGACTTGGTCATGATCCTGACCCCGGACGAGTTCCAGTCCCAGCTGTACAAGAACGAGATCGAGCCAAACATCAAAAAGGGCGCGACCCTGGCGTTCTCCCACGGCTTCGCCATTCACTACAACCAGGTTGTGCCACGCAGCGACCTCGACGTGATCATGATCGCACCGAAGGCTCCAGGTCACACCGTGCGTTCCGAGTTCGTCAAGGGCGGCGGTATCCCTGATCTGATCGCTATCTATCAGGACGCTTCCGGCAACGCCAAGAATGTTGCCCTGTCGTACGCTTCGGGTGTAGGCGGCGGCCGCACCGGTATCATCGAAACCACCTTTAAGGATGAGACTGAAACCGACCTGTTCGGCGAGCAGGCTGTTCTTTGTGGTGGTACCGTTGAACTGGTCAAAGCCGGTTTCGAAACTCTGGTTGAAGCTGGCTACGCGCCGGAAATGGCCTACTTCGAGTGCTTGCACGAACTGAAGCTGATCGTCGACCTCATGTACGAAGGCGGTATCGCCAACATGAACTACTCGATCTCCAACAACGCCGAGTACGGCGAGTACGTGACCGGCCCGGAAGTCATCAACGCCGAGTCCCGTCAGGCCATGCGCAATGCTCTGAAGCGCATCCAAGATGGCGAATACGCCAAGATGTTCATCAGCGAAGGCGCGACCGGCTACCCTTCGATGACCGCCAAGCGTCGTAACAACGCTGCTCACGGTATCGAAATCATCGGTGAGCAACTGCGCTCCATGATGCCGTGGATCGGTGCCAACAAAATCGTCGACAAAGCCAAGAACTAAGGTTTTATGACGTAAGAAAAAACGCGGCCAAGGCCGCGTTTTTTCATGGTGCGGCAAGGCTTCTGGTATAAAGCCTGAGTGTTGCATGGGCGCTGCTATGAACCGTTGTTGTCAGCGCTTGTCGAAATTCTCCAAATCTGTTGCAAGGTGTTGTTCATGAATGAACGTCAAGATGAGCCGCAGTCTCCCGTCGATGCCGAAAGTTTGCTGCCAATCGATGAGCATATAGAAGAGGGGCATGACGCCGAAGGGCGCAAGGTCCGTCATCGCGGTATTTATCTGCTGCCCAACCTGTTTACTACGGCCAACCTGTTTGCTGGCTTCTACGCCATCATCAATGCCATGAACGGCAACTTCTATGTGGCGGCTGCTGCGGTGTTTGTTGCCATGGTGCTGGATGGTCTGGATGGGCGTGTTGCGCGCCTAACTAATACTCAGAGTGCTTTCGGCGCCGAGTATGACTCGCTGTCCGATATGGTTGCCTTTGGTGTGGCGCCTGCCTTGCTCGCATTTGAGTGGGCGCTGGGTAGCATGGGTAAGGTCGGTTGGATGGTCGCCTTCATCTATGTAGCGGGTGCGGCGTTGCGTCTGGCGCGCTTCAATACGCAGATCGGCAGTGTCGACAAGCGCTACTTTATCGGCCTGGCCAGCCCTGCTGCGGCGGGTGTAGTGGCGGGTACGGTGTGGGCCTTCAGTGATTTCGGCATTAAGGGTTCGAATATGGCCTTTGTGGTTGCCATCCTGGTGGCGGCTGCCGGTATGCTGATGGTCAGCAATATCAAGTACAACAGCTTCAAGGATCTAGATCTGAAAGGTCGTGTGCCGTTCGTGGCTATTCTTGCGGTGGTGTTGGTGTTCGCGGTGGTGTTCAGTGATCCGCCGCGGATTCTGCTGATCATTTTCTTGGCCTACGCGGCCTCGGGGCCGGTTCAGTACCTGCTGCGCCTTCGTCGCGGTAAGGACGCCTAGTTACTATGCGTGTGGTTCTACAAAGCCGTTGAAGCGTCAGCTTCAGCGGCTTTGTCGTTTCTGCGGTCGGCGCATGGGTGTGGAGTCGTCGTGACTCTTGAGTTCGCGGCTTTTGAAACAAAAGCATAACAATCGATTGACCTTCGTTCGGCAGTCCCTATAATGCGCAGCTCCAACACCAAACCGGCTGCTTCGAGTTTGAAATCTGTACTGAATGATCTTCTGGTCACACAAACACCTCATGGCTGGGCGAAGCTTAACGCCCTATCGGGGTGTCCAGAATCATTGAGCCACAACAGTCTGGAGTATTGCTCTTTTGTAAACGACACAGAAAAGAAACAGTTCCACTTCATTAGCGTCACCTGTCGTATCGCTTGCCGCCTGTCGATACGAGGTAGAGCCCGTCCATGTATGGGAGTCTGAGTAAAATAGTCGTGTTTTTCACGACCGCGCCCATAATCATGCCTCTGCACAACAGGCTCACCCCGCCTTGAATGCGTTCACACATGGCGTCCGGGCTGTCGATGAAATTGGTTTTGTTGAGTCGGAGCATGATCGCCGTCCTTCCTTCGGGCAAGGCGCCGATCGGTGGTACGACAAAGACTGTGATCTGGCTGTAAATGATGCCAACTACGACGAAGATTACGCAGGCCCAAGCGAACTTCCTCATTGCTCATTCCTTCCTTGGCTCTTCAGTGAGTGCTTCTTGCTTCTGGAAATAGTTATTGATGTTGCTTCGGTGTTGACGCTTTCACCGGAGTTGAAATCTAGAATCTGTCTGTAGGCATTCTGCCACCATAGAGTAGCAGTTGAGCAACGTGAATAGGCGAGGCTGCCAGCCGCTAGATGTGCGTGGATGAAATCAAAAGCACGGAGATATGCGCCGTCAGGTGGCGTAAGTTATCCGCGACAACGTGACAGGCCAGGGGCCATGCGGCCTCTTGCGCTTTTTTATCCGCGACACTGACCCGTTGTGTCGCGGATTGAAAAACGCTACAGCCCAGCAATGCCAAGGGTTGTCGCGTTGTCACGGATGAAACACACCTGAGGCTTAGCCATGGTGGGTACCGGGTGAGTCTGATTCAGCTCTCGCGGTAAGGCACTGAGTTGGCATTTTGCGGATACTGGTTTTTCGAACAGTGATGGCATAGCAGCTATATCTGTTTATGCTGCGGCAAAGTTCCAGCCAGGCACAGCCGATCAGTCAGCCCCGGGGGCAGCCAGGACGCACGCTGCAGAAGGACACCGCAAAGCACATGACGACCGTTATTCACCGTTCGATCAACGAGCCAGAGCGCACCGATCTAGACTGGTGCGCCGCATGGCAAGGCCCAGATCGTGGGCTAATCAAGAGTTGGGAGACCGGCCGCAAACTCGCTATTCAGAAGCCCGAACTGGCTGAGTCCTGTAAAGCCGGCGAACTGCCGCCGCTCAACTGGAAAGGTGGTGTCGCTCGTACTCTGAAGAAGAAGGACAAGATTGGTGCTCTACACTACCTCGCCCAGTGGCAGGGCTTGCGCGGCGATGATCTCAATGTCGACCTGGATGCCGAAGTAACTCTTACCTGCGTGAATACAGGCATGGTCATCACCTTTACCGGGGATATCACCAAGCTAGCTGTTCAGCAAAGCGATACTGACAACGAGGAAGGAGACTCGAATGGTCGACCTGCACCAGGAGTTCCAGAACAGCCGCTTTTTTCATGAGGCTCGGATCGACAGGCGCTCAGCTGATGCGCTGGTAGGTCTGGCCGCCGGCATCACTGCGGATGGAATGATCAACCAGCAGGAGGCCGAGTTTCTCGAAAGTTGGATAGCCACCAATCTCGTCCACCTTGATGATCCGGTAGTGAACCTGCTCTATCGCAGGCTGGCTGACATGCTCGCCGACGGTGTGCTCGATGCTGAGGAATCAGTGGAGCTGCTAAGTATGCTGCGTAGCTTCACTGGCCTGAGCGTGGGGAAGCCGCTGCCCAGCGATAACGTCTTCACAGCACCCAACGATTTGCCCTTGTGCAAGCCTGCTCCGGAACTGGAGTGGAACGGCCGGCTATTTGTTTTTACCGGTGTTATGGCATACGGCCCGCGCAAGGAATGCGAGGCTCTTGTGCTTGAACGGCAGGGGCAGATTGGCTCCGGCGTGAGTAAGAAGATCCACTACCTGGTGGTTGGCAGTATTGGAAATGACCAATGGCTGCACAGTACCTACGGGACCAAGATCAAGAAGGCCGTTGAGCTACGGGAAGCGGGTGCTCAACTCGCCATTGTGAGCGAGGAGCACTGGCAGAACGCAATTTTCGGGTAGTAGGGGGGGGCGCACGTGGGCAGGTACCGTCGACAAACTTCGTTTACCCGCTGGGCCCTCGGCTTGGCAGGTGCAATCCTTATGGCCGTAGTCGTTTATCAACTGCGCGTGAATCTTGCGGAAAGCCGGTTGGAGAATCGTCTTGTGCATATCCAGCAGCTTCAACAAGCCTTACAGCCGCAGCCTAAAGCATATCGTCAGCCTTCCCCTGAAGAAGTCGCAGCTCACCAGCGGAGGCTGAAAGAGCAGGCTGAGGAAAACCAGCGAATAGCAGCAGCGCACGCAATCGCCGCTGCCGAGGGGCGCCGTAAGGAGGAGGCTTGGAGCAGGTACTTCACTCCGACCAGAGCCTGCATGCTGCCTGAGTCGAATGCTCGTCAGCAGGTCTGCGAGGCGAACCGATCCAAGCATAGAGCTCGGTTTGAAGAAAACTGGGTTGCCAATAAAAAGACATGATTTAGGCCCAAACTACCAAAGAAGAAGCCTTGGCCGGCCAGCTCGTACAGCGCCAGGCGTGTTGTCACCCCGCAAATCCAGGGTGCTTGTTGTACAGGGCTCGCATCGCTATGTATGCCATTCGCTGCCCCGCCAGGAGGTCCAATATCCCGGTAGGTTGGCCGTTCCAGCTGGTGGATAGCCCGTTTTTAGGCTGGCCGAGTAATCACTAGGCCTTCCGCTTGATGCTCACCACATTACCGCCAGCGCGTAGTGCGTCGATCGAGTCGGCCCACGCCTGCATCATCTCTCTGCGTTGCTCCAAATAGACGGCGTGGTTGTAGGTGTCGCGAATCTCATCCTGATCCCCGTGGGCGAGTTGGCGCTCGATCCAGTCGCGGTTGTAGCCACGGCCGTTCAGTTCTGTGCTCAGTAGGTGGCGGAAGCCATGGCCGGTTTGACGGTCTTTGTAACCGATCGCCTGCAGTGCCAGGTTTACCGTGTTTTCGCTCATCGGGCGGCTGGTGTCGTGCCGGCCGGCGAAGACCAGCGGGTATTTGCCGGTGATTTCGTGGAGCTGGCGCAGAATGGTTAAGGCCTGGAGGGGTAGGGGGACTACATGCGCCCGGCGGGCCTTCATCCGTGCCGCGGGAATAGTCCAGGTGGCTGCATCGAGGTCGAACTCGGCCCAGGGGGCGGCGCGTAGCTCGCCCGGGCGAACTGCCGTCAGGACCAGCAGCTGGATCGCGCCCCTGGTCAGGGTGTGAGTTTTGGCTGTCTCGACCTTACCAAGAAGCTCGGGGAGCTCAGCGAAGGTAACGTGTGGGTGATGCTTCGTCGGCGGTGGAAGTGCTGCGATCACATCAAGGTCGGTGGCCGGGTTGTGCTCAATCACGCCACGGGCAAGGCCGTAGCGGAAGATCTGGTTCGGCCACTGACGGGTTTTCTTGGCGATGTTGTGCGCGCCCCGGCTTTCAATCTTGCGGATCAGCGCCACCAGGTCGGGGCGGGTTACCGACTCGAATGGCTTCTTGCCCAGAGCTGGGAGCAGATCCGACTCAAGGTAAGCAAGCGCCTTGGCTGCCGTGGAAGGCGCCCAGCGCGGCGTCCGATACTGATGCCACTCTCTGGCCAGAGCCTCGAAGGTAAGCGCTTCGACTTTCTGCGCCTGCTTGTCTGCCTTTTTCAGTTCCCCTGGGTCGATACCCTCGGCTAGTTGCTGGCGCGCTTCGTCTCTGCGGCGACGGGCCAGTTGTAGGGGCACGGTTGGATATGCCCCAAAGGCCAGGCGTTTTTCTTTGCCGGCATAGCTGTACTTGAGGCGCCAGAGCTTTGAGCCGTTGGGCATTACTTCCAGATAGAGGCCCTGGCCATCGGCAAGCTTGTAGGGCTTTTCCTTGGGCTTGGCGACTTTTATGGCTGAGTCGGTCAGGGGGTGGCTTGTCGAGGCATGGAGGGCTCCTGCGTAGGGGCATGAAACATGACCTAACTGGATATGCCCCCAACGATGCCCCTAAAAGTTTGGGCTTGCAAGGGAGGTGTCGGGAATTTTGGGCAATAAAAAAACGGCTCAAAGGCCGGTTTTAATGGGTTCCTGGTATTTCTTGGTACTACCTGAACCTTGTAAATGGTGCCCGGGGGAGACTCGAACCAAGCGCTATAGGCTATGTAATAGAAGGGTTGTGGTTTCATGTGGCTTTTAATCTACTCACAAATCTACTCACTTTTTTGTTTGTTGCCCTGCTTTTTGATCGTTTTCTAGTGTGTGATTCCGTCGATCCTTATCCCGAGTTTTTGCATTGCCGTGACCGTATCAGCCATGGCTTTTTCTTCGATGCGTGCGAGCTTTTCGATGCGCTTGGCAAAGGTCGTTCGGTGCATGCCTTTGGGGCGGCTTATGTACTGGGCCGGGAAATCGAAGGGCCCGGCATCGCAGCCTAATTTGTGCCGGAGCGTCCAGGCTTGATTGAGTGCCCTATCGCCTTTGTTGGCCTGTTGGCTGGGGTAGTTCAACCGCATGCAGTGGCGGCACGCAAATACCCCGCCGTTGTACAGCTTCGCCACACGCCGGCCACAGCTCGGGCAGAGGAACCACGGACGTTCCCCGCCAAGGTGGCAGGGTGTCCAGGTAATAGTCACCGGGTAGTCATGTTGCACCGGCTCACTGTTATATCTGCTGCTGCGATAGCGCAGGCGCATGCCGTGCCGGTTTTCGATGGCAATGCCGATGCTCGCCACCTTTTCGCCCCGTCGCCACCATTCCCACTGAAAAGATGCGCCCGCCCGTAAAAGGCCTTTGCGATTTAGGGCGCTGATATTCAGCGTGCGGTAATCGTCTGTGCTGTTTTTTTCGCGTTGTCTGGCCATCGGTGTGAACCTAAATCAATTGGAAAAATGGCAGTGACCTTAGTTTCAGCGTTCTGCTGAATCGCACAATTTGCGCAACTTGCCGCGAGCGCGCCATTTTCTTGCCCGTTATCACGCCGAAATACTCAAGCCTTAACAGCATCTAAGAGGGTGCCCCCTTGGTAGATATATAAGGGGCTTCGGAAATCGAACGTGGTGGCGCGCTCCATCGCTTCGGTAATCGAACTGATAGCCCTTGAATTGTGTCGGTTTCGGTCATTTTTAGACCTTCCTACGTTCGATTTCCGAACCGTATCAGTTTGAAAATCAAACAGGGTTTTTTGCTCTTTCAAGGCTAAGAGCTCTAAGTGGTGCGGCCGTTGGTGGGTGTTCCAGCTCTTTGCCCTGGCAATCATCGACAGCCCTCCAGGTTATTGCGTACAGGGCGCAACGCCCGCCTGGCTTCATAAACCGACCGGCCCGCGTGCATCTGATTAGGTTCTTCTGCTGTAGCTCCACGATGGCGGCGGCAAGTGTTGACGATGACCGCACGCCCGAGGCGCGAACGTCCCCGAGCGTTGCGGATAGGTCGCCATTGTTCTTGCCGTTAAACTGGGTCGCCAAATGAATCAGAACCTTCAAAGCCGAACCGCTCAAGCTGGTGAAATCCTCACATTTGATAAGCGTGTGAGGCAGCAGAAGAAAGGCCCCACTGTCACGCCTGCCTTTTGATTTCTCGCGTGTTCTAGCCATGCTCAGCCACCAGCAAGCGGTTGTTCGGCAACAGCAGTAAAGGTGCCCCCAGCGCTTAGGCTGCCGAAGCAGCCTTCACGCCCGTCTAGTGACAGCAGATACCAAGCGTTAAGGCTGCCTGGTTTGTCGCAGGGCGCGCGGAAGCGGTGAACCTTGCCATCTTGTATGGGTAGCCACTCAAGTGGGCCGAAAGCCCCCTCCAGGGCTTGGCGGAATTGGTTTACAGACTCCATCGCATCACCTCCAGCGAAAGCAGAAGCAGTAGATCAGGGCCGGCGGGTTGCAACGCCAGCACTAATGCGCGGCTTTTTTCCAGGCAAACCGATCCCGTTGCCGCCAAGTGGCAGCGTTGAAAATTAGCCATGGTTATTCCCCGGTCTGGGTCAGGTAATACAGTGCGATGCCGTGGTGGGTGCGACCCTGTTCGTCGGTCATGCTGATGCTCTGTTTACTTATCGGATTGCCGCGCTCTTTAAGCTCTTTGATCCTGGCTGCGGGCATAAGGATATTTAGTTCGCGCCTGGCGGTCAGGGTATCTATGGGGCCGAGTTGCAGGCGTGCCAGTAGGCGTGCACGTTGGGCGCTGGAGCTGCTGCTTTGAATGGTCGTTGTCATTGCATGGCCTCCCGTTGGGCGGCCAATGCGTCGCACCATGCGATCACTTCGGCTTCAATCCAGGCCACAGACTTGGGGCCGAGCGTTATTTGTACGGGGAAGGTGCCGGCTGCAATGCGCCGGTATATTTCGGAAGTTGAAAGACTGGTGTAGTCCTTCACTGCAGGTAGCTTGATAAAGCGGCGCAGTGTTTGGGTTTTTTCAGTATGTGCTGCCATGGTCGTGTGCCTCTTGGGCTTTGTTGAACACGATTGGCATTTCATACCGCAGCGGCACAGCCTGGCAGTCCGGTCTACCCGTAAACTGTGCAGTCTGCGCGTAGACTGTAAGGGCTAAATTTTAGTCTTGCGGTGTGTTTGAACCCAGCTGTACAGAGTGCGTTCAGTCACCTCGTATATCTTGTGGCGGTGCCGCGCAAAAGCGGCCATGCCGCTATATCTGCTCCCTTCTCTATCCCACTCGGCCAGGGCTTTTTCCTTTAACGCGTTGGTGCTCCTGTGACGCTCATCGGCAGAACGTCTGCCATTAGCGCTAACTGCTGTTTTCGCGGCATCAATAGTTTCTCGATAGAGTTTGGCTGAAGCGATGTTGGTCGCGACTAATTCGAAAGCGATGTCTGCGCCGCGCGCTAATTGTTTGGCGATGATGTAGTCATCGACGTACGGGACAGCCGCAGCTAGGAGCAGGCTCTCGAAGTCTGGTGCTTCGGCTTCTGCAATTACCCCAGAAACCACACAAGGAATAATGATTCTCATATAAACCTCGGTAAGCCAGCCGTCCGGAGCGTCTGCGATGTCGTTTAAGTCTCCTAAAGCAGGTGAGTCCCTGTCCTCGTGCAGCGCCAATTGCCCGCGCTCAATAAGTGTTTGGATTGTTGGGAGTAGTTCTTTCTCAAGTGCTCTGATTTCAGTCGCTGTGGCTTCAAAAAACTCGGCTGAAGGTTGTTCGCCCAGCTTGCGTGCAATCGTGGCATACGCGTCCCTGCCGAGCCGCCAGATAGTCGATAAGTAGTCCTTTCCGTCTAGGTTTTTGCCATGCCAGGACTCGCAGGGCGATCCATCGGATCGAAGAAAAACTTTGTCCTGAAATCCCTGCTGGCCCTCCGCGAAGCTCAAATATGGGTCGTACGATAGAAATTTGTGAAAACTCATCTTGTCCCCTTTCTGACCCGTCGGGCGAGGCCAGCCAAAACCGTTAAGCCTTGCGCTTGATGCTCACTACGTTGGCCCCTGAACACAAAGCATCTATCGAGTCTGCCCATGCCTGCATCATGTCCCGGCGCTGCTCCAAATAGGTGGCGTGGTTGTAGGTGTCGCGTATTTCGTCGTCGTCACCATGGGCTAGCTGGCGTTCGATCCAATCCCGGTTGTAGCCGCGCCCGTTTAATTCTGTGCTCAGCAGGTGGCGGAAGCCGTGGCCGGTTTGCCTGCCTTTATAGCCAACGTCTGCCAGTGCCTTGTTGATGGTGTTTTCACTCATTGGGCGGTTGGTGTTGTTGCGTCCGGCAAATACCAAGGCATAGCCCCCGGTGACTTCTTGGAGCTGGCGCAGGATGGCAACGGCCTGGCGTGGCAGTGGTACTGAGTGATCGCGCCGGGCTTTCATCCGTTCTTTCGGGATTGTCCAGGTAGCGGCGTCTAGATTGAACTCGGCCCAAGGCGCGGCGCGCAATTCGCCAGGGCGCACGGCCGTCAGCACCAGCAGGCGTATAGCGTGGCGGGTCAGAGTGTTGATCTTGGCCGCTTCTACCTTGCCCAGCAGCTCGGGTAGCTCTGCAAAGGTGACGTGCGGATGGTGGCGGGTTGCTGGTGCGTGGGCGGCGATCACGTCGAGGTCGGTTGCCGGGTTGGCTTCTACTGCCCCCTGTGCCAAACCGAAGCGGAAAATCTGGCTTAGCCATTGGCGGGCTTTCTTGGCCACATTGTGCGCGCCGCGTGATTCGATCTTACGTATTAGTGCCACCAGCTCGGGGCGAGTAATGGCTTTGGCCGGGAGGTGGCCAAGGGTGGGCAGTAAATCCGACTCCATATAAGAAGCGGTTTTGTCGGCGGTTGACTTCGCCCAGCGTGGCGAACGGTAGGCGTGCCACTCTCGCGCCAGCTTCTCGAATGTAAATGCTTCAAGCGCCTTGGCTTGCTTGGTGGCCTGGCGGTCTGCGCCTGGGTCTATGCCTTCGTCTAGCAGAAGGCGGGCGTCATCACGTTTGCGGCGGGCCATGGCCAGCAGCACGGCGGGATAAGCGCCCAGGGACAACATTTTAGCTTTGCCGTTGAAGCGGTAGCGGTAGCGCCATAATTTGGAGCCGGTCGGGGCGACCTCCAGACACAGGCCGTTTTTGTCCGCCAGGCGATACAGCTTGTCTTTGGGTTTGGCTGTTTTTATGGCGGAATCGGTCAGCGGCATGGTGCCCCCGTGTGAGCCGCGCCGGGTGGCGTTTAGCGGCTCAGGTGTGAGTAGATTTTTAGACCAAACTCGATCTACTCACAAATCTACTCACAATCCTATGGGCTTACAAGGAAAGGGTAGGGAACTACGGGCAATAAAAAACCGGCTCAGAGGCCGGTTTTCTATGGGTTTCAGGTCGTTTCGGTACGTCCTGATAAAATCTAATGGTGCCCCGGGGGAGACTCGAACTCCCACTTCTTTCGAAAACGGATTTTGAATCCGCCGCGTCTACCGGTTCCGCCACCGGGGCACAATGGCGGCGCAGTATAGGGATGGTGTTGGGGTTGGTCAATCCACTTGCGTGGTCAGCATGCACGATTTCCGGTAAGCTTTGCCGCCCTGCTAGACGACCCCCTTCCGACCATGCGTGTTGCCGACTTCAATTTCGAGCTGCCTGACGCTCTGATTGCCCGCCACCCCCTTGCTGAACGCCGTGCCAGCCGTTTGCTGGTGCTCGATGGGCCGACGGGTGAGCTGGCGCATAAACAGTTCAGTGATCTGCTGGATTACCTGCGCCCCGGCGATCTGATGGTGTTCAACAATACCCGAGTGATTCCGGCGCGGTTGTTCGGCCAGAAGGCCTCGGGCGGCAAGCTGGAGATTCTGGTCGAGCGCGTGCTGGACGCTCACAGCGTGTTGGCTCATGTGCGTTCGAGCAAGTCACCCAAGCCGGGTTCGAGCATCCTGATTGACGGTGGTGGCGAGGCCGAGATGGTTGCTCGTCACGATGCGCTGTTCGAGCTGCGCTTTAGCGAAGAAGTGCTGCCGCTGCTGGAGCGGGTCGGGCATATGCCCTTGCCGCCCTATATTGATCGGCCGGATGAGCAGGCCGACCGCGAGCGCTACCAGACTGTATATGCCGACCGTGCTGGCGCTGTCGCGGCGCCGACCGCCGGGCTGCATTTTGATCAGCAGCTGCTCGCGGCGATTGCCGAGAAAGGTGTTGAGCAGGCTTTCGTGACCTTGCACGTCGGGGCTGGCACTTTCCAGCCGGTGCGGGTTGAGCGCATCGAAGATCACCATATGCACAGTGAATGGCTGGAGGTCGGTCAGGATGTGGTCGATGCCGTGGCGGCCTGTCGTGCGCGTGGCGGTCGAGTGATTGCGGTTGGTACCACCAGCGTGCGTTCGCTGGAAAGCGCCGCGCGCGATGGCGTGCTCAAGGCCTTCAGCGGTGACACCGATATCTTTATCTACCCCGGCCGACCGCTGCATGTGGTTGACGCGCTGGTGACCAACTTCCATTTGCCGGAGTCGACGCTGCTGATGCTGGTGTCGGCGTTTGCCGGTTATCCGGAAACCATGGCGGCCTATCAGGCGGCGATTGCCGGCGAATATCGTTTTTTCAGTTACGGTGATGCCATGTTTATCACCCGCAATCCCGCGCCGCGCGGGCCAGAGGAACAGCTATGACGCGCACGTGCCGGATGTCTTTCGAATTGTTGGCGACCGAGGGCAAGGCGCGCCGTGGTCGGCTGACCTTCCCGCGTGGCGTGGTGGAGACCCCGGCGTTTATGCCAGTGGGTACCTATGGCACGGTCAAGGGCATGCTGCCGCGTGATATCGAGGCGATTGGTGCGCAGATCATCCTTGGCAATACCTTCCACCTGTGGTTGCGGCCTGGCACCGAGGTGATCAAGAAGCACGGTGACCTGCATGACTTTATGCAATGGCAGGGGCCGATCCTCACCGACTCTGGCGGCTTCCAGGTGTTCAGCCTGGGTGCGATGCGCAAGATCAAGGAAGAGGGCGTGTACTTCGCTTCACCGGTCGATGGCGCCAAGGTATTTATGGGGCCGGAAGAGTCGATGCAGGTGCAGCGCGACCTGGGCTCGGACATCGTGATGATTTTCGACGAATGCACGCCGTATCCGGCCGAGTTCGATGTGGCCAAGCGTTCGATGGAGTTGTCGCTGCGTTGGGCCAAGCGCTCGAAAGAGGCGCATGGCGAGAGCACGGCAGCGCTGTTCGGCATCGTTCAGGGCGGCATGCACGAGGAGTTGCGTAAAGTCTCGCTGGATGGTCTGGAGCAGATCGGCTTTGACGGTTACGCCATTGGCGGTCTGTCGGTCGGCGAGCCGAAAGAGGAAATGATCAAGGTGCTGGATTACCTGCCGCCGCAGTTGCCGGCCGATAAGCCGCGCTACCTGATGGGCGTCGGCAAGCCTGAGGATCTGGTTGAAGGTGTGCGCCGTGGCGTGGATATGTTCGACTGCGTAATGCCGACCCGTAACGCACGCAACGGCCACCTGTTTGTCGATACCGGTGTGCTGAAGATCCGCAATGCTTTCCATAAGCATGACGAGTCGCCGCTGGATCCGACCTGCGACTGTTACACCTGCAAACATTTCTCCCGCGCCTATCTGCATCATCTGGATAAATGCGGCGAAATGCTGGGTAGCATGCTCAATACAATCCACAACTTACGGCATTATCAGGTGCTTATGGCTGGTTTGCGTGAGGCTATTCAACAGGGTACATTGGCCGCCTTTGTCGATGCCTTCTATGCCAAGCGCGGGCTGCCAACGCCGCCTCTGGATTGATTCCCAACTTTTTAAAGACCCTTGCAACAGGAGTGTTACATGAGCTTTTTTATCCCCGCTGCTTTCGCTGAAGGCGCCGCACCGGCTGCCGGTCCTGCTGGTAGTGGTTTTGAGTGGGTGTTTCTGGTTGGCTTTCTGGTCATCTTCTATCTGATGATCTGGCGTCCGCAGGCCAAACGTGCCAAGGAGCACAAGAACCTGATCGGTGGCCTGCAGAAGGGTGATGAAGTGGTAACCAGCGGCGGTATCGCTGGCAAGGTGTCGAAGGTTTCCGATGACTTCGTGGTTATCGAAGTGTCCGACACCGTTGAGCTGAAGATTCAGAAAGTGGCTATCGCCGCTTCGCTGCCCAAGGGCACGCTGAAAGCGATCTAAGCAACACACCTTTACCATTCGACGGGGCGCTTCATGCGCCCCGCGTCATAACGGGCGGCGTCATGCTCAACAAATTCCCTGTCTGGAAATACCTGCTGATTCTGGCTGTGCTGGCAATCGGCGCTCTTTATTCCCTGCCCAATCTGTACCCGGATGATCCGGCGATCCAGATCAGTGGCAACAGCTCCGCCATGCGCGTCGAGCAGGCTGATCTGGATCGCGCCAGTCGTACTCTGGAAGCGGCCGGTATCAGCGTAAAAGCCGCCAGCCTGGCCAATCAGGGGCGTGCCGGCTTGCTGCGTTTGAACCATGCTGAAGACCAGCTGCCGGCCAAAGAGCTGGTGCGCAAAGCATTGAGCGATGAATTCGTAGTAGCCCTCAACCTGGCGCAAACCACGCCAGACTGGCTGCGTAACCTGGGCGGCAGCCCGATGAAGCTGGGTCTGGACTTGTCTGGTGGTGTGCACTTCCTGATGGAAGTGGACATGGACAAGGCCCTGGATGCGCGTCGCAAGGTTTACGAGGGAGAGGTCAAGAGCCTGCTGCGCAAAGAGCGCGTGCGTTATCGCAGTCTGCCTGAGCTCAATGGTGCTATTCAGCTGGGTTTTGCCGATGAGGCAGCGCTGGAGAAGGCTCAGCAGCTGATTCGCAAAGACTTTACCGATTTTGATATGACCACCGTGCAGCGCAGTGAGCAGCAGGTACTGCGTCTGGCGCTGACTCAGGCCAAGCTGGTTGAGATTCGTGAGTACTCGATCAAGCAGAACTTGACCACCGTGCGTAACCGGGTCAACGAGCTGGGTGTGGCTGAGCCGCTGGTCCAGCGTCAGGGTGCCAACCGTATTGTGGTTGAGCTGCCAGGCGTGCAGGACACCGCCGAAGCCAAGCGTATTCTCGGCAAGACCGCCAACCTGGAATTCCGTCTTGCTGCTGAGCCGGACGCTGCCAAGGCTGCGACCGAGAGTTTCGAGTTCCGCCAGGAAGGTCGTCCGCCAGCTCAGTTGGAGCGTGATCTGATCATCACCGGTGACCAGGTCACCGATGCTCAGGCCAGTTTCGATGAGAACGGCAGTCCGCAGGTCAATATCCGCCTGGATGGCCGTGGCGGCGATCTGATGAACCGCGCGACCCGTAACAACGTTGGTCGCAGCATGGCGGTGATCTTTATCGAACAGAAGCCGGTAACCCGCTACGTGCGCCAGGTGGTTGATGGTGTCGAGAAGGAAGTCGAGCTGCAGACCTTCGTCGAAGAGAAAAAGATCATCAGCCTGGCCACTATTCAGTCGCCACTGGGCAGTCAGTTCCGCATCACCGGCCTGGATGGTCAGGGTGAGTCGTCCGAGCTGGCTCTGCTGCTGCGCGCTGGTGGTCTGGCAGCGCCGATGTACTTCGCTGAAGAGCGCACCATCGGTCCAAGTCTGGGTGCCGACAACATTGCCAAGGGCGTCAATGCGTCGCTGTGGGCGATGCTGTTTGTGTCGCTGTTTATTATCGCCATCTACCGCTTCTTCGGCGTGCTGGCGACCGTTGCTCTGGGTCTGAACATGGTGCTGCTGCTGGCTCTGATGTCGCTGCTCAGTGCCACCCTGACCTTGCCGGGTATCGCCGGTATCGTGCTGACCATGGGTATGGCGGTGGACGCCAACGTGCTGATCTTCTCGCGTATTCGCGAAGAGATTGCCAATGGCATGTCGATCCAGCGGGCCATCCATGAGGGTTTTGATCGGGCCTACTCGGCGATTGTTGACGCCAACCTGACCACTCTGCTGGTCGGCGGCATCCTGTTCGCCATGGGTACCGGGCCGGTCAAGGGCTTCGCCGTGACGCTGTCGCTGGGTATTCTCACCTCGATGTTTACCGCCATTCTGGTGACGCGCTGCATGGTCAACCTGACGTGCGGCGGGCGTGACTTCAAGAAGTTGTGGATTTAAGGGGCTGTGATGAATCGTACGATCAACTTCATGGGGGTGCGCAATATTGCGTTCGCCTTCACCCTGGTGCTGACGTTGCTGGCACTGGTTAGCCTGTTTACCAAGGGGCTGAACCTGGGGCTGGATTTTACTGGCGGTACGCAGATCGAGCTGAGCTATGAGCAGCCTGCAGATCTCGGCAACATCCGTGAGCAGTTGGCCGGCGCTGGTTATGCCGACGCCGTGGTGCAGAGCTTTGGTGCGACCACCGATGTGGTGGTGCGCATGCAGGGTAATGATCCGGAATTGGGTAATAAAGTGGCCACGGCGCTGCGTCAGGCTGGCGAGCAGCTTGAAGTGAAAAAGGTCGAATTCGTCGGCCCGCAGGTAGGTGAAGAGCTGCGCGATCAGGGCGGGCTGGGTCTGTTGCTGGCGCTGGCTGGGGTGATGCTTTACCTGGCCTTCCGCTTTCAGTGGAAGTTCGGCGCGGGGGCGATTGTTTCGCTGATCCACGACGTGATTGTCACGCTCGGTGTCCTGTCGTTCTTCCAGATCACTTTCGACCTGACTGTGTTGGCGGCGCTGCTGGCGATCATCGGCTACTCGCTGAACGATACCATCGTGGTATTCGATCGGGTGCGGGAGAACTTCCGTGTGCTGCGCAAGGCGACGTTGATCGAGAACATCAACATCTCCACCACTCAGACTCTGCTGCGTACTCTGGCAACGTCCATTTCTACCTTGATGGCGATTGCCGCGTTGCTGCTGTTTGCGGGTGACAACCTATTTGCCTTCTCGGTCGCGCTGTTTGTCGGTGTGAGCGCGGGTACTTACTCGTCGGTCTATATCGCCAACGTGGTGCTGGTGTGGCTCGATCTGACGGTCGATGACCTGATTCCGCCGGTGGTGGAAGAAGAGGTCGATGAGCGTCCCTGAATCTGTGCGTCTTGTCGCAAACAGCTGAATGAACCGGGCCGGTGTTGAACTTGCCCGGTTTTTTTATGCTCCAAGGCTGGGAGTAAGGTGCGTTAAGCGCCAAGCAGCGGCTTCAAGGAGGCATGTATGAATAAGTCAATGTTGGTAGGCGCGGTACTGGGTGCGGTGGGTGTGACGGCAGGCGGAGCGGTGGCCACTTACAGCATCGTCAGTGCGCCGGAATATGCTGAAGTGCTCGCAGTTAAGCCGGTCAAGGAAACCATCAAAACCCCGCGCGAGGTCTGCAAGGATGTGGCGGTCACCCGCCAGGCGCCGGTTAAGGATGAGCACCAGATAGCCGGTACTGCGATTGGTGCGGTGGTGGGTGGTTTGCTGGGTAATCAGGTGGGTGGCGGTAATGGCAAGAAGCTGGCGACAGTTGCCGGTGCGGTTGGCGGCGGCTATGCCGGCAACAAGGCGCAAGAGCATTTGCAGAGTCGTGATACCTATACCACTACCGAAACCCGTTGCAGTACGGTAACTGATACCAGTGAGAAGCTGGTGGGCTATGACGTCAAATATGAGCTGGATGGCAAGGTGAGCCAGGTGCGTATGGCCAGTGATCCGGGCCGGCAGATTCCGGTCAAGGATGGCCAGTTGGTATTGGTCGATCAGGCCAACTGATCGAAAGATTTCAGCGGATACAAAAAAGCGCCCCGTGGGGCGCTTTTTTATTGCGGCTTGATCAGCGCTTCAGGGAGGCTGACAAGTGCGGCTGAATGGCCGTGAGCACGGCTTTGAAGCACTTGGTGTTGCCTGCAACGATCTGGCCCTTTTCCAGGAAGTCGTGGCCGCCGCTGAAGTCGCTGACCAGGCCGCCTGCTTCTTGGATCAGCAGTGCGCCGGCGGCCATGTCCCACTCGGACAGACCGAACTCCCAGAAGGCATCAAAGCGACCGGCCGCTACATAGGCGAGGTCCAGGCTCGCTGCGCCTGCGCGGCGTACGCCAGCAGTTTGGCCGACCAGGCTGCGGAACATACCGATGTAGTTTTCCAGATTTTCCATCTGGCTGTCGCGGAACGGGAAGCCGGTGCCGAGCAGCGCGCCTTCCAGGCTCTTGCGATTGCCGACGCGCAGGCGGCGGCCGTTAAGGGCAGCGCCACGGCCGCGGCTGGCAGTGAATTCTTCCTGGCGTACCGGGTCGATGATTACGGCGTGCTCAAGGCGGCCACGGTATTTGCAGGCGATGCTGACGGCGTAATGCGGGATGCCGCGGATAAAGTTGGTGGTGCCGTCCAGCGGATCGATGATCCACAGGTAATCGGCGCCGTCGCCGCTGCCTTCGCTCAGGCCGCTTTCCTCGCCGAGGATGCCGTGGTTCGGGAAAGCTTTGCGCAGGGCCTGAATGATCAGCTGCTCGGCAGAGCGATCAATTTCGGTCACATAGTCCTTGGCTTCTTTCTCGTCGACCGAGATGACGTCCAAGCGTTCGGTCGAGCGGAAGATCATTTCGCCGGCGCTACGGGCTGCGCGCAGCGCGATATTCAGCATGGGCTGCATGGATGTTCACCTGGGTCGTTAAAGAAAGCCGGCCATTCTAGCAGAAAAGCCCGGCGGTTGAAGTGCAACCTGCGCCTTGCGTGGCGCAAGGCGGGTGGCTTCTGTAAGATTTGCCCCTCTAAGCCTTGTCTGTGAGCGTTTGCGTTGCTGGAAAATATTCGCGTTGTGTTGGTCGGTACCAGTCATCCGGGCAATATCGGTGGCGCGGCGCGGGCCATGAAAAACATGGGGTTGTCGCAGTTGGTGCTGGTTGATCCGCGGGATTTTCCGAGCGAAGACGCGGTGGCTAGGGCCTCTGGCGCTACTGATATTCTCGATGCGGCGCAGGTGGTGGCCACGCTTGAGGCAGCGCTGGTCGGTTGCCGTCTGGTAATGGGCACCAGTGCGCGGGATCGGCATATTCCCTGGCCGATGCTCGAGCCGCGTGAATGTGGTGTGGCGGCGTGCGAGCTGGCGCAGCAAGGTGCGCAGGTTGCCTTGGTGTTTGGGCGCGAGTATGCCGGTCTGACCAATGAGGAGCTGCAGCGCTGTCACTATCATGTGCATATTCCCTCCGATCCGGCGTTCAGTTCGTTGAATTTGGCGGCGGCGGTACAGGTGCTGGCTTACGAAGTGCGTATGGCCTGGCTGGCAGCTGAGGGGCAGCCAGTCAAGCAGTCTGCGGTCGTCGATCCGGATGAAGAGCCGGTTGCTGCGGATGAGCTGGAATCGTTTTATCGTCACCTTGAGCAGGCGCTGGTTGAGATCAGGTTTCTTGATCCTGCCAAGCCGCGGCATCTGATGAGTCGCCTGCGTCGCTTGTATGGGCGTAGTGCAGTGAGCAAGCTGGAAATGAATATCTTGCGCGGTATCTTGACGGAAACCATCAAGGCGGCGCGTGGCGAGCACCCTAGGCAGGAGAAGGCAGATGTTTGAGCGCATGCAAGAGGATATCCAGAGCGTATTTCATCGCGACCCGGCGGCGCGTAATGCCTTTGAGGTGGTCACTTGCTATCCGGGGTTGCATGCGGTCTGGCTGCATCGCGTGGCGCATGCGCTGTGGGGCAGTGGCTGGAAGTGGCTGGCGCGCGTGGTGTCTAACTTTGGGCGCTGGATGACCGGCATCGAAATCCATCCTGGCGCGAAAATCGGTCGACGCTTCTTTATCGACCACGGTATGGGCATTGTCATTGGTGAAACCGCCGAAATCGGCAATGACGTCACCCTTTATCAAGGAGTGACCCTGGGCGGAACTAGCTGGAACAAGGGTAAGCGCCATCCAACGTTGGAAGATGGTGTGGTGGTGGGCGCTGGTGCCAAGGTGCTGGGGCCGTTCACGGTCGGTGCGGGCGCGAAGATCGGCTCCAATGCTGTGGTGACCAAAGAGGTGCCGGCGGGTGCTACGGCGGTCGGTATTCCTGGGCGGGTCATTGTCAAAACCGATGATGAGCAGGAGGCCAAGCGTCAGGCGATTGCCGAGAAGCTTGGTTTCGATGCCTATGGCGTGAGTCAGGACATGCCGGATCCGGTAGCGCGTGCCATTGGTCAGCTGCTTGATCACCTGCATGCGGTGGATGGGCGCCTGGAAGGCATGTGCGGCGCGCTCAAATCCTTGGGCAGTGACTACTGCGCCAAGGATTTGCCGCAGCTGCGTGACGAGGACTTCGCTGGCGTGGTCAAAGACGCAGACAAGCCTGCGGCTTGATGGTGCGGGGGCGCGCATTTTGCTATGCTGCGCGCCCTCCAGCCTGACTAATCCCGACTAAAGCGCTAGGTCTTATAGTTGACTTAAATGCTCGGGAATTGCATACTCGCGGCATATTGCGATCATGCGGTAAACCCTTATGCGATTAACCACCAAAGGCCGTTACGCCGTCACCGCCATGCTTGATCTGGCGTTGCACGCTCAGCGTGGGCCGGTGTCTTTGGCTGATATCTCCGAGCGGCAGGGGATTTCCCTTTCCTACCTGGAGCAGCTATTTGCCAAGTTGCGTCGTGGCAATCTGGTGTCCAGCGTGCGTGGGCCTGGGGGCGGTTACCAGCTGTCGCGTGATATGCAGGGGATTCAGGTGGCTGAGGTGATCGATGCGGTCAATGAGTCGGTCGATGCTACTCGCTGCCAGGGGCAGGGTGATTGTCATGCGGGTGATACCTGTCTGACTCACCACTTGTGGTGTGACCTCAGCCAGCAGATACACGAATTTCTAAGTGGCATCAGTCTCGCTGACTTGGTGACCCGTCGTGAAGTGCAGGAAGTTGCCCAGCGCCAGGATCAGCGCCGCTGCAATGGCAGGACGCCGTACCCGGATAAGATCGAAACGTCCGCCGTCGATTGAGCGCAAGGCGCTGGCTAGCTGGCCTGATACCTGATTAGGAGAAAGTTGATGAAGTTGCCGATTTACCTCGATTATTCCGCCACCACGCCGGTTGATCCGCGTGTTGCGCAAAAAATGAGCGAATGCCTGCTGGTCGACGGTAACTTCGGCAACCCGGCGTCACGCTCCCACGTGTTTGGCTGGAAGGCCGAAGAGGCTGTTGAGAATGCTCGCCGCCAAGTGGCTGAGCTGGTCAATGCCGACCCGCGTGAGATTGTCTGGACCTCCGGTGCGACCGAGTCCAACAACCTGGCAATCAAAGGCATCGCCGACTTCTACAAGAGCAAAGGTAAGCACCTGATCACCTCGAAGATCGAGCACAAAGCCGTGCTGGATACCATGCGCCAGCTTGAGCGCGAAGGCTTCGAAGTGACCTATATCGAACCTGGTGAAGATGGCCTGATTACTCCTGCCATGATCGAGGCGGCGCTGCGTGAGGACACCATTCTGGTGTCGGTCATGCACGTGAACAATGAAATCGGAACCATCAATGACATCGCGGCAATCGGCGAGCTGACCCGCTCGCGCGGCGTGTTCCTGCATGTTGATGCGGCGCAGTCCACCGGCAAAGTGGCGATCGACCTGGAGTCGCTCAAGGTCGATCTGATGTCCTTCTCCGCGCACAAAACCTATGGTCCGAAAGGCGTTGGTGCGCTGTTTGTGCGTCGCAAGCCGCGTGTGCGCCTGGAAGCCCAGACCCATGGTGGTGGTCATGAGCGTGGTATGCGTTCCGGCACCCTGGCGACTCACCAGTGCGTCGGTATGGGTGAAGCGTTCCGTATCGCCAAGGAAGAAATGGCCCAGGAAAACCAGCGCATCCTGGCCCTGCGTGAGCGTTTCTTCAAGCAGGTCGATGGCCTGGAAGAGCTGTACATCAATGGCAGCATGAGCGCTCGTGTACCGCACAACCTCAATCTCAGCTTCAACTACGTTGAGGGAGAGTCGCTGATCATGGCACTCAAGGATCTGGCGGTTTCGTCCGGTTCGGCCTGCACCTCGGCTTCGCTGGAACCGTCCTACGTGTTGCGCGCCCTGGGCCGCAATGACGAGCTGGCACACAGTTCCATTCGTTTTACCTTCGGCCGTTTCACCACTGATGAAGAGGTCGATTACGCCGCGCAGAAGGTTTGCGAGGCGGTCACCAAGCTGCGCGAATTGTCGCCGCTGTGGGATATGTACAAAGACGGTGTCGACATCTCCAAGATCGAGTGGGCGGCGCACTAAGTAGTCGCCGAGCAAGAGCGACTCTCTGATGAGGAAGGAATACCAGCATGGCTTACAGTGAAAAGGTCATTGACCATTACGAAAACCCGCGCAATGTCGGCAAGATGGATGCGGAAGACCCGGACGTTGGCACCGGCATGGTCGGCGCACCGGCTTGCGGCGATGTGATGCGCCTGCAGATCAAGGTCAACGAGCAGGGCGTGATTGAAGACGCCAAGTTCAAGACCTATGGCTGCGGTTCGGCAATCGCCTCCAGTTCCCTCGCTACTGAGTGGATGAAGGGTAAGACCCTGGACGAGGCTGAAACCATCAAGAACACCCAGTTGGCCGAGGAGTTGGCTCTGCCACCGGTGAAAATTCACTGCTCGGTACTCGCCGAAGACGCTATCAAGGCTGCTGTGCGCGATTACAAGCAGAAGAAAGGCTTGCTTTAAGGAGGTTTGTCGATGGCTATCAGCATGACCGAAGCTGCCGCTCAGCACGTGCGTCGCTCTCTTGAGGGTCGCGGTAAGGGCGAAGGTATTCGCCTGGGTGTGCGCACCACGGGCTGCTCCGGCTTGGCCTATGTGCTGGAGTTTGTCGATGAGGCCGCCAGCGAAGATCAGGTGTTCGAGAATCATGGCGTCAAGGTGATCATCGATCCCAAGAGCCTGGTCTACCTCGATGGCACCGAGCTCGACTTCGTCAAAGAAGGGTTGAACGAAGGCTTCAAGTTCAACAACCCGAACGTGCGCGGCGAATGTGGCTGCGGCGAAAGCTTCAATATCTGAGGCGTGTGTGGGCAGTCCTTGTCACTTTGCTTTGTTTGACCTGCAGCCAGGCTTCCGCCTGGATCTTGATCAGCTAGCCGTGCGTTATCGCGAGCTGGCGCGCAATGTCCATCCGGACCGCTTTGCTGATGCTTCCGAGCGCGAGCAGCGCCTGGCTCTGGAACAGTCCGCTAGTCTCAATGAGGCTTACAGTACACTCAAGAGCGCGTCGCGGCGAGCGCGTTATCTGCTGGCGCTGCGCGGCCCTGAGCTACCGCTTGAGGTGACGGTGCAGGATCCGGATTTCCTGCTACAGCAGATGCAGCTGCGCGAAGAGCTGGAGGATCTGCACGACAGTGCCGACCTGGCTGGCGTGGCGCAGTTCAAGCGGCGTTTGAAAGTGGCTCAGGATGAGCTCAACGACAGTTTTGCCGTTTGTTGGGATGATGCCTCGCGGCGCGAAGAGGCCGAGCGCCTGATGCGTCGCATGCAGTTTCTCGACAAGCTCTCTCACGAGGTTCGCCAGCTGGAAGAGCGCCTCGACGATTAACGCTGGGGTGCCTGCATGGCGCTCCTGATACCTAAGCACTGATTAATCATGGCCTTACTGCAGATCGCTGAGCCCGGACAAAGCCCCCAGCCACACCAGCGTCGACTGGCGGTGGGGATTGATCTGGGTACTACCAATTCGCTGGTCGCTGCCGTGCGTAGCGGTCTTTCCGAGCCGCTGGCCGATGCTGTCGGGCAGGTCATTCTGCCGTCCGCCGTGCGCTATCACGCTGATCGGGTTGAAGTGGGCGAAGTCGCCAAAGCGGCAGCGTCGGGCGATCCATTGAATACTGTGCTGTCGGTCAAGCGTCTGATGGGGCGCGGCCTGGCGGACGTGAAGCAGCTCGGTGAGCAGCTGCCGTATTGCTTTGTCGGCGGTGAGTCGCATATGCCGTTTATCGAGACCGTGCAGGGGCCGAAAAGCCCGGTTGAAGTCTCGGCGGATATTCTCAAGGTGTTGCGTCAGCGCGCTGAAGCGACCCTCGGTGGTGAGCTGGTCGGTGCGGTGATCACGGTGCCAGCCTATTTCGATGATTCGCAGCGGCAGGCCACCAAGGATGCCGCGCGTCTGGCCGGGCTGAATGTGCTTCGCTTGCTCAACGAGCCGACGGCTGCAGCTGTCGCCTATGGCCTGGATCAGCATGCCGAGGGTGTGGTTGCTATTTATGATCTGGGTGGCGGTACCTTCGATATTTCCGTGCTGCGCCTGACTGGCGGTGTGTTTGAAGTGCTGGCGACCGGCGGCGACAGCGCTCTGGGCGGTGATGACTTCGACCACGCCATTGCCGGCTGGATAGTTGAGCAGGCTGGGATTTCCTCTGACCTCGATCCAACACAGCAGCGCCTTTTGCTGGAAGTCGCGTGTGCCGCTAAAGAGGCGCTGACCGACAGCGCTTCGGCAAGTCTCAGCTATGCCGGCTGGGCAGGGCAGTTGAGTCGTGAGCAGTTCGATGCGCTGATCGAGCCCATGCTGGCGCGCAGCCTCAAGGCCTGCCGCCGTGCGGTGCGTGATGCCGGTATTGAGCTGGATGAAGTTGAAGCGGTGGTTATGGTTGGTGGTTCTACCCGTGTGCCGCGTGTGCGTCAGGCAGTTGCTGAATTGTTTGCTCGTGAGCCGCTGACCGATATCGACCCCGATCAGGTGGTCGCCATTGGGGCGGCGATTCAGGCCGATGCTCTGGCCGGTAACAAACGCGGTGATGGCGAAGAGTTGCTGCTGCTGGATGTGATTCCGCTGTCGCTCGGCCTGGAAACCATGGGCGGTCTGATGGAGAAGGTGATTCCGCGCAATACCACGATCCCGGTTGCTCGTGCTCAGGACTTCACCACTTATAAAGATGGCCAGACGGCCATGATGGTTCATGTTCTGCAGGGTGAGCGTGAGCTGATTAGTGATTGCCGCTCGTTGGCACGCTTCGAATTGCGTGGCATTCCACCGATGGTGGCGGGTGCGGCGAAGATTCGCGTGACCTTCCAGGTTGATGCCGATGGCCTGCTTAGCGTCGCTGCGCGTGAGCTGGCTTCGGGGGTCGAGGCGAGTATCCAAGTCAAGCCGTCCTATGGACTGACGGATGGCGAAGTCGCCCGCATGCTGCAGGATTCCTTCAAGAACGCTGGTGATGACAAAGTTGCCCGCGTACTGCGCGAGCAGCAGGTCGATGCCCAGCGTCTGCTGGAAGCTGTTGAGGCCGCGTTGCTGGCCGATGGTGAGCGCTTGCTGGATGCCGATGAGCGCCTGGCAATCGATGCACAGATAGACCAGTTGCGTGACTTGATGACCGGCACTGATGGCTTGGCGATTGAGCAGCAAACCAAACGTTTGACCCAGGTGACTGACGCTTTTGCCGCGCGTCGTCTGGATGCCACGGTCAAGGCCGCACTGGCGGGCCGTAGTCTTGATGAGATTGAGGAATAAGCATGCCGCAGATCATTTTTCTGCCTCACGCGGTGCTGTGTCCGGAAGGGCTGGTGGTCGACGTCGCGCCAGGCACGTCGGTGCTTGAAGTGGCGCACGAGCACCATATTGAGATCGAAAGCGCCTGTGGCGGTGTATGCGCCTGCACGACCTGTCACTGCATCATTCGTGAAGGTTTTGATTCTCTGGCTGAGGCCGATGAGCTGGAAGAGGACATGCTCGACAAGGCTTGGGGGCTTGAGGCTCAGTCGCGCTTGTCCTGTCAGGCGGTTGTCGGTGATGAAGACCTGACTGTGGAAATACCCAAGTACTCGCTCAACCACGCCGCCGAAGCGCCGCACTGATTCAAGGAGTTGTTATGAGTCTGAAGTGGGTTGATGTTCTGGAAATCGCCATTCAGTTGGCGGAATCAAAGCCTGAGGTAGACCCTCGTTACGTAAACTTTGTCGATCTGCATAAGTGGATTCTGGCGTTGCCGGAGTTCAGCGACGATCCTCAGCGCGGCGGCGAGAAGGTGCTTGAAGCCATTCAGGCAGCTTGGATCGACGAGGCGGATTAACTGGCCTTTTGGCCTGGCCTACGCATTTAACCGGAACCCGCGTATAATTCGCGGGTTTAATTTTTCGCTTTAATCATTGTTTCTGGAGTTTCACATGGCTGTTCAACGCACTTTCTCCATCATCAAGCCTGATGCCGTTGCTAAAAACGTTGTTGGCGAGATCACTACTCGTTTCGAAAAGGCCGGCCTGCGCGTCGTTGCCTCGAAAATGGTTCAACTGTCCGAGCGCGAAGCAGCTGGCTTCTACGCTGAGCACAGCGAGCGCGGCTTCTTCAAGGACCTGGTTGCTTTCATGACCTCCGGTCCGGTTATCGTTCAGGTTCTGGAAGGCGAAAACGCTGTTCTGGCTAACCGTGAGCTGATGGGCGCTACCAACCCTAAAGAAGCAGCTGCCGGCACCATTCGTGCTGATTTCGCCGTTTCCATCGACGAAAACGCTGTTCACGGTTCCGACTCGGAAGCCTCCGCTGCCCGCGAAATTGCTTACTTCTTCGCTGCCACCGAAGTTTGCGCACGTATTCGCTAAGCGAATCGGGTGAGGGTGAAGCCATGACTGAAGCTACCGGTAAAATCAATCTGCTGGGTATGACCTTGGCAGAAATGGAACAATTCTTCGAAAGCATCGGGGAAAAGCGTTTCCGTGCCGGGCAGATGATGAAATGGATTCACCACTTTGGCATCGATGATTTTGATGCCATGAGTAACGTCAGCAAGGTCTTGCGCGAAAAGCTCAAGGCCTGTGCTGAAATCCGCGGCCCGGAAGTGGTCAGCGAAGATATTTCTACTGATGGCACGCGCAAGTGGGTTGTGCGGGTGGCGTCAGGCAGTTGCGTAGAAACCGTGTATATCCCTCAGGGCACGCGAGGCACCTTGTGTGTGTCGTCGCAGGCCGGATGCGCACTGGATTGCAGTTTCTGCTCGACTGGCAAGCAAGGTTTTAACAGCGATCTGAGCGCCGCCGAAGTGATCGGTCAGGTGTGGATCGCCAACAAGTCGTTCGGCAGCGTGCCGGCGAAGATCGACCGTGCCATCACCAACGTAGTGATGATGGGTATGGGTGAGCCGCTACTGAACTTCGACAACGTTGTCGCCGCCATGAAAATCATGATGGACGACCTCGGTTATGGCATTTCCAAACGCAAGGTGACGTTGTCAACCTCGGGCGTAGTGCCGATGATCGACAAACTCGGCGAAGTGATCGATGTGTCCCTGGCTCTGTCACTGCATGCGCCAAATGATGCACTGCGCAATCAGCTGGTACCGATCAACAAGAAGTACCCGCTGGAAATGCTGCTGGCGGCGTGCAAGCGTTATGTCTCGCGCCTCGGCGAGAAACGCGTGCTGACAATCGAATACACCCTGCTCAAGGATGTAAACGATAAGACCGAGCACGCTGAGGAAATGATCGCACTTCTCAAAGATGTGCCTTGCAAGATCAACCTGATTCCGTTTAATCCCTTCCCCCACTCCGGCTACGAGCGGCCGAGCAACAATGCCATTCGCCGTTTCCAGGACCTGCTGCACAAAGCCGGGCACAATGTCACCGTGCGCACCACCCGTGGTGAGGACATTGATGCGGCTTGTGGCCAGTTGGTCGGCCAGGTTATGGACCGCACCCGCCGTAGTGAACGCTATATTGCTGTGCGTGAATTGAGTAGCGAGGCCGAAGTGCCGAGTTCCGCCGCCAATCGAACCTGAGGGGAGGATACCCATGACCTTGCGTCCCGCTTTATTGCTGTTGGCCGCCAGTCTGTTAGTCGGTTGCGTTACAACCGGTAATGTCGATCCGATGAAAACCGGAAAGGGTCGCGACGAAGCACGCGATGCTTATACCAAACTAGGCATTGGTTATCTGCAGCAAGGCGAAACCGAGCGCGCCAAAATACCGTTGAAAAAAGCTCTGGAACTCGACTCTTCAGACGCTGATGCCCACGCGGCTTTGGCCTTGGTGTTCCAGATTGAAATGGAGCCCAAGCTGGCTGACGATCACTACCGCAAAGCTCTATCGCAACGCAGTGACGATGCCCGTTTGTTGAATAACTACGGCAGTTTTCTGTTCGAACAGCGGCGTTATCCGGAAGCGCTCAAGCACTATACCCAGGCTGCTCAGGACACTCTTTACCCGGAGCGTTCGCGGGTGTTTGAAAACCTCGGATTGACCTCATTACAACTCAAGCAACGTGAGCAGGCTAAGGCCTACTTTGAGCGTTCGCTACGGTTGAATAGTCGGCGGCCTCGCGCCTTGATTGAAATGGCACAGCTGTCCTATGAGGATAAGCAGTACGTTCCCGCGCGCGGCTATTACGAAAGCTATATGGTGCTGGCCCAGCCAGATGCTCGCAGCCTGCTCTTGGGGGTGCGTTTGGCGAAGATTTTCGAGGAGCGCGACAATGCCGCGAGCCTGGGTTTGCAGTTGAAGCGACTTTATCCGGGCACGCCGGAATATCAGCAATACCTGTCGGAGCAATGATGAAAGCGGCGCATCCAGAAGTGCTAGCAGTTCCCCGCATTAATCCGGGTGAGACTTTGCGCAAGGCTCGTGAGAGCCGCGGTTGGACCATTGCCGAGGTTGCTGCGCAGTTGAATCTGACCCCGCAGCGCTTGAGTCAGGTTGAACAAGGTGCTTTCGACAAACTGCCTGGGCACACTTTTGCCCGAGGTTATGTACGGGCGTACGCCAAGTTGCTGGAGGTTGATCAGAACCGCCTGGTGCTGGAGTTTGATCAGTTCACTGGCAGCGATGCTGCCGGCAGCAGCGTGCACAGCCTGGGGCGTATCGAGGAGCCTGTGAGCTACTCGCAGCGCATTTTGCGCATGGTCAGTTTTGTTCTGTTGCTGGCCCTGGCCGGCTTGAGCTTCTTTTGGTGGCAGGAGCAGGCCGAGCGCCGTGCCGAAGACCTGGCTTCAACCAGCCTTGAGCACGTCGAGGTGGACGGCGCTGACGGCACTACGCAGATCCATCCGCTGGATGAACCGGAAGATCAGGCTGTGGAAGCTGCCCAGTTGGATGCGGAAGCCGCGTTGCCGCTGCTGTCTGAGGGGGCTGCGGCTGTTCCAAATTCTGCCGTTAGCGAGGTCACAGCCTTGGCCTCGCAATCTGAGCAGCCATCAGCGCTTGGCGCAACTGCCAGTGCACCGGTTGCGGCCGCCGTGCCGGTCACTGCTGAGCCCGCTGCTGCCGAGGCCGTCCCTGCTACACCAGCTGAGAGTGCGCCGGTACAAGCTGCCGCAGGCGAAGCTGTTGTCAGCCTCAATTTCACTGCCGATTGCTGGACACAACTGACCGATGCCAATGGCAAGGTGTTGTTCAGCGCTCTCAAGCGTAAAGGCGATAGGCTGCAACTGGCAGGTAAGGCTCCGCTGGAGCTGCGTCTGGGTTATGCCCGTGGCGTGCAGGTCAGCCTGAATGGCAATCCAGTCGATGTTGCGCCCTTTATTTCCGGTGAGACCGCACGTCTGAAGTTAGGTGGGCAGTAACATGCATTGCGAATCACCGATCAAGCGCCGTATTTCACGCAAAATCTGGGTTGGCTCCGTGCCGGTGGGTGGTGATGCTCCCATCGCCGTGCAGAGCATGACCAACAGCGATACCAATGATGTAGCTGCCACCGTGGCGCAGATTCGTCGCCTGGAAGATGCCGGCGCCGATATCGTGCGGGTTTCCGTGCCGGATATGGATGCAGCCGAAGCCTTCGGCAAGATCAAACAGCAGGTGCGTGTGCCGCTGGTGGCCGATATTCACTTTGACTACCAGATCGCCTTGCGCGTAGCCGAGCTTGGCGTCGATTGCTTGCGTATCAATCCAGGCAATATTGGTCGCGAAGACCGTGTGCGCGCGGTGGTTGAAGCTGCGCGTGACAAAGGTATTCCGATTCGTATCGGGGTAAATGCCGGTTCGCTGGAAAAGGATTTGCAGAAGAAATATGGCGAGCCGACCCCGGCGGCGCTAGTCGAATCCGCGCTACGACATGTTGAGCACCTGGATCGTTTGAATTTCCCAGACTTCAAAGTCAGCGTAAAAGCTTCCGACGTATTTATGGCCGTCGAAGCCTATCGTCTGCTGGCCAAGCAGATCGAGCAGCCTCTGCACCTGGGCATTACCGAAGCGGGTGGCCTGCGTTCGGGTACCGTGAAATCAGCGGTCGGGCTGGGCATGCTGCTGGCTGAAGGCATTGGCGACACTATTCGCATCTCCCTTGCCGCTGACCCGGTGGAAGAGATCAAGGTCGGTTTCGATATCCTCAAATCCCTGCGCCTGCGTTCGCGTGGTATCAACTTTATTGCCTGCCCGAGCTGCTCGCGGCAGAACTTCGATGTGGTGAAAACCATGAACGAGCTGGAGCAGCGCGTTGAAGACCTGCTGGTGCCGTTGGATGTCGCAGTGATCGGTTGTGTGGTCAATGGTCCGGGCGAAGCCAAGGAAGCCCATATCGGGCTGACCGGTGGTTCGCCCAACCTGATCTATATCGATGGCAAACCGGCGCTTAAGCTGGGCAATGACAACCTGGTCGATGAGTTGGAAAAACTGATCCGCCAGAAAGCGGCTGACAAGGTCGCTGCTGACGCCGCTCTGATTGCGCGCAGCTAACACCGTTAAGGAATTGAATTGAGTAAGTCCCTGCAAGCCATTCGTGGCATGAACGACATCCTGCCCGAGCAGACTCCGCTTTGGCGTTATTTTGAAGGTACCGTCGCCAGCCTGTTGGACGGTTACGGCTATCGGCAGATTCGTATGCCGATCGTCGAGTTCACCGAGCTGTTCAAGCGCTCGATTGGTGAAGTCACCGATATCGTTGAAAAAGAGATGTACACCTTCGAGGACCGCAACGGTGACTCTCTGACCCTGCGTCCGGAAGGTACTGCCGCCTGCGTGCGTGCTGTGCTTGAGCATGGCCTGGTGGGTGGTGGGCAGCCGCAGAAGCTCTGGTACATCGGTCCGATGTTCCGTCACGAGCGTCCACAGAAAGGCCGCTATCGTCAGTTTCACCAGATCGGCGTGGAAGCATTCAATATCGACGGTCCGGATATTGATGCCGAGTTGATCGTGCTGACCTGGCGCCTGTGGGGCCTGCTGGGCATCCGCGATGCTGTGAAGCTTGAGCTCAACAGCCTGGGCACCAGTGCCGCGCGTGCGGTGTATCGCGATGCGCTGGTTGAGTTTCTGACTGCTCACGCCGATCAGCTGGACGAAGACAGCCGCCGCCGTATGGGTAGCAACCCGCTGCGCGTACTGGACAGCAAAGTGCCGGAAACTCAGGCCCTGCTGGTTAATGCGCCGAAACTGGCGGATTACCTGGATGAAGAGTCACGCGTACATTTCGAAGGGCTCAAGGCCCGTCTGGATGCGGCTGGTGTGCCTTACGTAATCAATCCCAAACTGGTGCGCGGCCTGGATTACTACAGCAAGACAGTCTTCGAGTGGGTCACCGACCAACTCGGCTCCCAGGGCACGGTTTGCGCCGGCGGCCGCTACGACGGTCTGGTTGAGCAGATGGGCGGCAAGCCTGCGCCAGGCGTAGGTTTTGCCATGGGCATCGAACGTTTGGTGCTGTTGCTCGAAACTCTAGGTAAAGTACCGGCTGAAATCGCCCGTACGGTCGACGTTTACCTGTGCGCCTTTGGCGAGCCGGCTGAACTGGCAGCGCTGGCTTTAAGCGAGCGTCTGCGTGAGCAGTTACCAAACCTGCGTCTGCAGGTGAATGCCGGGGCGGGTAGCTTCAAGAGTCAGTTCAAGAAGGCCGACAAGAGTGGCGCCTTGTACGCCTTGATCTTGGGTGAAGACGAATTGGCCCAGCAAGTGGTAGGTTGCAAGCCGCTGCGCGGTCAGGGCGAACAACAAAGTATTGCGTGGTCGGCATTGGCCGATCATCTGGCGACCTGCGCCGATCAGGCCTGAGCGCCTGTTGAGTGATTTAGCGAATAGGAGTGTTGGGGTGGTTTCGCGTACTGATGATGAAGAGCTGGCGGTAATCAAGGATTGGTGGCAGCGCAATGGCATGCCATTGCTGACCGGTGTTGCGCTGGCGTTGGTGGTGGTGTTCGGCTGGCAGGGCTGGCAGAAATATCAGGCTAATCAGTCCCAGGGTGCTTCGCTGGTGTATCAGCAGCTGCTCGAAGCTGCGCTTGATCCGAGCGGCAAGCCTGACGCCAGCAAGGTCGCTGAACTGGCCAATACGCTGAAAAAAGATTATGCCGGTACCCATTACGCCCAGTACGGCAGTCTGTTTGTGGCCAAAGTTGCGGTAGAGGCTGGCAAGCTGGACGACGCTGTCAGCGAGCTGCAGGCGATTGTCGACAAGCCGGCCGACGACAGTTTGGCTGAGTTGGCCCGTCAGCGTCTGGCGCGCGTGCTGGCTGCGCAGGACAAGGCCGAAGATGCCCTGAAACTGTTGGATGCCAAGGTTGCGCCGGCCTTTGCCGCCAGCCGTGAAGAACTCAAAGGTGACCTGCTGGTGCAACTCGGCCGTGCTGACGATGCGCACGCCGCCTACAAAAAAGCCAAGGCTGCGCTGTCTGAAGATGCCGCTGTCGGTGGTCTGCAAATGAAGCTGGATGATCTGGCAAAAGGGGATGCGTGACGTGATGCGCTGGAAGAATGCCGCACTGCTGGCCTTGGCCGTTCTGGCTGTAGGTTGCAGCAGCAATAGCAAGAAGGAACTGCCGCCGGCCGATCTGCCCAAGTTTGAGGAAGAGGTTAGCCTGCAGAAAGAATGGAGTCGTTCTATTGGCGATGGCCAGGGCGAGTCCTTCAACATGCTGGTACCGGCGATTGATGGCGAGCAGATCTATGCCGCCGACGTCGAAGGCCTGGTTGTGGCCATGGACCGCATGACCGGCAAGGTGATCTGGAAGGCTGACCTGGAGCTTCCAGTGTCCGGCGCAGTCGGTGCAGGCTATGGCCTGGTTGTAGTGGGCACGCTGAAAGGCGAGATTATCGCTCTCGATACCGCAAGCGGTGAAGAAAAGTGGCGCGCCCGCGTGACCAGTGAAGTGTTGGCGCCGCCTGCGCTGAACGGCGACGTGGTGCTGGTACAGACTCAGGATGACCGCCTGATTGCTCTGGATATGAACACCGGCGAGCAGCGCTGGATCTTCGAGAACACTCCGGCGGTACTGACCCTGCGCGGCACTGGCAGCCCGGTGCTGACCAATCGTCTGGCGATTGCCGGCCTGTCCACCGGTAAGGTGATTGCGCTGGACGCTCAGCGCGGTATTCCGGTCTGGGAGCAGCGCGTAGCCGTTCCGCAAGGTCGCTCGGAACTGGATCGCGTGGTCGATATCGACGGCGGACTGCTGCTTTCGGCGGGTACCCTATACGCCGTCAGCTACCAGGGCCGTGTTGCCGCGCTGGATCTGGAAAGCGGTCGTATCCTCTGGCAGCGTGAAGCGTCCAGTTCGGTCGGTGTGGCCCAGGGTTACGGCAGTGTTTACGTAAGCCTGGCCAGCGGCACCGTTGAAGGTATCGACGAGCGTTCGGCTTCGGCGCTGTGGAGCAACGATGCCCTGGCTCGCCGCCAGTTGTCGGCACCGGAAGTGTTCTCCAGCTATATCGCGTTCGGTGATCTCGAGGGCTACCTGCATCTGGTCAGCCAGGTGGACGGTCGTTTTGTCGGCCGTACCCGCATCGACAGTGACGGCCTGCGTGCCCGTCCGCTGGTTGTAGGTGATTGGCTGTATGCCTACGGCAACGGCGGCAATCTGGTGGCCCTGACCATCAAGTGATCGCTCGCTGACGCTTTGGCTATGCTGCACAGCACCTAGGGCTGTGCAGCATAGCCAGTGCAATGAATTCCGGCCGCTGCCTCTGCAGCGGCTTTTGTATTTTCTGAAATAACGAAGTGGAGAGCCTAATGGTTCCCGTAATTGCCCTGGTGGGCCGCCCTAACGTTGGCAAGTCCACCCTGTTTAACCGCTTGACCAAGTCCCGTGACGCGATTGTCGGCGACCTGTCTGGTCTGACCCGTGATCGCCAGTACGGCGAGGCCAAGTGGCAGGGGCGAACCTATATCGTCATCGACACCGGTGGTATTTCCGGTGACGAGGAAGGCATTGACGCGAAGATGGCCGAGCAATCGCTGCAGGCGATCGAAGAGGCTGATGCAGTGCTGTTCCTGGTGGATGCTCGCGCTGGGCTGTCTGCTTCCGATCAGATGATTGGGGAGCATTTGCGTCGCCGTAACAAACGCAGCTTCCTGGTCATCAACAAGGTCGACAACATCGACGCCGACCTGGCGCGCGCCGAGTTTTCCAGTATGGGCATGGGCGAGTCCCTGCCGATTGCCGGTGCTCACGGTCGTGGCATTACCCAGATGCTCGAAGCCGTGCTGGGTTCCTTTCCCAAGGATGCCACCGAGCCGGAAGAGGGCGAGGAAGAAGAAGTCGTTCTCGAAGGTCAGGAAGCCAAACGCATTCCCGGCCCGAGTGAGAAGGATGGCATCAAGCTGGCGATCATCGGCCGACCCAACGTCGGCAAGTCGACCCTGGTCAACCGCATGCTCGGTGAAGAACGGGTCATCGTGTATGACCAGGCTGGCACCACCCGCGACAGCATCTACATTCCATTCGAGCGTGATGACGAGAAGTACACCCTGATCGACACCGCCGGCGTGCGCCGCCGCGGCAAGATCTTCGAGGCGGTTGAAAAGTTCTCGGTGGTGAAAACCCTGCAGGCGATTCAGGACTCCAACGTCGTGGTGTTTGTCATGGATGCCCGTGAAGGGGTGGTCGACCATGACCTCAACCTGCTTGGCTTCGTCCTGGAAAGCGGCCGTGCTCTGGTAATTGCCCTGAACAAGTGGGACGGCATGGAGCCGAGCGAACGTGATTACGTGAAGACCGAGCTGCAACGTCGGCTGTTCTTCGTCGACTTCGCCGATATCCACTTTATCTCGGCGTTGCATGGCACCGGCGTGGGTAATCTGTACAAGTCGGTGCAGGCCTCGTTCAAGTCGGCGATCACCCGCTGGCCAACCAACCGCCTGACGCAGATTCTTGAAGACGCCGTCAGCGACCACGCGCCGCCCATGGTCAACAACCGCCGCATCAAGCTGCGCTACGCCCACCTGGGTGGTGCCAACCCGCCATTGATCGTGATCCACGGCAACCAGGTCGATGCGGTGCCCAAGTCCTATATCCGCTACCTGGAAAACACCTACCGCCGCGTGCTCAAGTTGGTCGGTACGCCGATCCGCATCGAGTTCAAGGGTGGTGAGAACCCGTACGAGGGCAACAAGAACACCCTCACGGATCGTCAGGTGAACAAGAAACGCCGTCTGATGAGCCACCACAAGAAGGCCGAGAAGAAGCGCAAAGACAAGCGCTAAGCTTGGACTGAAACGCTCTATAAAGGCACCCTCGGGTGCCTTTTGCGTCTCTGGGGTATCGGCTATCCTGCGCCATAACTCCCGGGCTGATGAAAAACTACCTGCGTTGACAATACTGCGTTAAAAACAGGCTCGGAATGCTCATTTACAGCTCGTAAACTCCGCTTCCTCGCCTGTTTTTGCCTTGTCTTGCCTACCTCGGCTACGTCTTTCAACAGCCTGCTAGCACTCAAGCCGGATGCTGTATCGATGATCATCAGCAAGCTGCCGAATGTCGGCATCACGATTTTTACCCGCATGTCGCAGCTCGCTGCAGAAACCGGGGCGCTCAATCTGTCTCAGGGCTTCCCGGATTTTGATGGCCCGCAGGCCTTACGTGATGCAGTCAGTCGGCATGTCGCGGCCGGGCATAACCAGTACGCGCCGATGACTGGCCTGCCAGCCCTGCGTGAGCAGGTGGCGGCGAAGATTGCGCGCTGTTATGGCCGCAGTGTCAGCGCTGACAGCGAAATCACCATCGTTCCCGGGGCTACCCAAGGCATCTTTTGCGCTATCCAGGCGCTGGTCCGCCCTGGCGATGAAGTGATTGTCTTCGACCCCAGCTATGACAGCTACGAGCCCTCGGTCGAGCTGGCCGGCGGGCAGTGCGTACATGTATCACTGGCGTTGCCGGGGTTCACCATCGACTGGCAGCGTCTGCAGGATGCCTTGAGCAACCGAACCCGGCTGATCATCCTCAACACGCCGCACAATCCTAGCGGAGCGCTGATTTCCCGCGCCGAGCTGGATCAGCTAGCGGCGCTGATTCGTGGGCGCGACATCTACCTGATCAGCGACGAGGTGTATGAGCACTTGGTGTTCGATGGGGTGGCCCACGTTAGCGTGGTGGCCCATGACGAGCTGTATCAGCGCGCCTTGGTGGTCAGCTCGTTCGGCAAGACCTACCACGTCACCGGCTGGAAGACCGGTTATGTGGTGGCCCCGCCAGCCCTGAGCGCCGAATTACGCAAGGTGCATCAGTACGTCAGCTTTTGCGGGGTCACACCGCTGCAATGGGCGCTGGCCGACTATATGGCCGAGCATCCTGAGCATGTGGACGAGCTGCCCGCGTTCTATCAGGCCAAGCGAGATCTGTTCTGTGATCTGCTGGCGGCCTCGCGCTTTCACTTTACCCGCGCTGCCGGCACGTTTTTCCAGCTGGTCGACTATTCGGCCATTCGCCCTGATCTGGATGATGTGGCCATGGCCGAGTGGCTGACCCGCGAGCAAGGTGTCGCGGCAATTCCGATTTCGGTGTTCTACCAGGCGCCACCCAAGGACTTGCGTTTGGTGCGCTTCTGCTTTGCCAAGCGGGAAGAAACCCTGCGCCAAGCGGCGGATAAACTATGCGCAATCTAAGCCTGTTGCCTGATCTTGAACTGGCGCTGATCCAGACCCACCTAGTCTGGCAGGACCCTGCCGCTAATCGTGCGCATTTCGCCTCCCTGCTGGAGCAGGCCCGCGGTGCGGACCTGATCGTGCTGCCGGAGATGTTCAGTACGGGTTTCTCCATGGACTCCGCCGACCTGGCTGAGCCGGAAAATGGTCCGACCAGTCAGTGGCTGCGCGAGCAAGCCCAGGCGCTGCAGGCGGTGGTTACCGGCAGTTTGATTATCCAGGCGGCCGATGACTCGTACCGCAACCGTCTGCTCTGGGCGCGCCCGGATGGCACGGTGGCGCATTACGACAAGCGCCATCTGTTCCGCATGGCCGGCGAACACAAGCACTACAGCGCGGGTGAACAGCAGGTGTTGCTGGAGGTGAAGGGTTGGCAAGTGCGCCCGCTGATCTGCTACGACCTGCGTTTCCCGGTGTGGAGCCGTGACCCGCGGAGTACTGACCTGCTGCTCTACACCGCCAATTGGCCCGCCGCACGGCGCAATCACTGGAACCGCTTGTTGCCGGCTCGGGCCATTGAGAACCTCTGCTATGTCGCGGCAGTGAACCGCGTCGGCGAGGACGGTAAAGGTCACGCCTACAGTGGCGATAGTCAGGTGTTGGATTTTCAGGGCGAGCCGTTGCTGGAGCCAGGCGCGGCGGATGGGGTGTTCCGTGTCAGCCTCAAAGCAGCCGAGCTGGTGGCTTATAGGCAACGTTTTCCTGCTCATCTGGATGCCGACGAGTTCATGCTGGGCGCTTCCTGCTAGCGTGCGCGATTTTTGATCAAGGCCGCCTGTTCGGCCGTACTGGCCTCCAGGCGCAGTTTCTCGCTGCGCAGAAAATTGCCCAGCTGCTGTAGATCGGCAATCTTCTGCTCCACCTCGGCCAGTTTGCGGCTGACCAGGGCTGCACCCTGGGCGCAGTCGAGTTGTTGCTCGCGCCGTGCGCTAAGGATTTCGCCTATCTCACCGAGGGAGAAGCCCATGCTCTGCGCCTGCTGGATAAAGCCCAGATCATGCAACGTCTGCAGGCTGTATTCGCGGTAATTATTGTCGCGGCGCAGGGCGCTGATCAGCCCCAGGCTCTCGTAGTAACGCAGGGTATGGCGGCTGGCTCCGCTGCGTTTTTCCAGTTCACCGATGCGCATGCAAATCTCGCTTGACTGTAGAGTGTGCTCGACAGTTTAGCCTGCTTGGGTCATCAACGACTCAGGAGGATTGGCGATGAATCAGCCATGTTTTGTCACCGGCGGCAGCGGTTTTATCGGTCAGCATCTGCTGGCCTTACTCACTAGCAAAGGTCATTCGGTCAGCGTGCTGATGCGTCGACCGCACAGCCTGCCAGCCCTGCGCGAGCAGATCGAGCAACTGGGCGGGCGCGGCGATCTGCTTACGGCGGTTGCCGGTGACCTGGGCTTGCCAGGGCTGGGGTTGGATGCCACAGCCCGTGAACAGGTGCGTCATGCGGCGGTGGTGTTTCACCTGGGTGTGCAGTTCGCCTGGGGGCTGTCGCAGGCGCAGGCGCGTCAGGTCAATGTCGAGGGTGCGATCCAGGTGGCGGAGTTGGCGGCGCAGCAAGGCAGTCGGTTGCTGATGGTGGGCGGTTTTATGCTGGCCAATCATGGGCATTTGCAGCGTATTGGGGTGAACCTGCAGCACCCCGAACAGACCGACTGGGATCGCCTCTATCGTCGCTCAGGGGCGTATGAAGGCAGCAAGCTGGAGGCGCATTTTCGTGTACGCGCGCGAATGGCTGAGTTGCAGGCACCGCTGACGCTGGTACACCCGGCCACCGTCTGTGGTCATAGCCGTAGCGGGCATATCCTGCCGGCGCAGCCGCTGGCGGAGTTGATCGACAATCTGGCCGAGGGGCGACTTGGTGCAATTCCCGGTTCGGCAGCGCACTGGCTACCCTTGGTCAGCGTGGATTTTCTTGCCGAATTGATGCTGGCTGCGGCCTTTGATGAGCAGCAGGTCGGTCAGGAAATCCTCGCCCTGGATGCCGCGACGCCCAACCTGCAGGGCATGCTGCAGCAATTGGCCCGCACCTTGAGTGTGCAGGCGCCGAGCCGGCATCTGCCGATACCACTGCTGCGGGTGTTGCTGAAAATTCCGGGTGTGCCGCGCCTGCTGCATACCGATGCCGAGTCGCTGGATTTTATCCAGACCACCCGCTTTGATACTGCCGCGACCCAGGCCCTGGTGCAGCGCCATCAACTGCACTGGCCGGATATCGGCCAAGCCTTGCAGGCCACAGCGCGCTACCTGGTGAACGAACCGTCAGCCGTTCAGGGCTGACGGTTCACTTGGCGATCAGGCCGCTTGTTCGGCGGCCTGGCCGAGCACCCGGTTCAGCGCGCTGAACAGCGCGCGGAAGCTCGCCGTGGTGAGGTTTTCATCGATGCCCACGCCGTGCAGGGCGCGGCCGCCGTTGACGCGCAGCTCGATATAGGCCGCTGCTTTGGCGTTGGTGCCGGCGCCGATGGCGTGTTCGCTGTAGTCCATGATTTCCACGTCTACCGGCAGGCCGGCAACCAGAGCTTCCAGCGGGCCTTTGCCGATCCCGCGCCAGTGCTGGGTTTCGCCGGCGTTGATAACTTCGACATCGACCGCGCTGGTGCCGTTTTCTTCCTGCAGGCGATGGCCTTTCAGGGCGTAAGGCGCAGTAGCGTGCAGGTACTCGGTTTCGAGCAGCTGGTAAATTTGCGCAGCAGTCATTTCCAGGCCGAGGCGGTCGGTTTCCTTCTGCACCACCTGGCTGAACTCGATCTGCATACGACGCGGCAGGTTGATGCCGTATTCCTGCTCCAGCAGGAAGGTGATGCCGCCCTTGCCGGACTGGCTGTTCACGCGGATCACCGCCTCGTAATCGCGGCCGATATCGGCCGGGTCGATCGGCAGGTACGGCACTTCCCAGAGGGCATCTTGCTTCTGCTGGGCGAAGCCCTTGCGGATGGCATCCTGGTGCGAGCCGGAGAAGGCGGTGTGCACCAGGTCACCCACGTACGGATGACGCGGATGCACGGGGATCTGGTTGCAGTCCTCGACCACCTTGCGCACGGCGTCGATGTCGGAGAAGTCCAACTGTGGGTCGACGCCCTGGGTGTAGAGGTTCAGCGCCAGGGTCACCAGGCAGACGTTGCCGGTGCGCTCGCCGTTGCCAAACAGGCAGCCTTCGACGCGGTCAGCACCGGCCATCACGGCCAGCTCCGAAGCGGCGACGCCGGTGCCGCGGTCATTGTGGGTGTGCACGCTGATCAGCACGCTGTCGCGGCGGTCGACATGGCGGCCGAACCACTCGATCTGGTCGGCGTAGTTGTTCGGCGTGGCGCACTCGATGGTGGCGGGCAGGTTGAGGATCAGCTTGTTCGCCGGGGTAGGCTGGAACACGCCGATCACCGCGTTGCACACCTCGACGGCGAAATCGATTTCGGTGCTGCTGAACACTTCCGGCGAATACTCGAAGCCCCACTGGGTTTCCGGCGCGGCGTCGGCCAGGCGCTTGATGGTGGTGCCAGCGGCCACGGCGATGGCTTTGACGCCGGCCTTGTCCTGGTTGAAGACGATCTTGCGGAAGCTTGGCGCGCAGGCGTTGTAGTAGTGGACGATGGCCTTCTTCGCGCCCTTGAGGGACTCGAAAGTGCGCTCGATCAGGTCGTCACGGGCCTGGGTCAGCACTTGGATGGTGACGTCATCCGGGATATGGCCGCCCTCGATCAGCTCGCGGACGAAGTCGAAGTCGGTCTGCGAGGCGGACGGGAAGCCCACTTCGATTTCCTTCAAACCCACGGCCAGCAGGCACTTGAAGAAGCGCATCTTCTTCTCGGCATCCATCGGCTCGATCAGCGACTGGTTGCCGTCACGCAGGTCGGTGGACAGCCAGATCGGCGCCTGGTCGATGATCTTGTCCGGCCAGGTACGATCCGGAATGCGGATCGGGGTGAATGGACGGTACTTGCTGGACGGGTCTTTGAGCATGCTCATGGTGTTGATCCTTGTGGCGCGGCTGCAGGCGGCGAGCCGGGTAAAAACTGAGAAAACAGGGCAGGGCGTGGGCGTGAAAATTCAGCCACGCAGTCGCTGGCTCACCAGGCAGAGGTTGGCGTGTTGGCGCAGCAGGATAAGGGTGTGATGGGTATTCATAGCGCCAACCCTAATCTTTGAGGTCAAAGCTGGCAAGCAATGCTAGAAAATTGGTGCTTGAGTGCGTCGCTGGCGTTGTTTGACGATTAATTTTGCGTAAAAGCTCGTAGGTGTGCGTTTGAATTGCGGGCGGCGTCAGGTGCTTAGGTCGCCCGCTGCGGCATCAGGGCTAAGCGCCAGGCAGCAAGCTATGTTTCAGTTCGCGCATATCCGCCCCGCTAGGGTGCTGGAACACCCGCAAGCCGAACTCGGGAAGTATCGCCAGCAGATGGTCGAAGATATCCGACTGAATGGCTTCATAGCGTGCCCAGGCGATGGTGTTGGTGAAGCAGTAGAGTTCCAGCGGCAGGCCGTCTGCGGTCGGGTTCATCTGCCTGACCAGCTGGGTCATCTCCTGGTGGATGCCTGGGTGTTGACGCAGGTAGTGTTCGACGTAAGCGCGGAAGGTGCCGATGTTGGTAACCCGCCGAGTGTTTGCCGGCTCCTGGCTGGCCTCGGCCAGGGCGCTGTTCCAGCTGAGCAGTTCGCTCTGCTTGCTGTTCAGGTATTGGCCAAGCAGCAGAAAACGCTGCAGGCGGGTGATCTGCTCCGGACTGAGGAAGCTGATGCTGGTTTGATCAAGCAGCAGGCTGCGCTTGATCCGCCGCCCGCCGGACTCCTGCATGCCACGCCAGTTCTTGAACGGGTCGCTGATAAAGCGTTTGGTCGGGATGGTGGTGATGGTCTTGTCCCAGTTCTGCACCTTGACCGTGTGCAGGGCGATATCGATGACATCGCCGTCGGCGTTCAGCTGCGGCATCTCGATCCAGTCGCCGACACGCACGATATCGCTGGAGGAAATCTGCACGCTGGCGACCAGGGACAGCAGGGTGTCCTGAAAAATCAGCATCAGTACGGCGGCCATGGCCCCCAGGCCCGACAGCAGGATCAGCGGCGAGCGGTCGATCAGCGTGGCGATCATGAGTATTGCGGCGACGGCGAACAGGCCGATTTTCAGCACCTGCAGGTAGCCCTTGATCGGCCGCAGGTGCGCGTCATCGCGCAGGTTGTAGAGGGTGTTGGCAATATCCAGCAGGAGGCTCAAGGCCAGCGCAACGGTTAGCACGATAAAGGCGCTGCAGACATTGCGTGTCACGCTGACCAGGCTTTCCGGAAGGCCGGGAACCAGCCCGATGCCCGCGCTGATCAGCAGTGCCGGGACAATGTTGGCCATGCGCTTGATCAGCTCGTTATCCAGGTTCTGTGCGTTACGCCCCAGGGCGGTGGCGTCGATCATGTGGCACACGGCGCGCACGAGTATTCGTTTGACCAGCCAGTTGCTTAGCCAGGCGCTCAGCAGGAGCAGGCTGGCGCTAATCAGGGTAAAAATCTCGGCGTGTTGTTGCAGCCAGTCAAGCCATGAGGCAAGCGCTTGCGGCATATCAAGCTCCCTAGTTCGGACGGTGAAGACGGGCGTTCAGCACGGGCCCCTCGATTGCGCACGGGCAGACCATAACAAAGCGGCGGCTGTGAACCCAGGCGCAATCCCTTCAGGGCTTGAAGGCACCGATAAAGATTGTCGGGTCGACTCGCGCATCGTTCAGGCTGACGTTCCAGTGCAAGTGCGGGCCTGTGGCGCGGCCGGTGGCGCCGACTTTGCCGAGTACGCTGCCGCGTGGCAGCTCATCGCCGACCTTTACGTCGATGACTGAGAGGTGGCAGAACATGCTGATCAGGCCCTGGCCGTGATCGACAAACACCGTCTTGCCGTTAAAGAAATAGTCACCAGTCAGGATCACCTTGCCTGCGGCCGGGGCCTTGATCGGTGTGCCGCTATTGGCGGCGAAATCCAGGCCCGAGTGCGGGTTGCGCTCCTCGCCATTGAAGAAGCGGCGCAGGCCGAAGGGGCTCGACAGCGGGCCGTTGATCGGCCTGTCGAACAGCAGGTTGCTCGGTTGGCGCGTACTGAACTGCTGGTAGGCACGGGTCTGCTCGGCCAGTTCGCGCTCGATGCGTGCAAGGTTCTTGGCGTTCGGATTGACCTGCTGCTGATTCTTGAGCGTGATGCGCTGCTCGACGTACTGCTTGCTGCCGACCTGAAAACTCAGCGTCTGGCTGCCGTTGACGCTGATCTGCTGGCCGCCGGGTTTCACGCTCAGTGGGATGCCGACGATGGCGATCCAGCGCTGCTGATCTTCATGGATCACCAGCACTGGTTTGTTTTGATAACGAACCTTAGGCGCGCTGGTTGCTGGTCCCAGATCGACTACCGCCACGCCGCCGGGTACCGGTTTATTGAGTAGGCGGCTGATAAAACCTTCGGCGTGGACGGGCAGGGCGAGGCAGAGCAGGGTGAACATAGTGAATAGACGCATTGAATATCCGTAGGGTGGATAACGCGAAGCGTATCCACCTGTATAAAAAGGTCAGTCGAGCAGCGACAGGGTAACCGGCTGCACATGGTTATCTTCGACCCGCACATCCAGCACCCCGGTGCCCAGGCGCGCCTTCAAGCGCTGGCCTGGCTGGGTGTCAGCGGCATTGCGGATGGCGCGGCCGCGCTCATCCAGCAGGATGCTGTAACCACGACCGAGGGTCGCCAGTGGGCTGACCGCGTGCAGCGTCTGCACCTGGCTATGAAGCTGCAGGCGACGTGCTTTGAGGCCTTCACGCATGCTGCGTTGCAGGCGTTCTGCCAGGGCCTGCAGGCGCTGATCCAACAGCTTGAGGTTACGTTCCGGGTGCAGGCTGAGCAGGCGGGTTTGCAGATGGGTCAGGCGTTCGCGGCGGCTACTCAGCTGGCGCTCGAAGGCGCGGGTCAAGCGCATCTCCAGGTCATCCACGCGCTGGGCGTGCTGGCGCAGGCGTTCGCCGGGGTGGCGCAAGCGCCGTTGCAAACCGTCCAGGCGCATGCGTTCGCGCTCCAGACGGTGCTGCATGCGCAGGTTCAGGCGGCGCTTGAGATTGTGCAGGCGCTGCACCAACTCACTGCTGTCGGGGGCCAACAGTTCGGCGGCGGCCGAGGGTGTGGGCGCGCGCACGTCGGCGACAAAATCGGCGATGGATATATCGGTTTCATGGCCCACGGCGCTGACGATGGGCGTGATGCAGGCGGCAATGGCGCGGGCCACCGGCTCTTCGTTAAAGCACCAGAGGTCTTCCAACGAGCCGCCGCCACGGGCCAGGATCAGCGCGTCAAAGCCTTTTGCATCGGCAATGCCAAGGGCGCGAACAATCTGCGCAGTGGCTTCACGGCCCTGAACGGCGGTGGGGATCAGGGTCAGTTCGACCTGCGGAGCGCGGCGGCGGAATACGCTGATAATGTCGCGGATTACCGCGCCGGTCGGCGAGCTGATAATGCCAATACGTTTCGGGTGCGCCGGCAGGTCGACTTTAGCTTCGGCGGCAAATAGCCCTTCGGCGTTAAGCTTTTCTTTCAGCGCTTCGAAGGCCAGACGCAGTGCGCCGTCGCCGGCCGGCTCCACCGCATCGAGAATCAGCTGATAATCGCCGCGCCCCTCAAACAGCGAGACCTTGCCGCGCACCTTCACCGCCAGGCCGTCGCGCAACGCCTGGCGCACCTTGGCGGCGTTCTGCCGGAACAGCGCGCAACGCACCTGGGCCTGACTATCTTTAAGAGTGAAATAGATATGCCCGGACGCCGGCTTGGCCAGGTTGGAGATTTCTCCCTCGACCCAGATGCCGCCAAATACATCTTCCAGCAGCAGGCGTGCGCGGTTGTTCAGTTGGCTGACGCTGAGCACCTCGCGGTCGAGGTTCAGGCGTTGGAAAGGATCTTTGATCATGGCCGGCATAGTAAAGGCTTTGCCCGGTCGGCCATAGAGGATTGGCCTTGACCGGCGTTCTGTGGTCATTAAGCTGCGCGCCTTCAATGCAAACCGAGTTCCGATATGAGTGAGCAGCAGGCGATCATCGTTCCGCAGATTTCCAGCTTCCCCGGCCACGAGGCGCGGGCGCGGTTGATCGTGCGCTGGCTGGTCAAGCAGAACATCATCGAAGAACAGCTGACCACTTGCGGGCGTACCTTCAAACATATGGGTTACGGTATCGCCGAGGGCGCGCGGCGGGTGGTCGAACGGCCGGAGCTGTTGCCCTTTGGGCAGGCGGTGCATGGTCTGGAGATCATCTACAAACGCTGCATCTATACCCCAACTACGGGTTTTCTTGAGGAAGCCGGTTGTCCTGAGTGCCGACGCGAGGTGGGTGAAAGGTTGTTTGACAGCCTGGAAGACTGGATGCCGGGGCAGACCGATAACTTTATCTGCCCGCTGTGTGGCCATGAAGATGACATCAACGGCTTTCTGTTTCTGCAGCCCTGCGGTTTTTCCAACCTGGGATTTATCTTCAATAACTGGGCGGATGCCGGTTTCAAGCCGAGTTTTCTCGACGAATTTGCTGCGCGTTTGGGCTATCCGGTCTCGCTGGTAAGAGTTGACTTTTGAGTCAGTTCGGCGACGTTGTCGACGCGCCTCTCAACGATCAGCACTCCTAGGCGATTGTTTGCATTGAGTGCAGGGGGGCGTCTGAGTATAATGGCGCGCTTCCAATTTTCCCGTCCGGGAGCCCCCGCCATGCTGCGTATCAGTCAAGAAGCTCTTACCTTCGACGACGTTCTACTTATTCCAGGTTATTCCGAAGTTCTGCCGAAGGATGTCAGCCTCAAAACGCGCCTGACCCGTGGCATCGAACTGAATATTCCGTTGCTCTCTGCTGCCATGGATACCGTGACTGAAGCCCGTCTGGCGATTGCCATGGCTCAGGAAGGTGGCATCGGCATCATCCACAAGAACATGACCGTCGAGCAGCAAGCTGCCGAAGTGCGCAAGGTCAAACGCTACGAAGCGGGCGTGGTCAAGGACCCGATTACAATCGAAGCCGACGCTACCGTACGTGATCTGTTCGATCTGACCCGCATGCACAACATCTCCGGCGTACCGGTGCTGAGCGATGGCGACCTGGTCGGCATCGTTACCTCCCGTGACGTGCGTTTCGAGAACCGCCTGGACGCCACCGTGCGTGAAGTAATGACGCCGAAAGAGCGTCTGGTCACCGTCCCGGAAGGTGCCGACAAAGACGTGGTGCGCGAGCTGCTGCACAAGCACCGCATCGAGAAAGTCCTGATCGTCGACGATGCCTTCCGCTTGAAGGGCATGATGACCGTTAAGGACATCGAGAAAGCCAAGGCCTATCCGCTGGCCAGCAAGGACGACCAGGGTCGTCTGCGTGTTGGCGCGGCCGTCGGCACTGGTGCCGACACCGCTGACCGCGTCGCGGCACTGGCTAACGCCGGCGTTGACGTGATTATCGTCGACACCGCCCACGGTCACTCCAAAGGCGTGATCGACCGCGTGCGTTGGGTCAAGCAGAACTTCCCGGACGTGCAGGTGATCGGCGGCAACATCGCCACTGGCGAAGCCGCCAAGGCGTTGGCCGAGGCTGGCGCCGATGCTGTCAAGGTCGGCATCGGCCCTGGCTCGATCTGCACCACGCGCATCGTCGCGGGTGTTGGCGTGCCGCAAATCTCCGCCGTGGCCAACGTTGCTGCCGCTCTGGCTGGCACCGGTGTGCCGCTGATCGCCGATGGCGGTATCCGTTTCTCCGGTGACCTGTCCAAGGCCATCGTTGCCGGCGCGTCTTGCGTGATGATCGGCTCGATGCTCGCCGGTACCGAAGAAGCACCAGGTGAGGTCGAGCTGTTCCAGGGCCGTTCCTACAAGGCCTATCGCGGCATGGGCTCGCTGGGTGCGATGGCGCAGGCGCAGGGCTCCTCGGATCGTTATTTCCAGGACTCCTCGGCCGGTGCTGAGAAACTGGTGCCGGAAGGCATCGAAGGTCGTGTGCCGTACAAGGGCGCGATGGCCGCCATCGTGCACCAGCTGATGGGCGGCCTGCGTGCCTCCATGGGCTACACCGGTTGTGCCACGGTCGAAGAGATGCGCAGCAAGCCTGAGTTTGTGCGCATCACCGGCGCCGGCATGGCCGAATCCCATGTACACGATGTGCAGATCACCAAGGAAGCGCCGAACTATCGCGTCGGCTAAAAAATCGATTTGACGCTGCTGTGCTTGGCCATGCTGCGTTGAAAAGAAACTCGAAATGCTCATTGGCTACAGCCAACTCCGCTTTCTCGCTTCTTTTCGCGATCCCCATGGATGGGGTGAGTGCAGCGAGCCCGAAGGGATCGGGCGCTGCCTTGCCTGACCTGCACTCGCGACGCGGCAAATCGATTTTTGGAAAAATTAGGAAAGCACGGGGCTGTTGCTGTTGAGAAAAACGGGCAGCCCCGAGTTATTTGTGAATTCCGCTACGAGAGACGGCCATGGCTCATCAAGACATCCACGCTCACCGCATCCTGATTCTGGATTTCGGCTCCCAGTACACCCAGCTGATCGCCCGCCGCGTACGCGAGATCGGCGTGTATTGCGAGTTGCACCCGTTCGACATGAGCGACGAGGATATCCGTGCCTTCGCCCCGCGCGGCATCATCCTCGCCGGTGGCCCGGAGTCGGTGCATGAAGCCGGCAGCCCGCGCGCGCCGAAAGCCGTGTTCGACCTCGGTGTGCCGGTGTTCGGCATCTGCTACGGCATGCAGACCATGGCCGAGCAGCTGGGTGGCAAGGTTGAAGGTTCCGAGTTGCGCGAGTTCGGTTACGCCCGCGTGGATATCGTCGGCAAAGCCCGCCTGCTCAATGGCATCGAAGACCACGTCGATGACGACGGCGTGTTCGGCCTCGATGTGTGGATGAGCCATGGCGACAAAGTCACCGCCATGCCAGCCGGCTTCCATATTCTCGCCAGCACCCCGAGCTGCCCGATCGCCGCCATGGCCGACGACAGCCGCGGCTACTACGGCGTGCAGTTCCACCCGGAAGTGACCCACACCAAGCAGGGAGGTCGCATCCTCTCGCGTTTCATTCTGGAAATCTGCGGCTGCGAAGCGCTGTGGACTGCCTCCAACATCGTTGAAGACGCCATCGCCAATGTGCGTGCTCAGGTTGGCAGCGCCAACGTGTTGCTCGGTCTGTCCGGCGGTGTCGATTCCTCGGTGGTCGCCGCGCTGCTGCACAAGGCTATTGGCGATCAGCTGACCTGCGTCTTCGTCGACAACGGCCTGCTGCGCCTGCACGAAGGCGAGCAGGTGATGGCCATGTTCGCCGAGAACATGGGGGTCAAGGTGATCCGTGCCAATGCTGAAGAACAGTTCCTCAGCAATCTGGCCGGCGAAGCCGATCCGGAAAAGAAGCGCAAGATCATCGGTCGCACCTTTATCGACGTATTCGATGCCGAGTCCTGCAAGCTGGACAACATCAAGTTCCTCGCCCAGGGCACCATCTACCCGGACGTGATCGAGTCGGCTGGCGCGAAAAGTGGCAAGGCCCACGTGATCAAATCGCACCACAACGTCGGCGGCCTGCCGGAAGAAATGAACCTGAAACTGGTCGAGCCACTGCGCGAACTGTTCAAGGATGAAGTGCGTCGCCTGGGTCTGGAACTCGGCCTGCCTTACGACATGGTGTACCGTCACCCATTCCCAGGCCCGGGCCTGGGTGTGCGCATCCTCGGTGAAGTGAAGAAGGAATACGCCGACCTGCTGCGTCGTGCTGACCATATCTTTATCGAAGAGCTGCGCAAGGCCGACTGGTACCACAAGGTCAGTCAGGCCTTTGTGGTGTTCCAGCCAGTGAAGTCGGTGGGTGTAGTCGGCGATGGCCGTCGTTACGCCTGGGTCGTCGCCCTGCGCGCGGTGGAAACCATCGACTTTATGACAGCACGTTGGGCGCACCTGCCTTACGAACTGCTGGAAACCGTCAGCGGCCGCATCATCAATGAAATCGAAGGCATCTCCCGCGTCACCTACGACGTGTCGAGCAAGCCACCTGCCACCATCGAGTGGGAGTGATGTCGGGTCCTTCTGGGGCCATTGAGATGTATCGATATCCAATTGCAACGTGTTGATTTAAAAGAAAATTAGTTGTAATGGTTATCGAGGCCTATCGCCGATTAGCAGAACGGATTGGCGGTAGCGGGGACGGTAGTAAACAGCGGTCGGATTAAGACCGTTCTGTTTACTATCCGGTCAAAACCGGTCTTTGACGGTAAATCGCTCCTAGGGAAAGCTTGCCCCGTGCGGCTTTCCCGGCATCAACAGGTCTCCTGACCCTTGACGGTAAAAGCCGTCATGAACAGGAGTAAAAACCTCGATGCTTACTGATACCAAACTGCGCAATCTCAAGCCCAAATCCAAGCTGTACAAGGCCTCCGACCGCGATGGTATGTACGTGACGGTATCGCCTACCGGTACCGTCACCTTTCGCTATGACTACCGTCTCAATGGACGCCGAGAAACGCTGACTATCGGGCGCTATGGACCAACTGGCATTTCCCTGGCCATGGCTCGCGAGAAGCTGTTCGATGCCAAGCGCATGGTCGCTCTGGGCAAGTCTCCCTCCCTGGAGAAGCAGCGTGCTAAGCGGCGCTTGAACGCTGCCAAGAATTTCGGTGAAACGCTGACGAAGTGGTTGGCCGGCGCACGCATGGCCGACAGCACGCGCGCGATGCGAAAAAGCATCATCGATCGCGACATCCTGCCGGTCTTCGAGAATCGGTTGCTGACCGAAATCACCCCTGATGATCTGCGAGCCCTGTGTGCCAAAGTGAAGGCTCGAGGGGCGCCTGCAACTGCCGTCCATATTCGCGACATCGTGAAACAGATCTATGCGTTCGCGATCCTGCATGGTGAGAAAGTCGAGAATCCGGCTGACGATGTTAAGGCGTCCTCCATCGCCACTTTCGTGCCGAAGGATCGGGCACTGAGCCCGACCGAAATTCGGCTGGCCTTCCATCAACTGGAGTCCATCGCCGCGTATCCCACGATCAAGCTGGCCTTGCGGCTGGTGCTGCTGACCTTGGTTCGCAAGAGCGAGCTGATCGAGGCAAGCTGGAGCGAGGTGGACTTCGAGAACGCCACTTGGACGATCTCTAGGGAGCGGATGAAGGGGCGTAACCCACACGTTGTCTACCTGTCGCGCCAGGCCCTAGACATCTTCGTGGCGCTGCACACCTGTGCGGCTGGTTCCCGGTATGTGTTGCCCTCACGCTATGACATCTACCGCTGTATGTCGCACGCCACCCTGAACCGTATCACTCAGCTCATCGCCTCCCGTGCGAAGGATGCAGGCCTGCCGTTAGAACCGTTCACCGTCCACGACCTGCGCCGGACTGGTTCCACGCTGCTCAATGAGGTGGGCTTCAACGGCGACTGGATCGAGAAATGCTTGGCTCACGAGGATGGCCGCTCCTCTCGTTCGGTCTACAACAAGGCCGAATACGCGGAGCAGCGCCGGCACATGCTGCAGGAGTGGGCGGACATGATCGACGCTTGGATCGATGGCCGCACTCATGCTCCCCAACTGCTGCCGGACAGCGTTGCGGTGCCGGTGTTGAGTGCCACGGTTTAAGGAAAGTGCAGGGTTGTCAGTTGACAACTATGCCGGTCATGCGAATACTGGAGATCACTTATGACCCGTCCTTCACACTCGAAGAAAGAGGTCGAAGAAGCACTCAGGCATGCCGAAGAACAGGGCTGGCGCATAGAGCTTGGAGGTAGCCACGCTTGGGGGCGAATCTACTGCCCCTACAACGATGAAGAGTGTCGCTGCGGCGAATTCTGCATCACCAGCGTGTGGAGCACACCGAAGAACCCAGGCAACCATGCGCGTGCCCTTAGGCGCGTCGTCGACAACTGCACCACGCACCGTAAACAGCGGCAGACCGCTGAGGGTGCAGAGGAGTAGCGCTATGGAATACACCTTCACACTGAAATACCAACTGGCCGACGATGACCGTGACCCGGAAGCGTTGGTCGAGCGCCTCGGTGAGGCCAGATGCGACGATGCCCTGATCGGCATTGGTCAACCAGGTCGTCTGGCGCTGGAGTTCACCCGTGAAGCGGAGAGCGCTGAGGAGGCTGTGCGCAGTGCCCTTGCTGACGTACGCGGTGCCGTACCTTTGGCAAGGCTGATCGAGGTGGCACCGGATCTGGTCGGTCTCACTGATGTGGCTGAGATCGTCGGCGTGTCGCGCCAGAACATGCGCAAGCTGATGTTGGCTTATCCGAGTAGCTTCCCTACGCCGGTACATGAGGGCAGCGCATCGATCTGGCACCTGGCAGACGTGCTGACCTGGCTGCAGTCCAAAGGCAGTTATTTGCTGCCTAGCGGTGTCTTGGACGTGGCTCAGGTGGCCCTGCAGGCCAATCTAGCCAAGGAAGAACGGCGCCTAACGCGGCCCGCCTCCAAGGAACTGCAAGCCCTTGTCGGATGAGGACTGCGCCGACTTCATGCTTGGTTTGAGCCCGCTCGGACAGGGCGGGTTTTCCTTAGGTAAACATCCGGCTTGCTGATATTGACCCGAGGAGCCCGCTTGCGCTCCTCTATCCAGGCCTCCACCTCGGCCAGATCCCAGACCACGCAACGTGGTGTCAGGTTGAATCGCCTTGGGAACTCGCCACGGCGCTCCATTTCGTAGATCGTTGATTCAGCCAGGGGGACGATCTGCCTCAGCTCATGCTTGCGAATTGTTCGCCGGAAGGGCAGAGGAGTGCCCTGAGGGAACTGCGGAAGCGACTCGTAGGCTTCCGTGCCCGGTAAGGGGAGGGGCTGCCCGGACGCAGTGTCGAGAGCATCATTTGTACGCGCAGAAGTATCCATCTCTATCTCCATGATTACGCTCCATGGGGAGATGGTGGATTTCAATACCAGGTGAGGCAACTTGCTGTGGCGTAGTCTGGCATGGCTACTTCCGGCCCAGGCTGTGTTGAAGTTCCTGCTCAGTTCTGGGGCGTGTTGCGAACCGTGGACCAAAGGATTATGAGTTGCCTAGAAACGCTGCAAACCCAGTAAAATCGTGCGTAGCTTAGCGCAGGTACAGTGAGCTGAAAGTATTGTGGTTATTAGTGTTGAGCATAATTTAGCGAAATTTCTAGAAGCTGGTCACTGTACCGCTAGCGTACTGTTTTTTGTACCGTGAAACGGTCAGTTTTTGCTTTTCCATATGACCGCATTCGTACTGAATTCTAGACCCTCTCCAAACTCTGGAAATAGCGTTTTTCAAACTCCGCTGGCGATAGCTGCATAGCGCTGCTGTGCCGGCGTTTGGAGTTGTAGAACATCTCGATGTAATCGAGCACGTCACTGCGGGCTTCTCGCGGGTGAGCAGCGATAAGGGTTTCAGAATAAATCCTTATACGGAGCCACGTCCCCTTCCGGCTTTTCTGCATCAGCAGTAAGCAATTTGACCGTGAACTGATTCACGCCTCGCTCTCTAAGGAGGCTGGCAGCGCGCCCGAGGTCTTTGAAGAGTCGCCACGGCCCTCTCTGGGTGCGCAGCACAGCTAAGCGTCTACGGTTGCCCTCTATCACTAAGATAAAGCCTCGAGCGCCATCCAGGTCGATCTCCCTGAATTCAGCCTTCGCGACATCACGACTCAGCATCATGGATAGGTGCTGCTCATCGAAAGTTTCCATCCGCCGCCTTCAATATTGCTGTCTTGATAATCAATATAGCATTCTCTGAGCTCACTCAGTTTTACTATAATTTTTTTGACAATTCAGCTCTAAAACGGGGGTTGTAGGCGATTTTAAGCACACGCCTATATCTAGATATATTCTCACAGGGTCAGTCATTGTTCGTGCCGTTGATGGCTTATTAGGACGGCTAAACAATGAAAACCATCGTTACTCTAGTTACCAGCGTTCTGAATGCAGATCCGCTTACGCTAGCGCTTTGCTGTGTGCTGGTGCTTAGCATTGGCTTGTTCATTACTGTCTGGAAGATCCACAAATGAGTGAGCAGCGAATTCCTGAGTGGAGCAAGGTTCCTATCGTGTGGATTCAGAAGGGCGGTTTGACCAGCTTTAGCGCTCGAAATCCTAAGGTGCCTTTCGCTAGTGATGAGAAAGGCCTCATCAACTCCAGCATTGCTGCTCTCAGGCTTTACCTGGTGATCTGCTGTTCTGCGGATTTCAGAACGGGCTTGGCGCAGGTGACATACGACAGACTGGTCAAACTGGCTCACCTGTCCCGACCAATCGTTTCAAAGGGTCTCAAGCGCCTTGAGGCTGAGGGGTTGATTCGTCGGATCGCGCAGCCCCTGAAGAAGGGCACCATGATCAGCATCACAGGCTGGCTTGATGACGATTACTACGGGCGCATTCCCAAGCGCTGGCTCTTTGATGGAAGCCCAGGAATCAAAATGCTGCGCTTGACGGAGTTCGTCTTTAGCAAGGCCTCCTTGAGCTCACTCAAGGTCTATATGACCCTATTGGCCTACCGCGATGGGAATCGAGGCGGTTTAGCAATCCTGTCCTATGATCGCCTGTCTCAACTCACTGGAGTGGGGCGCCATCAGATCGCCGATGCAATCACCATGCTCTATCACATGGACCTCATCTCATTCCGCCAGGCGGACTACTCGGAAACCAAGGACAGGACAAACCGGTATTTGGTCAGGGGAATCGGAAGCTATTGGGATGCTCTGAGTGATGCAACGGTTGCTGGGAAAATCGAGAAGAAGGTAGCGGCAAGACCATCAAAGGCGGCTGTCGCTGCAGCCAATCAATTTCGGGAGCGGACACCCAAGTAGATGGATTATCTACATACTCGCTAGGGGTTGCCCCTCACCTGACCCTGTTTTGGGGCCGAATTGAAGGCCAGAATTGAATTCAAAGCGATAGGCTGGTTTTTTCTAATCAGGAGACGTCGCTATGAACAAGCACCATACAATGTTGTGGCTCAATGATTCTGGACACCCCGATAGGGCGTTAAGCTTCGCCCAGCAATGAGGTGTTTACGTGACCAGAAGATCATTCAGTACAGATTTCAAACTCGAAGCAGCAGGCCTGGTTTTGGATCAAGGCTATTC
>NZ_LR733252.1:3797804-3842849 GCF_902506475.1 Pseudomonas sp. 8BK | reverse complement strand
GGTGGCATCGGCAACGATCTGTTGTTGGGCGGTGAAGGTAACGACAACCTTAGCGGCGATGCCGGCGACGACATCCTTGACGGCGGTGCAGGCAACGACAACCTTAACGGTAACGCAGGTAGCGATATCTACCGTTTCAGCCGTGGTTGGGGTCAGGATACGGTCAGCAACTACGACACCAGCGTAGGGAAGGTCGATGCCATCGTCTTCGCCGACGACATTGCACCGGATGACATCGTTGTTACTCGCTCCAGTATCAATTTGATCCTGTCACTCAAAGACAGCAGCGATAAGGTCACCGTCAGCGGTTACTTCAACACTGACGGCACGAGTGCCTACAAGCTGGAAGAGATCCGCTTCGCCAATGGCACCACCTGGACTGTTGACCAGGTCAAGGTCATGGCTCTGCAGAGCACCGATGGAAACGACACCCTGACCGGTTACGCTACAGATGACAGCCTTAGTGGTGGCCTGGGCAACGACTATCTGCATGGCCAGGACGGCAATGATGTGCTCGACGGCGGTGCCGGCGATGATCGTCTGTATGGCGAGAATGGCAATGACACCCTGATCGGCGGCACGGGTGCCGACCAGCTCAACGGTGGCATCGGCAACGATCTGTTGTTGGGCGGTGAAGGTAACGACAACCTTAGCGGCGATGCCGGCGACGACATCCTTGACGGTGGTGCGGGTAACGATTCGCTACTTGGAAGTGCCGGAAACGATATTCTTGACGGCGGCGCCGGTAATGACTCGCTCAGTGGTGGTACTGGTTCGGACACTTACCTGTTCGGCATCAACTCAGATCAAGACACCATCAATAACTACGACACCTCCGCTGGCAGTGTAGATGTGATGCGTTTCACTGAAGGGGTATCGATCGAGCAGTTGTGGTTTAGAAAAAACGGCTCGAGCTTAGATGTCAGCATTATTGGTACTACCGACAAGGCAACGGTCAGCAGTTGGTATTCCGGCAGTAACTACCGTCTGGATCAGTTCCAGACTACCGATGGTAGAACGCTGCTGGATGGCCAAGTGCAAAACCTTGTCGATGCCATGGCCGCGTTCGGCGTTCCGCCCGGAGGTGAGTCCAGTCTCACGGCTGATCAGCGTGCGCAGTTAGATGTGGTAATAGCTGCTAACTGGCAGTAAGTCTCCTGCATAGCCTCCAAGCAAAGGCCCATCATATGATGGGCCTTTGTTTCTTGTGGATATGATTCAGGTAGCTTTCTTAAGATTATGGCGCCGCTCGCTTAGCATCAATTATCTTATGCTAGTAGCGACAAACATATAGCGGTAAATGTGACGGTATTGCGCCACACAGTTTTCTACACATCCCTTCAACAATACGGGTTTTGGCGATCTGTTGATTATCGAGTGGGAGTGATTCAGCCAACAAGGGCAGCGCAAGCTGCCCTTGTTGTTTGTGCTGCGGCATTCTGTCCGCTTCCCAGGGTCGTCAGTCCCATTACTTAAATGAGAAGATATTTCAATTGATAGTCCGGGTTCATTCGGGCTGATAGCTACCCCGGATTGCATCCGGGCTACGGGAATTTCAATGTCCTTTACCCGCAGACAAATGCTGGCCGGTCTGGCTGGTTTAGGTGTCGCCGGCCTTGGCGCTGGCGGTGTGCGCTATTGGCTGGGCCGTCCGGAGAATGTGGCGACCCACGACTATGAGCTGATCGCCGCGCCGCTGGATATCGAGCTGGTTCCGGGGCATCGCACGCCGGCCTGGGCTTACGGTGGTCAGGCGCCTGGTGTGGAGTTGCGCTGCCGGCAGGGTGAGCGCTTGCGCGTGCGCTTTATTAACAAGCTGGAGGTGCCGACCACTATTCACTGGCACGGTATCCGTCTGCCGCTGGAGATGGACGGTGTGCCTTATGTGTCGCAGGCGCCGGTGCTACCGGGTGAGTACTTCGACTACAACTTCATCACCCCTGATGCCGGCAGCTTCTGGTACCACCCGCATGTCGCCAGCGGTGAGCAGCTGGGCCGCGGGTTGGTTGGCGCGCTGATCGTCGAAGAGCACGAGCCGACGGGCTTTCGCCATGACCACACGCTGAACTTGAAGAGCTGGCATGTCGATGAGCGGGGTGCATTTACCAATTTCAGTGTGCCACGCGAAGCGGCGCGCGGTGGTACGCCTGGGCGTCTGAGTACGGTCAATGGCAAACATGCGCCGACCCTGGATCTGCCTGCCGGGCAGGTGGTGCGTCTGCGCCTGATCAACCTGGATAACACCCTGACCTATCGCCTTAATCTGCCCGGCGCGGATGCGCGCATTTATGCGTTGGATGGCAACCCGGTCGAGCCACGGCCGCTGGGCAAGGAGTACTGGTTGGGACCAGGCATGCGCCTAGAGCTCGGGCTAAAGGTACCGGCAGTTGGCACTGAGCTATCGCTGCGTAACGGACTGCTACGCCTGGCGACCTTGCGTGCAGTTTCTAGTGTCGAGCCTGCGAGCGAGTGGCCGCCGGCCTTGCCAGCCAACCCGGTGGCCGAACCTGATCTGGTTAATGCGCAAACCGTCAAATTCAACTTCGAGTGGGCCGGTGCAGTATCGGTCGGCCTGGACCAGGGCGCGGCGCACAGCTTCTGGCAGATCAATGGTCAGGCCTGGGATATCAATGACAAGACCTGCGCCGACCGGCCGATTGCTCGCCTGCAGTTGGGCAAGAGCTATATCTTCGAGCTGCGCAACCTAAGCCAGTATCAGCACCCGATCCATCTGCATGGCATGACCTTCAAGGTGCTGGCTTCGGATCGCAAGGCGATCATTCCGTATTTCACCGACACCTACCTGCTGGGCAAAAATGAGCGCGCGCGCGTCGCGCTGGTTGCCGATAATCCCGGGGTATGGATGTTCCACTGCCATGTGATCGACCATATGGAAACCGGTCTGATGGCATCAATCGAGGTCGTTTAAGCGTGCGCCACCCCCTGATCATTGATCGCAGCCAGGACCAGCACTTTATGCGCGAGGCCCTGGCCCTGGCCGCCGAAGGCGCTGCCCTGGGCGAGGTGCCGGTCGGTGCAGTGCTGGTGCAGGATGGCCAGATTGTTGGGCGCGGTTTTAATTGCCCGATCTCCACCCATGACCCCAGCGCCCATGCCGAGATGGTGGCGATTCGCGCCGCCGCGCAAGCCGTGGATAACTACCGCCTGCCGGGCAGCACCCTGTATGTCACCTTGGAGCCGTGCAGCATGTGCGCTGGCCTAATTGTGCATGCGCGGGTGCAGCGCGTGGTGTACGGCGCGACCGAGCCCAAGGCTGGGGTGGCGATCAGCCGTGGGCAGTTCTTCGGCCAGGCGTTTCTCAATCACCGCGTGTTGATTGAGGGTGGGGTGTTGGCGGAGGAGTGTGGGGCGGTACTTAGCGCATTCTTCAAAGCGCGGCGCGAGCAACGCTAGAACCTGCGCAAAGTCTGCGCGCGTCGGCTCTGCTGCGTAAAAACAGGCTCGGAATGCTCATGTACAGCTCGTACACTCCGCGTCCTCGCCTGTTTTCGCCTTGCATAGCTCTAGCTCGCGAGCCTTTGAGCAGGTTCTGTTAAAGCGGTGGGGTTTGCTCATTCGGCTGACGCTTGTCGATGCCTGGTACATGCTGATTGCTTTCAGCGATTTGCGAGCCTTCCAGCTGTGGCTGGGTTACCCAGGTAAGAATGTCGTAATAGCGGCGGATGTTACGCACAAAGTGCACCGGCTCGCCGCCGCGGGCATAGCCATAACGGGTCTTGCTGTACCACTGCTTCTGCGACAGGCGCGGCAGAATCTTCTGCACATCCAGCCATTTGTTCGGATCCAGGCCTTCGGCTTCGGTGAGCTTGCGCGCATCTTCCAGATGGCCGCCGCCGATGTTGTAGGACGCCAACGCGAACCAGGTGCGATCCGGCTCCTGAATACTTTCCGGCAGCTGGTTCTTTACATAGACAATGTATTTCGCGCCGCCTTCGATGCTCTGCTTAGGGTTCAAACGGTCCGACACGCCCATGGCTTGGGCAGTGCGCAGGGTCAGCATCATCAGTCCGCGTACACCGGTTTTCGAGGTGGCGGTGGGTTGCCAGAGTGATTCCTGGTAACCCATGGCGGCGAGCAGGCGCCAGTCGACCTGATTGGCCTGGGCGGCTTCGCGAAAGTGTTTCTCGTAGCGCGGCAGGCGTTGCTGCAGGTGCTTGGCGAAGGTGTAGGCGCCGACATAACCGAGTACATCAACATGGCCGTAGTAGCGATCCTTCAGGCGCTGCAGGCTGCCGTTCTTGTGCGCGCGCTCGATAAAGGCATTCATCTCGTCAAGCAGGCTGCGGTCTTCACCAGGGGCGGTGGCCCAGGCCAGGTTTTGCGCATCGCCCAGATCAAAGGCCACGCGTACGTTGGAGAAGTACACCTGGTTCATCGCCAGCTCGTTGGAGTCCACCAGGGTCAGGTCGATCTGCCCTTCATCAACCATGCGCAGCAGGTCGACTACCTCGACGGCAGCGGATTCTTCGTAAGTCAGTTCCGGTAATTGCAGCTTGAGTGCGGCCAGCTGTTCGGCATGGCTGCTGCCTTTAAGTACCAGAATGCGTTTGCCAAGTAGATCATCCGGGCGGGTCGGGCGTTGCTGGCCGTTGCGGTAGATCACCTGGGGGGTGACTTCCAAATAGGGTAGGGAGAAACGTGCGTGTTGCTGCCGTCCGTCGCTTTCTACTAAGCCGGCGGCAGCGAGTACGGGGCCGTTGGGCTTGTTCAGGCTGGCGAACAGCTCGTCGAGGTTGTCGGCGGTTTCGATTTTCAGCTCAAGACCCAGATCGTCGGCAAAGCGCTTCACCAGCTCGTATTCGAAGCCGGTCTCGCCGTTACGGTCCTGGAAATAGGTGGCCGGGCTGTTGCGGGTGATCACCCGCAGTACACCCTCCGCCTGAGCGCGCTCGAGTGTGCTGGGTTCTTCAGCACAGCCGCCGAGCAGCAGGAGGATTCCGATCACCGACAGCCAGCAGGCGCAGCGCACACGGAACGCAGATTGGGCAAACATTGGCGCAGTATACGCAAAGCATGGGGCGCGCCATATCTCGACAGCGGGTTGCTTCTCTGCTAGCGCAGTCGCTACGTTTGGCCCGCCTTCACGGGTGCCGTTGGCGGCGCTTTAGGCTAGAATGCACGGCCTCAAAGTACACCCCTTCCCAGAGGCTGTCCCCGATGTTGATCCTGCGCGGCGCTCCCGCCCTTTCTGCTTTCCGTCACGGCAAACTGCTTGAGCAACTGACCAGCAAGGTGCCTGCGGTCACCGGCTTGTATGCCGAGTTTGCGCATTTCGCCGAGGTTACCGGCGTTCTGAGTGCCGACGAAGAGCAGGTATTGGCCCGTTTGCTGAAATACGGCCCGAGTGTGCCGGTGCAGGAGCCAAGCGGCCGCCTGTTCCTGACCATTCCGCGCTTTGGCACCATCTCGCCCTGGTCGAGCAAGGCCAGCGACATTGCTCGCAATTGCGGCCTGGCGAAGATTCAGCGCATCGAGCGCGGCCTGGCGTACTACGTCAGCGGCGAGCTGAATGCCGCCGAGGCGCAGCAGGTTGCGGACGTGCTGCATGACCGCATGACCCAACTGGTGCTGGATAACCTCGAAGGCGCCGCTGCGCTGTTCAGCCACGCTCAGCCCAAGCCGCTGACTGCCGTGGACATCCTCGGTGGTGGGCGCGCTGCGCTGGAGAAGGCCAACGTCGAGCTGGGCCTGGCCCTGGCCGAAGATGAAATCGACTACCTGGTGACCAGCTTCAACGCTCTGGGGCGCAACCCCCACGACATCGAACTAATGATGTTCGCCCAGGCCAACTCCGAGCACTGCCGACACAAGATCTTCAATGCCAGCTGGGATATCGATGGTGAGAGCCAAGAGAAATCCCTGTTCGGCATGATCAAGAACACCTACCAGATGCACAACGAAGGCGTGTTGTCCGCTTATAAGGACAACGCCTCGGTGATCGTCGGCAGTGTCGCTGGTCGCTTCTTCCCGGACCCAGAGACCCGTCAGTACGGCGCGACCCAGGAGCCCGTGCATATCCTGATGAAGGTGGAAACCCACAACCACCCGACGGCTATCTCGCCGTTCTCCGGTGCGTCCACCGGTTCCGGCGGCGAGATTCGCGACGAAGGTGCTACCGGCCGCGGTGCCAAGCCGAAGGCGGGCCTCACCGGTTTCACCGTATCCAACTTGAACATTCCCGGTTTCGAGCAGCCCTGGGAAGTGCCGTACGGCAAGCCTGAGCGCATTGTTACCGCGCTGGACATCATGATTGAAGGCCCGCTGGGTGGCGCGGCGTTCAACAACGAGTTCGGTCGTCCGGCCCTGACCGGCTACTTCCGTACCTTCGAGCAGGCGATCCAGACCCCGCGTGGCGAAGAAGTGCGTGGCTACCACAAGCCGATCATGCTCGCCGGCGGTATGGGCAACATCCGTGCAGATCACGTGCAGAAGGGCGAGATCACCGTCGGCGCCAAGCTGATCGTGCTCGGCGGCCCAGCCATGCTGATCGGCCTGGGTGGCGGCGCCGCGTCGTCGGTCGCCACTGGTGCCAGCTCGGCTGACCTGGATTTCGCCTCGGTACAGCGCGAGAACCCGGAAATGGAGCGTCGTTGCCAGGAAGTGATCGACCGCTGCTGGCAGCTGGGTGACAACAACCCCATCGCTTTCATCCATGACGTTGGTGCGGGCGGTATTTCCAACGCCTTCCCGGAGCTGGTCAACGACGGTGGCCGTGGCGGCCGTTTCGAGCTGCGTAATGTACCGAATGACGAGCCAGGCATGGCCCCGCACGAGATCTGGAGCAACGAGTCCCAGGAGCGTTACGTGCTGGCCGTCAGCGCCGTCGATTTCGAGCGTTTCAAGGCCATCTGTGAGCGCGAGCGCTGCCCATTCGCGGTAGTTGGTGAGGCCACTGAAGAAGCCCACCTGACCGTGACTGACAGCCATTTCGCCAACACCCCGGTGGACATGCCGTTGGAAGTGCTGCTCGGCAAGCCGCCGCGCATGCACCGTTCGGCCGCCCGCGAAGCTGAGCTGGGCGATGATTTCGATGCCACTAGCCTGGCCATCGATGAAGCCGTAACCCGCGTGCTGCACCACCCGGCCGTGGCCAGCAAGAGCTTCCTGATCACCATCGGCGACCGCACCATTACTGGTCTGGTAGCTCGTGATCAGATGGTTGGCCCGTGGCAGGTGCCGGTGGCCGATTGCGCTGTGACTGCCACCAGCTTCGACGTGTACACCGGTGAAGCGATGGCCATGGGCGAACGCACCCCGCTGGCGCTGCTGGATGCTGCAGCATCCGGGCGTATGGCGATTGGTGAGACCCTGACCAACCTGGCCGCATCGCGCATCGAGAAGATGTCCGATATCAAGCTGTCCGCCAACTGGATGGCCGCTGCTGGCCACCCGGGCGAAGACGCGCGTCTTTACGACACCGTGAAAGCAGTCGGCATGGAGCTGTGCCCGGAGCTGGGCATCACCATCCCGGTGGGCAAGGACTCGATGTCGATGAAAACCCAGTGGCGCGACGAAGGCGCGGACAAGAGCGTGACCTCGCCGCTGTCGTTGGTGGTGACCGGCTTTGCTCCGGTCAGCGATATTCGCAAGACCCTGACCCCGCAGCTGCGCATGGACAAGGGCGAAACCGACCTGATCCTGATCGACCTGGGCCGTGGGCAGAACCGTATGGGCGCCTCGATCCTCACCCAGGTGTACGGCAAACTCGGCACCCAGGCGCCGGATGTCGATGACGCCGAAGACCTCAAGGCGTTCTTTGCGGTAATCCAGGGTCTGAATGCTGACGGTCATATCCTCGCTTACCATGACCGTTCCGACGGCGGCCTGATGGTAACTGCGCTGGAAATGGCTTTCGCCGGCCACTGTGGCTTGAACCTGTTCCTCGACGCCTTGGCCGATAGCAGCGCCGAGCTGGCCGCCGTATTGTTCAACGAAGAGCTGGGCGCGGTGATCCAGGTGCATCAGGACGCCACCCCGGAAGTGCTGGCACAGTTCAGTGCCGCCGGTCTGGGCGACTGCGTGGCAGTGATCGGTCAGCCGGTCAACAGCGATGACGTGGCCATCAGCTTCAACGGTCGGCCGGTCTTCGGCGGCCAGCGCCGTCTGTTGCAGCGCCAGTGGGCGCAAACCAGTTACCAGATCCAGCGTCTGCGCGACAACGTGCAGTGCGCCGAGCAGGAGTTCGACGCCATCCTCGATGAGGAAAACCCAGGTTTGTCGGCCAAGCTCAGCTTCGACGTCAATCAGGACATCAGCGCGCCGTACATCCGCAAGGGTGTACGTCCGCAGATCGCCGTACTGCGTGAGCAGGGCGTCAACGGCCAGGTGGAAATGGCAGCGGCCTTCGATCGCGCCGGTTTCAACGCGATCGACGTGCATATGAGCGATATCCTCAGCGGCCGCGTCAGTCTTGAAGAGTTCAAGGGCCTGGTTGCCTGCGGCGGCTTCTCCTACGGCGATGTACTGGGTGCCGGTGAGGGCTGGGCCAAGTCGATCCTGTTCAACGCCCGTGCCCGTGATGGTTTCCAGGCGTTCTTCGAGCGCAAGGACAGCTTCGCCCTTGGCGTGTGCAACGGCTGCCAGATGATGAGCAACCTGCACGAGCTGATCCCTGGCACCGAGTTCTGGCCGCACTTCGTGCGCAACCGCTCGGAGCAGTTCGAGGCGCGCGTGGCCATGGTTCAGGTGCAGGAGTCGGCATCGATCTTCCTGCAGGGCATGGCCGGATCGCGTATGCCGATCGCCATCGCCCACGGCGAAGGGCATGCCGAGTTCGAGAACGAGGAGGCCCTGCTTGAGGCCGATCTGTCCGGCTGCGTGGCCATGCGCTTTATCGACAACCACGGCAAGGTCACCGAAACCTACCCGGCCAACCCCAACGGTTCGCCGCGGGGGATCACCGGTCTGACCAGTCGCGACGGCCGCGTGACCATCATGATGCCGCACCCGGAGCGGGTGTTCCGCGCCGTGCAGAACTCCTGGAAGCCGGATGACTGGCAGGAAGATGCAGGCTGGATGCGCATGTTCCGCAACGCCCGCGTTTGGGTGGATTGATCCGGTTGGTGCGGGCTTATGTCGAGTAAGCCTGCGTCGATTCTGCCTGAGGTGCGCCAGGTCAAACCTGGCGATACCTTGCTGTTGTGCCGCTGCGGACGTTCGTCCCGGCTTCCCGATTGTGTTTCCGCCTGCCCTGGTGCGCTTGAGCTGCGGCCTGAGCGTGAACAGTTTCTGCTGCTTTGCCGTTGTGCACGCTCGCAACGTCTACCTTACTGTGATGGCAGTCATAACCTGCCGGTAAGCGGTTTCATGGCCCGTTGGCGGCGTTTCTGGCGCGGGTATAACTTGGCTGATTGAGCTAATGCGTTGAACACACAGCACATTGCCCGGTCATAGGGTGCAAGTGTGATGGGTTGCGCGAATACCCAATAAGGCAGAATGCCATTATTGTGTGGCATCATTATCGAGCTGTTTTTATCAGTCTTGCCGGCGGAGACTTCGATGTACAAGCTGTGTTTTTATGTGCCTGAAACTCATCTGGATGCCGTGAAAAGCGCGGTATTCAGTGCCGGTGGCGGACGTATTGGCCATTATGATCAGTGTTGTTGGCAAGCCCTGGGGCAGGGCCAGTTCCGTGCTCTGGAAGGTAGTCAGCCATTTATTGGTCAGCCTGGACAGGTCGAACAAGTGGCGGAGTGGAAAGTCGAGATGGTGGTGGCTGACGAGCTGATTCATGACGCGGTCAAGGCCATGAAGAAGCAGCATCCTTATGAGACGCCGGCTTTTGAAGTGTGGCGGCTGTCAGATATCCAGTTCTAGCTCATAAAAAAGGCGCCTCTAAGGCGCCTTTTTTATGTCGGTCGATCAGGGTCTGATTTCGATCAGCGTGCCATCTTTGACCAAGGCCCAGATTTCTCGCATGTCGGTGTTTTTCATGGCGATGCAGCCTTCGGTCCAGTCCAGGGTGTGGAAGAACCATTCGGGGTATTCCTCGTCCAGCGGCGTGCCGTGGATCATGATCATGCCGCCGGCCGACACGCCCTTGGCGCGCGCTTGCGCCTGGTCGCGGGCGTTGGGGTAGGAGATGTGCATCGACAGGTTGTACTTGTCGCTGGTCTTGCGCCAGTCGATCCAGTAGAAGCCTTCCGGGGTGCGCAGGTCGCCTTCGCGTTGTTTCGCCCCTTCAGGCTGTTTGCCCAGCGATACGCGGTAGGACTTGAGGGTATTGCCGCGGCTGATCAGGTGCAGCTTGCGTTCGGACTTGACCACCAGCACTTTGTCGATGGTTTTGCCGTTAAGGGTCGGGGTGGTGCTGGCGTGGCCAGTCAGGGCAACGGTCAGGCAGAGTAGGGCGAACAACCAGCGCATCGTAATTCCCATGGATCAAAAGGCTTTCTTGTAATGTGCGCGCAAGGCTTCGAGCGGCTCGTTGCGGACCGGAAAGTGCTGTTGCACGCGGTCGGCGAAGTAGCATTCTAAGGTACGCCCGATGGTCGGGAAAGCCAGCTCTGACCAGGGGATGTCCTGTTCGTGAAATAGCTGAACCTCAAGGCTCTCTTCGCCCGGGGCAAAGTCCAGATCGATCAGCTCCGCGCGAAACAACATATACACCTGATTGATGTGCGGCAGGTCGAACAGGGTATAGAGGCTCAGGCTGCGCACTCGCGCGCAGGCCTCTTCGTGGGTTTCGCGGGCGGCGGCCTGTTCCAGGGTTTCGCCGTTCTCCATAAAGCCTGCTGGCAGGGTCCAGTAGCCACGCCGTGGCTCGATGGCGCGGCGGCACAGCAGCACCTGTTCGCCCCACACCGGCAGGCAGCCGGCGATGATTCGCGGGTTTTGATAATGCACGGTCTGACACTGCGCGCAGACGTGGCGCAGGCGGTTGTCACCCTGCGGGATGATGTGGCTGATCGCGCCACCACAGTTGCTACAGAACTTCATGCCAGACCCTCGCTGCGTGTTGGTTATCTTGGCGCGCATCTCGGCTGCTCGGCAAGCGGCCTGGCAGACTGAGTTGCCGGGTGTCCGGATGATTGCAGTCGTGGTTCGGGGCTTGGGCCGTGCGCTGCTTTCGTGCCATGATCGAACGCAGAACAAAAGACTGAGAATCCCCATGCTGGACGAGTTGCTCCATCGCATGCGTGGCTATAGCCCGCACATTCTGCAGACCGACAAGCGTTACCCTGAGGCCGCAGTGCTGGTGCCCATCACCCGCAGTGATGAGCCGGAAGTGGTGCTGACCTTGCGCGCCAGCGGTTTGTCCACCCATGGTGGTGAGGTGGCGTTTCCCGGTGGTCGGCGTGACCCGGAAGATGCCGATCTGATCGAGACCGCTTTGCGCGAGGCGGAAGAGGAAATCGGCTTGCCGCCTGGGCTGGTCGAGGTGATCGGGCCGCTCAGCACGCTGGTATCGCGCCATGGTATTCAGGTCACCCCTTATGTCGGTGTGGTGCCGGATTTTGTCGAGTACAAACCCAACGACGGTGAGATTGCCGCTGTATTTGCCGTGCCGCTGGCGTTCTTTCGCGACGACCCGCGGGAAACCACCCACCGTATCGATTACCTCGGGCGTAGCTGGTATGTGCCGAGTTACCGTTATGGCGAATATAAGATCTGGGGGCTAACGGCGATCATGTTGGTCGAGTTGGTCAACCTGGTGTTCGATGATGTGCATATCGATATGCACCAGCCGCCCGAGTACTTTATCAAGCTCACCTGAGCCTATGAGGAAGCATCCATGAAATACCGCCTGGGTTCGTCCCAAGTCGAGGCCCATGCCGACAGCTGGGTTGCACCGAATGCCACGCTGGTCGGCAAGGTCAGGATGGAGCCGGGTGCCAGCGTGTGGTTCAACGCTGTGCTGCGTGGCGACAACGAGCTGATTCATATCGGCGAGAACAGCAACGTGCAGGACGGCACGGTGATGCACACCGACATGGGCTTTCCGCTGTCCATCGGCACTGGCGTGACCATCGGCCACAACGCCATGCTGCACGGCTGCTCGGTGGGTGATTACAGCCTGATCGGCATCAATGCGGTGATTCTCAATGGTGCAAAAATCGGCAAGTACTGCATCATTGGCGCCAATAGCCTGATCGGTGAAGGTAAGGAAATTCCCGATGGCTCGCTGGTCATGGGCTCGCCCGGCAAGGTGGTGCGCGAACTGACCGAGCCGCAGAAGAAGATGCTCGAAGCCAGCGCCGCCCATTACGTGCACAACGCCCAGCGCTATGCCCGTGATCTGCAGGAGCAGGACGACTGATGCAATCGCAGGAACGTCCCGTCGCCTCGCCCTGCGTGCATGTCTGCGCGCTGGACGATGAAGATATCTGCATCGGCTGCCAGCGTACGGTCGCCGAAATCACCCGCTGGAGCCTGATGGAGAACAGTGAGCGCCGTGAGGTGCTGGTGCAGTGTCATGAGCGGGCCAAGGCCAAAGGCATTCTGCTGTAAAAACCGGATCACGATCTGCTGCGCGTCGGCCCTGCTGCGTTAAAAACAGGCTCGGAATGCTCATTTACAGCTCGTAAACTCCGCTTCCTCGCCTGTTTTTGTCTTGCAGTGCTCTAGCTCGCGGATCGTGAGCAGGTTCTAACTTTCTTGATCAGTTTGAGGATTCACCATGCCCCGTATCGGAACCCTTTTGTCGCCGAGCGCGACCCGCGTGCTGTTGTGTGGCTCTGGCGAGCTGGGCAAGGAGGTGGTGATCGAGCTGCAACGCCTCGGCGTCGAGGTGATTGCCGTGGACCGTTACGCGAATGCGCCGGCCATGCAGGTGGCACACCGCAGCCATGTGATCAACATGCTCGATGGTGCGGCCCTGCGTGCAGTGATCGAGCTGGAACAGCCGCACTACATCGTCCCGGAAATCGAGGCGATTGCCACCGCGACTCTGGTCGAGCTGGAAAATGAAGGTTTCACCGTCATCCCCAGCGCTCGCGCTGCACAGCTGACCATGAACCGTGAAGGTATCCGCCGCCTGGCCGCCGAAGAGCTGGGGCTGCCGACCTCGCCCTATCAGTTTGCCGACTCATTCGAAGAGTGTCGCGTGGCGGTGGAGAGCATCGGCTTTCCCTGTCTGATTAAACCGATCATGAGTTCTTCCGGCAAAGGCCAGTCGGTGCTGAAAAGCCTGGATGATCTGCAGGCCGCCTGGGACTACGCCCAGGCCGGTGGCCGCGCCGGAAAAGGGCGGGTGATCGTCGAGGGCTTTATCGATTTCGATTATGAAATCGCGTTACTTACTGTGCGCCACAGTGGCGGCACCACTTTCTGCGCGCCGGTCGGTCATCGGCAGGTCAAGGGCGATTACCAGGAGTCCTGGCAGCCGCAGCCGATGAGCGCCAAAGCTCAGGCCGAAGCCGAGCGTATCGCTCTGGCGGTTACCGGATCGCTGGGTGGGCGTGGGCTGTTTGGAGTTGAGCTGTTCGTCAAAGGTGATCAGGTGTGGTTCTGCGAAATTTCGCCGCGCCCGCACGACACCGGCCTGGTTACCCTGATTTCCCAGGATCTGTCCGAATTCGCCCTGCACGCGCGGGCGATTCTCGGTTTGCCGATTCCGGTCATTCGTCAGTTCGGCCCATCGGCTTCTGCGGTGATCTTGGTTGAGGGGGAGTCGCAGCAAGTCAGCTTCGGCAACCTCGGTGCGGCACTGGCCGAGCCGGATACTGCTCTGCGCCTGTTCGGTAAACCGGAGGTCAGCGGCCAGCGCCGTATGGGCGTGGCGCTGGCGCGAGATGAGTCGTTACAAGCGGCGCGCGCAAAGGCTACGCGTGCGGCGCAGGCGGTCAAGGTCGAGCTGTGAGTGCGTTGCGCACCTATGCCTGGTGGCTGGGCTTGGCGCTGTTGGCGCCGATTGCCTTGCCGCTGGCAGTGCGCACGCGTCGTAGCGCACTGCGCCTACCACCAGCTGCAGGGCCATTGAGTGGCGTGGCGGGCGCGGATCTACCGGGTGAGCCATTGCGTCTGCTGGTGCTGGGTGAGTCGACCGTGGTGGGCGTGGGTGTGGATGAGCTGGATGCCGCGCTGGTAGGGCAGTTGGCTGCGGCGCTGGCTGCGCGCAGCGGTCGTCCGGTTGCCTGGCGTGCTTGCGGTGAAAACGGCATTACCGCCGCGCAGGCCCATCAGCGGCTGTTGCCGCAGGTGCTCGATCAGCCCTTTGATCTGGCGCTGCTGGTGTTCGGCGTCAACGACACCACTCATTTGACCCCATTGCCGCGTTGGGAGGCAGCACTTGGCGGCATGGCTGAAGCGTTGGCCGCTCGCGGTGTTCGGGTGGCGTTTAGCAGTGTGCCGCCACTGCAGCATTTCTCTGCCTTGCCCTGGTTGTTGCGGCGTTTGCTCGGCATACGTGCCGGCTTGTTGGATGCGCGCCTGCGCCGGCTGGCGGCGAGTCTGGGGGCCGGGCATCACGCGGTTGAGCTGGAGTTTTCCGCCGAGTACCTGGCGCGTGATGGTTATCACCCGTCAGGTCTGGGCTATCGCGTGTGGGCTCAGGGGCTGGCCGTTAGTCTTGCGCCGGCTGCTCGGTATGCGTCTTAGGCTTGGTTTGCCAGGCACGCACGCTTTTTACCCGGTTGTCTGACGACTGCAGAATCTCCAGGCGATAAGGGCCGATCTTCAGGCACACGGCGCTGTCGGGGATGCTTTCCAGCGCCTCGGTCACCAGGCCGTTGAGGGTTTTCGGCCCATCGCAGGGCAGGTGCCAGTCCAGTGCTTTGTTGATTTCACGGATATAAGCCGCCCCGTCGATTACCTGGGTGCCGTCTTCCTGAGGATGGATATCCGGGCTGCGCAGAGTGTCCTGGTTGCTGAAGTCACCGACGATTTCTTCGAGGATATCTTCCAGGGTGACGATGCCGATCACGTCGCCGTATTCATCGACGACGATACCGATCCGGCGTTTCTGCTTCTGAAAATTGATCAGCTGAGTCGACAGCGGCGTGCCTTCAGGCACGAAATACGGCTCGTTGCAGGCCGCCAGTAGCGCCTCTTTACTCAGCTCGTTGTGCGTCAGCAGTCGGGCAATCTGGCGCATATGCACGATGCCTTCGATCTGATTGATATCGGTGTGAAACACCGGCAGGCGGGTATGGGTTGTATTGGTCAGCAGGCTGATGATGCTTTCAATGTCGTCATCCAGGTTGATGCCGGTGACTTCGTTGCGTGGAATCATGATGTCATCCACCGTCACCCGCTCAAGGTCAAGAATGCCGAGCAGCATGTTCTGGCGGTTTTTCGGCATGCCGGCGCCAGATTCACGCACTACGCTGCGCAGTTCTTCGGTGGACAGGCTGTCGCTGGCGCGTTGCGAGGGGTCTACGCCGAGCAGGCGCAGCAGCACGTTGCTGATGGCGCTAGTGGCCCAGACCACCGGATAAAGCAGGCGTTGCAGCAGCAGCAGTACGCGGCTGGCGGGAAAGGCCACCAGTTCCGGGCGCAGTGCGGCCAGGGTTTTGGGAGTGATTTCGCCGAAAATCAGCACCACGATGGTCAGGCCGGCGGTGGCAATTGCGATCCCGGCTTCGCCCCAGATATCCACGGCCAGCACAGTGGCGATGGAGGCGGCGAGGATGTTGACCACGTTGTTGCCAACCAGAATGGTGCCGAGCAGTCGATCTGGTCGGCTGAGCAGGGTGGTGACGCGCTTGGCGCCCTTATGCCCTTCCTTGGCCATGTGTTTGAGGCGATAGCGGTTGAGGCTGAGCATGCCGGTCTCCGAGCTGGAGAAGAATGCCGAGCACAGAATCAGAAAAATCAGCAGCCCAAGCAGGTAGCCGGAGTGAAGGTCGTCCACGGAAGGGGTCTCAGATATGCAGGATAAATTCGCGAACCAGCTTGCTGCCGAAGTAGGCCAGCATCAGCAGGCAGAAGCCCGCCAGGGTCCAGCGAATGGCTTTGTGGCCGCGCCAGCCGAGTTGGTGGCGGCCCCACAACAGCACGGCAAATACCACCCAGGCAAAGCACGAGAGAATGGTTTTATGCGCCAAGTGCTGGGCAAACAGGTCACTGATAAATAGCGCGCCAGATAGCAGCGAGAGCGACAGCAGCGCCCAGCCAGCCCAGAGGAAGCCAAACAGCAGGCTTTCCATGGTCTGCAGGGGTGGGAAGTTCTTGATCAGCCCCGATGGATGCTTGTGCTTGAGCTGATGGTCCTGCAGCAGCAGGAGTAGCGACTGGAACACCGCAATCGTCAGCATGCCGTAGGCGGTGATCGACAGCAGGATATGCGCCAGGATGCCGGGCGCTTCATCAATGGCCTGGGTGGTGCCGCTGGGCATAAATTGGGCGAGCAGTACGGTGATAAAGCCCAGAGGGAACAGCAGCAACAGCAGGTTTTCCACCGGGATGCGCGTGCAGGCCAGTAGCGTCAGCAGAATTACGGCCACAGCAATCAGGCTGGCGGCCTTGAAGAAGTCCAGCGATAGGCCGCTGGCATCGAACATCTGCAGAAACAGGCTGCTGCCGTGCAGTAGCAGTGCCAGTGTGCCGAGTGCAATCAGCAGGCGCTTGTTGGACGTGCTGCGCTGTTGCAGGCGCAGGCCTTGATAGAGTGCGGCTCCGGCATAAAGGCAGGCAGCGGCGAGGCTGGGTAGCAGAGGGTGCATAAATCCTTGTCAGGCAAACCCGAAAGGCGGCCAGTGTGGCATACAACCTGTGCGCCACGAAAGCGTCTGGCGGTGTCGGTGCCTTGCAGTCTTCGCTATAATTCGCGACCTGTTGTAAGCCCACCCTCGGCTCGCTTGAGCCAGAAAGGAACGCGCATGTTCGAAAATCTGACTGACCGCCTCTCGCAGACGCTGCGAAATGTCACTGGCAAAGCCAAGCTGAGCGAAGACAACATCAAGGACACCCTGCGTGAAGTGCGCATGGCTTTGCTCGAGGCTGACGTTGCCTTGCCGGTGGTCAAGGACTTCGTTAATAAGGTCAAGGATCGCGCGGTCGGCACTGAAGTGTCGAAGAGCCTGACGCCGGGCCAGGCGTTCGTAAAGATCGTTCGCGCCGAACTCGAAGAGTTGATGGGTGCTGCCAACGAAGACCTCGCGCTGAATGCCGTGCCGCCAGCCGTGGTGCTGATGGCCGGTCTGCAGGGGGCGGGTAAAACCACCACCGCTGGCAAGTTGGCGCGCTTCCTTAAAGAACGCAAGAAAAAGACCGTGATGGTGGTGTCGGCCGACGTTTACCGTCCGGCGGCGATCAAGCAGCTGGAAACCCTGGCCAATGATATTGGCGTGACCTTTTTTCCTTCCGATCTCAGTCAGAAGCCAGTGGCGATTGCCGAGGCAGCGATCAAGGAAGCCAAGCTCAAGTTTATTGATGTAGTGATCGTCGATACCGCCGGTCGTCTGGCCATCGATGCCGAGATGATGGCGGAGATTCAGGCGCTGCACGCGGCGATCAAACCGGTCGAGACTCTGTTCGTGGTCGACGCCATGACCGGGCAGGACGCTGCCAATACAGCCAAAGCCTTCAATGATGCACTGCCGCTGACGGGTGTGGTATTGACCAAGGTCGATGGTGACGCGCGTGGCGGTGCGGCGTTGTCGGTGCGAGCGATTACTGGCAAGCCGATCAAATTTATCGGTATGGGCGAGAAAACCGAGGCGCTGGAGCCCTTCCATCCAGACCGGATCGCCTCGCGCATTCTCGGTATGGGCGACGTACTCAGCCTGATCGAACAGGCCGAGCAGACCCTGGATCGCGAAAAGGCCGAGAAGCTCACCAAGAAGCTGAAAAAGGGTAAGGGCTTCGATCTCGAAGACTTCCGCGATCAGCTGCAGCAGATGAAGAACATGGGCGGCCTCGGCGGCCTGATGGACAAGCTGCCACAGATGGGCGGCGTCAATCTGGCGCAGATGGGCAATGCCCAAGGCGCGGCTGAGAAACAGTTCAAGCAGATGGAGGCGATCATCAACTCGATGACGCCTCAGGAGCGTCGCGATCCGGAAATCATCAGTGGTTCGCGCAAGCGACGCATTGCCATGGGTTCCGGCACCCAAGTGCAGGACATTGGACGCCTGATCAAGCAGCACAAGCAGATGCAGAAGATGATGAAGAAATTTACTGCCAAAGGCGGTATGGCCAAAATGATGCGCGGCATGGGTGGGATGATGCCTGGCGGCCTGCCGAAGATGTAAGGAATCCGCGTCGACAGCGATGTCGGCGCAGGCCCCGCTGAAGCGGGAATTTACAGCAAACCCGCCTTTTGCGGGAGCTGATTGGCCGGTTTGGACTGCGGCCCTCAAGCAAATCTTGACTGCACACTCCTATGCGCCTGAAAAAGCCATTTGCAAAAGTCCGGATATTCCTTAGAATATGCGGCCTTTCGGGCACCCTATGCCCGCCGTGCATTTAGATTTGCAGCACCGACTACAGGAACTATGTTCACATGCTAACGATTCGTCTTGCCCTTGGCGGCTCCAAAAAGCGCCCGTTCTACAAAATCAACGTGACCGACAGCCGTAACCCACGCGACGGTTCGCACAAAGAAGAAATCGGTTTCTTCAACCCGATCGCCCGTGGTCAGGAAGTTCGCCTGTCCGTTAAGCAAGACCGCCTGGCCCATTGGCTGAGCGTTGGTGCACAGCCTTCTGATCGTGTTGCTCAGCTGTTGAAGGACGCTGCTAAGGCTGCGGCCTAAGCAATATGAGTGCGACGCCTGTTTCTACCGATGATTTGATCGTTATCGGCAAGATCTACTCAGTACATGGCGTTCGCGGTGAAGTGAAGGTGTATTCCTTTACTGATCCTGTTGCAAACCTGTTGGAGTACAAGTCCTGGACGCTTAGGCGCGAAGGCAGTGTCAAGCAGGTAGAGCTGGTCAGCGGACGCGGGAGTGACAAATTCCTGGTCGCGAAGCTCAAGGGTCTTGATGATCGTGAAGAAGCGCGTCTTCTCGCCGGTTATGAGATCTGTGTGCCGCGCAGCCTGTTTCCTGAATTGGCTGATGGTGAGTATTACTGGTACCAGTTGGAAGGTCTCAAGGTTATTGATCAAGCAGGGCAGTTGCTCGGCAAGGTTGATCACTTGTTAGAAACTGGTGCCAACGATGTGCTGGTGGTTAAACCCTGCACCGACAGTCTGGATGGTCGTGAGCGCCTGTTGCCCTATACCGAGCAATGCGTGTTGTCGATTGATCTGAGTGCTGGCGAAATGCGGGTCGACTGGGATGCGGACTTCTAAGCCTGATGTCTAATCTGCGCGTTGAAGTCATTACGCTGTTCCCGGAAATGTTTGCTGCCATCAGTGAATACGGCATTACCAGCCGGGCGGTGAAACAGGGCTTGTTGCAATTGACCTGTTGGAATCCGCGCAGCTACACCACTGACCGTCACCACACCGTGGATGATCGGCCTTTTGGTGGTGGCCCTGGCATGGTGATGAAGATCAAGCCGCTTGAAGATGCTTTGCTTGAGGCGAAGCAGGCTACAGGTGGTGCGGCCAGGGTGATTTACCTGTCGCCGCAAGGTCGCCAGCTGACGCAGTCAGCAGTACGCGAACTGGCCAATGAGGATGCGTTAATCCTGATTGCCGGCCGCTACGAAGGCATTGATGAGCGCTTTATTGAAGCGCATGTCGATGAAGAATGGTCGATTGGGGATTACGTCCTGTCTGGCGGTGAGCTGCCGGCCATGGTGCTGATCGACGCGGTAACGCGCCTTTTGCCTGGTGCATTGGGTCATGCAGATTCGGCCGAGGAGGACTCCTTTACGGATGGCCTGCTCGACTGCCCGCACTACACCCGTCCGGAGGTGTATGCGGATAAACGTGTTCCCGAAGTGTTGCTTAGTGGCAACCACGAACACATCCGGCGCTGGCGTTTGCAGCAGTCCCTTGGTCGGACCTACGAACGACGCGCCGATCTTCTGGAAAGCCGCTCGCTTTCTGGAGAAGAGAAAAAGCTGCTGGAGGAATACGTCCGCCAGCGGGACGATAGTTAATGTATCGATGACCGGCCGAGGCCTGTCTTAGGAGCGCAGCATGACCAACAAGATTATTCAGCAGCTCGAAGCTGAACAGATGGGCAAAGAGATCCCGACTTTCGCACCAGGTGACACTGTTGTTGTCCAGGTTAAAGTGAAAGAAGGCGACCGTCAGCGTCTGCAGGCGTTCGAAGGCGTTGTAATCGCCAAGCGTAACCGTGGTCTGAACAGTGCTTTCACTGTTCGTAAGATCTCCAACGGTGTTGGCGTCGAGCGTACTTTCCAGACCTACAGCCCGCTGGTCGACAGCCTGGCCGTTAAGCGTCGTGGTGACGTACGTAAAGCCAAGCTGTACTACCTGCGTGATCTGTCCGGTAAGGCAGCACGCATCAAGGAAAAACTGGGCTAAGTCTCGGTTTTCCAATAAAAAAGCAGCCTTAGGGCTGCTTTTTTCGTTTCTAGGTTCCGATTATCAAGTGTGGCTAGTGCAGGCTGATTTTCAGCGAGGCTTGCGAAAGGTCGATGTCATGCAGGCTCAGGCTGCCCACGCTCTGGCCCTGAGGGGCGCCAGCGACGCGGATATTGTCGAAGCGCAGCTCGCCAATCGAGCTGGGCAGGCGCACATTCACCGAGCCGTCGGCATTGATCACCGAGGTCAGTTTGCTGGTGTCGTACTGCACATCCTTCATAGAGGTTTCCGCCTCAAGGCTGCTCAGTACCGGCATCACCAGTTTGCTCAGCTGGCCAACAGTGCCTAGGCCGTCACCACTGCCGGCTTGGAGAAACAGGCCCTGCAGAACATCGTCCAGGCCCTGTGCGCTGACATTGCTCATTTCCATATCCGTCAGTGGGCGCAAGCCGCTCGGTGTTTGCTCCTGGCTAATCGCGCTGGGCAGATTGCGCGGCGCATCGGCACTGGCAATCTGGAAGGGGCTGAGCAGGGCGGCGACCAGTGTGGCCGCCAGGCGCAGGTTATTCTGCTTGCTGAGGGCCTTTTTCAGTTGGCGTTCGGTTAGCCAGCCTTGCTCGATCAGCGTCTCGCCGAGGCGCTTATGGTTGGTGAGTTGCAGTTGAATGGCAGCATCCAGCTGGCCGCGGTTAATCAGTCCTTTGCTGATCAGAATCTGACCAAGACGTGAATGCTGTTGGCTGGGCATACGTAGGCACCGTTGTGCTGTAGTGGCGTGATGCAATCATGGGCTGCAAATTGATATCTGTCACCCATCCAAGGATAGGGTGACGAGCTTGTTGCTTTTAGAGCTTGCCGTTATTGGATGGCGCCTGCGGGTCATTAATCAGGGCTACCAGGATCCAGTCCGGACCCGGCAAAATTTCAAACGGTCGGGTTGCGATATGTATCCAGCCGCCTGGATCGCAAGCAAGTAGAAGCACAGCTTTGTCACCATGCAGATTCTGGTAGGCCGGCCAGTCAAAGGTGTTGGTCAGTGTCGTCGTGCGTACCTCTGCGCCTTTGCTTAAGAAACTGGCGAACTGCGGGAAACTCAGCTCCTGGTTGCCCAGGGGGCGACCGCGCACGGTGTCGCGGCTGCGATGTTTGTCGCTGCGTCGGCTTTCAGTTCCAGTGGGCAAGGTAAAGCGGCGATTTGCGGCAAAGTCGTGGCGAAAATGCATGCACGCCAGCGCGTTCAGTTCACTGGACGGTGATAGTGCGAGTAAGTGCCCAAGGCCGACCAGATCCAGGTGGGCTTCAGCATCCTGTGAGGTGGGGTTGCCAAAGTAGGTCGGTAGTTTTTGCATGCGGGCGGCGCTGATGTTTTCCCAGCTGGAGTCGCACAGCAGGACACGGTTACCGAGGTCTTGCAGTGCTGTGCCGAGTGCCCGAGCCACCGGATTGGCCCCGATGATAAGAAACCCGCTTGGGGCTGGTTCTGCCACCTTCAAGAGTTTGGCCAGCGGCCGCGCGGTCGCGCTCTGCAAGACCACGGTGCCAATAATAACGGCGAAGGTGAGCGGCACGAGCAGTTGGGCGCCGTCATAGCCCAGTTCCTCCAAGCGGATGGCAAAAATGGCTGAAACGGCCGCAGCCACGATGCCGCGCGGGGATATCCAGGCCAGCAGTGCTCGCTCGCGCCAGTTCAGGCTGGAGCCAAAGGTGGACAGCGCCACGTTGAGTGGGCGTGCGACAAACTGGATGATGGCCAGCAGTATCAATACCGCCGGGCCCAGGGCGAGTAGGGCGCTCAGGTCGAGGCGCGCGGCCAGCAGGATGAACAGGCCGGAAATCAACAGCACGCTGAGGTTTTCCTTGAAGTGCAGAATATGCCGAACGTCGACGCCCTTCATATTCGCCAGCCACATGCCCATCAGTGTCACGGCGAGCAGGCCAGACTCATGCATGGCTGCGTTCGCGGCAATAAACGCCCCCAGCACGGTGGCCAATACGGCCAGGTTATGCAGGTAGTCCGGCAGCCATTGGCGCTTTAACACCTGGCCCAGTGCCCAACCGCTGGCGATCCCGAATCCACTGCCGCAGGCGATCACGCCAGCGAAGGTCACCAGGCCATTGCTCCAGCCATTGCCTTCATTGCTAGCGATGATAAAGCTGTACACGACAACGGCGAGTAGCGCGCCAATCGGGTCAATAACAATGCCTTCCCAACGCAGGATGTTGGCGACGGAGGCTTTCGGGCGGACGACACGAAGCATGGGCACGATGACCGTGGGGCCGGTGACCAGTGTCAGGGTGCCGAACAGCAGTGCCATGTCCCACTCAAAACCCAGCAGGTAGTGCGTGCTTGCAGCAATGACCGCCCAGGTGGCCAGTGCGCCCACAGTTACCATGCGCCTTACTACGCTGCCGATCTCGCGCCACTCGGATAAATGAAGGGTTAGGCTGCCTTCGAACAGAATCAGTGCCACGGCCATTGAAACCAATGGGAATAACAAGCTGCCGAACAGGGCGTGAGGGTCCAGCCAACCCAGTACAGGTCCCGCAAGTATCCCGGCTATCAGCAGAAACAAGATGGCGGGTAGGCGTAAGCGCCAGGCTAGCCACTGGCAGGCGAGGGCGCTTGCGCCGATGGCGGCAAAGGCCAGAAGAATATGCTGTTCGTTCATCAAGGGTCCTTGTGGTGAGCCCTGGCCCTGCATGGCCAAGCTGTGAAAGACTAACCCGCTTTAACCTGCCGCCATAGTTCCGCATGCCCGCCATCGACCACCCCTTGATTGACCGTTTCGTGGAAGCCCTGTGGCTGGAGAAAGGGCTGTCGGCGCACACGCGTGCTGCCTACCGCAGTGATTTGGCGCTGTTTAATGGTTGGTTGCAGGTGCGTGACGTGCAACTGGCCGACGCGGGGCGTGAGTTGATTCTTGATCATCTGGCCTGGCGCCTGAATGAAGGCTACAAGGCGCGCTCTACCGCGCGCTTGCTCTCGGGGTTGCGCGGCTTCTACCGGTTTCTCTTGCGTGAACAGTTAATCAGTCGTGACCCGACGCTGCAGGTGGATTTACCGCAACTGGGGCGACCACTGCCCAAGTCGTTGTCCGAGGCCGATGTCGAGGCTCTGTTGGCCGCTCCTGAGTTGGAAGATCCGATTGGTTTGCGCGATCGTGCGATGCTTGAAGTGCTCTATGCTTGTGGCTTGCGCGTCAGCGAGCTGATCAGCTTAACGCTGGAACAGGTCAATCTGCGTCAGGGCGTGCTGCGGGTGTTTGGCAAGGGCAGCAAGGAGCGCCTGGTGCCGCTGGGTGAAGAGGCGATCGCCTGGATTGAGCGTTACAGCAAGGAGGCGCGGCCATTTCTGCTTGATGGCAAGCCCAGCGATGTGCTGTTCCCGAGCCTGCGTGGCGAGCAGATGACCCGGCAGACTTTCTGGTATCGCATCAAGCACCAGGCCAGGGTAGCGGGTATTGCCAAGAGTCTGTCGCCGCACACCCTGCGCCATGCCTTCGCTACCCATTTGCTCAACCATGGCGCTGATCTGCGTGTGGTGCAGATGCTGCTGGGGCATAGCGATCTTTCAACTACGCAAATCTATACCCATGTTGCTCGTGCGCGCCTGCAGGAGTTGCATGCGCGGCACCACCCGCGCGGCTGAGCGCGCCGTCCAGCCTGCAGTGGTCGGTCTCTGTGGGCTTATATGGTAGGCTGCGTCATCCTTTATTAAGTCATCTTCTGTTGGGAGTTTGTATGCGTTTCAACCGCATTGTTGTCGCGTTAGCCTTGGGGCTAGTCAGCACTATGGGTGTTGCCGCTGATCCTGATCAGGCGATCCGTAGTACTCTCAAGGCGATTGACCCTGAGCTGCCAATCGAGGCCATTGCCGAAAGCCCGATGACCGGTCTGTACCAAGTACAGCTGCAAGGCGGCCGCCAGCTCTATGCCAGCGAAGATGGTCAGTTTTTGCTGCAGGGCTACCTCTTTCAGGTCAAGGATGGCAAGCCGGTTAACTTGACCGAGGCTGCCGAGAGCAAGGGTGTGGTCAAGCTGCTGGATGCCATCCCAGTCTCGGAAATGGTGGTGTTTGCGCCCAAGCAGCCGAAAACCCATATCACTGTATTTACCGACACCGATTGTGGCTATTGCCAGAAGCTGCACAGCGAAGTGCCTGAGCTGAATCGCCTGGGTGTTGAGGTGCGTTATTTGGCCTTCCCGCGCCAGGGGCTGGAAAGCGCGGCGGCAAAAGAGTTGTCGAATGTCTGGTGCGCCAAGGACCAGCAGGATGCCATGAATCGCGCGAAGAGCCGCCAAGGCGTTGCAGATGCTCAGTGCGACAGCCCGGTAGCCAAGCAGTACGCGCTCGGGCAGATGATCGGGGTCAGCGGTACTCCGGCCATCGTGTTGGCCAACGGCAAGATCATTCCCGGCTATCAACCAGCACCGCAGCTGGCGAAAATAGCACTGGAATCCAAGTGATCTGAGGCTCGCGCCTGATTGACTAATAAACAGCCGCTTCGTATGGTGCGGCTCTTTTTCTACGGCCGGGGCTTGCTCCGGCCGTTTTACGCAGTGCAGATGGGGAGTTCAGTGTGAAACCGGTGAAAGTAGGCATCTGTGGGCTGGGTACCGTCGGTGGCGGTACGTTGAATGTACTCAAGCGAAACGCCGAGGAAATTACCCGGCGCGCAGGGCGTGGTATTGAAGTCGCCCAGATTGCCATTCGCTCGCCCAAGCCGCAGTACGACACCACCGGTATTAGCCTGACCAGCGATGTCTTCGAGCTGGTGAACAACCCTGAGATCGATATCGTTATTGAGCTGATCGGCGGTTACACCCTGGCCAAGGACTTGGTGCTCAAGGCCATCGACAACGGCAAGCATGTGGTCACCGCGAACAAGGCGCTGATTGCCGTGCACGGCAATGAAATCTTCGCCAAGGCCCGTGAGAAGGGTGTGATCGTCGCCTTCGAAGCCGCCGTTGCCGGCGGTATCCCGGTGATCAAGGCCATTCGTGAAGGCCTGGCGGCCAACCGCATCAACTGGCTGGCCGGCATCATTAACGGTACTGGCAACTTTATCCTCAGCGAAATGCGCGAAAAAGGCCGTGCCTTTGCCGATGTGCTGGCCGAAGCGCAGGCGTTGGGTTATGCCGAAGCTGATCCGACCTTCGACGTTGAGGGTATCGACGCCGCGCACAAGCTGACCATCCTGGCTTCTATCGCCTTTGGCATTCCGCTGCAGTTCGACAAGGCCTACACCGAAGGCATCACCAAGCTGACCACCGCTGACGTGAATTACGCCGAAGCCTTGGGCTATCGCATCAAGCACCTGGGCATCGCGCGCAGCACTGCTGCGGGCATTGAGCTGCGCGTGCACCCGACGCTGATCCCGGCCGACCGCCTGATCGCCAACGTCAACGGCGTGATGAACGCGGTGATGGTCAACGGCGATGCCGCTGGCAGCACGCTGTTCTATGGCGCCGGCGCCGGCATGGAGCCGACTGCGTCCTCGGTTATCGCCGATCTGGTTGACGTGGTTCGCGCGCTAACGGCCGATCCGACCAACCGCGTGCCGCACCTGGCCTTCCAGCCGGACTCTCTGTCCGATCACCCCATTCTGCCGATCGAAGCCTGCGAGAGCGCCTATTACCTGCGCATTCAGGCCAAGGACCACCCGGGCGTGCTGGCTCAGGTGGCGAGCATCCTGTCGGCGCGCGGGATCAATATCGAGTCGATCATGCAGAAGGAAGTCGAGGAGCAAGATGGTCTGGTGCCGATGATCCTGGTCACTCATCGTGTGGTCGAAGCGCAGATCAATGAGGCGATCAACGCCCTTGAAGCGCTGGACGATGTGGTCGGCAGCGTTGTGCGTATCCGCGTCGAGCAGTTGAACTAATCAGCCTCTGGCCGCAGGCTGCTGCGGCTTTTAAAGATTCAACCGAAGGTTTGCCCCTATGCGCTATATCAGTACCCGTGGCCAAGCACCGGCCCTGAATTTTGAAGATGTGCTGCTCGCTGGCCTGGCCAGTGATGGCGGCCTCTATGTGCCGGAAAACCTGCCGCGTTTCACCCAGGAAGAGATCGCCTCCTGGGCCGGCCTGCCGTACCACGAGTTGGCCTTCCGGGTAATGCGCCCGTTTGTCGCCGGCAGCATTCCGGATACCGACTTCAAAAAGATCCTCGAAGAAACCTACGGCGTGTTCGCCCATAACGCTGTCGCGCCACTGCGTCAGCTGAACGGCAACGAGTGGGTGCTGGAGTTGTTCCACGGTCCGACCCTGGCGTTCAAGGACTTCGCCCTGCAGTTGCTCGGCCGTTTGCTCGACTATGTACTGGCCAAGCGCAACGAACGCGTGGTGATCATGGGGGCGACCTCCGGTGATACCGGCTCGGCGGCCATCGAAGGCTGCAAGGCCTGCGACAACGTTGACATTTTCATCATGCACCCGCACAACCGTGTGTCCGAGGTGCAGCGTCGGCAGATGACCACCATCCTCGGTGACAACATCCATAACATCGCCATCGAAGGCAACTTCGATGACTGCCAGGAAATGGTCAAGGACAGCTTTGCTGACCAGGGCTTCCTCAAGGGCACGCGCCTGGTTGCGGTCAACTCGATCAACTGGGCGCGGATCATGGCCCAGATCGTTTACTACTTCCATGCCGCCCTGCAACTGGGCGGCCCGGCACGCTCCATCTCGTTCTCGGTGCCGACCGGTAACTTCGGCGACATCTTCGCCGGCTACCTGGCGCGCAACATGGGCCTGCCGATCAGTCAGCTAATCGTCGCCACCAACCGCAATGACATCCTCCATCGCTTTATGAGCGGCAATCAGTATGTGAAGGATGAACTGCACCCGACCCTGTCGCCGTCCATGGACATCATGGTCTCGTCGAACTTCGAGCGTCTGCTGTTCGACCTGCACGGTCGCAACGGCGCGGCAATCGCCGAGCTGATGGCCACCTTCAAGCAGGGTGGTGGTTTCAGTGTCGAGCAAGACCGTTGGGCCGAGGCGCGCAAGCTATTCGACTCGCTCGCGGTGGACGATGCGCAGACCTGCGAAACCATCACCGAAGTGTTCAGCGAATGTGGTGAGCTGCTTGATCCGCATACCGCGATTGGCGTGCGTGCCGCTCGTGAGTGCCGCCGCAGCCTGGCGACGCCGATGGTGATCCTGGGCACTGCGCACCCGGTCAAGTTCCCCGAGGCGGTGGAGAAGGCCGGTGTTGGTCAGGCGCCGGCGCTGCCCGCGCATCTGGCGGATCTGTTCGAGCGCGAGGAGCGCTGCACGGTACTGGCCAATGATCTGAAAACCGTACAGAGCTTCGTGGCTCAGCACGGCAATCGCGGCAAGCCGCTGTAAGTCTGGCGCTTGTCGATAAAGCCGGTACCCGTAAGGGGCCGGCTTTTTTTGCGGCTATGCTCTGGGTAGTTTGTTGGGCTGGAGTGTGCCATGGCTGAGTTTGATCAGGATTTGCCGGTGCAGGTGATAGCGGCACTTGAGCGTGGGCAGAAAATCGAGGCAATCAAATTGCTGCGTGAGCTCAAGGGTATTGGCTTGAAAGAGGCCAAGGAGGCCGTGGATGGCTACACGCTTGAGCGACAGCCGGATGGTGCCTCGGTAGTGCAGTCGGGCGGGCATGGCGGTATCTTCTGGTTGTTAGGCTTACTTGTGCTGGGCGCTGCAGTCGCCTGGTTGTTTGGCGCGTTCTAGCGGCAGTGCATCGTACGGTAGGGGTAGTAGGGTGATGGCGTGAAGTGGTTGAGCAATGTGGTTTTTCTGCTGTGTGGTGTCTGTCCCTTGGCTGGCGTCAACGCCGCTACCTTTGAAGTCGGCTTTTATAACTACCCGCCGATGATGATCGAGCAGGGGAAAACCGGTATCTATCAGGACATCTTCGATGAGCTAGGCAAGCTCACGGGTGACACCTTCAGCGTGCAGTACTATCCCTATCCGCGTATTGGCCTGCTGTTCAATGGTGGGCAGCTCGATATCGAGCCGGGAGTCTATCCGGGTTGGGTGCGCAGTCAGCCGACCCCTGGAGTGTTTTCGGTGCCGTTCGGCAAGGTTGTTGATGTCATGATGTTTGCCCCGGGTAAGGCTTTCCCGGTGGCGCGGCCTGAGGATTTACGCGGCAAGTCAGTAGGGCTGGTTCGTGGTTATGCCTACCCTGACTTGCGCGCGCTGATTGAAGCGGGGCAGCTCGATCGGCGCAATGCGTTGAATGAAGCGCAGCTGCTGGAGATGTTGGCGAAATCGCGGTTTGATCAAATTGTGGTCAACAAGGCGATTGCGCAATACAGCCTGGCCAAGACTCCGGATTACCGTCATCTCGAGATTGGCGATGTAATGAGCTCTTTCGATGTCAGCATGCGCGTTCATCCGCGCCACGAAGCTTGGCTGGATAAGCTGGATGCGGCCATTCTGACGCTCAAGCGGCGCGGCATTATTGAGGGGATCTACGCCAAATACGGCGTTCACCTCTAGCAGGTTGTTGGGGCGCTGCCTGCGTTGGCAGTCCTGCGTTAACGCGGCCTGCTAGCTAGAGCCCGTTTGCTTGGGTTGCTGATTAGATGGCGCCATCGCTATGCAATTGGGCGATCTGCTCACGGCTATAACCCAGCCCGCTCAGCACCTGTTCATTGTGCTCGCCCAGCTCCGGGCCGACCCAGTTCACCTCTCCCGGTGTGTCGCTCAGTTTGGGCACGATGCCGGGCATCTTGAAGGCCTTGCCGTCGGGCAGCTTGGCCGATAGAAGCATTTCTCGGGCGAGAAATTGCGGGTCGTGGAACATGTCTTCGGCGCTGAAAATGCGGCTGGCGGGGACATCAGCCTGATTCAAGGCTGCCAGCACTTGCTCCAGCGGCAGCGAGCCGACCCAGCGGTCGATTACGCCATAGATCTCATCGCGTCGGGCGTCGCGACCATCATTGCTGGTTAGCGTCGTGTCATCGGCCAGGTCTTGGCGGCCGATGGCCTGCATAAAACGTTTGAAGATCGCATCACCGTTGGCGCCGATCTGGATATGTTTGCCATCGCTGCTGGTATGGATGGAGGAGGGCGTGATGCCGGGCATGATATTGCCGGTGCGCTCGCGGATAAAACCGAACACATCGAACTCCGGCACCATGGACTCCATCATGGCGAAGATCGCCTCATACAGCGCCACATCCACCATCTGCCCGTTGCCGCCGTTGACCTCGCGATGACGCAGTGCCATCAGCGCGCCGATCACGCCCCACAGCGCGGCGATCGAATCGCCAATCGAGATGCCGGTGCGTACCGGCGGCCTATCCTCGAAACCGGTGATATAGCGCAGCCCGCCCATGGATTCACCCACGGCGCCGAAACCTGGTTGATCCTTCATTGGTCCGGTCTGCCCGAAGCCGGAAAGGCGCACCATCACCAGCTTGGGGTTCAGTGCGTGCAGCACCTCCCAGCCCAGGCCGAGTTTTTCCAGTACGCCTGGGCGAAAGTTCTCAATAAGAATGTCCGCCTCGCTGAGCAACTTCTTCAGCACCTCACGGCCGGCCTCGTGTTTGAGATTGAGGGTGATCGACTGCTTGTTGCGCGCCTGTACAAACCACCACAGCGACGTGCCCTCGTACAGCTTGCGCCACTTGCGCAGCGGGTCGCCGCCATCCGGTGACTCGACTTTGATTACCTCGGCACCGAACTCGGCGCAGATGCGCGATGCAAATGGGCCGGCGATCAAGGTGCCAAGCTCAATCACTTTCAGGTCGGCGAGGGGTTTGTTGGCTGTGCTCATAAGGGCTTCCGTTGGGTGGCGGGCTGGCCAAGGCTATTCGATTGTGAGTGCTGAGTCATATTTCAATGTCCGCTATCAGGCGTTGCGGCTGCGATGGGGTTGGCAGATTTAGCTGTTTAGTTGGTGGGCGATATGGCGTTAAATTGCCGTCACGAATGGATGCTCGGCGCTGCTGGCCCTGGATGGTTTCCCTCCTGCGATTTTTTCCTGCGTGTTCTTTGCGGCGCTGCTCTTGAGCGGTTTGCTTGCGCGTGCCTGAAAATCCACAAACATGCGTTTTAAAATATTACATGTGATGTGTTGATTCATTACATGTGTAGGTCTAGTCTGCGTCCATGGAAAACAAATCATCAGCCCATTACCAGCGTCTTTTTCGTCAGCGTTTGCGCGAGCAGGGGTTGGTCAAGAAGGAAGTCTGGATATTGCCAGAGCATGCCCCGCTGCTTATGGCGTTCGAGCGGAAACTTCGCCAGCCGCACTCATTAAAGCTGGCTTCAATGGAAAAGGAGGAGGGTATGAGCATGCCGCAGGTTTGGACTGCACAGGCTTTATACGATGCGCTATCGGCCGCTGAGCTATTCAAGGGCGGGCAAGCGAGCATTGAGCTGATTCAAAGCTCGGATGCCAGTTTGCACGTGACCATGCACGACTATGGCGATCTGCCGCTGTTTATTGCCGTCTATGGTGAGCAGATCGTGGTCGAGGGCCTGCTGTGGCCTGCCGCCGATGTGTGCGACAGCGCGGCGTTCAATGAGCAGGTGCTGCGCACGCACAAACTGTTTCCGCTGTCTTCTATCGGTCTGGAAACCCTGCCGGACGGCCAGCCTTGCTACACCATGTTTGGTGCGCTGAGTTCGGCGTCGTCATTGACCGACGTGGTGTTCGAGATCGAATTGCTGGCCGACAACGTGATCAAGGCCACCGAAGCCTATGAAGGCTTCCTCAAGGCTGACGCTAAGGAGTGATGCTATGAACGTCTGGAGCAAATTGCTGACAGCGCTGCGTGGCGGCGCCAATGAAGTGGGTGAGGCCGTGGTTGACGGCCAGGCGCTGCGTATTCTCGATCAGGAGATCCGCGATGCCGATCTAGAGCTGCGCAAGTCCAAGGAAGCCTTGGCCGAAATCATGGCCAAACAGAAGCTGGCCAGTGATCGCCTGGGCAAGAGCACGGCGAAGATCGCCGAGTACGAGCAGTACGCGCTCAAGGCCCTGGATGCGGGTAATGAAACCCTGGCCAAGGAAGTTGCCGAGAAGATCGCCAATCTGGAAGCCGAACAAGCCAGCGACCGTGAACAGGCCGATGGTTTCGCGGCCAGTGTGGCGCAGTTGCGCAAAGCCGTGACCCAGGCAGAAGGGCATATCAAACGCCTGAAACAACAGGTCGATACGGTCAAGGCCACGGAAAGCGTGCAGAAAGCCCAGATGGCCGTGGCGCAGCGCTATGGTGGCTCGCAGGCCAAGTTGCATACCGCGGTCGAATCGCTGGAGCGCATCAAGCTCAAGCAGGCCGAGCGTGCAGCCATGATGGAAGCCAGTGCGGAACTGGCCGCAACCAGTGCGCCGGATGATGCTCTGGAGGTCAAGCTGCGCGCTGCCGGTATCGTACCGGATAACGCCAGTGCCGATAGCGTGCTAGCGCGGCTGAAAGGTCGGGTCAAGCCCGAGGCCTGAGCCGGTCATGCGGGAGCTGCGGCTCCCGCTTCTTCTACTACCAGGATGTAAAGAAGATGGAGCTGTTCTTTCAGACTTCGCTGACGTTCCCCGTGGTGCTGTTTAGCTTCCTGCTGTGTGCGGTGTTCCTGTATTGGCTGATTGCTGCTATGGGCATTTTCGAGATAGACGCACTCGACGGGGATGTTTCGCTGGATGGTGAAGGGATTGAGCTTGAGGGCTTGGCCGGGTTGCTGATGAAGCTGGGGCTGGGCGGTGTGCCGGTGACATTGGTGCTGAGCCTGCTGATCTTCTTCGCTTGGGTGGCGTGCTATCTGATCGAAATGTTTGTGCTGCGGTATATCGCTTTTGGCTGGCTGCGCTACCCGCTGGGATTGCTCGCCATCGGCCTGGCACTGGTGCCGGCCGTACCGGTCACTGCTGCACTGTGTCGGCCGCTACGTTCGCTGTTCCAAAAATCACAGAGCACTACTCGCAAGTCGGTGCTCGGTCAGACTGCCGTGGTACGCAGTGGGCGGGTCACCCTGCAGCATGGCGAAGTAACGCTGGAAGACGGCGGCGCGGGGCTGATTTTGCGTGTGCGTGCCGATAAGTCCTGCGGTTTCAAGCGCGGGGATCGGGTGGTGCTGCTGGAGTATCTGGAGGCAGAGCACGCCTACCGAGTGGTCAGCGAAGACGAATTCAACGGGCTCTGACCCGCTATCAAGGAGACGATTTAAAATGCCAGAAGTACTGATGTTGTTCTTGACCGGTCTTGGTCTGTTTTTTGTTTTTCTTTTTGCCTTTTACGTGCTGTTCAAGGCGTTCTATATCAAGGTTCCCCAAGGCACTGCGTTGATCGTCAACGATATGTCTTCCACCCCCAAGGTGCATTTCACCGGTTCGCTGGTCTATCCGGTGATCAACCTCAAGGAGTTCATGAAGATCTCCCTGATCACCCTAGAAGTGGATCGTCGCGCCAAGGACGGGTTGATCTGCAAGGACAACATGCGTGCCGACATTACCGTGGCCTTCTATCTGCGCGTCAATGAAACGCAAGAAGACGTGCTCAAAGTGGCCAAGGCTATTGGGGTGGATCGTGCCTCTGACCGTGAGGCAGTCAATGAGTTGTTCAACGCCAAGTTCTCCGAAGCGCTGAAGACCGTCGGTAAGCAGTTCGACTTCGTCCAGCTGTTCGAGAACCGTCAGGAATTCCGTGACCGTATCGTCGAGGTGATCGGCAACGACCTTAACGGCTATGTGCTGGAAGATGTGGCCATCGATTACCTGGAGCAAACCTCCAAGGCGTCGCTGGACCCGAGCAATATTCTTGATGCCGAGGGTATCCGCAAGATCACTCAGCTGACTGCTGCGCAGAACGTCATCACTAATGACCTGGAGCGCAACGAAGAGCTGGCGATCAAGAAGAAGAATGTGGAAACCCGCGAGGCGACCCTGGCGCTTGAGCGTCAGCAGGCCGATGCCGAAGCACGGCAGAAGCGCGAGATCGAAACCATCCGCGCCCGCGAAGAAGCCGAGACCCTCAAGGTCAAGGAAGAAGAGCGCTTGAAAGCCGAGCAGGCACGCATCACCACCCAGCAGGAGCTGGATATTCGCGCCGAGAACCACCAGCGCGAAGTCGAAGTGGCGCAGCAGAACCGTCAGCGTGCGGTGGTTATCGAAGTGGAAAAAGTCACCCGTGCCAAGGACCTGGAAGTCGTCTCGCGCGAACGTGAAGTCGAGCTGCAGCGCATCGAGAAAGAAAAGGCCCTGGAAGTCGAGCGCAAGAACATTGCTGGGGTGATCCGTGAGCGCGTCGCGGTCGAGAAGACCGTGGCCCAGGAAGAAGAACGCATCAAGGAAGTGCGTGAAGTGTCCGAAGCGGATCGGGCCAAGCAGGTCATGGTGCTCAACGCCCAGGCCGAAGCCGAGCAGGAGCTGGTGCGGCAGGTCAAGCAGGCCGAAGCCGACGAGACCCGTTCCCAGCACAAGGCCGTGGAAATCAACAACCTGGCTCAGGCCGAGTTGGAAGCTGCGGCCAAGCAGGCCGAAGCCAAGAAGAAAATGGCCGAAGGTATCGAAGCCGAGCGCGCGGCGCCTGGTCTGGCCGATGCGCGGGTGCGTGAAGTCACCGCCGCCGCCAAGGAGAAGGAAGGCCTGGCAGAAGCCCGTGTGCAGGCTGAGCAACTGATTGCCGAAGCCAAGGGTGAGCAGGAAAAGGGCCTGGCCGAGGCACGGGTGACCGAAGCCAAAGCTGCCGCCAAGGAAAAAGACGGCCTGGCCGATGCCAAGGTGCTGGAAGAGAAGCTCGGTGCTCAGGCGCGTGGCGAAGAACAGCTCGGCGCAGCCAAGGCCAAGGCTACCCAGGACCTGGGTATGGCCGAGGCCCATGTACTGCTGGAGCGTCTGAATGCCGAGGCCGAGGGCCTGGGCAAGAAGTTCGGCGCGCTCGATGCGCTCAGCGACAGCGCCCGTCAGCACGAAGAATTCCGCATGCAGTTGGAGAAGAACTTCGAGGAAGCCATGGCCGCCATCGCGGCCAACAAGGACATCGCCAAGGATCAGGCCGAGGTGCTGTCCACCGCGCTGGCCAAGGCGAAGATCGAAATCGTCGGCGGCGAAGGCGACTTCTTCAATTCCTTCGCCAAGTCGCTGTCGGTGGGCAAGGCCATCGAAGGTGTGGTCGGCAAGAGCCCGGTGGTGCAGGACGTGTTGGCCCGTCTGCTCAACGGCCGCGTCGGCGAAAGCAAGACGCCAGCGGCTGTGGATAGCAGCGAGAGCTAAGTGTTTGCCGGTAATGGCTGAAAACCAGCGTCTTACCAATAAGTTGGATGTCCTCTTGGGGTTGGCGAAAGCCAACTCCTTGAATGGCCCGTTTATCTCTAATTAGGAAGCCTTATGTCAGAACCACGGGATTATCTGGAAATGTCGTTTCGTTCGATCCAGTGCTTTGCCAATGACGGCCGTCTGGATGTGCAGGAGCTGGGCGCGCTGCTGAATATTGCCGAGCGCGACGGGGTGATTGATGACAATGAAATTCGCGTGCTGAAGAAGATCATTGCGCATATCAAGCCCGAAGAGCTCGATCAGGCGATGCGCGACAAACTGGCCGAAATAACCCAAAAGATTGGTGCCTAAAAAAGTAGAACCATGTGCTTTGCTGTTGGGGCTCGTGAAACCGCCCCTTCGCGTCACCCCACCTTGCTAGCAGACAGCGCAGATTCAGGAAGACCACGATGTCGGATGCTCCAGCCGTAGCCCAACCACAGGATGTATTGGACAAGGCCGTCGCCGAAGGCGGTGCCTATGAGGTGCTGCACAAGCGCCTGCAGGAGCAGGGCCTGCGCCTGCGGCAGACTACCGAGGCGCTGAATGCTCAGCGCTTGCAGGAGTTCGGCAGCAGCCAGATGGAGGTGGTCGGACGGGTACGCATCCGTACCGAAAACAACTGCACGGCGCGCGATATCGTCCAGGTCGGCGAGAACCTGCTATTTGGCTACAACGTGTTCCTCGGCCTGAAAAAGGAAACCCGCGTCGAGGATGTGTTCTCCCTGTATCGCCTGAGCGAGCAGGACGAAGGCTATGAAGCCGAGAGCGTGGCGCTGGCCGACAGCTTTCTCGGTCAGAGCAGCTTCGTTAACGACTTCAAGGAGCTCTACACCTATTACAAGAACACCCACTTGCTGCAGCTGCTGGTGCGTGACGGCAAGCTGTTGGCCAGCTTCCAGATCGGCGAGCGGATCAGCGATATCCGGGTGTTCCGCTGGTCGATCGCCGACGGCGGCAAAGAAGTTCGCTATATCGACAACCGCGGCGAGCGCGATATCGCGCTGCCGGCGCCTTTCGATTTCGAGTGGCAGAAAACTTCCCGCGAGATGGTGGTCAATGGCCGCCATCCGCATATGAATATCCTCGACACCATCTTTGTCGAGACCATCGGTGGCGACCTCACGGTCAAGGTCGAGAACAATACCGAAGACGGCCTGGGCATCTACCGCGAAACCGTGGTGGACAAGACTCAGTCGCTGGACGACGCGCAGATCGAGTACGCCAAACTCGGCAGCCTGATCCTGCTGAAAGTCCTGCCATACCGCGAAGAAGAGTGGCGCTACCTGGTGTTCAACAGCCTGACGCGCAAGGTCGAGCGCATCGACGCCATCGGCCAGGCCTGCGTGCAGCTACCGGAAGACCACGGCATCATCTTTCCCGGCGGCTACTACCTGCAGAATGGCGAGTCCAAGGCCTTCGAGCAGCCCATGGCTGGCATGCGCTTCAAGCGCGCGGTGCGCTCGCCCAATGGCGAGGACGTGCAGTACATCTTCTACCACCCGGAAGAAGGCCGCTCGGCGCTGTTCACCTACAACATGATCAATCGCCAGCTGCACAACCCGATCTTCGGCCACGGCTATGCGCGCCTGGAAGACGGGCGCATGGTGATCTTCGCCGCCGAAGGCACAGAGCCGACCCGTATCCACCCGATGCAGATCTGGCAGACACCGTTCTGCAGCGATGATTTCGCCGCTCGCCAACCGGTGCGCAGCGGCTTCTTCGGGCGCATCGGCAACGCCGAACTGGTGCGCGGCGTCTCCGACCTGCTGGGTCTTAGTCGCGAAATCGAAACCCCGGAAGTCTCGGTGCAGCGTTATACCCAGCTGTGCCAGAACACTCGCCGCCTGTTCGACGTCTACCACTGGCTGGGCGATGCTCAGTGCCAGGGCATGGCGCCTCTGCTGCGTGAAATCGCCGCAACTGGCGAACTGGTGCTCGACGAATTCGAGAAGGTCGAGAGCATTCGCCAGCAATCGGCTCGCGCCATGGCCGAGGCGGAAACCCGGCAGCAGGCGCTGTTATCCAGCCTACTGATCGATAGCTGGGATGAGGTGCAGCACTTTGTCGACGCGCTCAATGGCATCAACGCCCAGCGTGGCCAGCTGCTGACCATTCGCGATTACCGCTATATCGACGTGGCGCGCATCGACGCCATGGAAACCGAGCTGCTGACGGCCCAGGAGCAGGTCGCGGCCGCCACCTCGGCGTTCCTCGCCAGCAAGGCGGCGCTGGAGCCTTATGTGCTGCAGCTGGCCCAGCTCGACGCCCAGGCGCAGAAGGCCGAAAGCGTCAGCCAACTGAATGAGCCGCTGGTGGCGTTGCAGGCCATGGCCGGCAACCTGGATATGCTGTCCAGCCTGATGGCTTCGCTGCCGATTGACGATGCTACCCAGCGTACCGAAATCGTCGAGTCGATTTCCGAGGTCTACGCCCGTCTTAACCAGGCCAAGGCCCGCGCCGAACAGCGGCGCAAGGGCCTGGGCTCGGCGGAGACCGTGGCGCAGTTCGGCGCCCAGTTCAAATTGTTCAGCCAGGGCATCACCAATGCCCTGGCCATGGCCCAGGACCCGGAGCGCTGCGACGAACAGCTGTCGCGCCTGCTGGTACAACTGGAAGAGCTGGAAAGCCAGTTCGGCGATCAGGAGCAGTTCCTCGGCGACATTCTGGCCAAGCGTGAAGAACTGCTGGAAACCTTCGAGGCGCACAAGCAGGCGCTGCTCGACGAGCGTCAGCGCAAGGCCCAGGGCCTGCTCGATGCCGCGCGGCGGATTCTGGAAAGCCTCGGGCGGCGCACCGCGCGCCTGACCCAACCGGATGAGCTGAACGCCTTCTTCGCTTCCGATCCGCTGATTCTCAAGCTGCGAGAACTGGCCGAGCGCCTGCGCGAGCTGAAGGACAGCGTCAAGGCTGAAGACGTCGAGTCACGCCTCAAGGCCGCCCGCGATCAGGCGGTGCGCAGCCTGCGCGACAAGAGCGAGCTGTTCGAGGAGGGCGGCAACGTCATCAAGCTCGGCCCGCGCCACCGCTTCAGCGTCAACACCCAGGAGCTGGACCTGACCCTGATGCCGCGTGGCGATCAGCTCTATCTGCACCTGACTGGCACCGAATTCCTCGAACCGCTGCAGAACACCGAGCTGGAAGCGCTGCGTGATTTCTGGCAGGTAGCCCTGGAGTCCGAGTCCGCCACGCTGTATCGCGCCGAATACCTGGCCGGTGAAGTGCTGGCCGCCGCCGATGCCGGCCGCGATGGGCTTAGCCTGGACCTGCTCAAGCAACAGTTGACCCAGCCGGATGCGCTGATCAAGAGCATTCGCGACTTCGCCGCGCCGCGCTACAAGGAAGGCTACGAGAAGGGCATTCACGACCACGATGCGGCGTTGATCCTCACCCAATTGTTGCCGCTGCGCGACAGCGCTGGACTGCTTAGCTACGGCGCCTTGCCCCGTGCTTTTGCCAGCTTTTTCTGGGGCCAGGCGCAGCGTCGCGACGATGCCAAGCAATGGCCACAGCGCGCGCGCAGTGCCCGGCATATCCAGCAGTTGTTCGGCCAGCGCGACAGCCTGTTGCAGTTGCAGGCGGAAGTTGCCGAGGCCATGGCCGGCTATATCGCCCAGCAGGGCATGAGTCTGACTCCGGCAACGCTGGTCGAGGCGGCGGAATACCTGGTGCAGGAGCTGGCCGCCGAGCGCATCGAATTCGTTTTCAGCAAATACGCCCGCGAGCTGCTGGCCGGTTTGCAGGCGCGTTTGCAGACGGCGCATATGTGGGATGTCTATCAGCAAACCCTGACTCAACTGCAGGATCGCCCAGCGGCGCAATGGGCGCTGGTGGAGAACTGGCTGCGCGGCCTTTGCGCGGCCCAGGAGTTCGCCGCGCTCAGTGCCTATGTGCCTGAAGCCGTGGCCCTGACGCTGCTTGCCGAGGACCTACCCAAGCGCATCACCGAAGTGGATCTGCGCTTTACCGCCAAGGACTTGATGGGCGAACACCCACGAGTGAGCGAACGGCAACTGGTGCTGGCGGTGGACGATTTCTTCGCTCGCCTGCGTGTGCACCGCGAGCAGTTTCTGCCCGGTTTGCAGCGCTATCAGGCATTGCGCCAGGAAGTGGTGGCGCGCGAGCGCGAGGCGCTGCGCCTCAATGAGTTCAAGCCCAAGCCGCTCAGCTCCTTCGTGCGCAACAAGCTGATCAATGATGTCTATCTCGGCGTGATCGGCGACAACCTGGCCAAGCAGATGGGCACCGCCGGGGAGAATCGTCGTTCGGACTTGTCCGGTTTGCTGATGCTGATTTCGCCGCCGGGTTACGGCAAGACCACGTTGATGGAATACGTCGCCCACCGCCTCGGTTTGATCTTTATGAAGATCAACGGCCCGGCGCTGGGTCACGAAGTGCGTTCCCTGGACCCTGCCCAGGCGCCGGATGCCACTTCACGCCAGGAGTTGGAAAAGCTAAACCTGGCGCTGGAGATGGGTAACAACGTGATGCTCTATCTCGACGATATTCAGCACACTCACCCGGAGTTCCTGCAGAAATTTATCTCGCTGTGTGATGGCACGCGGCGTATCGAAGGTGTGTGGAAGGGCCGCACGCGCACCTATGACATGCGTGGGCGCAAGTTCTGCGTGATCATGTCGGGCAACCCCTATACCGAGTCCGGCGACGTATTCAAGATCCCGGATATGCTGGCCAACCGCGCCGACATCTATAACCTCGGCGACACCCTGGGCGGCATGCAGGAAGCTTTTGCGCTGTCCTACATCGAGAACGGCCTGACCTCCAACCCGGTGCTGGCACCGCTGGCCACCCGCGATATGGCTGACGTCTATCGCTTCGTCGCCAAGGCCGAAGGCAAGCCGTTCTCCAGCAATGAACTGAGCCACAGCTACAGCGCGGCTGAGGTCAACGAAATCGTCACCACCTTGCAGCGCCTGATGCAGGTGCGCGATGTGGTCGGTCGGGTCAACCAGCAGTACATCGCCAGCGCCGCCCAGGCCGATCAGTACCGCACCGAACCGCCGTTCAAGCTGCAGGGCAGCTACCGCAATATGAACAAGATGGCGGAGAAGATCAGCGCGGTGATGAACGATGCCGAGGTGCTGCAATTGATCGCCGATCACTACCAGGGTGAATCCCAGTTACTGACGACCGGCGCCGAGGAAAACCTGCTCAAACTCGCCGAGTTGCGCGGCAATATGACCGACGTACAAGCCGAGCGCTGGGCGCAGATCAAGCGCGACTTTATGCGCAACAAGGCCATGGGCGGCAGCGATACCGATGTCGGCGGACGCATGGTGGCGCAGCTCAATGATCTGGTCGAGGGTGTGCGTGGCCTGGCCAAGCTGGCACCGGGCGAGCAAGCCGCAGCGCCGACGATTCCCTGGGCCGAGTTGCTCGCCGGCCTGGATAGTCTGGGTAAGCTGCGCCCGCAGGTGGAGGTGATCACGCCGCCACAACCGGCCGTGCAGAAGGTGCTGGAGAGTCTGGCCGACAGTCTGCAGAACAGCTTCCTTCCGTTGATCCACGCCATGGACAAGAAGATCGATATCGACCTGCGCACCCACAACCGCATGCTGGAAATCTCCACCCAGCTGCGTGATCTTGGCGAGCAACTGGGCCATGAACAGCGCCTGGGTGGTGACAGCGAAAGCGAAACACCATGAAGGCCGGGCTGTTGCCGCGCGTGCAGCTGTTGCTGGGCATTGCCGCATTGATGCTGGTGCTGCAGCTGGGTAACAGCTTGAGTGGTTACAGCCTGAATCTCTGGGGTGTTATTCCGCGGCGGCTTGAGTCATTGCCGGGCGTGCTGTTTGCGCCCTGGCTGCATGGCGGCTGGATGCATCTGTTGAGCAACCTCAGTGGCCTGTTGGTGCTGGGGCTGCTGGCCTTGCTCGAGTCGCGCCGCGACTTTATCCAGGCCAGCCTGTTTATCATCCTCGGCAGTGGGCTGTTGGTCTGGTTGTTCGGCCGCGAGGGTATCCACGTCGGTGCCAGCGGCTGGTTGTTCGGGTTGTGGGCGCTGCTGCTGGCGCGGGCCTGGTTTCGCCGCAGCTGGCTCGATCTGCTGCTGGCGGTGCTGGTGTTCTTTCTACATGGTGGTTGGGTCTTCGGCCTGCTGCCGCAGCAGGGCGTGTCATTCGAATATCATCTGGCCGGTGCGCTGTGCGGTGGGCTCTATGCGGCCTGGCGCTACACGCCGCGCGCACGGCAAGGAGGTTAAATGGATTTCAATCGTCTCGATCAGCAACTGCGTGACAGTTTGGTCGATCTGCGCCTGAGCAATGAGGAACGTGATGAGCTGCGCCAGCTTGGCAGCGAACTGACCCCCGATCAGGTGCGTTATATGCGTAACCGCGCCTTTGCCCTGGTCCGTGAGCTGATTCGTCAGTCGGAGAATGCCGAGCTGGCGCTGAAGTGGCTGGAGCAGGTAATCAAGACCCTGGACGCCAATATCGCGCCTACCAGCAACCTGGCCAGCGCCCATTTCAGCCCCGGCGAGGAATGCCGTCGCAAGATCCGCGAGCTGTGCCGGCAGGCGCGCAAGACTGTGGATATCTGCGTCTACACCATCTCAGATGATCTGCTTAGCGAGGAAATTCTCGCCTGTCACCAGCGCGGCCTGGCCGTGCGGGTAATCAGCGACAACGAGAAACAGTTCGACGCCGGCAGCGATGTGCAGTGGCTGCGCGATAAGGGCGTACCGCTGCGCATCGATAGCGGCCCCTTCCATATGCACCACAAGTTCGCTTTGTTCGACGGTCGCCTGCTGCTCAACGGCAGCTTCAACTGGACCCGTAGCGCCAGCACCAGCAACGAAGAGAACTTTATGGTGGTCGACAACCCACAGCTGCTGGCGGCTTTCAGTCGTGAGTTTGAAAGCCTGTGGGCGCGTTACGTGGATAACTGATGGACGACTCGTCGCCCGTTCACCGGCTTATCGGCTTCTACCGCAGTTGCTACCTGGCCGACAGCCGCGAGCTGGATCTGGATAACCTGAGTAAGTTGCCGGCCGAGCGCTGGGCCTGGTTGGGCGGTCGCGAAGAGCTGGTCAGTGGTGGTTTGCTCAGCCTGCCGTTGAATGCGGAGTTGGGCGCCGCCCTGGAGCGCCAACAAAGCCTCTATCAGCGCGAGCTGCAGCTGATTTACGGCGTGCTGCCGATTTGCGGGCGACTGACCTTGGCCGATGCACCCGCCGTACCGGTCTGCGGTCCACTGTTCTATTACGAAGCTCGATTGCAGCGCACAGCTGACGCGCAGAGCCATTTGCTGACTATCGATCTGCAGCAGCCTCACGGTAATTGGCGACTGTTGCGGCGCTTGCTCGGCGGCGAAGAACAGGATGCGTTTGCCGGGCTGGTGCTGCCCAGCGAGCCGCTGGATAGCCTGGCTCTGGGCGAACTGTTGTCTTGGGTGGTGGCCAATACCCAGGTGCCGGATGTTGTCGCAGCTGCCGGTTTTCCCGTTTTGGCCGATGTGGCCGTGCTGGACAAGGCGCAACGTCGGCGCAGTCTCTCGCTGCAGTCTGGGGCCATGGTTGCGCTGGTGCCACGTGGCACCGGCAGCCGTGGCATCGCCCACGAATTGCAACAATTGCAGGCGGCCAGCGAGCTGTCGCCGCCGCTGCGCCAGTTACTCGGCGAGCCGGCGACTGCAGCAAGTGAGGCCGCTGTCAGTTCGCCGGAAAATCTGCCGGCGCAACTTAGCGCTGCCCAGTGCCGCGCATTGGCTAATGCCGCACGCTATCCCTTGAGCCAGATCAGCGGCCCGCCGGGCACCGGCAAAAGCTACACCCTGGCGGCCCTGGCGCTGGATCGCTACCTGCAAGGCGAAAGCGTATTGCTGGTCAGCCGCAGCGAACAGGCGGTGAAAGTTATCGCGCAAAAGCTGCGTGACGACTTCGGCCTGCGTGACGGCGTGTTGGAGTGCGATGGTCAGGGCCAGCTCAAAGGGCTGCGCGAACGCCTGGCGCGGGCCCTGCAGGGCGAGCTCGAAACGGTCGAGGAGGGCTGCGAGCGCCAGCAGCGCCGTGAACTCAGCAGCCTGCAACGCAACGAGCAGCGCCTGAGCCGGGCTTTTCGCCGCCGCGGCGAGCAGGCGCTGGCCTGGAGTCGCCTGTTGTTGCGCGCCGAGCGTGGCAGCCTGAGCTTCTGGCAGCGGTGGTTGCAGGTGCCCTGGGTGCGCCAGCGCATCTCTGCCAGCGCACGGCCTTGGGCGCTGCTCGATGAGTTGCGCGAATGTCAGCAGCGTCGTCAGCGACTCAGTCGTGAATACCTGAATACGTGCCGGGCATTGGGCTTGCAGCGCTTGCTGGCCAAGGATCGGCAGACATTCGTGCATTACAACCAGGCGATCCGCGCGCGCAACTCGCAGCGGCAGTTGGCGCTGTTCGAGGATATCGATCCGGCGCGCCTGTTGGCGGCGTTCCCGATCTGGGTGGTGACCCTCGACGAGCTGCATCGCATGCTGCCGCTGCGCGCCGGTTTGTTCGATGTGATGGTGATGGACGAGGCGACTCAGTGCGATATCGCCTCGGCGCTGCCGGCCTTCCAGCGTTGCAAGCGCGCGGTGGTGGCAGGCGATGCGCGGCAGTTGCGGCATATCTCGTTTTTATCCATCGCCGCTGAGGCGCGCCTTGCCAGCCGTGCGCACGTGCCGGACGAGCAGGGTGAGCGCTGGAGTTATAGAACCAATAGCGTGCTGGATCTCATGGGCCTGCAACTGGCCCATCAGCAAGCGGTGATCTTTCTCGATGAGCACTTTCGCAGCCGCCCCGCACTGATTCGTTTCAGCAACCAGCGGTTCTACGCCAATCGTTTACGGGTGATGAAAGAGCGCCCGGGGCAGGAGGGCTGCGACAGCCTGCAGCTCGAACGGCTGAGCGGCGAGCGCGGCGCCAACGGGGTCAATCCGGCCGAGGTGGCGCGGGTACTGGCATTGCTCGGCGAACATATGGCGCGCTATGCCGCCAGCCCGGTCAAACCGAGCGTCGGCGTGCTGTCGCCGTTTCGCGATCAGGTCGAGGCGATTCGCAAGCAGGTCGCTGCCACGCTGTCGCTCGAGCAACTGGCTGAGTTTCGCCTGCTGATCGCCACGCCTTACGGCTTTCAGGGCGAGGAGCGCGACCTGATGATCATCAGCTTCGCCATGCACGGCGGCGGTGCTCAGGTTGCTACCTACCTTAATCGAGCGGACATGTTCAACGTTGCCATCACCCGCGCCCGTGAGCGTCAGGTGCTGCTGTTCAGCGGCGACGAACAGCAGTTGCCGGCGCAAAACCTGCTGCGCCGTTATCTGGAGTCGATTCGCCCGTTCGCGTCAGCAGCCCGCGCAACGACCGCTGAGGACGCTTTTCAGCGCGAGGTCTGCGCCGCGCTCGAAGCCAATGGTGTCAGCACCTGGGCCGGCTACCCGCTGGCCGGGCTGCTGCTGGATATCTTCTGCCAGCGTGGCGACAAGTGCCTGGCCATCGACCTGATCGGTTTTCCCGGCGAGGGCGAGGGTTTTCTCGAACTGGAACGCTACCTGGTGTTGGCCCGCGCTGGCCTGGAAAGTCTGCCACTCAGTTATGGCCTGTGGAAGCTTGAGCCGGAGTTGGCGTTGCAGGCGCTGTTACAGCGTTTGTAATAACGTTTCGGCGCAGCGTTGCCTGCGGCCATCCATCCCTGTTCAAGGCAATCGGCCTGGATTCAGGGTAGACTTGCGGCCTTTCCGAATAGCCAAGAAGCCCCGTCCATGGCCCTGCCGTCTACCACTTATAAAATCGAACTGAACCTCACCGACATGGACCGCAGCGTCTATGAAAACCTGCGTTTTACCGTGGCCAGACACCCTTCGGAAACCGAAGAACGCCTGGCGGCGCGCCTGGTGGCCTATGCCTTGTTCTATCACGAGCAGCTGGCGTTCGGTCGCGGCCTGTCGGATGTGGATGAGCCGGCGTTGTGGGAAAAGAGCCTGGATGACCGCGTGCTGCACTGGATCGAAGTCGGTCAGCCGGACAGTGAGCGCATTACCTGGTGTTCGCGGCGTACCGAGAAATTCAGCCTGGTGGCGTATGGCAATCTGCGCGTATGGCAGACCAAGGTGCTCGATCCGGTGCGCAGCCTGAAAAATATCAACGTCGTCGCCCTCGATCAGGAGGCCCTGGCCAAGCTGGCGCTGGATATGCCGCGCTCACTGAACTGGAGCGTGATGATCAGCGACGGCGAGCTGTTCGTCACCGATGAGCGCGGTCAGCATGAGCTGCCGATTGAGTGGCTTGCTGGCGAACGCTAAGGCTTAGCTTGGTAGGGTGGGTTGAGCCTGCGATACCCATCAACTACCGACCATACGATGGGTGTCGCAGGCTCAACCTACGCGGCCCGCCCCATCCTACGTTTCGCTCCGTCATGATGTTGAGAACCCCGCCCCATGCGTATCGAGTCCCGCCCGCTACCCGCCCCCCTGCCTGATCTAGGCTC